>JBBDYG010000001.1:0-1476 GCA_040901765.1 Pirellulales bacterium
ACGAGATATTGTCGAAAGTTGTGTTCTGTTGAGATGCAGAAAGGTGGCGTATCCTGCTGAGTTGGAAAGCTTCTTCAGCAGCCCGACGAGGGCAGAAAGGATACGCCGTGGATCAGGTTACGACAGCCAACAGGAAAACACCAGTCGCCACACGCAACGGCTCGAACAAGGGTGCGAACACGAACGATGTCGATTCCGAGATGTTGGCGTTTCGCTCGCAGTTCGAGTCGTCACGCGCTCCGTTGGACGAGATCATTCGTGAAGGCGCCCGCAGGATGTTGCAGACGGCGATCGAGGCGGAAGTCGACGAGTTCGTCGCCGAGCATGTCGAGCGGCGTGACGAAGCGGGCCGGCGACTCGTGGTGCGCAATGGCCATCTGCCTCCCAGAACTCTACTGACCGGAGCGGGACCGCTGGAACTCGCTCAGCCTCGGGTGCGCGACAATTCGCCGGACCTGGAAAGCCGAGTCCAGTTCTCGCCCAGCGTGTTGCCGGCCTATCTGCGGAAGAGTCCGGCCATCGAGGAGTTGATCCCCTGGCTGTACCTCAAAGGCATCTCCACCGGCGACTTCAGCGAAGCCTTGCAAGCCCTCGTGGGCGAGAAAGCCAAAGGGCTCAGTCCCAACGTCGTCGTGCGGCTCAAGGAGCAATGGTCGCAGGAGTACGAGCAGTGGATGCAACGGGATCTCTCAGAAAAGCAGTATGTTTACCTGTGGGCCGATGGCATTCACGTCAACGTCCGCCTGGAAGACGACGCCAACAAGCGGCAGTGCATCCTGGTGCTGATGGGCGCCACGCCCGAAGGGCACAAGGAGCTGATCGCGGTCCTCGACGGTTATCGGGAGAGCGAACAGAGCTGGAGCGAACTGTTGCTCGGCCTCAAGCAGCGGGGACTCCAGATCGATCCCCAGTTGGCGACCGCCGATGGAGCGCTCGGCTTCTGGGCCGCGGTGAGGAAGATCTTCCCGGCGATTGGCGAGCAGCGGTGCTGGGTGCACAAGACGGCTAATGTGCTGAACAACATGCCCAGGAGTCTGAGGCCCAAAGCCAAGGCCGACATCCACGAGATCTGGCAGGCCGAGACTCGCCTGGCAGCGCACAAGGCGTTCGATCACTTCCTGGAGAAATACGGCGCCAAGTACCCGGCGGCGTGCGAATGTCTGCGGAAGGATCGGGACGTGCTGCTGGCCTTCTACGACTTCCCGGCTGAACACTGGTCTCACTTGCGAACAACGAACCCCATCGAATCGACGTTCGCCACGATCCGCCTGCGGCATCGCCGAACGAAAGGCAGCGGTACCAGACGCACCAGCCTGGCGATGATGTTCAAGCTCGGCCAGTCGGCTGAGAAACGTTGGCGCCGACTCAACGGCCACGACCAAATCGCATACTTACTCGCAGGCAGAAAGTTCATCGACGGAGTTCTGCAGGACGCCGCCTGACGACATCCCACAACACAACATTTGACAATTACTC
>JBBDYG010000002.1:0-9784 GCA_040901765.1 Pirellulales bacterium
CGACCGTGCAGAAGGGATTGGAGATCATCCAGGCGCTGCGCGGGTGGACGAGCGGCTTGGCGGTTCCGCAGTTCGTGATCGACGCGCCGGGCGGCGGGGGCAAGGTGCCGCTGCTGCCGGAGTACGTCGAGGAGATCAATGACGACGAGGTGATCTTCCGGAACTTCCAGGGTCAGCGGTTCACGTACAAACAGCCCAAGCCGTACGACGGCAGCGGCACTCCGGACATCGTGCCCATCGAGATCGCGGCGAAGAAGCAGCGGACGGCGGCGAAGTAGGCGAGCCGGCCGAGGCGGCGGAAGGCGGCGGGGGAGTAAACAAAAGGAACTACTACTAGTAGTAGTTGACGGCCGCCTGGAAGGGTGGTCGTTTTGTTCGCAGGAAGAACATGGTCTTCGGAAGCCTAAAAGTACGATTCTTTGACTTGCGCCGAGCCGATTCTGGTCCTGGACTGAAATGAGGCCGGACTGTGGAAGATAACAAAGGCGATCAACTGCACACGCAGGAGTACCAGGTCATCCGCAAGGTGGATAGGGCAATTCTGTCGTCCTCCACCTCGGCCGCCGGCCCGCTCACCGTGATAGTGAACGAAGGCCGCAAGCTAACCGGTGCCGCGCATAGCCATGTCGTAGTTGTGCAGCGAGATCGCCTGATAGTCGCGGCAAGCTCGGGCGGGCTAACCGTGGGTCATGAGCTTCCGATGGATCACTCTCTGTGCGGTAAGGCGCTCGCGGAGCAGCAAGATCAACATGTAGCCGATGTCGAAGACTTGGAGCGCCAAGGCAGATACCACCGATCGCATCCCACTACAAGGAGTGAACTGGCCCTGCTGATTCAACAGGTCGGTTCGTCACGGATACTCGGCATTCTGGATCTTGAGCGCGATGTTCCAGGCTTGTTTGACGCTGCTGCGCTTGATGCCGCGAGGCTACTCGCGGCGCAGGCAGCGATTGCCATTGAGAAGTCGCTAAGCGCGAGGTGTTTCGAGGCGCTCAACAAAGTCAGTATGGAGCTGTTGCAAGGCGACCTCACCGCTGGGAAAGCGTACCGCGACATACTCGACGCAGCGCTAGAAGCTCTGAGTTTCGAGCACGGCCAAGTTCTCATGCTTGACGGCGAGGAACTGATCATCATCGCCAGCAGCCGGCGTAGCGACGTAGGACTGCGCGTCAGTCGGGCGAATTCGGCTTGCGGCCAGTACCTGATTGCTGAAGGTGGCCGCCAGATTCTGATCATTCCAGATATCAAGCAAGGACCGTACTCGACATACTATTTGCAACTTTTGGAGGCTGACGGTCAGCGCCCCATGCAAAGCGAGATGATAGTACCGCTGCTGGACGGTAGTCGTTTGGTAGGAGCGCTGAACATCGAGAGCCCGCAATTGAATGCTTTCTCGGATCTCCACAAGGAAATGCTTGGCGCCTTCGGAGGCTTGATCCAGCGAACTGCGGTGGCTGCCCTCAGTCGGTCGAATCGCGCAGCCCGAGAGCGAATCGACTCCGAACAGCGAGCCATGACCCGCCTAGGCTACGGCGCGGTTGACTTCCTGCATCAGTTCAGAAACCATGTCGGTGACATACGCGGGAATCTAGTCTACCTAAGGGACCACCTGGGGCCCGCAGCCAGCCATCGTGTGGCACCGGACGCCTCCGTATCGGAATTCGTCGATCAGTTGATCCACCGCATCGGAGGGGTTCGCGAAATGATTGCGCAGTTTGCGAAGCGGTTCGACCCTCAGTCTCCGCACTACCAGCCGTCAGAGGAGGATCTGGTACGGGTCGCAGAGCGCGCAGTCGTGGCCTTCCGTACACGGCATCCAGAAGAACCCGTAGGAATGATCTCGGTGGACGTTAAGTTGCCATCCGAGTTCAGAGGTGCGCAGATGGTACGCGCTCGAAGTGTCTGCCTACTCACGCCTCAGATTGACGAAGTACTCGCCGATCTTCTCGATAACGCGCTCCGGGCCATTCGCGAAAAGCGAAAGGTGACCGACCCATTTTACGACGGAACCATCACAATCGTGGTGGACTTACCAGAACCCCTTTACCCGCGCCTTACGATCGTCGATAACGGCATGGGCATTCCATCAGAACATCTCGAGAAGATCTTTGACTACTCGTTCTCGACGAAGGAGCATGGAAGCGGGCTTGGACTCTGGTTATGCAAATCGTACATGCATCTTCAAGGTGGAGAGGTTCGCGTGGAATCGGCGGTTGGCCATTCCACTGCATTCGAGTTGAGCTTTCCACTCGCTCTTACAATGCCTCAAAACGAAACGAGGGGGCCGCCGTGAAGCGGAGAATCCTTGCGGTAGACGACGAAGAGACCTGGCGAAAGAACTATAGGCTCTGGATTCCGGTAGAGGTCGCGGACCAGGACTCCGCGGGATCCGCGCAAGAGGCGGCAAGCTTGCTATGCCGTCGACGGTACGACGTCGTTCTTCTGGATCTCTCCATGGATCCAGACAACCCCCTCGACAGGTCCACTCGACCCGTTCAGGACTATCTGTCCACCCATCCGGAAGGAACCCTATATCTCGTCGCATCCGGCGTGATTGAAGACCGCGCGGAAGAAGTGCGGGATGCGTACTTCCGGTTGGGCGCCTCACAAGTGCTCTTCAAACCCGAGATCGACCACCGTGTGCTTTGCGACGAACTGGAGAGACTGTTCGCAGTTCAGGGAGACCTCTCACGGACTTTCATCGCGGAAGCCAAGAACAGACTCATTGGCGACATGCTCTTAGAGACCCAAGCAATGGCTGCGCTCGGAGTGGGCGCAAAGTCGCTCTTCCAAGCACTTGATACGGTTTTCCGTCGACTTGCACCCGTCGCCCAGCATCGCGAGAGGCCAAAGTTCGTTGTTTCGCAGGATGCGCTCCTTGCGCTTACGTGGAGCCGTCAACTCGGGCATGCCGTATCGATCGTTTTGCACCCGAAAGCGGGATCCGCAGCAGGGTCGAGGGCACGCTTGTCGGATTGGTTGGGGTTCATCGCAGGGAATCCTCTATTCTCGGACATCGTTGGTGGTCACTTGCAGGTACAGTGCTTCGCAGAAACTGGCCTTTCCAGTGAACATTTTGATTTACCGAGCATCGCGTGATCGAGGTTGAAGCCGCGAGTGAGAATGTCGAGAGCATACCGGACGATCTAACAGGCGGATTTGACCACACATATGGGAGGGGCGTTGTCGCATTTGTCGGGTCCGGGCCCTCGCTTGATTCCGCCTTGCCGCAATGGGAAAGCCTGCTATTAGGGATAGCCAAAGCCTGCCAACGCGACAAGGATGTGCAAGCTTCATTGTCTGCTGGGCGACTGCTCGACGTCGCCCAGTACCTGGCCCATGAGACGAGTGAAGCAGCAGTCAGGGAGAAAGCCGCGCTTATCATTCGTGATTGTCAACCGAAACGACTGGACATTCAGAAACAGATCGTCGCGCTTCCTCTGGTTGGAATTGTTACAACAAACTATGACCACTTGCTGGTCGCGGCAGACACGGAGCGTCAGTTTTCCGCGCCTATTTCACATCGAACAAGCGGCCTTCGCGAGCACTTGCGGCAACGCTTCATGTTCCATCTCCATGGACATATTGGCGACCCCGACTCTATCGTTCTGACCAAGGCCTCCTATGACACGTTCGCTCTGGGCAACCAAAAGCAAACATTGGAGTTCATGCGCGGCGTATTTCAGGCGCACACAGTACTCTTCATTGGGTTCGGCTTTCGCGATGAAAACATCGACAGCATGCTAAGGACTTTTGTCGACCACGGGATAACATCCGACTGGAGCGTCTTCGCCCTCGTACCCAGCAGTCGAGCGGCAGACAAGGTACTGGACCACGCATTGCGGCGCCGGAATGTAAACCCCATCTATTTCGGCTGCGAATTGAGCTCTTGGCTCGAGATGCTCAACCATACAGTTTTCGCGATGAATCGAGCGCTGCAGTCTCCGGTGTCCAAGCAACTATCGCCGAGCATGATCGCGCGGATCCGCGCTCTTCTCGAGACTGCCGAGTACATACAGATTGCTCGAACTGCCTTGGGAGCAAGTGAGAGAGCGGACTTGCGAGAGTTAGCGAAAACACAGGAAGCTCTCAATTGGCCCGATTTGATGAATCGCATCGATGGCGGGGAAATGCGAACTCTGCTCCGATCAGTCAATAATGTTCGAAGACACGAACTAATTGAGAACGCCTTAGCTTGCCTTCCGCCGCGTAATCAGGAGTGACATGGGAGCGGCGTCAACGGCTGGCTGCGCCAGGCGAAAGTGATCTTCCGCAACTTCCAGGGCCAGCGGTTCACGTATAAGCAGCCCAAGCCGTACGACGGCTCGGGCACGCCCGATATTATCCCCATCGAGATTGCGGCGAAGAAGCAGCGGACGACGGCGAAGAAAGCAACCCGGCCGAGGCGGAGGAAGGCGTCGGAGGAGTACACAAAGAACGGACTGCTACTATTAGTAGTTGACGACCGCCCGAAAGGTCGGGGGGTTTGTCTAAATGCAAGACATTCCCGCGCCGAAAGCGCTAGCTCCGATGGTAGTGCAGTACCTCGTGGGCCTTTGTTGCGTGAGAACAAACCCAGAATCGGTCGACGTCATACTCGGCGACATGGTAGAGGACGCTGCAGCCGCGAAACCACGGGACGTGGACGTAACGGTGACGGTGAAAGAGGATGACGGCACTCTGCGTGCGTTCAAGGCATACGAGGTCAAGCGTGAGGCTCGGCCATTGGACGTTACGGTTGTAGAGCAACTAAACGCCAAGCTGCGCGACATGCCCGCCGTGACTCATCGTGGAATTGTTTCCGCTTCCGGATTCACGCCCGCAGCCATCGCGAAAGCCTCTGCACATGAGGTCGAGCTGTATGCGTTTCAACCTTGGAGCGTCTCCCCCGGGGACCGGATGCCATCTTTTCAGGGAGAAGCACTCCCAATGTCTATCGGCAGCTTCGAGTCTCGTCTTCTTTGTTGGGGGCATCCAAACTTCTGGCTGTATGGGGCGAACGCACCACCGACTTTCACCTGGACACGTGATCAATCGGTATGCAACACGAGAGGTGGCAGGCACGCCAAGTACGCCACCATTGGCGCATTTATCGACGAGTTAATCCTGCGGTCGACCGAGATCTTGTTAAGTACAGGTGACGCACCTGCGCTACTCAGCAACATGCCTCTGGAGCCGATCGCAAAGGAAGGCCAAAGACAGGTAGTCCAGTTGGGCCGCCACACGCATACACTCGACGTCTCCTCATATCGCATTTTTCTGAGCCTCGAAAGCCGCATTGTCCAAATCGACTCCATTACGATCACAGGTGATTTACAGTGGGAAACCAGTGTTATCAGACCGCAGTACTACGTCATGGAGCGCGTGCCTGACGGTGTACCCTTTGCGGGTGCAGCGATCGCGGAGTACGGCACGCCTGACGGGAAGATGTGCGCCTTGACCTTCGCTCCTGGGTCGGGCGCGGTGGGCGTTCATCCCAACATCCAACTGCACGAGAAACACAAGAACGCGATTCGCCAACTCAAACTCGCCTTGCCAACCCTAGCGGAGTAGATCCAAGAAGGACTACTACTATTAGTAGTTGACGACCGCCTGAAAGGGCGGTCGTTTTCGTTTGCTAACGCAATCCCTAACAATGGCACGTGCAAGCAGGACATGAAGCTTACCGACATCCACAGCTTTCTTGTTCATCCGGCGAAACATGCCGATTCCCAGCCAACCATCAGCGGGACGTCGGTTCCGCGGAAGGGTTCGCTTTTTGGGATGTTAGACAAGCTCTTCGAGCGCGCGCCGATGGAGTGTGACGTACAAATCGTTTTCTCGCCGGACGATCAAGGACAGCAGAACAACCCGTCCCGAGATTCCCTGGAGTCCTACGCGCGCGAACCATCCGTACCACGGGGTCGTATTGTGGCGGAGCGGTTACAACAAGTGACGACTCACCGATCCGGTCTCGGCCTTCTCTTTCTACTAAAGGGCATCGGTAGCCAAGGACATCACTCCCTCGTCGTGTCGCGCTTTCCCGCAGATCAAGGCGTAGTCGCTCAGGAGAATGCAGGAAGCCTTTCAGTAGAGTTCCTGGAACGCGTCTTCATGAAAAACGCAAAGGCATACAAGAGCGCATACTACACGACGTCCTCGTTGCGAGCGGGGTTCACTGATGGGAAGGCCGTGGATCGACAGCTATCAGGTCCACGCGACCTGTCAGAATACTGGATCGGAGAGTTCCTAATGTCCGAGCTCCGGACCACGGGCCCCGCCGGAACCAGGCGTCTTGCGGAGGCGCTTCGAACCGCTGTAAAAACCGCCAAAGATCCAGGTATCAAACAAGAGCTGATCTCTGCCGCCAGCCTAATGCGTAACCAAAGCGGAAAGACGCGGTCGGCGACGGCGATAATCAAGCGCTTGGGGCTCTCAGATCAGGCGGCTGAAGCAATTACGGACGCCTATGCGCGCCCCGAACTAATGTCTGAGAGTTTTCGATTCGAAGCTGACGAGTTCGAACGCCACGCACTTTACCGTGCCGTTGAGTTGGATACGGGAGCGCTGTTACTGGCCGAAGACGCCAGGTTTGATGACGTGTTTCACACGGAGCTCCTGGTGGCAGAACGGAAGGTCCGGTATACCACGGAAGGCAAAATCGTCGACCAACGCTTTCGGAAGACCAAATGAACCAAGGGGAGATCGGGGCCTACGCAGAGCGATACGGAGAGTTGGTGGCCGTTGCATCGAACCTTGAGATCCTGTTGGCCAAGTATTTGGCCAGGGTGCCACACATCGATAGGATCTCGGCGCGCGCGAAGGATCCCGAACGCTTCGCCAACAAGGCCAAGAAGCTGCTAACCAGCGGAGTGGACAAGTACGATGCGCCGCTGCAGCAGATTCAAGATCAGATCGGAGCGAGAATCATTGTCTTTTACAAAGACGACGTGGAGAAGGTGGCAACCATCGTCGATCGATATTTTCGGTACGTCGAAAGAAGAGACTTAGTACCTGAATCTGAGTGGGAGTTCGGTTACTTCGGTCGGCACTGGATCCTGGCGCTCCCCGACGATGTAATCCCACCAAGCGTCAACCAAAGCCAGATTCCACGCTTTTTTGAGCTGCAGGTAAAGACGCTTTTCCAACATGCGTGGTCAGAGGCGAATCATGATTTAGGCTATAAGGCAACCAAGAAATTGAACAGTGATCAGCGGCGTCGGTTTGCCTTCACCGCGGCACAAGCTTGGGGGGCGGACAGAGTTTTTGAGGAGTTGCGGCATGAGTTGAGTTAACGTACCCCGTGCGCTTTTCCGCGTTACATGCGCCGCTACACGGTTATGCGCTATGCACATAGCTGACTAGCGCTCACCGCGTAACGCCTCCTTATCCTTTATGCCTTACCTAACGCGTGCCGGACCAAATCTTCAAAACGTCTCGGGACTCGAGTCGAGAGGCTATCACGTGTTCCGAAGAGGATGCCGGGTGCGCGTGGTTTGGGGCCCGATCGAGTGGCCGCATGGCCGAACGGTGTCGGTAATCTGGACTAGGGCGACCGTCTACCGCGATTACCGGCGATCGTCCCCGCAAGCCGCCGCGAAGGTGTTAGCGAAGATCGTTGCCGAGAAACTCGATGCCGGTTATGCGCGGTTACCGACAGGCTGCCGCATTATTCCCGCCAAATATGCATCCGGCGTAACGCGCCAGAGGTAGATTCGATTCTCATGTCGCCATATGCTTCGGGTTCGAAGCCGAGTTCTTCCCGACTGCATTTCGCCCCATGAGCCTGTTCAAGTCAAAACAGCGCGTCGCCGACCACGCGGAGGTGTTCACTCCTCCCTGGATGGTCGAGGCGATGCTAGACCTCGTCGAAGACGAGACCGAGCGGATTGATTCTCGTTTCTTGGAGCCGGCGTGCGGGAACGGGAACTTCCTTGTCCAGATCCTGCGGCGTAAACTCGCGGCCGTCGAACGCAGGTTCAGCAAGTCCGACTTCGAGAGGCAGCATTACGCGCTGCTCGCGCTGATGTGCGTCTATGGGATCGAGCTCCTGGCGGACAACATCTCCGAGTGCCGCGCGAACATGCTGGAGATCCTCGCCAACTATCTGAATCTTCAGGAGTCGGACGACCTCTTTCGAGCCGCCTCGTACGTGCTGTCGCAGAACCTCGTCCACGGGGACGCCTTGACGATGCGCACCAGCAATGGCCAACGGATCACCTTTGCCGAGTGGGGATACCTGGCCAAGGGGAAGTTCCAGCGGCGCGACTTCCGGCTCGACATTCTTGCCCAGATGTCGGCGTTCGGTGAGGACGGCACGCTGTTCGCCCACCTCGGCAAGCACGAAATCTTCACGCCGACCAAGACGTACCCGCCGATGACCGTGAGCGAGCTTGCCTCCGCCTCGCTCGGCGATGCCCGGAAGGAAGCCGTATGAGCGGGGAGGCACGCTTTGCGCTCCGCGGACGCAACCCGGATGTGTTGACGTGCATCGCGAACCTCTCCAACGACGAAGTGTTCACACCGCCGGAATTCGCCAACAGGATGTTAGATACCCTCGCCGAGGCGTGGGCAGCCGGCAACAACGGTGCGAATATCTGGACGGACAGTTCGGCGAGATTCCTGGATCCGTGCACGAAGTCGGGCGTGTTCCTCCGTGAGATCACCAGCCGCCTCACGAAGGGCCTGACCGAGGAGATTCCGAACCTCGAGGATCGCGTAAATCACATACTGACCCAGCAGGTGTTCGGCATTGGCATCACCTACCTCACCAGCCTGCTTGCACGCCGGAGCGTGTACTGCTCCAAGCACGCCAGCGGCGAGCACTCCATCGCTAGGTCATTCGACAGCGACGATGGCAATATCTGGTTCGAGCGCACCGAGCACACGTGGAGTGATGGCAAGTGCGATTACTGCGGCGCAAGCGCTAAGACCCTTGACCGTGGTGAACGTCTCGAAACTCACGCGTATGCGTTCATCCACACTGACGACATCCCGGCTCGAGTCGCCGAGTTGTTTGGAGGCGGTATGCAGTTCGACGTGATCATTGGGAACCCGCCGTACCAGTTGGACGACGGCGGCTACGGCACGAGCGCCGCACCGATCTATCAGTTATTCGTCGAAAGGGCGCTTGACCTTGATCCGCGTTACGCTGTCTTCGTGACACCTTCGCGCTGGATGGCCGGGGGTAAGGGTCTCGACAAGTATCGCGAGCGCATGCTCTCGGACAAAAGTCTGCGGAACATCGTGGACTTCCCGAAGCTCTATGAGGGCTTTCCCGGCGTGAAGATTCGGGGCGGTATCTCGTATTTTCTGTGGGATCGCGACTACCAGGGCCCGTGCCAGGTCCAAACAATATGGGATGGTCAGCCGACGGGCCCAATGGTGTCCCGCTACCTCAATACCTACGATGTCCTCGTGCGACGCAACGAGGCCGTGCCGATCTTGGAAAAAGTTAGAGCGAAGAGTGAGGAAACACTCGACTCACGAGTGTCAAGCCGTAAGCCGTTCGGACTCCCCACTTTCTTCCACGGCAAGCCTCAGTCAAAGGGACTCAAGAAACCCGTCAAGCTCTTTGGGTCACAGAAAATCAGTTGGGTGGAGCGTTCAGAAATCCCCGTGAATCATGCGTGGATAAACGAGTGGAAGGTACTTGTGACAGCCGTGCAAGGAACCAGCGCGGCGGTCGAGACCAAATTCCTCAGCAAGCCTATCGTCGCCCCACCGAATACCGCTTGTACGGAGACCTATCTTGTTGCCGGCCACTTCGACAGTGAAGCGGCGGCGGCTAACTACGCGAAGTACC
>JBBDYG010000003.1:0-1461 GCA_040901765.1 Pirellulales bacterium
AGTACGGCCGCACGCGCGCCTTCAGCAGCTCGTGCATCAGCTTCATCATCACCTTGGGATCGTCGTTCACGCCACGCAGCAACACGGTCTGACAGCCGGGCGACACGTCTGCCTTCCGGCGCCGGTGTCTTCAACGCTTGGTTATTTTTTGTGCTGAACTTGAGTTCTGCTCTCGGCGACTACGTCCTCACCAACTGGTGCCCGCGTGAAAAGAAGGCCTGTGCATCGGATACTCCAACGCGTACGGGTGCAAACCGTTGAGGAACTGATCGACGTCTCGTCGCTACGCCCGTGGTGGGTCTTCAGGGGGCAATCGTCGTGGAAGTGGCGACTTGAGCCTTCGCTAGAAAGGAGTCGGCCTAGAGTCGAATGGGCTAGTGCCGAGTCCAAAGAACTGGCAGGTGCTCGGACCAGCGCCGGCTTATCGACAAGTCCTGACGCCGGCGACAACCTTGGTTGGCTGGCCAAGCTACGCCACGAGGGTCGGCCAGTTCGTCTGCTGGACTTTACTCGAGATTTGGCGGTTGCAGTGCACTTTGCGACCCGGGATCCCTCCTCCGACATTCCAGTGATTTGGGCTGTTGATGGATACCGACTAGAAGTTGCTTGGCGAGTGGCGGTGTCGCTGCCTACTTCGGACATCACTATTCGGAGTCCCGCCGGGAATTGCGCTGCATTCAATGAGTTGTATGAAAGGCCAACGCACTTCGCCGCCGCGATGTTTGTGGAACCATTATCTCCGAATCCTCGCCGCGAGTTGCAAAAGGGACTCTTTCTCGTGGGCTTGAACCTTTCTAAAAGCCTTGAGGAGAATCTGTTCGGTTGTCTCGGCTATTTGCCGGCGGAGGCAAATCCGACGATTGGCGCGAATGGAATCCCGACCGGGCCTGTTGGCTTCTATACAATGCCGCTGAACAAGGGCTCGAGAGCAAATATCGCTGACGCTCTCATCGTTCAAATCGAACTGGCCATTCCGGCCGTCGAGTTGGGCGCCTATCTACGAAATCGAGGCGTGTCTGATGCTTCGCTAGGTCTTGAGGTCGGACCACAGTTGGCACAACCTACTTAATGAACATGCAAGCCATGAACAAAACGACCGCCCTTTCAGGCGGTCGTCAACTACTAATGGTAGCAGTCGGAGTTGATTACTCTCCCGACGCCTTCCTCCGCCTCGGCCGGCTCGCCTTCTTCGCCGCGGTCCGCTGCTTCTTCGCCGCGATCTCGATCGGCACGATGTCCGGCGTCTCGCTTCCGTCGTAGCGCTTGGGCTGCTTGTACGTGAACCGCTGACCCTGGAAGTTCCGGAAGATCACCTCATCATCATTGATCTCCTCGACGTACTCCGGCAGCAACGGCACCTTGCCCCCACCACCCGGCGCGTCGATCACGAACTGCGGAACCGCCAACCCGCTCGTCCACCCGCGCAGCGCCTGGATGATCTCCAACCCCTTCTGCACGGTC
>JBBDYG010000004.1:0-1452 GCA_040901765.1 Pirellulales bacterium
CACGCCTGTTCGGCACGCGATTTGCGCATCCAGAATAGCACTTGCGCCATTGGCCTGCATCGCGCATCTTATCGTGCATGGCCAAAAAACGTGAGCGGATTCGCGAGCAGGATGTCGTCGGGCTGAAGTATTTTCGGCGGTTGCTCCCGCTGTTTGAGCGGCTGCACGAGGTGGGTTGCGGGCGCGACAAAGCCCGCAATCGCCAGTTGCACATGGATCAGTACTGCGCGCTGGTCCTGCTGTTTCTGTTCAATCCTTGCCTGCGTTCGTTGCGCTCCTTGCAGCAAGCCTCTCAGCTGAAGAACGTGCAGCAGAAGCTGGGCTGCCCTCGGACTTCACTCGGTAGCCTGTCGGAGGCTACCGACGTGTTCGATCCCGGGCGGCTGCGAGAGATCATCGGTGGATTGGCCGAGCAAACGCGGCCGGTACGGGATATCGCGGGCAAAGAAGTGCAACAACTGCTCACCGCTGTAGATGGCAGCGTGGTCCAGACCCTCTCGACGATTGCCCAGGCTGCTTACCTGAAGACCAAGCAAGGGGAGTCGCGCTCGGCCTGGCGTCTGCATACCCATTTTGATATCGACCGCGGCGTCCCCACGCGCATCGACGTGACGCCGGCTCTCAACAGCGGGAAGTCCGAGGAAAAGAACATGCTGCGTGGTCGGTTGGCAGCCGATCACTGCTACGTGCTGGATCGCTGGTACGCCCAGTTCAAGCTATTCAATGAGATTAACGCGATCGGCAGCAGTTATGTCTGCCGCATTCGCGACAACAGTAGTTGGCAAGTGGTCGAGCAGCGGCCGCTGTCGCCCGCGGCTTTGCAAGCGAATGTCCTGGAGGATGCGCTGGTCGAGCTCGGCACGGCAAGTCGGCCCGATCACTCAGTACGGGTGGTATTGGTGAAAATACCGCCGCATTCAAGAAGGGGCGGCCGCAAGGGAGGAAGCGCCGGCCCTGCCAGCGACGGCGTCCTCCGCATCGCCACCAACTTGCTGGACGTGCCTGCCGAACTGATCGCACAGATTTACCAGCATCGCTGGACGATTGAAATCTTCTTTCGGTTCTTCAAGCATGTGCTCGGCTGTCGGCACTTGCTGTCGCAAGACCCCGTGGGTATCGAGATCCAGGCGTACTGCGCCATCATCGCTTGCCTGCTGATCAGCCTCACGACCGGTTGCAAACCGACGCTACGGACCTACGAGATGGTCTGCCTGTACCTGCAAGGCTGGGCAGACGAGGAGGAGTTGCTGGCGCATCTTGCGAAATTGAAACCCTACACATCGTAGCCGCACTTCTTGACCCAGTGTGCCGCCATACTTGACGCTGCGCACTCGGCTATTCGCTCGTCACACCCGGAAGCCACCTCACCCGCCAACGAACGCATGCTGCAAGACGCCGCCACACTACACCATTCCCACCCCCCGCATACAATCGGCGTGCCGAACAGGCGTG
>JBBDYG010000005.1:0-9542 GCA_040901765.1 Pirellulales bacterium
CACCAAGTTCATCACGCCCGCCGTCATGGCTTCGGGTTGGGATGTCCTGTCGCAGGTTCGGGAGCAGGTCTTTTTCACCAAGGGCCGGATCATTGTTCGCGGCAGGCTCGTCAGCCGGGGTAAGGCCAAGTTTGCCGACTACATCCTCTACTTCAAACCCAATGTGCCCGTCGCCCTCATCGAGGCGAAGGACAACAGTCACTCGGTCGGCGGTGGTATGCAGCAGGGTCTCGAGTACGCCGCGACCCTCGACATCCCTTTCGTTTTCTCTTCAAACGGGGACGCATTCGTATTCCACGATCGCACCGGCCAAAGCGCGCGGACGGAAACCGAACTGTCGCTCCATGATTTCCCCAGACCGGAGCAACTCTGGGCTAAGTACCGCCAGTGGAAAGATCTTGCACCCGCACAAGAGGAGATCGTCCTCCAGGACTATTTCGATGATGGCGGCGACAAGGAACCGCGCTACTACCAGCGCATCGCCATCAACAAGGCCATCGAGGCGATCGCCAAGGGACGGGATCGCATTCTGCTGGTCATGGCGACTGGCACCGGCAAGACCTACACCGCTTTCCAGATCATCTGGCGCTTGTGGAAAGGAGGCCGCAAGAAACGCATCCTGTTCCTCGCCGACCGCAACGTTCTCGTCGACCAGACGATGGTGAACGATTTCCGCCCTTTTGGCTCGGCCATGGCGAAGCTGAGTACCGGGTCGAAAACCATCGAGCGCGAGGACGGGAGAGAGGTTCAACTGCCGAGCGCCATCGATAAGAAGCATCGGCGCATCGACACGGCTTATGAGATCTACCTCGCGCTGTATCAGGCCATCACCGGCCCGGAGGAGCGCCAGAAGCTCTTCCGCGAACTCTCCCCGGATTTCTTCGACCTCATCGTGATCGACGAGTGCCACCGCGGCAGCGCCGCGGAGGATTCCGCGTGGCGGGAGATCCTCGATTACTTCTCCTCCGCCACCCAGATCGGGCTCACCGCCACGCCAAAGGAGACCGAATACGTCTCCAACATCCACTATTTCGGCAAGCCTGTTTACACCTATTCGCTCAAGGAAGGCATTCGCGACGGCTTCCTTGCGCCCTACAAGGTGGTCAAGGTCCACCTCGATGTCGACGTGGAGGGTTACCGCCCTGCGAAGAACGAGACGGACAAGTACGGCTATGAGATCGAGGACCGCATCTACAACCAAAAGGACTTCGACCGCAATCTTGTCATTGACGAACGAACCAGGCGTGTCGCCCGCAAAGTGACCGAATTCCTGAAAGAAAGCGGTGACCGCTTTCAGAAAACGATCGTCTTCTGCGTGGATACCGAGCACGCAGCGCGCATGCGCCAAGCCCTCATCAACGAAAATCCGGACCTGGTGAAGCAAAACGAACGCTACGTCATGCGAATCACCGGCGATGACGCCGAAGGCTGCGCCCAGATCGGAAACTTCATCGACCCGGAAGCAAAATATCCGGTCATCGTCACCACCTCGCGCCTGCTTTCCACCGGAGTAGACGCCCAGACCTGCCGGCTGATCGTGCTTGACCGCGAAGTCGGCTCGATGACCGAGTTCAAGCAGATCATGGGACGCGGCACCCGTGTCCACGAAGACACCAAGAAGTACTACTTCACCTTGCTCGACTTCAGGAAGGTGACCAACCACTTCGCCGATCCGGACTTCGATGGCGAGCCGGTCCAGATCTACGAGCCGGGCGAGTACGACCCCATCACGCCGCCAGACAACGTTCGGCCGCCCGACGGTGGTGACGAAGTCATTCCACCCAAACCCGGGGACGACGAGCAGATCGTCGTCGATCCGCTATCGCCCGATATCAACATCACCCCGGGCATCGAGCAGCAGCGCAAGTACTACATCAAGGGCAAGCCCGTCAGCGTTGTCGCCGAGCGCATCGAATACCTCGACGAGAACGGCAGGCTGGTCACCGAAAGCCTGCGCGACTATTCGAAGAACGCACTGAAGAAGCGCTTTGCCAGTCTCGACGATTTCCTCAGGCGCTGGCGGAGCGCCGAGCGCAAGCAGGCGATCATCGAGGAACTCGCTGCCGAGGGACTGCTGCTCGATCCGCTCGCCGACGAGGTAGGCAAGGACTTCGACCCCTTCGACCTTATTTGCCATGTGGCTTTCGACCAGCCGCCGCTCACCCGGCGCGAGCGCGCTGACAACGTGCGCAAGCGCGACGTGTTCACCCGGTATGGGGCACAAACCCGTGCCGTCCTCGAAGCCCTGCTGCAGAAGTACCAGGACGAAGGCGTCACCGGTCTGGACGATCCGCGCATCCTGAAAATCGCGCCCTTCGACGCCATGGGCACGCCAGTCGAACTGCTCAAGGGATTCGGCGGCAGAAACGGCTTCGAAAAAGCCGTCCACGAACTCCAAAGCGCTCTTTACGATAAGGCGGCCTGAACCCCATGTCTGTCCGCAATACCGTCAAGTCCATTCAGGACATCATGTGGAAGGACGTCGGCGTCGATGGCGACGCCCAGCGCATCTCCCAACTCTGCTGGATGTTCTTCCTCAAGATCATTGACGATCAGGACCAGGAACTGGAGCAGATACAGGAAGGCTACCGCTCGCCCATCCCGAAGCGGTTCCAGTGGCGCACCTGGGCCGCGGATCCCGAGGGAGTTACCGGCGATGAGCTCATCGGATTTGTTAATGACGAGCTGTTTCCGAAGCTGAAGGAATTGCCGGGCGCTGGCAGCGATGGTCGCCGCCGCGTCGTTCGCGATGTGTTCGAGGACGCCTACAACTACATGAAGTCCGGCCATCTCATGCGGCAGGTGGTAAACAAGATCAGCGCCATCGACTTCAACAATCTTAAGGAAAGGCAGCACTTCGGCGATATCTACGAACAGATTCTCAACGACCTGCAAAGCGCCGGAAACGCGGGGGAGTTCTATACCCCGCGCGCAGTGACCTGCTTCATGGTAGATCGCATCGATCCGAAACCAGGTCAGATTCTCTTCGATCCTGCTTGCGGTACCGGCGGCTTCCTTACTTGCGCCATCGACCACATGCGCAAGCACTATGTGAAGACCCCGAAGCAGGGGCAGAAGATGCAGCAGGCGCTGCGCGCCGTGGAGAAGAAACAGCTCCCGCACATGCTGTGCGTCACCAACATGTTGCTGCATGACATCGACGACCCGTCGTTCGTGCGCCACGACAACACGCTCGCCCGCCCCTACATCAGCTATGGGCAGTCCGACCGCGTGGACATCGTGCTCACCAATCCGCCCTTCGGCGGGCGCGAGGAAGACGGCATCGAGAGCAATTTCCCCAAGCACTTTCAGACCCGCGAGACCGCCGACCTGTTCCTCGCCCTCATCATCCGCCTGCTCAAACCCGGCGGACGCGCCGCCGTGGTGCTGCCGGACGGCACCCTCTTCGGCGAGGGCGTGAAGACGCGGCTGAAGGAACACCTGCTGGAGGAATGCAACCTCCACACTATCGTGCGGCTGCCCAACAGCGTCTTCAAGCCCTATGCCAGCATCGGTACTAACTTACTGTTTTTCGAGAAAGGCGAGCCGACGAAGGAGATCTGGTTTTACGAACACCGTGTTCCCGAGGGGCAAAAGGCCTACTCGATGACCAAGCCCATCCGGATCGAGCACCTGAAGCCCTGCGCCGACTGGTGGGGGAAGCGTGAGGAAAACGAAGTTGCGTGGAAAGTCGGGATCGACGAGGTCAAAGGGCGCAGCTACAACCTCGACATCAAGAACCCCCACACCGTCGCCGACGACCACGGCGATCCGGAGGAACTGCTTGCCAAGCTCGACGAGGCGGAAAAGCAGGCCGCCGCACTGCGCGACCAACTCAAGTCCATTCTGACGGAGGCGCTGCTGCGATGAAGGCCGGTCTCGCCCTCTACGCCGACCTGCTGGGCGACATCAAAGGCCGCATCCGTCAGGCGCAAAACCGTGCGGCGCTGGCGGTCAATGCCGAACTGGTGCGGCTTTACTGGGACATCGGACGCCTGATCGACCAGCGCCAGGAACAAGAAGGGTGGTCTGCGGGAGTAATCCCCCGGCTGTCACGCGACCTCAAGAACGAACTGCCGGAATTGAAAGGGTTTTCCGAGCGCAATCTGGGGCGCATGGTGGCCTTTTTCCGGACGTACCCGGTGCCCCGGGAGTTTTTGCCACGGGCTGTGGCAAAAACTGGTTCCAAGAGGAAATTGCCACAGCCCGTGGCAAAAATCGCCTCGACGGAACTGCTCTGGAACGTCCCCTGGGGGCATCACGCCCTGCTCATGGAGAAAATCAAGGACCAGACCACCCGCCGTTGGTACATGGAGCAAACCCTCGCCCATGGCTGGGGCCGCGACACCCTGGCGGCGATGATCAAAAGCCGGGCCCACGCAAGGCAGGGAGCGGCGGTCACCAACTTTGCCAACCGCCTGCCCGCGCCGCAATCCGAACTGGCGGGGCAACTGCTCAAGGATCCCTACCTCTTCGACTTCCTCACCCTCGAAGAACCCTTCCATGAGCGTGAACTGGAAACGGGGCTGGTGCGGCATCTGGAAAAATTCCTGCTCGAGCTGGGCCAGGGCTTTGCCTTCGTGGGGCGGCAATATCCGATGAGCGTCGGTGAGGCCGATTTCTACATCGACCTGCTTTTCTACCATCTCAAGCTGCGCGCCTTCATCGTCGTCGAGCTCAAGCGCGGCAAATTCAAGCCCGAATACGCCGGCAAGATGAACTTCTACTGCTCGGTGGTGGACGACAAGCTGAGGCACAAAACCGACCAGCCCACGATCGGTTTGATCCTGTGCCAGACCAAGGACAGATTCATCGCCGAATACGCCCTGCGCGACATCCGCAAACCGATCGGCGTGGCCGATTACGAGCTTACGCGCGCCCTGCCGAAGGAACTTGCTTCCAGCCTGCCGTCGATCGAGCAGATCGAAGCGGAGCTGCAAAGTGAGTTGCGGCGCGATCGGAAGGGCGAAGCGTGAACGCCGCCAGGCTGATGCAGCACTTCGAGCGCATCAGTGAGGTGCCGGATGCTGTGCCGCGGCTGCGGCGGTTCATCCTGGATTTGGCGGTGCGGGGGAAGCTGGTGGAGCAAGACCCGAAGGACGAGCCGGCGGCGGAACTGCTCGAGCGGATTCGGGCAGAGAAGGCGCGGCTGGTGAAGGAAGGAAAGATACGAAGCGCGAGAGCACTGGAAGTTAGTAAGGAAGATAGCGAGCGTTTTCAGATTCCCGTTACCTGGACTTGGTGCCGCCTTTCAGAAGTTGGAGCGATCGTTGGCGGCGGCACACCGCCCAGCGCTGATGCGGATAACTTCACAAACGGCGGCTCCGGAACTGCGTGGCTAACTCCCGCTGATCTAGGGAAACACACCGGCCTTTACGTATCCCACGGGGCTCGTGACCTGACACCGCAAGGGCTTCGTTCCTCGTCGGCGACCTTGATGCCGAAAGGCTCAGTTCTCTTCACGAGCCGCGCCCCAATCGGTTACACAGCGATTGCAGCGAACGAAGTATCGACGAATCAGGGATTCAAGTCTGTGGTGCCTTTCATCCCGGAGTGCAATCTCTACATCGCTGTCTACTTCCGCGCTTTCGGCAAATGGATAGACGGCAAGGCATCTGGAACGACGTTTCGCGAAGTATCCGGGAAAATTGTCGCGAATCTTCCGTTTCCCCTTCCACCCCTCGCCGAACAACATCGCATCATCGCCAAGGTCGACGAACTGATGACGCTGTGTGATCGGTTGGAGGCGGCGCAGGCGGGGCGTGAGAACCGGCGGGATCGGCTGGCGGCAGCGTCCCTGCATCGCCTGAACAACGGCGCGGATGTTGAGTCTTTCCGCGAGCACGCCCGCTTCCACCTCCGCCATCTCCCGCGCCTCACCACCCGCCCCGAGCACATCCAGCAACTCCGCCAGACCATCCTCAACCTCGCCGCCCGCGGCCAACTCGTCCCCCAAGACCCCAACGACGAAACAGCGTCCGTACTGCTCAATCGCATTGAGAAGAGAAAGGCAGAGTTGCTCGGCGAGGCCAAAATCAAGAAGACAAAGGCGTGCCGGAAATTCGATCTCAATGAGGTACCGCATAGCGTCCCGAAGTTGTGGACATGGGCCATGCTGGGTGAAATCACCGATGTTGGGACCGGAAGCACGCCGTCGAGGACGCAACCGTCGTTTTGGGACGATGGCTCGATTCCTTGGATAAGTAGCGGGTCAACCTCTCAATCGCTCATAACCATAGGCGATGAGTTTGTAACTGAGAAAGCCGTGACGGCGCATCGGTTGCGCTTGTACCAGCCGGGAACTTTGTTAGTTGCGCTCTACGGACAGGGAAAAACGAGAGGTCAAGTAGCAACGCTCGGAATTGAATCAACCATCAACCAAGCCTGTGCGGCAGTCTGCCCGTTGCAGGGGTTCGAACCCATGCACTCGTATCTAAAACTCCTGCTTCAAAAAAATTACGACGAAGTCCGGGCACTTTCGGCGGGAGGAGCGCAGCCCAATCTGAATGTCCAAAAGATCAAAGAAGTACTCGTTCCGCTTCCACCCGTCACCGAGCAACACCGCATCGTCGCGAAGGTCGACGAACTGATGGGCCTATGCGACCGGCTGAAAACGCAACTCACAGCCGCCCAAACCGAAAGCCGTGGGCTGCTCGAAACCACTCTAGCCGATGCGCTAGCCGAGAACGGTGAAACTCTCCAAGAGGTACTCCAAACATGAAACTCGCCCACCTGCAGGTTTCAAATTACCGGGGGCTCCGAGATATCTCCATTCCGCTTTCGCCCTTCGTCTGCATCACTGGTGAGAACAATGGTGGCAAATCCAGCGTCCTTCAGAGCCTATCGCTGTTCCTCTCGGGCTCCTCTCTCAAGTCTTCAGATTACTTTGAACCAGCAACAGAGATCGCAATCGCCGTAACTCTGTCGAATGTCACTCAGGAGGATCTGAATCTTCTTGCTGAAGAGCACCGGGGGCGGATTGCGGGGGTAATTGTTGACCAAAAACTGACGCTTGTCCGAACGTATGGAACGGACGGGAAAAGCCAACTCGGATATTTTGGCCTAGTTCCAAAGGCTCCCCGTTTCACGGCTGAGAATGTTGCGGAACTCGTCGCGAAGAAGAAGGGGGGACAGCTAAAAGATGCGGTACTAGGCATATTCCCTGAACTTGAAGGACAGGTTAGTGCGGCGATCACGCAGGGCGCAGCAAGAGACCTCATTCAGCAGCTTGGAGACGGCCTGCCGCTCGCGGAAAAGGAGACACGCTTCGTAGCGTTACCCACCGGTCTAGACAAAAGCGTAATCCCGATGCTTCCGGAGCGCATCTATATCCCCGCTGTCAAAGACCTGGCGGACGACACGAAGACGGCTGAGACCAGCTCCTTTGGGAAAATCCTGGCGATCGTGATGAAGGCTATCGAACCGCTTCTAGCGGACGAGAAGGGCCTTTTTGAAAAGCTAAGCAGAAAGTTAACGCGCTTGATCGGCGCGGACGGAACTGTGGAGGACTCCCGATTGGAGGAGATTAGAAGGATTGAGCGAACAATTCAGGCGTACGTACGTGAAAGCTTCGCCAACGTCAGTCTCGAAATTGATATTCCGCCACCGGACCTGAGGAGCGTTCTGTCAACGGCTCGCATTCTGGCGGATGACGGGATGAAAGGGCCGCTGGAACTGAAAGGAGACGGGCTTCGTCGCGCCGTCGTGTTTTCCATACTTCGTGCCTACGTTGAATTCGCGCGTGCAGCGGCGAAGGGTGGTGGTCCAGAGAATGCACCGGAACGCGGCTATCTCCTCCTATTTGAGGAGCCCGAACTGTTCCTCCATCCCGATGCGCAGAAGATCCTGTTCGATGCGCTGGGTGTTTTCTCGAAAAAGAACCACGTCGTTGTCACGACACACTCCCCGCTCTTCCTTGGCCCTGATGCGACGGCGACCTTTGTTCGCTTATCGAAGACCGAAAAGGCGGGTGTTCCCAAACCGTTTACCAAGGCATCCCCTGTCGAATTGAGCGGAATCAGTCCACGCGATGAGTTCCAGTTAATTTGCTTTGAAAACAACAATGCCGCCTTCTTCGCGAAACGGATTGTTCTGGTGGAGGGCGACAGCGACCTCATCGCACTTCCGCACATCGCTGAAACCCTTGCAGCGGAATGGAATTGTCGGTCGCGCTCCGTGGCCTTCGTTCGAGTTAGCGGAAAGGGCAGCATAGCGAGATATCGCCGTTTCTTTGCCCGATTTGACGTGCCAGTCTTTGTCATCGCCGATCTCGACACGGTTGAGGATGGTTTTGAAAGACTGGAGCCAACCGAGCTGGCCAAAGCCCTTCGAGCTGAGTTGATTCAAAAGGCTGACGCGGCGAACGTTGGTGCAGGAATCGGAGCGGTAGCGAAGGCGGCAGACATCAAGGACGCTCAAGCAAAACCGGAGATTCAGCGGCTCTGGGACGTAGTGCGGGCTGCCAAGCTGGCTTTTGCTGATGACAAAACAAAATATCCAGAGCTTGAAGCGGCTGTTGACGCCTTTTTCTCTTGGGAGAAGAAGAACGTTCGGCGCGAGTGCATTCGTAAGGCAGAGCAGGCTGAAGTTAAGGCAGCAAAGCTAGCTCTAATCTGGGAACTGCGGAAGGCTGGGATCTTTATCTTGGAACGGGGGGCTCTCGACGATTATTATCCACCGGAGGTCACCGGCGTCGACAAGCCTTCGAAGGCATTGGCTTTCCGAAATGCGTTTGCTAAGAAGGAGCAAGTTCTTCCATTGAGTCCGCAACAAACGTGCCCGGCCACGGGAACGGCAAGTTCCGAATTTGAATATATCTTTTCGACTATTTTTGCATGACCTCTGAACGAGCTCCACTGATTACTTGATGCGCTTCATCCACGCCTCCGATCTCCACATCGATAGCCCCCTGCGCGGTCTCGACCGCTACGAGGGCGCCCCAGTCGCACGACTGCGCATTGCGACGCGGGCCACGCTGGAACGACTGGTCGACATGGCGATTGCCGAGCGCGTCGACTTCGTTCTCTTCGCCGGTGACATCTACGACCGCGATTGGCAGGCTTTCCAAACCGGCCTGTTCTTTCGCGAGCAGATGGTGCGCTTGCGCAGAGCGGACATCAGCGTGTTCATCGTGCAAGGCAACCACGATGCGCAGGGCGTGATCACTCGCCAATTGGTCCTGCCGTCGAATGTCACCGTGTTTTCCAGTCGTACAGCCGAAACCGTTCGAATCGATGAACTGTCGGTAGCAATCCACGGGCGCAGCTTCCCCAATCGGGCAGTGGACGAAGATCTGGTTCCGTCGTACCCAGCACCCGTTCCAGACTTTTTCAATATTGGAATGTTGCATACCAGCCTCAATGGCCGGCCGGGCCATGACCCCTACGCGCCGACGGATCTCGCGACGCTGATGGCCAAGGGCTATGACTACTGGGCGCTAGGGCACGTCCATGCGCGTGAAGTGCTGTCGGCGGCCCCGCGCATCGTTTTCCCGGGCAACCTTCAGGGACGGCGTGCGAGCGAGACGGGTGCCAAGGGCTGCG
>JBBDYG010000006.1:0-24463 GCA_040901765.1 Pirellulales bacterium
CCCCCAGCGGAAGCGCGAACCGATGCCGACATTGAGGGTTCGCTGGGGGCTGCGCCTGCTGGCTACGACCCCAGCCACCCGGTTCGAAGGCATCCATCCAGATTCTGCCTACAAACTAGACGCTCGCCCTCCGCCGCCTGTACTTTCCCTGACGCCTCACCCCTGACCAGAGGGAACGACATCGACGCCGAACTGCATCGAGTGTTGTCCGCCCCCTACGAAAACGCCTTGAATCGGGCAAATGTCGGCGTAATCGCGACCCCACGCGACGGTAATATGGTCGGTGCCAACGCGGAGGTTGTTCGTGGGGTCAAAATCGACCCAGCCGGTAGCGCCTGCATACACGGCCAGCCAGGCGTGCGAGGCATCCCCACCGACAAGCCGCGGCGAACCCGCCGGCGGATCGTTGCGGACATAGCCGCTGACATACCGCGCGGCCAATCCCATCGCCCGAACGCAGCCAATCGCAAAGTGAGTAAAGTCTTGACACACTCCACGGCGAACCGAAAGCAAGTCGGCCGCTGACGAATGGACGGTCGTCGCTAGCGGATCGAACGCGAAATCGGCATGGATGCGGGCTACCAATTCATCGACCGCATCACAAATCGGCCGCGCTTTGCCGAAGCTATCGGCCGCGTAGTCGCGCAGCGCTTCGAGATTCGAGGTCCGCTCCGTCGGAAGCGACAGGTGATAGGCTTCTAACCCCTGGGCGCTGCGGTCGGTATGGAGCTGCTCGAGCACTTGTTCCCATGCAGGGCTGGTCGTTGCCGGTGGCGGAGGCGAAACCTCCACCACGCTCGTGGTGGCGATCGCCAACTCGCGATGGGCCTCTTGAATTGTGAAATACTCCACCTGATTGCCAAAATAGTCGAATCGACGGCTGCGAGTGATTGGTTCGGGAACGACTTGAAGTTGGTAGTCTTGCGGAACTTGGCTCGGCATTTGACGTGGAGCAAGGCGAACCAAATTATGACACACAGACACGGGCTCCGTGTACTGGTAAATCGTGCGATGGGTGATGTGGTATTTCATGCGGGGGTGGTGAGTAAGTGAGTAAGTGAGTAGGTGAGTAAGTGAGGAGGTGAGGAGGTGCGCGTCATCGCATTAGGTGTTTTTCACCACTCACCACTCACTTACTCACCACTCACCTTCTCACTACGACGACGGCACAATCTCCGACAACAATCGGGTGGGGCCGCCGTGGATCAAATATTTGTGCGCGATGGCGTCCGAAAGTTGTGGCAGCTTGAATTCGACCTCGCGAAACAAGTCAAGCAGTTCCCGCGAATCGCCGGCGGCATACTGCCTCGCGAGAGCCGCGGCATCGGCCATTCGCGCCGTATGAAGCAGCGACATCGCGAGCCGTTGCTCGGGTGGATAATCGGGGCTAGCCGCGTCGCGGCAAAGTTGTTCCACGTGGGTGCCGCAGGCGACAAGCTGAAAGGCCAACGAGCGGGGGTTGGTTTCGTCGGTGAGCAGCAGGTCCAGTACCGGTGCCAGTTGCATCCGCGACAGGTAGCGCGAGCGATAGGTCATCAAGCTGTCGGCCGTCTCCACTACTGCCTCGAGCACGTTGGGATCGGAACCGGCGCCGTCGCGCAACATGCTCCGTACCAGCGTCGCGGTTTGCAGCGCCCGTTCCAATCGGCGGCCAAGGTCGAGGAACCGCCAGGCGGGCGTGCGGGTCATACTCTCCATGACCAAGCCCGTGAACGCGGCCAGATTCAGTAGCAATGCATCGAGCGCATCGAGCAGGCTCGCCAAGCTCGTATCACGATCGCCCGGCCAGAACGCTTCGTCCATCTGGCGGATGATTCGCCAAGCATCGAGCGACATTCGATCGCGCACCATGCTGGCGAGATGAACTAATCGGCTGACCGTAGCACGCAGGGTGCCCGCTTGCTGGTCGTCGAACACGGCCGCCGGTAGTAGGTTTTCAATGGCCGGCAGTTGCAGCTTGATCTCATCCACGGCGAAGCCCGGCTCGATTTGTCCTCGTTCGGCCAGCATTCGCACGAGCGACGGCAACTCCCGTAGCCGTGTCACATCTTCCTCACTCGCCAAGCGCAGCGTTACCGTGCGCAAGATGCGCGCCGAGGCTTCGGTCCGTTCCGCCATCCGCCCCAACCAGTACAGGTTCTCGACGACGCGGCTGGGCAGATCGGCGCCTCCCCGGCGAAGCGGCACCGCGGCATCGGCCGCCTGTAGCAGCGACACTGGCTCCACGGCACGGTCGGATAACACCCAAACGTCCTTGCTGCGTTCGCCCTGGAGAGAGGCGAATTCGAGCGGTTCCAGCGCTGGGGCAACGCGGGCAAGTCCACCGGACATCACGGAATAGCCACCTCCGCTGGCCACGGCAAATGTCCGCAGCGCGACCGAAGCGCTGCCAGCTTCGCCTTCGCTCCAAATCGGGGCGACCGAGCGCGTCACGCGTTCCTGACCGACGTAGTCGCCGGGGGCGGCCTCGATTCTCGAGCGTAATTCGCTTGGCGTAAGCTGCGCTAGGGCTTGTAGTTCTTCGCGCTGTCGTCCCCGGCGTCGATAGGCCGGTTTGATGATCAAATCGTCCAGCCGATCTAAAACCAATTGGCGCGAGGCGGGATCGCCGCACCACCACGTCGCCACCCCCGGCATTCGAAGCGGCTCGCCGAGCAGAGCGACGCTCAGTTGGGGTAGAAAAGCCATGATTACGGGCGACTCGACCAACCCGCTGCCCAGTGCGTTGGCGACAGCGACCTTGCCGCCGCGAACCGATTGCAGCAACCCCGCCACGCCAAACGTCGAATGGCTCGCGAGTTCCAGCGGATCGCAATCTTCGCTGTTGAGCCGGCGGTAGAGAACGTCTACGGGGGATAAACCGCCTAGCGTCTTCATGTAGACTTGATTTTGTCGAACGGCCAAGTCGTCCGCTTGCGCCAGGGTGTAGCCAAGATAGCGCGCCAGGTAAGCGTCCTCGAAATAGTTTAGCCCCGTGGAATCGTGACTCAACAAAACGATCCGTGGCGTTTCGCGACGTTGCGGATCGAGCCGCGCGAGAAGTTCCCGAACGTGGATGAAATAGGGTGCGAGTCGTTCGACGTGGAGCTGCCGAAACACTTCGGGCCAAATTCTCGATAGCCCGATGCGATTTTCCAGGGCGAAGCCGGCGCCGGACGGTGCTTCGGTGCGGTCGGCCAGGATCCACCAGCGACCGTCGGGGGAACGGGCCAGGTCCGCCGAGTAAAAATGGAGCATCCGCTCCCGGGTGGACCGCGGTTCGCAAAAGCCGAGTTGAAAACCGGGATGGCGATAGACGACTTCCCCTGGCAATGCACCTCGCTTGAGCAAATTTTGCGGTCCGTACAGATCGCGCAGAATAAGGTCCAAAAGTTGCGCCCGCTGGTCGAGCGCGGCGGCGATTTGCTTCCACTCTTCGGACGGGAGCAGCAGGGGAAACGCATCGAGTTCCCACGGCCGCTGCGGTGCGCGCGGATCGGGCGATTCGTTGTATGCCAGGCTATCTTGCTGCAGCACGTGCTGGGCATGTTGCCAGCGGGCGACCGATTCGGAGTAGCCAACTTCCTGGGCGGCATCGGCAAATCGCCGCCAATGGTGCCGCAATTCGCCCCCCGTTCCGTAAGCTTCATCGTACGAGCCGGAGCGACCGCCGGGGCGACCGAAAAGGCGCGCGTCCGCCCGCGGGATCAGGTCGGTCACTGTCGGCGACGATAGAATCACGTGGCGTTGTCTCAATAGCCGCGGCGTTAGCAGATTCACTTCTGCCAGAAAGCTATTCTACAATGGCTTCGGCAAGCTGGAAAACGCGAGTTTTTCGCCAAACGTGCCGGAACGTAGCGAGTGCTCTGTCGGTAAGCTAAAATCAGCGTTCAGCGACGCCACGGCGACCTCACTTCCACGACTCCCGGATGAATTGTCGGCAGGAGCTTTATGATGCAGATGACCATGGGCAGAGTAATTGCGGCCGTGCTGGTGACTGCGGTCATCGGCCCGTTCGTTCAGGCGGCAGACGACGATCACCAACTTCGATCATTCAAGCACACTGCCCTCGCGGAAGATTATTACTCAGAAGGCGTAGCCGTCGGCGACGTGGACGGCGACGGCCACATGGACGTTAACCATGGCCCATTCGTGTACTTCGGCCCCGATTACAAGCGCAGCATCGAAATCTACCCGGCCGAGGTTCAGCCGCGTGCCCGCTACACGAAGCACTTTTTCTCGTGGCTGCACGATTTCAACGGCGACCAGCGCCCCGACATTCTCACCGTCGGTTTCCCGGGCACGCCTGCGTACGTCTACGAGAATCCGGGCAAAGAAGTCAGCGGCGACTGGAAGCAGCATCAGGTGCTCGACCAAGTCTGCAACGAGTCGCCCCATTTGGTGAATCTCGTGGGCGATGAGCGGCCCGAACTGGTCTGCACCCGCGGCGGATACTTTGGCTATGCGGAGACCGACGGCAAGCTCGGCGCCGGCGACTGGAAGTTTCACCCGATCTCTGAGAAGACCGCCCCGGTGCCTTTCGGCCACGGACTCGGCGTGGGGGACGTGAACGGCGATGGCCGGCAAGACGTGGTGCAGAAGGATGGTTGGTACGAGCAACCCGAATCGCTGGACGGAGATCCGCTCTGGACTTTCCACAAGTACGAATTCGCCGGCCCCGGCGGCGCGGAGATGCACGTTTACGACGTCGACGGCGACGGCCTGAACGACGTCATCACCAGCATCCATGCCCACGAATATGGCCTGGCGTGGTACAAGCAGATGCGCGACGGTGAGAAGATCACCTTCAAGCCCAACTTGATTATGGGTTCCAAGCCCGAAGAGAACGCGTACGGCCTGAACATCAGCGAAATGCACTCCGTTGCGCTGGCCGACATGGACGGTGACGGGCTGAAGGACATTGTGACCGGCAAGACCTATTGGTCGCACCACACAAAAAGCCCCGACTGGGACGCTGGCGCCGTGGTGTACTGGTTCCAATTGCAGCGGGGTACTAAAGGCGAGGTGAGCTGGGTTCCGCATAAGGCGGACGGCGAAGCGGGCATCGGCCGGCAAATTGTCGTGTCGGACATCAACGCCGACGGCCTGGCGGACATCGCGGTCGGTGGCATGAAAGGCTGCACGCTGCTCACGCAAGTAGCGAAGCACACGGACCACGCGAGTGCGGACGCCGCGCAGCCGATGCCCCGCCGCGACATGAAGGCCGGGCTATCGCCCCAAGAAGCCGCCGAGCACATGACCGTGCCGAACGGCTATCGCGTGCAACTCGCCGCGGGCGAACCGCAGGTCCACCAACCCGTGGCGATGGCGACCGATGCGCGCGGCCGGTTGTGGGTTGCCGAGGCGCACACCTATCCCAAGCGAGCGCCCGAGGGACAGGGCAAAGATAAGATCATCATTCTCGAGGATACCGACGGCGATGGCACGCTCGACAAGCAGACGGTGTTCATTGACGGCCTCAACCTCGTCAGCGGTTTAGAAGTCGGCTTCGGCGGCGTGTGGGTGGGAGCGGCGCCCTATCTCTTGTTTATTCCCGATAAAGATGGCGACGACCGCCCCGATGGCGAGCCGCAAGTGCTGCTCGACGGCTGGGGTTACGAAGACACCCACGAAACGATCAACGGCTTCAACTGGGGCCCCGACGGCTGGCTCTACGGAACGCATGGCGTGTTTACGTTCTCAAACGTCGGCAAGCCCGACACGCCCGATGACCAGCGGACCCCGATCAACGCGGGCGTGTGGCGCTACCACCCTCTGCGGCATGAGTTCGAGGTCTTCGCTTGGGGCACCAGCAATCCGTGGGGAATCGACTTCAACGACCAGGGGCAAGCCTTCATTTCCGCGTGCGTGATTCCCCATCTGTATCACGTGATTCAGGGGGGCCGGTATCAGCGCCAAGCGGGGCAGCACTACGACCCGTACCTGTTCGACGACATCAAGACGATTGCCGACCATGCCCACTACGCCGGCAACATCCGCGACCACGCCTGGTGGGGCGGACGCGACGAGCCAACCGAAGAAAACGCAACCCTCGCTGCCGGCGGCGGCCACGCCCACTGCGGCGCCATGATCTACCTCGGCGACAATTGGCCGGAAGAGGAGCGCAACCGCATCTTCATGAACAACGTCCACGGCAACCGCGTGAACAGCGACATCCTGGAGCGCGCAGGTTCCGGCTTCGTCGGCAAGCACGGCCCGGACATCGTCAAAGCCAACGATCATTGGTTCCGCGGAATCAATCTACGGTATGGTCCCGATGGATCGGTGTGGCTCATCGACTGGTACGACCCGAACGCCTGCCACCGCACGACGCCGGAGATTTGGGACCGCACCAACGGTCGCGTCTTCCGCATCGTCTACGGCGATCAGAAGCCCGTGCAAGTCAACCTCAACAACAAGTCATCCGCGGAGCTTGTGGCCCTGCACACGCATCGGAACGACTGGTACGTCCGCACTGCCCGGCGACTGCTGCAAGAACGCGGCAAACTCGGCGAGCCTGAACGGGCGCAGCTCGAAGCGATGCTGGCGGAAGATCAGCCCGAAAACCTCCGGCTAAGGGCGCTCTGGACGCTGCAAGCTACCGACGGCGTGACCGACGAACTCGCACTGAGGTTGCTCGCCAGCCAGCACGAATTCGTCCGAGCGTGGGCCGTGCAGCTCGCGCTCGAAGACCGCAAGGCCTCGTCCCCGCTGTTGGCCAAAATGGCGGACTTGGCGAAAACCGAACCGTCGTCGGTGGTTCGACTCTACCTCGCATCGGCCCTGCAGCGCTTGCCGATCGACCAGCGAGCGCCGATCATCGCCGGGTTGGTGAGCCATGCCGAAGATGCCAGCGACCACAACTTGCCGCTCATGATTTGGTACGGCGCGGAACCGCTCGTGGCTGCCGATCCGGCCAGCGCCATTGAGATCGCGCAGCAATCGCAAATACCACAGATCAAGTTGTTCATTATTCGCCGCGCGGCAACGCAGTCCGCGGCGTTGCCGCACGTGATCGGCCAATTGGACGCTACAAATGACGCCGACGGACAGAAGTTGATTCTTAAAGAACTCCTCGCGGGTCTTAAGGGCCACGCCGGCACATCGCCTCCGCCGGCTTGGAACGACGCCTATAGGAAGCTGGAAGCTAGTGCTGATAAAGAAGTGCGCGAGTTGGCCGATGATCTTGCCGTGACGCTAGGCGACCACCGGATTTTCGTTAAGCTGCGGGCGACGCTCGCCGACAAGACCGCCAGTATCGAGCATCGCAAGCGGGCACTGGAGGTGCTGATTCTCGGCCGTGATGCGGAGGCTGCCCCAGCGCTGCAAGCCGCGCTAGCGGAGCCGGCGCTGCGGGCGCAGACGATCCAGGCGCTCGCCGCTCACGATCAACCGGAGATCGCGCCGGCGATCTTAAAGCTCTACGCCGAGCTGCCTGCCGAAGAGAAGCAACTTGCCATCCAAACGCTCATCGCCCGGCCCGCAAACGCGGCGGCCCTGCTGGAAGCGATCGCCACTGAAAAAGTTCCTCGCACCGATCTGCACGCTTACCATGTCCAGCAGTTATGGCAATTCAACGACGAAAAGTTGCAGACGCGATTAAGGGAAGTCTGGGGCGAAATCCGCAAGACCTCCGCCGATAAGCAGCAGCAAATCGCCAAGCTCAAATCGCAACTCGGCCGCAATGTGATGGAGGACGCTGACTCAGGGCATGGCCGGCAAGTCTTTACCAAGACCTGCGCGACTTGCCACACGCTGTTTGGAAGCGGCGAAAAAATCGGCCCCGACCTGACCGGTTCCAATCGCGCGAACATCGACTACGTGCTGGAGAATATGGTCGATCCGAGCGCCGTGGTCGGTAAGGATTATCAAACGACGGTGATCGTGACCGTCGATGGCCGCGTGATTTCTGGCTTGGTCGAGCGTGAAACCGAAAGTGCGGTCACCATTCGCACGCTGACCGAATCGGTGGTGATTCCCAAGGACGACATCGACGAGCGCACCCTGTCGACGGCATCGATGATGCCCGAGCAACAGTTGGAAACGCTCAAACCGGATCAGATTCGCGACCTTGTGGCGTATCTTGCCAGCCCGGCCCAAGTGCCCCTCCGCGGGCCGGCGGCGCCGATCGACGAGAAGTCGAAAGTGGTTGCCGGAGCGCATGAAGGCGAAACGATCAAGGTGCTGGGCAAGAGTGCCGGCGAAGTCCGCGAACAAGGAATGAACAGCTTTGCCGCCGATCACTGGAGCGGCAGTAGCCAACTTTGGTGGACCGGCGCCAAGCCGGGCGACACACTCGACCTGGAACTGCCGGTCGAAAAGAGCGGCGTTTACGAATTGGAAGTTGTGCTGACCCGGGCGCACGATTACGGCGTCGTCCAACTGCTGCTCGACGACGAACCGCTCGGCGAGCCGATCGATCTTTACGAAGCCAAGATGGTCCGCACCACCGGCGTTCTGAAATGGGACGGTCGCAAGCTTGATGGCGGACCCCATCGCCTGCAAGTGAAGATCGTCGGCCGGCATCCCCAAGCCGATCCCGAGCACATGTTCGGACTTGACTATGTGCGTCTGGCACCGGTCGAAGTAGCAGCGGCCGGGGCGGGGAATTGACACTTGAAAACGCGTCGAATTCTACCGACTCTTGTCATGGCGGCGATCGCGCTGGCGACCGGCGTTTCGGCGGCCGCCGTTTCGTTCGCGGCCGAAGGGCAGCGCCCGCGTGACGACGCGATGCGACAGTATTTGCAAGCGGAGCGCCCCGCCCAAATCACGCGCGTTGCAATCGACGGCAACACGATCGCGATTCACGGCCAGATTCCACCAAGTGACGCGACGCGATGGAAGCTGGTTGAGCTTCCGCCGCACCAGAGCAGCATTGATGCTGACGATTCAGTCGAGGTCGCCAGTATCGATACTCCCGGCTCGTTCAAGCATACCGTCGAACGGATCGCAGACGGTCGCGACCGATTGCTTTCCCGCTGGGCGGTGATCTCCACGGACGCGACAGGCGCTGTTCTTACGAGCCACGCTCGCTATGCGGAGGATCCCACCGCCCCACCTCGGCAGCCGGCGGCGTCGAAGAAGGGCATGGCCGGCGTTCATTCCGGCGACGATCTGCCGGAATTGCTCGAACTTGGCGTGAAGCACATCACCGTCAACGTTCATCTCGAAAAGCTCATTTCGCTCGCGCCCGAGGGTGCGATCGAGCACCGCTATTGTGGCAAGACTTACTACTTCGCGCCCGACACCATCGAGCAATTCGATAAAGTCTTTGGCTTCGCGACGCAAAACGACATGGTCGCCAGCGCGATTCTCTTGGTGCCGCGGCTAGATCGGAAAACGGAATTGGGCCGCCTGCTGACGCATCCCGACGCGGTCGATGGTCATTTCAGCATGCCCAATGTCGCCACCGCCGAAGGAGCGCAGTTCTTTGCCGCGGTAATTGACTTTCTTGCCGCGAGGTATTCGCGCGACGACGAGGCCCCCGGACGGATTACGAACTGGATCCTCGGCAACGAAATCGACGCCGGCTGGATTTGGACCAACTCGGGCGAGAAAACGGCGCACGAGTACATGGACGAATACACCCGCGCGTTGCGGATGGTCCATGCGATTGTCCGTTCGCACGATCCTCACTCAATTGCGTTCGTCTCGCTGACCCACTTCTGGGCGCAACCGTTCGATCCCTCGCCGCTCCGGTACTATGCGGGCCGCGAGTTGCTGGAGATTCTTCAGCGGCAGTGCGAGGTGGAAGGCAATTTCAATTGGGGCGTTGCGCATCATCCGTATCCGCAAGACCTGTTCAATTCGCGGTTTTGGGAAGATACACTTGCGCACGACGACTTCGAGACACCCAAGATCACGTTCAAGAACGTCGCGGTGCTCGACCGCTGGCTCCACCAGCCGCGATACCGGTTCAACGATCGGGTGCGTACTGTTTTGCTCTCCGAGCAAGGCTTTCACACGCCCGACTACAGCGCGGAGGCCGAGCAGGTGCAGGCCGCGGCGCTGGCCCTCTCGTGGCGAAAAGTGCAGCCGCTCGAGTCGGTCGAGGCCTATCACTACCACCGCTGGATCGACCACCCACACGAAGGCGGCCTGCGGCTAGGCTTCCGCCGGCTTGCCGACCCAAACGCCGCGGAACTCCACCCCAAGAAGTTTTCGTGGAACGTGTTCCGCGCTCTGGGCACGCCCGACGAACCGGCAGCGACCGAGTTCGCCCGACCCATCGTCGGCGACGCCGCTTGGAAATCGCCCTAACGAACATCGCAAGAACAACCTGGGTTTTTGGCCAAAGGACTGTTCTCAACGGGGCATCACCCTCGTTGGGTGTCTTTACGCCAAGGGCGTTGCGTCCTCCAGCCCAGGGTTGGCCGGCGCGGCGGACTACCCTGGGTTGGCTGGCTCCGCACATGTTTTACCCCAACGGGGTTACGCCGGAGGCCGTAACCCCGTTGGGGTAAATGCGACCAAATTCGGCATGGACCCAGGGTAGGTCGCCGTGGCGACCAACCCTGGGCTGGAGGGCGAAACCGCTTCGCGGTAGGAATGCAGCCGTTGTGTAGTACAACGAGGGCGATGCCCCAGGCTACGGTGAATTAGGGCTCTCAGCCAAATCGTCAATTGATTCGCGGCCCAGCGACTCGATTCCGTCAGAAGTTGATTCACCGAAGTTATTATGACTGGATCCTAAGCCGCGCGCTGTGCTTCCAACGGCCTGAGATGTGTGATGTCAAAAGGTAGAAGTGCGGAAACACTTGCACTCTGCCTCCCGAACTTCTGCCTTCTTACATTTTACATTTTACATTGCCATTGTAACGAAAGAGCCCCGGCCGTCCTGTCCGGGGCTCCTTGCGCCGTCGCGCTTCATTCCCAAAGGTGCATCAATCGATTGCTTGCGCGACGACTGCGATCACCGCAGCAGCAAGCCAACAACTCACTTTCTGCGGAATGCCATCATGCCGCCCACCATGGCAAGCATCGCCAGCGCCATGCCGGCCGGCTCGGGGATGGTGTATAGCTCAAACGCCAGATCCTTCGAGAAGTTCGCGATGAAGGTCGGTCCGTCCCAACGCCCGTCGTAGCGCGTCGGCCGGTACTGGTCCTGCCGCACCAACGGCATGATCTGGGACATCGGATCCTGGGGATCCATAAGAACCTGTACGAGTCCCGTCACCGCGTCATCCTGGAAGTGCCAGATCGGGAATGGTACCCCAACCGGGGCCTGATTGCTCTCGCCTGGCACGACGCCGGGGGGAACCGAGGCCAAAGGGTTGTGGACCGTGTAGTCCCGGTTGTGCCAGCCCCATTGGGGAAGCAGTTCCGGCGGAAAGTTTGGCGGCACATCGTACAACGCCACAATCTTCAGCCAGTACACCGTGTCGGGTTCCTGACGAAACTCCTTGCCCAGGTGCAGTTCCGCGTTGTACTCATACGTTGGACCGTCGGCAAAGCTGAAGCCGACCGGCTTCTCCGTGAAGGTTCCCGATCCACGAAACAATGGACCGCGGCTGACGACCTGGTTGAGCAGCGGATCGCCCGGGCGACTGAAGCTGAAAGGATCGTTGTCATCGGCTGGAATGTCCTTCTCGAACGAGATCAAAAACCGCGGCACCGGCAGTTGCACAGGTGTCTGCTGATTCATGTAGGAGCCCCACCACTTCACGTGAACGACCGGCGACTTAAAACGGTCGGCGAAATCATCCGCCATAAAGTCCCCTCGGTACTCGATTGGGGGAGCGCCCGTCACGTCAATGCGTCCGTAAGCAGTGCTGAGTTCATTGTGGCCGCGGAAGATTTCAAATCCCGGAGGCGTCGGACCCCCAGGAAGGGGCGTTGCCAGCATCGGCAACTGCGAGAATTTCAAGGTATCGCGGCCGGGCAGCGGGTCGGCCGTCGCGAGACCCGGCAGGAAGAGTGCCAGCGCAAATAGCGCCGGGCTGCAGAAGACGTGTCTCATGAGACACCTCCATGGCAAGTGTGGGCACGTGAGAAGAGTAACGTCCGCGATACGGCCCACATCGCGGACGTTCAACGGGTGGGCAACTTCGCTGTTCGAGGGCGAGTTATTGGAACAGCGCTCGATTAGGGGACATGCACGACATCGCGCACGTCAAAGACGGCACACGATAAGCATTTTTGCTGCTCCGGAGGAGAGGAAGCGAACAGCAGTTTGTTGGACGGGGTGGGAAAAGACGTCCGTTGAGGTCGGGTGGTGCGACCTCCGTCTCAAATGAAAAGACGTTCGGGAGGCGGAATGCCGCACTGGCATTCTTTCTACACCTGCTATGCGGCGTGTCAATAGCTTGGCGAAAAAAAAGTCAAAAAAAATCCGCCGCTGAGTTTTCCTTCGGTTCAATGCGGGCCTCGGCCATCTTGTGGCATCCTTCGATTCCTAATTTCAGAGGGCAGCCTTCGATCGGTCTCGGTGCCCTGAAAACGAGGGGTGTCCCCGCAGTGTCGTCCCCGCAGTGACGCCTTTTGAACCGAAGGTTTAGGCGATTGGCGATTGTCGGCAGTGGCCGGTAGACTGGTGGCGGGTTTAGATTGTGTTGGCCAATGTGATACTCCCAAGGTTCCGTCATGAAACACTGGCTGCTGAACGCGCTTGCAATCGCGATAGCGATGCCCACCGGTCACGTCACCGGTGTGGAGATTCCGCCGGCGCTGCGCGTCGGCCGCGCCGGTCACGCGTTCGATCACCTGGGGGGCTTCGGCGATCAAGCGGAGACTGCGGCGGCGAGTGGGGCGACGATAATTTACGCCAGCGGACTTGGGGGACTGGTGTACGAAGGTGTGCCGAGCGGAGAAGCATTTGGCCGGCACTCGCGAGCCGTCGCCGAGTACAATCGACTCGCAAAACAGGCGGGTATTGAAATCGCACTCGGATATATGTGCGCCACATCGATCGTGGGCCTCGACACGTTTGACGCGAACTGGTCGGAAATGTTGCGGGACAACTTCAAGTCGCCGGTCGCCGAGTGGCTACAGCAGGATCGGCAGGGCCAGCCGTTGCCCTCCTGGTATGGAGGCGAATATCGGCCCGCCTGCATGAATCACCCCGACTGGCGACGGTATCACCAACTGATGGTCGAGCAGCAACTGCTAACGGGTCACGACGGAATTTTCTTCGACAACCCGACCGTCCATCCAAAGGGGTGTTACTGCGCACACTGCATGGAGAAGTTCGCAACCTTCCTGCACGAAAACGGAACGAAGCTCGACATCGAGGAGACGGATCGCGACCTCCGGGTCGAGGCACTTCGTAAGCTGGCGGATGAACATCCGCAGGAGTTCATGCGATTCCGCTGCACGATCGCTCGCGATTTTCTGGCCCACATCCGCGATTTCGCAAGGACGATCAATCCTCACGCGCTCATCACTTGCAACAACAGCCTGAATGTGCCCGACGTGCTCTACCGGCAAGCGCGGATGTATGCGTACAACATCGCGGAACTGAGCAAGGCGGGAGATTTGGTGGTAGTGGAAGACATGGTCACGCAGCCGCGCGTGACCGCCGACGGCAAGGTGTTCGAGTACGGGCCGACCTACAAGCAACTGCACGCCATCAGTCACGGCAAGCCGATCGTGGCCGTCGCATTGGCGGAGGCGGATTACCACACGCCGCCGAATCTCGTTCGGCTGGCAATGGCCGAGGCGGCGGCGAACGAGGCGTCGTACCTGTCGTGGCCCGCGTGGCCCGAGGCGCAGCGGGAGCGGATGGTTGCCGCCATTCGTCCGCAAGCCGATTTTTTGCGTCAGCACGAGGCGCTGTTAAACGACGCGGCGGGTCGGGCCGACGTGGTGTTGTTTCTGCCGTTTCGACGATGGGTGGAAACGGAGGTGTGTACGGCGTCGAACCTTGCCACGGCGTTGTCGCAAGCCAATGTGCAGTATGAAGTCTTTTCGGAAGAGGATTTCAAACTGTCGCCGCGAGGTGGGCGGATCCCTGTGTTGCTCGTCGAGTCGCTTTCGGTGCTAACGCCGGCGGAAGCAGCCGAGGTCGAGGCTTTTCGCCAGCAGGGTGGGCGAGTTATTACGGCCGACGCCCCGGACTGGCTCGAGCAAGTTCGAGCCGCGGTGGCGCGACCCTCGCTCACCGTGGCCGGTCCATCGACGGTGCGGGCCGTGATGCGCGATCAACCGAAGCGGACCATCCTTCACCTGCTGAACCTCAACGTGGAACGGCTTTCCTCCTTCGAGGACAAAGTGACGCCCGCAACGGACATCAAGCTAACCGTGCGAGTTCCGTTGAAGAGCGTGCGCGAGGTAAAGCTATTAACGGCCGATGAAAACGAAACCACGGGAACACTGGAGTTCGACCGCCAACAGGATGGCGATGGATCGTTGGTGACGTTGACTGTGCCGCGACTGGATGTCAGTGCGATGGTGGTGATCGAAGAGTGAGCCACTTGGGGTTGAGGTACGACACTCGCCGTTCCACGGCTGATTCATTCCACGACGTCCGCACTCCTTATCCCCGCCAGAATCTGCCGAATCGCCCCCAGGTGATACGCCGTGTGGGCAGCGCTCGACAGCGCACCGGCGGCGGTCACTTCGTTCCAATCCGCGTGACCAACCACGGCATTTTGCCACGTCTTCACTTCGTGACGCAGACGGTCGCGCAGCGCTCGCCACTGGTCCTCGGTGACCGTGTTCCGCTTCCAGCTTGCGTCCCAATCGGCGTCGGTCCACGGATTGGCTTCGCCGCCGGCCCAGCGATTGAGTAGCGTCAGGCCGTACCACACATGATCGACGTGCGAGGCGATTGTCGTCTTGCCCGGCATCGGTCGCGCCGAAGCGGCGCGGGCGTCGATCGATTCGAGCTGCCCGAGCAGCCCCGGGTCGCCGGGATTGAGAACATACGCCTCGCTGCCGGGCGGCCCGTCGAAGATCTCCGTTAACAGCTTCGATAGGGCGCGTAGAAAAAGCGTGTCGGTTGTAGTCATCGAATCTCCTTTACGGCCTATAGCTTCCAGGTTGCGCTGTCCGGATTCATCTGACTGTAAACGCGCGACCATCGCTCAATTTTGTTCTACCGGAAGCTCGCTGGTTAGTGTACCGGCCAAGCAAACTTGACAAACACAACAAAAAGCATAGGATCGAATGGATGAAGGTCACCATCGCCGATGAGGCCTTAAACCAGGTCGCTAAACTTCCGCAGAGGGTGAGCGTCACAATTGTAGATAGGGGGTGGCTGGGGTCGAAGGCGCTAGCCGAAGCCCCCAGCGGAAGCGCGAACCGATGCCGACATTCAGGATTTGCTGGGGGCTGCGCCTGCTGGCTACGACCCCAGCCACCCGTCGTTCGAAGGCATCCATCCAGATTCTACCTACAAATGAGACGCTCGCCCTTCCGCAGGTGATTCAAGTTCGGGTCGAGGCGGTGGTGGACCGGTTAGAGAAATGGCCGCAGGTCAGCGGCGTCAAGTGGCTGACTGGGGACTGGAAGGGTCACGCCCGGATCCGCACGGGCGATTATCGTGTAATCTTTCGCATCGAAGGGGACGTCGAAATTATCGTGGTGCGGATCGCCGACCGTCGCGACGCCTACGCCGACTGAGTGCTGCCATCATGCCCGTTCAAACCATCTGCATTGAGGACAAGGCGTTCGTGGTAATTCCTAAGCGAGTACGAAGAGTTACTCGTTCGGGCGGCGGGACAGACGCTTCCGCCGTTACCAGAGCCTGACGAGAACGGCAACCGCCCGGCGAAGGAGTCGATCCGAGTGCTGATCGCCCGCGGCATCATTGCCCGCCGTATCGCCGCCGGTTGGACTCAGGAAGACCTGGCTCGAAGCGCGAAGGTAAGCGCAGAGACAATCAGCCGGCTCGAAGGGGCGAAGCATCGTCCTCAAGCCGCGACAGTAGCGAAGATCGACGAAGCATTCAAAGCGGTCGGTGTATGAATCATGCCGTCCGAATCGTGACGTGAACGGCAAACTACCGCTATTCCGCTGCGGCGTGCGGCTGGTTTGGCAGCATCTGGCCGCGCGCGTGATTCAGGCGTTCGCTATCGACAATCCCACAGGAACACATACTATACAGTTATGAGACTCACTGCAATTCTCACTCCCGCCGAAGAAGGCGGCTTTGTCTCCCTAAATCCGGAAACGGGCACTGCGTCGCAGGGCGAGACAATTGACGAAGCGCTGGCGAATTTGAGAGAAGCCACAGAACTCTATCTGGAGGAGTTTCCGCTTCCCGCGGGCAGCCAGACTTGGGTGACCACATTCGAGGTTTCCCGTGCCCAAGCTGCCGCGAATTAGCGGACGTGAGAGCGCTCGAAAAGTTGGGCTTTACTCAAGTCCGACAGCGAGGCAGCCACGTCATTATGCGATGCGATGATCGTGGTTGCTCCGTACCGATGCACCGACAGATAAAGACGGGAACACTTCGAAGCATTCTCAAACAAGCGGATGTGAGCGTCGGAGATTTTGTGGACGCACTTCGAAGCTAATGCCTTGTTGCGAATAAATCTAAATTTGGGGTTGAACACCATCTGCAAGGAATAATTTCTTGCCATGCCCCGTTCCGCGGCTATTCCTTCCGCAGTCTGCCAGCTAGAAAACCGCAACTTTTCGCTAGAAAAAGTGCCACTCGTTTGCTAAGCTCGGGGCATTCCCATAAAGTGTACATTTATATAAAACGAGGTCCCTCATGCGCAAGCTCGGTCGTCCCCCCGTTCTCGATTCCACGAATCAGCATATCGTCTGCGCGATCGTCGCCGCTGGCGGATGCCTCGAAGGCGCCGCCCGCTACGTCGGCTGCGCTCCCAGCACCGTTTACCGCTACCTGCGACGCGACGAGCAGTTCCGTGAGAAATTCCAAGCCGCCAGGGTGCAAGGAGCCTTGGTGCCCTTTGAAGTCATGGATCGAGGTGCCTCTAGGAATTGGCGAGGTGGTGCCTGGATGCTCCAGCAGTTGCATCCCGAAAGATTCGACCGCGCCGAAATCGCCCGCCGGAAACAGGAAGTAGACGAAGCGTACAACCGGCTAAGCTTTCGCGAGCGGATGACTGCCCACGTGCGTGCGAAACTTGCCTCTCAAAAGTCGCTGAGCGACTCCGATCCGCCGGCAGAAAGCCACCCATAATGTTAGCAAAGTCGCTGAGTTATGCCCGGCACAGGCACACTTTTACGCTCAATTCCCCGTGGTTTGCTCGTGACCCCCGCAGCAAAACCCCAAGACTTTTGCCAACGCCAACACCTCCACGAGCCATTTCGCAAAACCCCCGCCCGATGCACCCAATTCCGTTATATTTCCTGAATCGTAGGAACGCCCTAGTACTACAGCGCTAAGTTGGATTCACCACGGAGTCACGGAGGGCACGAAGATTCGCCAATCGATGGCAGTTATTCGCAAATTGCCGTCGAGTCGTTGATGCCGCCATGTGAATAGGGATCGGGCCGCTAAATCTACCGCCATGCGGCTAAGAACGGCCTAGAAGAAAGGGCTTTTTCCTCCGTGTGCTCCGTGACTCCGTGGTGAAACCTAGCGCTGTAGTACTAGATGCCCGTTTTCCCAAATCCCAAATCCCAAATCCCAAATTCCTCCCCATGCCCGAAGGCGACACCATCTTCCGCACCGCCCGCACGCTCCGCCAGGTTCTATCGGACCAGTTGATCGAGCGCGCGAAAGCCCGCGTCTTCACGGACGGTGCCACGACTGGCTTCCCCGGCAGCGTGAACCTGATACCCGGCCCGCACTTTGCCATCGGCCAGCAGTGGCACCCGGTCGAATCGTTCGCGGGTCGCATCGTGGAAGCAGTCGAGCCTCAGGGCAAGCACATGGTCATCGTGCTCGACGACGGCCGGGCGATTCACTCCCACCTGGGAATGACCGGCGCGTGGCACGTCTACCGGCCCGGCGAACCGTGGCAGAAGCCCGAAAAACGGGCGAGACTGGTACTCGAAGTTTCGGGCTTCGTCGTCATCTGCTTCACGCCAATGGTGCTGGAGCTGTGCTCGCCCACCGCGCTACGTCGCCATCGATTCATCAACGGCCTCGGCCCCGACCTGCTCGCTCCCGAAATCGACATCGACGACATGATCGCCCGCTTCCGCCGGCACAATCGGGCGCCCATTGGCGAAGCCGTAATGAACCAAACCATCGTTTGCGGCATCGGCAACATCTACAAATCGGAGCTACTGTTCCTATCGAACATCAACCCCTTCGCGCCGGTGTCATCGCTCGCCGACGACGCACTCCGCGATCTGCTAGAACTCGCCCGCGACCTGATGCGGCAGAACCTGCAAGAACCAGAGCGCACCACCCGATACCAAGGCGACGGCCACCGCCTGTGGGTCTATCCCCGCACTGGCCAGCCTTGCTTCCTGTGCGGCACGACAATTCAGATCCGGCGGCAAGGGGAATTGGGGAGAACGACTTATTGGTGCGCGCGGTGTCAGGAAGGAGGGGTTTAACTAATGGGAAACTTGCCATGTCGAATCAGTCGGCGCCGCACACCGACGCGCCTGTAGGAATTCATGTCCAGTAAGCGTGCTGTGGCACGTCCAACCGAGGTTAGTCCAACAATGTGAGCGCCGCGAAGTAAAAAGTGTTCATTCCAAGCATCGGCTCTTGGATTAAAAAGGTTTACGACCTGATGACTCTCGGGGTCGATGCTCACAAGATTGGTGCCTTTTCGGCGATTACATCGACTGCACGACCATGCAAGATTGTTGTCGCGATCTCCGCCTCCGTGCTGTTTGGCAACAACATGTTCGAGATGGAAGACTTCTAGAGGATCGCCAGATTCCGGCAAGTGACAGTACTCGCAGCATTCGTGCGCGCGCCGACGAACTGCTTCTCGAAGACCCACGTCCATCAATCAGTGCTTGTTGCTCTCAAGGACTTCTTCCGCCTTGAGTTGGAGGATCGCGATTAAATCTCCATCCTCGATGTACTGTTCATATTCGGCATCCTCCTCCGGCGAAAGCGTCCCTTCGTCGGCCTTTCGCCCAAGTTCGGCGATGCGATCCTTCACCTTTTGGTCGGGGCGCCAATTCACAATCCGCTCCGCAACGTCCGGCGTTAGCCACCCCGCCGCAGGATCCATAAAGGTGTCGAGTGTTGAAGTCGCCATAACATCAATATATCAGACAGGCAGCCAGCGGAATACTGGAAATGGTCAATTTCACCAGCTTCATTCGAGTCAACTCGGACGGACAAGAGCGTCCTTTCCACGCCGCGCGCTACCGCACCCCCGCCGGATCGCGAAACCGATACCCGATGCCGCGCACCGTCTCGACCAGGTCGGCGGAGCCGCCGAGCTTTTTGCGCAGCGCGCGAACGTGTACGTCGATCGTGCGTTCCAGCACGAGCGAGTCGCCGCCGAGCGCCGCGTCGATAAGCTCCGAGCGCGAGAAAACGCGGCCCGGTTGGCGGATCAGCGCTTCGAGCAGGCTGAATTCGCTGGGCGTCAGATCGAGCACTTCCTCGCCATTGGTCACTCGATGCCGCTCGCGATCAATCAACACCCCCTGACTAACGTAGATCGAACCCGGCTGGTTCCCGCGCTGCTTACGCCGCAGCAGCGCGCGGACCCGTTCCAGCAGCACCTTCACGCTAAAGGGCTTGGTGACGTAGTCGTCCGCGCCGACGGAAAACCCCGCCACCTGATCGGTCTCCTCGCTCTTGGCGGTGAGCATCAAGACCACCACTTCGCGGGTCACCGGATCGGCCCGCAGACGGCGGCAGATCTCCAGGCCGTCGATCACCGGCAGCATCAAATCGAGCACCACCAGGTCCGGCCCTTTGAGCTTGGCCTGGTTCAGGCCGTCCTGTCCCTGCGATGCCACGAGCGTTTCGTAGCCGTCCTGCCGCAGGTTGTACTCGAGCACCTCGGCCAGCGCGCGGTCGTCTTCCACGATCAAGACACGGGATTTAGCCATGGGAGTCCGCCGTCACTTGGTGCTGTGAATCTGCGGCTTGGTGTCTTCGTGACGATGCCGGGCGATTTCGCCCTCGACCAGATAGATCACGTCCTCGGCGATGTTCGTCGCGTGGTCGGCGATCCGCTCCACGTGCCGCGACGCCGAGAAGAAATGAAGCGCCACGTTGATCAGTTCGCTCCGCTCGCGCATCACGACCTGCAATTCGTCGATGACCTGCCGATTGAATTCGTCCACTTCATCGTCGCGCAGGCACACCTCGCGGGCCAAATTCACGTCGAGATCGACGAAGGAATCGAGCGCGTCGCGAACCATCGAAATCGCCACCACGACCATACGCTCCAACGCGGGCGGAATCTCGAACTCCGGGTGGGCCGCGATCACCTGCGTTCGCTCGGCGATGTTCACCGCCAGATCGGCGATCCGCTCGAGATCGCCGTTCACCTTAAGCACAATCGCCGTCCGCCGCAGATCGACGGCCACCGGTTGATGGAGCGCCAATATCTTCAGGCATTCCTCTTCGATCAACACTTCGCGATGGTTGATCTCCGGCTCGCGCGAGAAAAGCTGAAGTGCCAGGTCCGCCCGCCGCTCGCACAGCGCTCGGCAGGCCGTGCGGATCATCTCCTCCACCTTCGCCGATTGCGCGAGGAGATCTCGCTCCAGTTGCTCCAAATCGCGTTCTAAGTGTTTGCTCATGTATGCTCGCTGCGCGATGGCTATCGGCTATCGGCTGTCGGCTATCAGCCGTCTCTTGACTGGCCGAAAGCCAATAGCCTCCCTAGCCAAATCTCCCTGTAATGTAATCTTCGGTCTGTTTCTTCGTTGGATTGGTGAACAACTCGTTCGTGGCGCCGGCTTCAATCAGTTTACCTTGAAAGAAGAACGCCGTCTGGTCGGAGACCCGCGCCGCCTGCTGCATGTTATGCGTGACGATAACGATTGTGTAATTCTCTTTGAGTTCAAAAATCAAATCTTCGATACGAGCCGTCGAAGCGGGGTCGAGCGCCGAAGCCGGCTCATCCATCAATACTACGTCCGGATCGGTCGCCAGCGTCCGGGCAATGCACAGTCGCTGCTGCTGACCGCCCGAAAGCGCCAAGGCCGAATCGTCGAGACGGTGTTCCACCTCCTCCCACAGCGCCGCCTGCTTGAGCGCCCGCTCGACAATTTGGTACAGCGCCTCTTTGCGGCGGAGACCGGCCACGCGAGGCCCATACGCGACATTGTCGAAGATCGATTTGGGAAACGGATTCGACTTCTGAAACACCATGCCGACCTGCTTTCGCAGCTCGACCACATCCACCCGCGGACCGATAATCTCTCGCCCATCGAGCACGATCTCGCCCTCGACGCGGGTCTCGTCGATCAAGTCGTTCATCCGATTCAGGCACCGCAGAAACGTCGACTTGCCGCAGCCGGAGGGACCGATCAGCGCCGTGACGCACCGCTCGGGAATCGACAGACCGATGTCAAACAGCGCTTGGTTTTTGCCATAGAAGAAGTTGAGCTGGCGGACCGCGATCTTTACGCCCGAACTGGCCATCTCGTCGGCCGTGCGGGCTGGCCGAGCCGAGTCAAACTGCGGCGGGCGAAGCGATGCGAAACGTTCTTCCACGACTTGAGTTTCCATGTGCGGACGGGTTGCTAATAACATATCGGCTCAAATGGTTCCTTGTTACCCCACCACTCACCACTCACCACCGAATCCGTTTTCCATACCGATAACGGACATAGACCGCGCCCATGTTGAGCACGACCAGCACCAAGAGCAACACCAGAATGGCGCCGGCTGCCAACTCGTGAAATGCAGCTTGCGGTCGGCTGGCCCATTCGAAAATCAACAGCGGAAGTGCCGTGAATTCATCGCTCAGCGAAGAGGGCGCGAACGTGACCATCGCCGCGGTTCCGACCGCCACCAGGGGCGCGGCTTCCCCCAACGCCCGGGCGACTGCCAAGATGACGCCCGTCATAATCCCCGGCAGCGCGGCCGGCAGCACCTGGTACCACACGGTCTGCCAGCGCGATGCTCCGAGGGCATACGACGCATGGCGAATCGTGTTGGGCACCGCCCGCAGCGCTTCTTGCGCAGCCAGAATCACCACCGGCAAGACCACCAGCGTGAGCGTGAGCGCGCCCGAAATAACACTTCGTTCCAGTGCCAGCGCTCGAACGAACAAGCCCAGTCCCAAGATTCCGTAAACGATCGATGGTACGCCGGCCAGGTTCGATATGTTTAGCTGCACCAACCGACGCCACCAACTTTCGGCAGCATATTCTTCCAAGTAGATCGCTGCCCCGACACCGATCGGCACTGACAACAGCGTGGTCAATCCAATCAACCACAGACTTCCGATCAGCGCGAACCAGATGCCGGCCTTTTCTGGATCACGCGAGGGAAAACCTATGAGAAACTGCCAGTCAATCACGTGGATGCCATTCCACACGACGCTCACGAGCAAGCCAACCAAAATGAGCACGCACAGGAATGTTGCCGATGCGCATACCACTGCAAAGGCCTGCGAAAGCCGCTGACGCCGTCGATGGTAGTTGGGAGCGGCCTCGGCAATCACTCGTATTTCTCCCGCATGCGACTCAAAATCCATTGCGCCAGTATGTTCAGCAGCATGGTCCACACGAACAGCGCCAGGCCCACCGCGAAGATCGTGTGGTACGAGATTGACCCGGCTTCGACATCGCCCTGGCTTACTTGAACGATGTACGCGGTCATGGTTTGCACGCTTTCGAGCGGGTTGAGCGTCAGCCGCGGCGTGGCGCCGGCGGCGAGCGTCACCGCCATTGTTTCCCCGATGGCTCGCGAAATCGCCAGCAGGAACGACGCCATGATGCCCGACAACGCCGCGGGCACTACGACGCCTATAGTGACATCGAGCTTGGTCGATCCCAGGGCATAGGCTGCCTCGCGTAGCGACTTGGGCACAGAACGCAGCACATCCTCACTGAGCGACACAATCATTGGCAGAATCATGATCCCTACAACAATGCTAGCGCTGGCGGCATTGAAGATGCTTTTCGACTCGAACACATCGCGGATTACTGGCGAAACCAGGGTGACCGCTAAGTAACCGTAAACGACGGAGGGAATCCCCGCCAATACTTCCAGCACGGGTTTAACAATCTCGCGGACTCGCGGCGAAGCGTACTCGCTAAGGTAGATCGCCGTCGCCAGCCCCAAGGGGATCGCGACGAGCGCCGCCCCCGCCGTCACCAGCAAGGTTCCACACACGAGCGGCAGAATTCCGAAGTGCTGCGGCGACAACAGTGGAGTCCAACGCGTGCCGGTTAAGAACTCCACGACCGACACTTCACGAAAGAACTGGGCCGCTTCGAACACCAGAACCAGGACGATGCCCACCGTGGTCAAGATCGACACCCCGGCGCAAGTCCACAACACCGCGTGGATGCCGCGTTCGATCCAATGCCGTACCGCGTTTCCACGACTCAACGATGGAACCGAGTCCTTGAATGAATCGTCCGTCATGGATGTAACGCTCATTGGATCGCGCTCGTCTGATTTCCCGCCTGCGAAACTTTCAGCGCCGCTTGGAAGTCGCTAAGGTTACGCTTTTGCACTTCGTCTGAAACCGGCACGTAGCCCACGTCGCGGGCGACCTCGGCGGCCGTTTCGAGATAAAACTCAACAAACTCGGCCACGCGCGGCCGGGCAAGGGCACTCGTCCGAACGTATATGTAGAGCGAACGCGATAGCGGTTGATAGGTGCCGTTGCGAACCGACTCCACGCTCGGAAATACGCATTCTCCATTGCCACTGTCCACCGACAACAGTTTAAGGCGATGTTGATTCTCTTCGTAGTAGGCGTAGCCAAAGTAACCGAGCGCAAACTGGTCTTCGCTCACGCCGGTAACAATCACGTTGTCGTCTTCACTGGCGGAGTAATCCGCGCGACTGGCCCGCGCCTCGCCGACAATCGCTTCGGTGAAGTAGTCGAACGTGCCCGAATCGGGGCCGGGGCCATAAAGAATAATTTCTTGCTCGGGCCACTGGGAGTCGAGATCGCTCCACCGCTTGACTCCGCTTTCCGGACGCCAAAGTTCCTTAAGTTGCCGTACCGTAAGGCACTCGCACCAGTCGTTCCGAGGATTGACGATTACTGCCAAACCGTCGAACGCTACGGCCAACTCAAGGAATTCAATTCCGTTCGCCTGGAGTATCTCCACCTCCCCCGGTTTGATGCGCCGCGACGCGTTGCAAATATCGATCTCACCGCGTGCGAACTTTGTCATGCCGCCGCCCGTTCCACTGAAGCCGACCGTCATGCGGATCGCCGGATTGCGAGCGTAGAATTCTTCCGTGATCGCAGCCGTGAGCGGAAAGACGGTGCTGGAGCCGTCGATGCGAATATCGGCGGCCCGCCGATTGCAACCGATGACGCACAACAGCAGCACGACCACACTTGGTTGTGCGGCCATGCGGCTATAGTCACGAACTTGGAGCGACACGGGTTCTGTCCTTGCTAAGCTCGAACCGGACAACTTTCGTACTAGCAAGGTAGACCCAGATTGTGAAGAAACTATGAAGATGGGGTCCGGATTAACAAAGCCCCCG
>JBBDYG010000006.1:24473-52937 GCA_040901765.1 Pirellulales bacterium
CCCCCAGGGCCACCCCCCGGGCCCACCTCAATCCTGACCCTTTCCCATCATCAAGAATTAAGCCGAACTGGTGCTTATGCAAGCGGCAGGTGGACCGAAAAAATGCTCCCCTTCCCGAGTTCGCTCTGCACATCCACACTGCCGCCGAGGGCTTGGGCCAGATGCTTGACAATCGACAGCCCCAGCCCGGTTCCGCCAAGCTCTCGCGAGCGGGCCTTGTCGACGCGGTAAAATCGCTCGAACACCCGCGGCTGGTCCTCGCGGCCGACACCAATGCCCGTATCCGCCACGCCAATGGAAACCAACTCGCCATCCGATCGCCACCGCACGGTCACTCGTCCGCCGTCCGGCGTATACTTCACCGCATTATCGATCAGATTGTTCAGAATCACCCGCAGTCCTTCCTCATCGGCCTTTACTAAAACTGCCGTTTCGGGAGGATCGGTTACAATTGTAATCTGCTTGGACTGGGCTTGCGCCCGGTAATCGTCGACGCAAGACTGGACGACATCCCCAACTGTAACGGGACCGATCTTGAACGACTGCTGTGCCGATTCGATGCGGGCAAGACTCAACATATCTTGGATCAGCGCGTGCAACCGGTCGGCTTGTTCCTCGATGCGGCTTACAAACTTGCGCGCGTTCTCGCCGTCGTTCATCGCGCCGTTTAACAGTGTCTCTGCATACGCCTTGATCGAGCTGAGCGGGGTCTTCAGTTCGTGCGAAACATTGGCGATAAACTCCTGTCGGATTTTTTCCAACCGTCGCAGTTCCGTTGTATCGTGCATCACCACCACCGCGCCTGGACATGGTTTTCCAGGCAGCGGTGTCACCTGCACGGAAAGATTCAGCTTGTCGGCCCCCTCCCATGCGACCTCCAACCGCTTTGGCCGCCGTGTGACGACAGCATCGGCCACCGCCTGATGCAATGCGTGGTTACGCACAACTTCCAGCAACGGCCGCCCCTCGACCTTGGGCGGCATGAAACCGAACAACTTGCCAGCCGCCGTGTTCGCAAACTGCACTCGCTCCCGGTGATCGACGGCGATCACGCCCTCAACCATTCCGCCTAGCACGGTCGATTGCCGCTGTGCGCTTTCGCGAAGCTGCGTTAACTGCGATCCAAGCTCTTCGCTCATTTGATTGAACGACTTTGCGAGTGCGCCCAACTCATCGCGGCCGGGCACGAACACGCGCTGTCGATAATCTCCGCGAGCGATTGCCTGCGCGGCGGAATTAAGAGTCATCACCGGTCGCACGATCCGGCCCACCACCACATACAGCACCGCCACCATCAGCAACGCAATCACGCCCGTGGCCGTCCACACAAGTTGCCGCAAGACCGACAGATCCCGCTCGACCATCGCTCGCGGCACCGCAACGAGGACGATGCCTACTGGCTTGCCACCTTGGTCGATCCGTCGGGCATAGCCGACCGTCGGGCTCTCTCGGCGCTCGAAAGCTTCTCCCCTGGCAAGTGCGCCGACCACCTCCGGACGCTGGCGGTGGTTCTCCATCGACTCCACTTCCTGCAAGCTCTCGCGCGACGAATCCGCTAGCACCAGACCATCCGCGCGGATGACGGTGAATCTCAAACCTGTCGCCTGTCCAAGCTGCCGTAGATGCTCTTGCAACGTTGCGTCCGGAGCGGAGAGCAGCCGACTGGACACATCCCGTTCCAACACGACTGCGGCATCGCTGAGTCGCTGACTCAGTTGGGCATAGGTGCGATCCTCCTGCCACGTGAGCGTGATCCAGACAATCGCGGCGGCCGCCGACAGATTCAGCGCTGCGAAGGCCAAAACCAGCTTCCAGAAAAGCGGCGATCGAATCATTCAACTATCATCGCCACTAGAGACCGCGGCGCAAAGTGCAGTTCGAACGGGTTGCGATGATCCCTCAGCGCTGCGCGCTGCGTTGAGCGGTGATCCGGACTACCTACCGTCCGCGCGCTGTAGCCACCGCTGCCACCATCGACTCTGCCCGACGAGTCAACTCTGGCCAGTCGCGTTTTTCCAGAAGCTCGGTACCGACCAGCGTGCCACCGACGCCGACGGCAACACAGCCTGCGCGGATAAAATCGCCACAGTTCTCGATGCCAATCCCGCCGGTAGGAATGATTTCGATTTGCGGCAAAGGGCCTTTGATGTTCTTGATGTACGTTGGCCCGAGATTGTCGGCGGGAAAGATTTTCACAAAATCGGCGCCCGCCTCGTGAGCGGCTAACGCCTCGGTGGGCGTCATCGCCCCGCAGATTACCGGCACGCTGTAACGCCGGCAGGCGGCAATCACCTCAGGTCGCATCACTGGCGTTACCACATACTCCGCCCCCGCAAGCATGGCCATCCGCGCGGTCGGCTCGTCGAGAACCGTTCCCACGCCCATGCAAATCCGCTGGCCAAGCTTCGAGGTTGCCTCACGAACTACGGTCAGCGCGTCGGGAGTTGTCATCGTAACCTCGATCGCATCGACGCCGCCGGCGATCAGCGCGTCGCAAACTTCAAGCAACTGCGCCGCGTCATCGGTGCGGAGGATGGCGATGACGCCCGTGCGAAGCATGCGGTCGATCGTGGATTGTTTGCTCATGGAGTGACCCGGTGATGTTATCTTTGGACGCGACCGGAGGCGTCGCCGCCCACCAGCGCCTGCACCTCATTCAGACTTACGAAGTTGAAGTCGCCTGGAATCGAGTGCTTCAGGCAACTCGCCGCGGCGGCAAATTCGACGACCTGTTGTGGCGATTGTTCGTTAAGCAGGGCGTAAATGCACCCGGCGGCGAAAGCGTCGCCGCCGCCCACGCGGTCCACGATTTGCATTTCGTAGTGTCGGCTGAAATAGGCCGCGCCGTCGCGATAGAACATGCCTGACCAACCGTTGTGCGATGCGGAGTGGCTCTCTCGCAGGGTAATCGCCACGCCCGCGAATCCGAACCGCTCGGTGAGCTGCTGCGCCACGGCTTCATACTTTGCATGGTCGATCTTGCCCCCGGCAACATCGGCTCCGGTTGCGCGAATCCCGAACACCTTCTCGGCGTCCTCTTCGTTCGCGATGCAATAGTCCACATGCTCGGCGAGAATCGCCATCGTGCGTCCCGCCTGCTCACTCGACCACAGCTTCTTGCGGAAGTTAAGGTCGCAACTCACTTGGAGGCCCGCGTGCTTTGCCGATTTTACCGCGGCGATGCTTGCCTCTGCGGCCGACTCCGACAGCGCCGGCGTAATCCCCGTGATGTGGAACCAATTGGCCCCGCGAAAGATACTCGGCCAGTCAAACTCCTGCGGGCGGGCCGTGGCGATCGCGCTCGACGCCCGATCGTAGATCACGTTCGAGGCCCGCTGGGCCGCGCCCGTTTCGAGGAAGTAGATTCCGATACGGTTGCCGCCGCGCAGAATGTGGCTCGTGTCGACGCCGATGCCACGTAGCCGCTGGATGGCCGCCTCAGCCAGATCGTTCGTCGGCAGCTTCGTGACAAACGCGGCGTTGACTCCCCATTGCGCGAGCGAGCAGGCGACATTCGCCTCGCCGCCGCCGAAGCTCATTTCCAAGGAATCCGTCTGGCAAAATCGCCGAAAGCCCGGCGTTGCCAGCCGCAACATGATCTCGCCGAAGGTGACGACGCGGTGTGAAGTAGGGGCAGAAGTCATGACGCCCCACATGGTAACACCGCGTAGCAGCGGCTTCCACCCGCCGCTACGTGCCAAACTCAGGCCGCCGACGCCCGAGTTGGCCCTGAAGGCGTTGCACGATCGCGCTGTGCATTTGGCTGACGCGGCTTTCCGAGAGATCGAGCGTGGCGCCGATCTCCTTCATCGTCAACTCTTCGTAATAGTAGAGAATGATGATCAATCGTTCGTTACGGTTAAGGCCCTTGGTCACCAGCCGCATCAGATCCGATTTCTGAATTCGTTTGGTGGGATCCTCGCCCTTTTTATCTTCGAGAATGTCAATCTCGCGAACGTCCTTATAACTATCCGTTTCGTACCATTTCTTATTGAGGCTAATCAGGTTTACCGCGTTGGCATCACCGATCATCTTCTCGAGTTCTTGGACGCTCAAGCTCATGTACTCCGCAAGCTCGTTTTCGTTGGGCTGTCGACCGAGCCTTGCTTCAAGTGTCTTTAGTCCCTCGTTGAGCTTGCTCGCCTTGCTGCGCACGAGTCGCGGAACCCAGTCCATCGTCCGCAGTTCGTCGAGCATGGCGCCGCGAATACGGGGCACGCAATAAGTCTCGAACTTCACGCCCCGCGACATGTCGAAGGCGTTAATGGCGTCCAGTAATCCGAAGACTCCGGCGGAAATAAGATCGTCGAGTTCCACGCCGTCCGGTAGCCGCTGCCAGATTCGCTCGCCGTTGTACTTTACCAGCGGAAGATAGTTCTCCACCAAACGATTGCGCAAGTCCTGGTTCTCGGGGTCGAGCTTGAACCGCGTCCAGACTTCAGAGATGTCCTCACGACTCCGTGTGGCAACAGTTGCAATCATGCAATCCTCCGTGATTTCTTCTCCTCCGCATCATGCGAAGGCGACGTAATTCCGCTTGAACTTATGCAGCTTCTCAATGGATCGGAAACAGGTACTCCTAGCGTCGATATCCGGCTTAGGCGACGCGCGTTGCTGACACTTTGGCCGATGGCGGTGAACTCATCGCCAGTTCTTGCTCCAATTGGCCCCGGACCGATTCGTCGATGATGGCCTCGGCAATCCGTCCCAACAGGAATCCCGCGGTTGCAAAAATGACGAGCACGATCAGGGCATGGTTGATTGCCACGTCCGGGTCAGCGCCGGACCGAATTTCGCGAACCAACGACAGCGACATACCGAGACAGCCCAGGATGCCCGCGTAAGTCCGTCCCATGTTTCGTGCTCGATTGGCCGTTAAACTTTGGGCAACCCAACCAACTTAACGCGCTAACGCACGAAAGCGGATTGTCATTGTTCATCGGCAATCGTGTGCGCGACAGTTGAATCAAAGTTAGCCTTTCTCTTGGATTGCTTCACGCGGCATGTTTAACGAGCTCCAATGAACGGGACGATAGCATGCTCTCGCGGAGAAACCGTGCGAGCTTCGCGACATCCACGCTCCCGTCCGTCGGTTCAGCTTCGGTGTTCCACAAAGGTAGCCAGGGGGCAGCCGGAATCGCGGTTCCGAGAAATCGCTCGCACGACTCCGAGATTCGGCGACAAAGAACTTCGGCCACTAGCTGGTCCGTACATTGATTGGGTAATAGCCAGACCGGCAGCGCCGGATGCTGGGCCTTGGCCAGTTTCAACGCCGCATAGGTCTCGAGCACCACCTCCGGAGCGTCGGTAGCGACCAGCAGCGCAAGATCGGCCTGGTTCCAGATCGCCGCAGCACGTCGCGAATAGCCAACGCCCGCGTCGATCAATGCAATATCCGCATCCACGTGTTGATCATCTCGCATGGCGTCGACCGGCTGTAACTCTACGTTCAGAGAGAGGCGCGATAACTCCGCGGCAAGCCGGGCGACGATCGTCGTAACTCCCACGCGCGGATAGCCGCCTGCGACGAGCACGACCAGCGTCGCGCGCGGTGTTGGATCGTGGCTCGCGCGGAACTGGCGCGCCAGTTCCCGCAGCCGTCGCGCTTGGTCCTGTTCGATATTCATTCACAACTCATAGCCATGATCAACTGTGCGAGCTTTCGCGGTTGCGCCACCTGAATGTCATCCGGCACATCCTGACCGTCGGTCAGATAACTCAGCGGCAACAACGAGTTTCTTACAACGGGCAAAAGGTGGCCCAAACTGGTTGCCTCATCGAGTTTCGTCAGCAGCATCGCAGTGGCTCCCACCTCCGCAAACCGCTCGACGGTGCCCAATAAACTCTTGGCGCTCGCGGTGCTGCTGAGCACCAAATGCACCTCGGCGGCGCCCGCCTCGCCGAGCATCGACTTAAGTTCTTGAATTCGGACCTCGTCTCGCGGGCTACGCCCGGCGGTGTCCATGAGCACTAAGTCGAGATCGCTCAACCGCGTCACCGCCTCGCGCATTTCGCGCGGGGTGGCTACCACTTCCATCGGTAAGTCGATGATATCGGCATAGGTCCGCAACTGCTCGACCGCCGCGACGCGGTAGGTGTCAACCGTAATCAAACCCACCCGCTTCTTCTCTCGCAGGCGGAAATTTGCAGCGAGTTTCGCGATCGTCGTGGTCTTTCCGACCCCCGTGGGGCCAACCATCGCGATCACGCGACAGCCGTCGGTGCCCGTGCGAATCGGTCCTGTGGTTCGTAGCTCGTCTTCCAATAATTGTACGATCCGCGATTTAACGAGCAGCGGGTCCATCGGCTCGCCACTCACATTATTCGCGCGCGCCCGATCAAGGTAATCTCGCGCTATTGCATCGTCGATTTCCGCCTCGATCATATCTGTAAAAACGCGAAACATTCCCTCCGGCAGTTCATTCCGCTTACTCGTCGAGGCATTCGAGCATAATTCCTCCACCAAGGACTGCAATTCGCCGAGTTGGTTGGAAAGGCGGTGGCGGAAGTCATGTCGATATCGACTTCGATAGTCGCAATCGACATGTGCTGGTCGAGCCGGCTGTTCATCGAGCGGATGACTAGAATCGCATTCCACCGGTAGCCGACTCGGTACGTGGATTTCATTCGACGCGGAAACTTCGAATTGTCTTCCGCCAAACAGCCGGCCCATCAGACCACGGCTGACTTCGCGCGTATGGAGTACAGCCGCTTCCGGGCCAAGCTGCCGCCGGACCTGCACCAGCGCCTCGCGAAGTGTTTTCGCTCGAAAAGTTTGAATCTCCATATCGTCGCCACATTCCTTGTGTCTAATTGGGCTGTTGGCTATCGGCGTTCGGCTATCGGCCAGAAAAGCCAGCACTCTTCTGGCCGATAGCCGATAGCCGATAGCTGACAGCCATCTAGCTTTCCGTTACCAATCCGTGTGTCATGATTCGGGTGTCGCGTGTGACTTCGTTAAAACTGATCACCGTAAGTTGCGGCAGGTGGTTCTCCGTGATTTGCTTCAGTGCCGGGCGAATTTGCGGGCTGACCAGTGCGATCGGCGTGTGATTTCGAGCGGTTAGCTTTTCGACTTCCACGCGGATGCGACCGCACAACGTCTGAATCGCTTGCGGCGACATCCGCACAAACAGTCCCCGTTCGTTGTGCTCAAAGCCGGCTCGAATCCGGTCTTCCAATGCCGGATCAAAGGCCACCACGTGCAGTTGATTCTCCGCATCGCGGTACCGCGTGCAAATCTGCCGAGCCAACCGATGACGGACATACTCGGTCAACAGGATGGGATCCTTGCTGCGCGGCGCAAAGTCGCCCAGCGTCTCGAGGATCAGGCCGAGTTGTCGAATCGACACATGTTCCCGCAACAGCATTTGCAAAATGCTTTGAACCTCGGCCAGCGTCATGAGGCTGGGTACAAGCTCATCCACCACGGCCGGAGACGTGGCTTTCAGCTCGTTGACTAAATGTTTCGTGGCGTCGCGCGTTAAAAGCTCATCCGCATGACGGCGGCATATTTCCGTAAGGTGCGTCGCCAGCACGGCTCCGGACTCCACAACCGTGTATCCACACAACTCGGCTTGGTCTTGGAGTGCTGGGCTAATCCATTTCGCGTCGGTTCCAAAGGCCGGATCCTTCGCGGGTATTCCATCCACGGGACCAGACGTTAAGCCAGAATCGATCGCCAGCAGCAACCCTGGCTGCACTTCATCGAGCGCCACGGGGATGTCCGCGATCTTGATGCGGTACTGATTCGGCTCCAGCCGCATGTTATCGCGAATGCGGACCTTGGGCATGATGACGCCGATTTCCGCGGCCACGTTCTGCCTCACCCGTTGGACGCGGTCGAGCAAATCGCCTCCGCGTTTCGGATCGGCAAGACGGATCAACCCAACTCCCAGTTCAATTTCCATCGGATCGACCGTGAGAAAGTCCTCGACTCGCTCTTCGGCCGGCTGCTGCTGCTTTTTCTCGACTTCGGCGCGTGCGGATTGTTCGCGGCCCTCCTCTTGGCGGGTCAGCGTTCGCGACAATCCCAGGCACGCCGCCCCGAGCAACATCAGCGGTATTTTCGGCAGGCTCGTGAACATGAGCACCGCGAGAAATCCACCCGTGACCGCCAGGGCTTGGGGCCGCGAGAACAATTGCGAAATAAAGTCCTGCGGCAAGTTAGTACGCTGCGTGCTGCGGGTGACTAATAAGCCAGCGGCCAGCGAGATCAGAAAAGCGGGCACCTGGCTCACCAGGCCGTCGCCAATCGTCAAGCGGGTGAAGGTCGACGCGGCGTCGCTGAAACTCATGCCATACTCAGCGACACCGATCGTGAACCCTCCGACGATGTTAATAATCGCAATCACAATGCCGGCAATTGCATCGCCGCGTACGAATTTGCTGGCACCGTCCATCGATCCATAAAAGTCGGCTTGCTGCGTAATCTCCGTCCGGCGGCGCTGGGCTTCCTTTTCGTCGATGATTCCCGCGTTCAAGTCGGCGTCGATCGCCATCTGCTTGCCGGGCATCCCGTCGAGTGCAAACCGCGCGGCAACTTCGCTAATGCGGGTGGCGCCTTTGGTAATGACGACGAACTGGATCACGATGATGATCACAAAGATCACCACGCCGACCACAACTTTGTCCCCGGCTACGAAGTCCGAAAATGCCGTAATGACGCTGCCGGCCGCTTCCAGCCCGTCCGTACCGGCCCGGGTTAGAATGAGCCGCGTGCTAGCGACGTTGAGAACCAGCCGCGCGAGCGTTGTCGCCAAAAGCAGCGAGGGAAAGATACTGAAATCGAGCGGCGCGCGAACGTAAATCGTCGTTAACAGAACCAACACCGCGATCGTGATATTTCCCGCCAGCAGCACGTCCAACAGCGCAGGAGGCAGCGGCACCAGGATTACCAGCACACTGGCGATCATGGCGAGGGGCAGAATCAGATCGGATCCGCGACGGACCCAACTGGAATCCGTCAAGGAGGGCAGCCCCGATGACATGCGGAGAATTTCCTAGAACTACGATGAGAGCGTGTGAAAAGAGTGGCTATCGAAGAGGGTGCGAACGTTATCGCAAGCCGCTGGAAATGTCCAGATCGCTCCACAACCGGGAACTCGCTCCGTCGCGGATGCAGGCAGTGCCGCCACTTGCGAGCGATGGCGACACCCGCGATACTCGGCCAAAACGCAAGGCGAATCGCGCCCAGGCCAGCGCGTTAATGTGGGCCGGATAGTGAGTTCGCGAAACTGCCAACACCACCGCAATTTCGAGGGGGATAACTTATGCGACGAGCGAAGATTACGATCGTGGGCGCGGGAAATGTCGGTGCTACCACCGCACATTGGTGCGCCGAAAGAGAATTGGGCGACATCGTTCTGCTCGACATTCCCGAAGCGGGCGACATGCCCAAGGGCAAGGCCCTCGACCTCATGCAGGCAGCGCCGATTTTCGGTTTCGACTCTCGGGTTGTCGGTACCTCGGACTACGGCGACTCTGCGGATAGCGACGTCGTCGTAATCACCGCCGGCATTCCCCGCAAACCGGGCATGAGTCGCGATGATCTCTTGGCGACCAATGCCAGGATCATGACGGCGGTTTGCGAGCAGGTGAAACGGACGAGTCCCAAGTCGGTGGTGATCGTCGTGAGCAATCCGCTCGACGCGATGGTGCAGCGTGCCCAGCAAGTAACAGGTTTTCCACCGCAGCGGGTTGTCGGCCAGGCGGGCGTGCTGGACACCGCTCGCTATCGCACGTTCCTTGCCATGGAACTAGGCGTCAGCGTTGAGGATACGTCCGCCCTGTTGATGGGCGGGCACGGCGACACGATGGTCCCGCTGGCCAGTTGCACGTCGGTGGGCGGAATCCCAGTCACGCAACTCCTCGACGCAAAGCGACTCGAGGAAATCATTGACAGAACCCGCAACGGCGGGGCCGAAATCGTGGGGCTTCTAAAGACGGGCAGTGCCTACTACGCCCCGGCCGCCGCGACCGCCCAAATGGTGGAAGCGGTCGTCCGAGACAAAAAGCGGCTCCTTCCCTGTGCCGCCTATTGTACCAAGGAGTACGGCGTCGGTGGCTATTACGTTGGCGTGCCGGTGATTCTGGGTGCCGCAGGGGTGGAAAAAATTGTCGAGCTTCAACTCACCGAAACGGAACAGGCTGCGTTTCAGAAAAGTGTAGATGCCGTCAAAGGGCTAGTTGAGGCCATGAGCCGATTGGTTTAGCCAACTGGCTTCTTCATCGAAGCGCGAAGGCGCAGTTGACATCCGCCGTGTCCTGTTTTACAACGCCTCAGCGTTTGCCTTGAACCCCAACGGCTTCGTGCTAGCATCCAGCGGCCAGGAGAAATGCAACTGCGGCTTCGTCGCCTATTATTTCCCTGACCCCTGCGTCCTCACCCCTCGCCCCTCACTCCTCTTCAGAAACTTGCGTCACTCCCAATTACCGCGCCCTATCTTAGACGTCGGTCCACCGACGAGAGGTAACTGACAAGTTATGAATCGACTTGATTTGCCCACGATGCCAGTGACTGTTCCTACGCATACGGTCAATTGGGAATCATCGACAGCAAACAAGGTACCGTTCCGGGTCGTGGGACAGCGCCAGCATGGCCAGGCGCTGGATGATACTGCGCTCTTTGCACCGCTCCATTATGAGAGCGGGTACTCGTACCCGTTAATCGTGTGGCTTCATGACGCTGGCCAAGCCACGCAGAGCCTGGGCGAGGTCATGTCGCACATTAGCGTGCGGAACTATGTTGCCGTTGCTCCGCGAGCACCGGTGGGCACGCTTCGCGGCGATTCCCTCGCAACGTGGGAACAAACCCCTGCCGCAATCGCGGCCGCGCATCAACGAATTGTTGAGGCGATTGCACTGGCTCAGCAGAAGTTTCAAGTTCATGCAAAGCGAGTTTTTCTCGTGGGATTCGGCGCCGGTGGAACGATGGCCCTGCGAATCGCGCTTCATTGTCCGACGGGTTTTGCCGGCGCGGCGACGATCGGTGGACCGCTGCCGACCGGAAATTGCCCACTGCGCTGCGTGAATGCGATCCGCGACCTGCCCTTGCTACTCGCCGCATCGCGCCGCAGCAGCCAGTATCCAGAACGCGAGCTTTGCACCAACCTTCGTTTACTCCATTCCGCGGGCGCCACCGTCTCGCTACGGCAATATCCCGGCCGCGACGACCTGACCACCCAGATGCTGACCGATTTGGACGGCTGGATGATGGAAGTCATCGGGCAGACCAGCGCGGCCGTCGTGCATTAGAATCGCGCTGCGGATTCTATCTACGTAGGTCAGGCATTCTTGCCTGACAAGCCCCGCGAACCTCCACACTGCTGCTGGTCAGGCTGGAAAGCCTGACTACGGTACGCCGCTAGAACAATCCGAGAATTCTTTCGCGCAGCTAGCTTGACAAGCGCCCCTCCCCCCCCGTTATAACTTAGCGTGTGGTCGTCCCGCTGGGTGCTGGAGGTGGATCACGTGCCTTTTCGATGCTCGATGCTCGCTGCCGCTGTCTTTGCGGACGCCGCCGACCGCGGTGGGGATTTCGCCCGCCATCTTCGGTTCGCTATTTCGAGCACTCCAACACGGTGTCCACGCTGTGCAAGACGTTTATTTACACAAAGTTTAAGAAAGGACCAACGACATGTTCCGTCGCCGAAGTACTAAACTAATGGTGTTTATTGCAGCGTGCTTGATCGGGTATTCGATACCGCACGCGTTTGGAGAGACATATTGGAGGGCATGCGCGCCGTGTTTCCCTGGCAGCAATTGTCCTACGAGTTGTGGGGGGCAATTCCTGCAGTGTCCAATTAGCGCATCAACATGTAATGTCAGTCATCCCGGCGGGGCAGGGCAATGTTGCCTACCAGGAGTGGGCGGGTGTACCAATCGGAATTGCGGAGGTAGCTGTGCCGGCGTTCCAGACGATGCGTGCGACTGTTACTCCAATCCTTGTTGACGTGCTTTTTGGTGCGGCTCCGTGACACGCCAACAAGTTGTCGCGCGGATCCCGCACTGGCGAGATGCTGCCATGCTGGAAGTCTTTGTTACAGTTCTTTACTTTTCTGGAGTAGCGGACAAAGAGTTAGGTCCGTCGGTCGAGGATCTCGTAAGCGCGAATCAGGCCGCTGTAGAGTCCGTGCGCTATCTAGACATGCGCATCGAGGTATATCGGACCGGTTGGCGAGGCGGCCGTCTAGATAAACCAATCCACTTGTCGACGCAGCGTTGGTCAAAAGACCTGGATAGAGAGCGGCAGAGGTATAGGCAACATTTCGGACGTCAGCCAGACGCGGAAGGGAACCCTCAAAATCTCGGGGATTTGATCGAGTCGCCGGATCAGCGTCGCGTGCTGTTGAACTGGGATCCACTACAACCCCGGCGGATAACTCCCCACAAGCAAAGAACGGTGCGCGCTTATTTCGAACCGCCCTCACCCAATTTACCTGGCCCGTTTTCAAATCCCGCAGCATCGTTTGCGCTGTTTCAAATTCAGGGTAATTTGGATGACACTCGTTGGACGTTAGCGCAATTAGTTGCCGCATCGCCCTCCGTTGAGGTATCGGAGTTAACTGGGGAGCGTGGGAAAAGGCTTTGGCAGCTTGCGATCTCGCATCCAGATAACAAGACTAATGGGCGATTCACGAAAAGTCGTTACGAAATAGTCCTCGATCCAAGCGTGAACTACCTCGCGTCTAGAGTGGTCGCGTATATTGCGGACACTGATCCGTCGCCAGATAGCATCGTTCCAATCCGCATGGAACGTGAAGTCACCGAGTTCGGCCAAACGCGTGACGGCACTTACTTTCCCAAACGAGCTGTGGCCCGTATGTATGACGGGACCGCTGCGCCGGAGGCTCCGCCCGCGTCTGAGCAGCTACGCGTAGCGGAAGACGTTCTGATTAACGCAGAACTTCCGTCCGATGCATTTGACTTTACTTTTCCAGAAAATGCGGTAGTTACTCAATTGCCGGCTGTCGACGGTTCGTATCCATTACATGTTTGGGGGCCGGACGACAAACCAGCCCGGACATACACCGGTGACTATCATGACTTTCGCTTTCCTGATCCAGAGGAATTAGCGCAAGAGTTCGCGGAGCCATTCCAAGCTCTTTATCGATTTGCCGCGATGGCTATTACCGCGGCAATCATGGTTGCCCTTGTGATTCTGATTTACATGCGAAGACGGCGTGGCCGTCTGAGTTCTCCATAGAGCTTGCTGGTAGCTCGCGACGCGGGGGTTGAATGAGAGATGAACTTGCCTCTGACATCTCGAAAAAGCACGCGTTTGCTCGTAGCTGGGCTTGCTATTGCCGGATTATTAGCCGGCTCGATGTCGAGTGCTGTATTGAAGTCTTTAATCGGTTCCGGTGATCGTCGAGCCAGAATCGAATTAGTCCCTACGTCATTAACCGCACCAAGTGTTGTGCGTGAATACGACGTGGTCCAATTCGATTTTCAAGTGAAAAACAGCACCTCGGAAGGAGTGTTATGGAAAACCGTCGAGGGTTCTTGTGGATGCATGAGTTTTTCGCAACCAAACGGAAAACCTCTGGCTTTTCCCGTCAAACTTGCCCCTGATGAAAGCACACCGTTCCGACTAACGGTTAAGACCGGGGGAGTCATTGGGGAACAGCGATATTCCTTCGTAGCAGCCGGTGATAGCGAGACAGCAGACTGTATGGCGAATGGAGAAGTCTCCCTCAATGTGGCGGCGGGAATTCGCGTGACTCCGGCGTTTTTGCGGTTTGATGCCGACGATTCGTCGTTTGATCGACCCGCCCGGATGATCGTGTACGACAATTCTCCTGATAATGGCGTGAAGATACAAAGTATTACGTCTACTAGACCTGAGTTACTAGTGGTTCAAATGGATGAGGTGCCGGACGGTGGTCATGAACCAATTCCCTCGTTAAGCGGTCTGAAGCCGCGTCAGATCGTGACGGTAGCGCTCAGTCAAGAAGGCGCGAGCGTACCTGAGCAGGTCTTTGCCTCAATAGCCATCCAGCCGGTATCCAGTACGCACCCAGTCGTTGATATACCGGTGATGATCAGGCCTGCAAAACTCGCAGTACGCTTTTCGCCAGGTACCGTGGTCGTATCGAATGCTTCGACGCGTTCGAGTGCGACTGGTATCGTTCGCAAGACTGTATACTGCTATACGACTGGTCAGGAAGACTTGCGAATTCGTCGTGAAGTGCCTGGAGTGAAGCCAAGTCTTCGATGGACCGCGAAAGAAAACTGCTGGCAACTTGACCTTGAAATCAATGTTGACAAATTGAGCCAGGAGCAACCTTTGGAAATAACGCTGACCTACTCGGAAGAACCAGAATTGGATTTCCGGCTGCCCATCCGTGTCATTGGTGATCGCTAGAATCCGCTAAGTGGAATGCCAGAATTCGCATGTGTCGTGCTCTTCCATTGGCTGTGGGTAGTTTGCTGCTTGTCACGGCACTGTTGAAGACGTTTTACGCCGCGGATACAGCTCAGTTGCGGTTCGCGTACGAACTACCTCGTTGGCTGGTGATAATCGCGGTTCAGGCGGAACTGCTGGTCGGTTTACTGCTAGTGTCGGGAATAAGTTCACGGCTGACTTGGGTTTCAGGTCTGGGTCTGTTTGTCGTGTTTGCCACTTTTTCGCTTTACCGCGCCCTTTCTGGTTACGAATCTTGCGGGTGCTTCGGCCCGTTGGAAGTGAACCCGTGGTGGACGCTCACGCTGGACGCAGTAATCGTCTGGCTGCTCGTTGTGCAACGCCAAGCGTTCTTAGAGCGAAGCCAACCTCCCGTCGGAAAGGTCAAGTTGTCCGCTAGCGCGGCCGGCTACCTGCTGCTGGGCGGTTCGTCGCTCTTCTTGATGGTTGGGTCCGCTCCGACAGACCTTCGCGCTGACGATTCACTGCCCAGCAATGCGAAACTCGTCGTGTTGAAGCCGACGGAATGGATCAACCAAAAGTTTCCGCTGAACGACGAAATGTCGCCGAAAATTGACGTCTCCGACGGAGAATCAGTCGTGCTGCTCTATCATCATGACTGCTCGAAATGCCGGGATGCGTTGCCGCGCTATGAGCAGTTAGCCGGTGAGATGGCCAAGCGTGGCGACACTGCACAAGTCTTATTGCTTGAAGTGCCACCGTACGGTATGGCCTTGGATCATATTGGCTTGGCAACGCGGGCTCGGCTTTCAGCGGATCGACAGTGGTTCGTGCAGGCACCCGTTGAGATTCAGCTCTGGGACGGCATGGTACGACTTGCATCTCTGAACTTGCCGAGTGTTTCCGAAGTTCCCTGATTCCAGGGAGGACTGACGATGCGGTTAAGTCGATCGATCCGCAGCGGTTTCGCGTGGCTCGAACTGTTGCTTGTGCTGGCGCTCGTTGCGGTTTTGTTCCAAGCTTTTCCATCGCTGTGGTTCACGTTTCTTTCGGCGGCCGATGTGCGCAGCTGGTCGCGCGATGCATGGATCGGTCTTAATGTTGCCGCCGTCCTGGTTTTGTTTGCGATTCGCTTCCGCACTGAGCTCAGACAAACGCTGGTCGCTGTCAGGTCGTCCACGCACCGATCGCGCTCAACGGCTCGGACCGTCGAGCGAGAGACCGGCAACGACGCCGATTACGACGCCCGGCGGCTGCGCGACGCCGAATGGCGCGAAAGGGCGCGGAAACGACTACCCTTCACGTGAGGTGATGGATGTTCGGTACTGGTTGCTCAACGATGGGTGATTGATGCTTGATGCAGGTGGTTCGCCATGAAGGTTACGGTGGTGCGGTTTGTTAAGCGATGGGGGTTGGAGGTGACGCTTGCGGCGTGCGCGGCGCTCCTGAGTTGGCAGGTGTATGCCCTGGCGAATCCGCACGTGCCCGGCGTGGTTCCTTCTCAAAGGAACAGAGATTTTCCGAACACGCATATCGGACAGATCCACTTGAATCTTACAAGTCCTAACCACTGGGTCCGATTGACGTGGGTCGGCCCCGACGCCGCCAGTCAGGACACTGGCCCGTTCCGCAGCTCGCCCGGCACCGGTTGGGGCACCAATGACTGCAACGACGTGGTGGAAAGCAACTGTCCGAATTCACTGTGTACGCCAAAAGGGGTGCGCAAGGTTGAAGGCCTGGAAGATCATATGCGAGGCACACCTAATTATCGGCACCTCACGGTAATCGATAAGCGGCGTGCGATTTCTTTCCATGCACACCCGTCCTTGCCGCCGTTTCCCGCATCGGAAGGCTGCGTCCGTTTGGAACCCCATGCCGCCCGGTTGATTCACGACAACTCAATCGTCGGAACTACGGAGATCGTGATCGACGGCACGTGGACCAATCCTGGCCAGCTTCGCGAAGCGGGCCAAGTTGTAGCGGATCGATCAAAATAACCCCCACGTAGGCGAGTTTCTCCGAAACTTGCATTTCGAGGCTCGGAGAGACTCGACCACGTGCTAATGCGAGTTTCGGAGAAACTCGCCTACGTGCCTGCTGCCCTCTGCCTACTACATCATCCCGGAGGCGTCGATGAACATTCGCACTTACAATCGGTTGAACGCTCTCGCGTTGGCGGCGTGCTTGGCGACAATTGGCTGCACGGGCGGCCCCAGCGAAGAAGAGAAAAACGCCCTCATTCCGCCGGGAGAGTATACGGTGCTGGAAGGCGATGGTCTCAGCCACCTTGCCGTCCGCGCCTATGGCGACATGGACTTATGGTACGCGCTCTTGAACGCCAACCCGCAGCTTGGCACCCGGCCCGGTTTTGAATTGATACCGGGTGAGACGATCACCATTCCCGCCAAAGCGGATGCCGATATGTCGCTCCCCAAGTCCATATTTCCCAAGCAGTTGCCCGCGGACTACATCGTGATGCCCGGCGATTCGCTGCACTTCATAGCGCAGGGGTGTTACGGCGACCGAGAGTTGTGGGAGAAGATTTACAACGCCAATCGTGAAGTGTTGTCGGAGAAAGTGAAAGAGGACACACGCCAACTCATCGCTGGCCAAGTGCTGAAAATACCGGCCAAGTAGATCCGGAGCTTTGCTTGTCAATGTTCACGGCAGCCTCCAAGCGATCTGCGATGACGCTCGTTGAGCTGTTGATCGTCATTGCGATCATCGGGCTGTTAGTGCAACTTATGCTTCCCGCCATTCAGGCCTCGCGCGAACGGGCACGCAAGGCGACGTGCCAGAACCACCTCAAGCAACTCGCGCTTGCCACGCAGTTGCATCTTGACGCGCACAAGTTTTTGCCGTCGGGCGGTTGGTCGGGGGCTTTCCTCGCCGATCCGCGTCGTGGGTACGGGCGCGAGCAACCGGGCGGCTGGCTGTTCAGCTTGCTGGCGTTTGTGGAAGAGTCGCCGCTCAGGACCGCGGCTGCGAGTGACCGGCTCGAAGTCGATCCGCTCGGCGAGGGACTAGCGCAGCTCTACCAGAGTGCGCCGCCGATCTTCTATTGCCCCAGTCGTCGCGATGCCCGGCCTTACCCCTTCAAGCGCGGCGGCAACGGCAAGTGGTCGCTGAGCGTCGGTCAAGGCGCGTTGTTGCTGCCCCATGTGACGAAGTCGGACTACGCCGCCAATAGCGGCGACGCCCTGTACAGCGTCGCGGAGGCGTTTTCGGACCAGCCGGCGATGTGGGTGCCGGCCAGCTATGAAGCATTGCGGACAAGTCCACAAAAATGGACGCCGACCTCCGATCCAAGTTCCGTTTTTTTCCAGACCGGGGTTGTCTATTATCGGAGCGAAGTGCGAACCGCGCAGATTTTGGACGGACTGAGCAAGACGTATCTCTGCGGCGAGAAATTCATGTCACCGGACGTCTACGACGATGTCAACCCAACGAACGAAGTCGGCATGATGGGCGACAACCAGTCGGCGTGGGTGGGGTATGAGTGGGACAACCACCGCGTGGCATGGAATCCGAAATCTTCGTGGCCGCGGGAGGACTATCAGCCCCGGCAAGACGCTCCGGTCTCCGGGGCACCGGGTATCTTTGCGTTTGGCAGCGCGCATTCCGGTTCGCTGAATATGGCCTTCTGCGACGGCAGCGTTCGGCCGGTGCAGTACGACATCGACATGCAAGTACATCGCCAGCAAGCAAACCGGCTGGATGGTGACTGATCGGCCAGGGTGCAAGTCGCACTTTGATCTTGGAGAACCTCCAAGGGGGTTCTCAAATTCAGTCACCTGCGGCTAACCGCGACCCTTCCAGGCAGCTTTGCCACTAGCTTGGCCACCCCCGCTGGAAGTGGCAATGTGGCAATCCTCTACAAAAACAGAGGTTTTGCGCCGACACGTGGCAATGCTGATCCCTCGTGGCTTTTGCGGAATCTCACCCGACGCGCCGCGCTGTCAGAGCTTTTCCCGCCCCTTGCGATAGATGCGTGCCTTCGCGGTGCGCAAATGCGAGAGGAATTTTCATTTTGCCAGCTTGTTGCGCGCGCGGCGTGGAACAGTGGCACAAACGCGGAAACCCGCATAGCCCGAGCGATCATTACATGAGTTCCGTTCCTTGCTAGCGCGCAAGTGCGACTTGCATCCCTAGCGGCCAGGACGAAGGGCGCAATTGACCCGCTCCGCCAAGAGGCGTACAAACCGCACGCTTACTTCTCATCTCTTGGCCTTTGCCCGTCGGGAGAGCCACTCTTCGCCCGAATACGGTGCGCCGGGGTTCTTTACGTGAGTCAACTTCAGGACCAGTCGGAAGTGCCGGTGTCTTCATCCGGATTGAAAAATCCGGCCGACTTCGTACTAAGACTACGCGAATGGGGAGCAGCAAATTGGCTGCGGAATGTGATCGTCGGCTCCGTTCTGCTCGCTCTTTTGATGGGCACGGGCGTCGCATGGCTCCTGCTCGCCAGCTTGGCCGTCAAAGCTGATTTGATAACGGTTCAGTTGGCGCTAAACGCGCTCGACGAGCACGACTTGGAGCGAGCTGAAACGCTTGCAAAGCGATTACGCACCGGTCCAGCGCTGACAACTGCGGAGGCCGGCGGGCCTTTGTTCATTTTGGGATCCATTAAGGCAGCCCACGCCGATTCGCAATGGTCCGCCGAACGCGAGCGGTCTGACTATTTGATCGCCGCGCGCTACTTGGAAGAGGCGCGCGCCCTTGGTTTTCCGCCAGGCCGAGAGGATGCAGCGTTGTTCCTTTTGGGTCGGAGCCTTCTATCGGGTAATGAATTGGAAGCCGGGATCGGCGTTCTGGAGGAAGCGCTCCAACAGAAAAACTCTCACGCGGCAGAGATCCATGCTTTGCTTTGCGATGCTCATCTGGCCGCACCTGCCCCGCGGCTCCCGGAAGCCCAGCGACACAACGATGCGCTCTTGTCGATGGAGCTACCTTCCGAGCAGCGCGTTGACGCCTTGCTTACCCGAGCACAGATACTCATCGGGCAACAACAATTTGCCGACGCGCACCAGACGCTCGACTCCGTCTCATCCCAGGAAGCCGGGCAGAGCCGCCGCGAAATGCTCGAAGGTTGGCTCCTTTTGGAGCAAGCCAGGGTAAAACTCCAAACGGGCGCAGCGGGCGATCCCGCCGATGCCGGAACCGCGGCCGCGGATTTAAGCCAGGCCGAAGCTAAATTCATCGCTGCCCAATCGCTCGATCGCTTAGCGACGAATGTCACGCGGTTATCGATGTACCTGTACGCGGATGCCGCGGCGGTGAAAGGTGACGCCAATCTAGCAATCGAACGCTTCGCGGCGACAAGAAAGGTGCATCCTGAAACCGCGGAGGGAATTGCCGCCGCTCTGCGCGAGGCCGATCTATTGCGGCAACAAAAGGATTACGACGCTGCACTCGGCGGATACCGCCGCGCGCTAAAGGCTCTACACGACCCGAAAGCGTACCAAAACCCGTGGCTTCCTTTGGACGCACTCCGAAGTCGATTCATCGAGGCCCACGCAGCACTCGTGGCGGAGAGCCAATTCGCTTCGGCACTCGCTGCCGTTGACGACTTTATGCCGCTTTTCGACGAAGAACGCCAAGTTTCGCTGCGAGCCGAAACGCTGGAAGCGTGGGGCAAGTTCTTGCGGATAAATGCCGCGACGGCTCCTGAACCCGGTGAGCAGCTTCGCGAAGCACGCCTGCGTCTGCGCGAAGCGGGAGTCGGCTTTAAGCAACTCGCTCGACTGCGATTCGCGACAAGCCGCTATGTGGACGACCTGTGGCGCAGTGCCGAATGTTTCTACCAGGGGCAATCCTATTCCCATGCCGCGGAAACCCTGAACGAATACCTCAATAATGAACCGCACCGACGCAATGCGCAGGCGTTGCTACGGCTGGGGCAGTGCTATCTGGCGCTCGGACGCCTTAACGAAGCGATCGCCGCCTTTGAAGAGTGTATCGAATTTCAACCTTACGATGCCGCAATATACCAAGCGCGGATCGACTGTGCGCGGGCTTACAGTACGTTGCTCGATTTGAAAAACGCCGAGCAATTGCTGCTGGAGAACATCATGGGCGGCACTTTGACTCCGCAAAGCCCGGAATGGCGCACGTCGCAGTTCGAGTTGGGGCACTTGCTCCACGAAGCAGGCAGGTACGTCGATGCCGTCAAGCGGCTCGAGGAAGCTGTCGAACGCTATCCCGATGATCGCCAGGCTCGGCTGGCGCGGTACCGGATCGCGGAATCTTATCGCCAAGCGGCGGCGGCGCCACTCGAGGCGCTGTCCGCGGCCAATACAGTCAGCGAGAGAGAACACTTGCAAGATACCGTCGATAACTATCTCGGCAACGCCCTGCGGCACTACGGCGATGTCCAGCGCGAGATCGCCGCGCACGGAGAGAATAGCGAAGAAGATCGCGCCATGCGCCGCAATTGTTACATGCTTCAAGGTTCGGTGCTGTTTGATTTGGGACGGTTCAAAGAGGCGGTTGAGGCTTACTCGAACGTGGCCACGCTCTACCAGAACGAGCCGTTCGTGCTGGAAACGCTCGTGCAGATTGCCCACTGTTGGAATCGTCTCAACGACAACGTCAAAGCCCGCGGCCAGATCGAGCAAGCGAAGTTGTTTTTGGATCGACTACCCGCCGACGCCGATTTCGTCGGGTCGACGAACCTGACCCGGCAGGAATGGATACTGCTCCTCGACGAAATGAGCCGTTGGTGGCGTCAAGCTTCGTCGTGAGGTCTCTCAACCGCGATCGGGACAACACAAGCCCATGTGTAGCACTTCAGAGTTGGCCCGCTTGATCCACAAACGGCATCAAATACTCGTGCAGTTACGCGAACTCGGGAAGCGCCAGGGCAGTCTCATCGAGCAGGAGGACACGACCACATTGCTTCGGTTGCTAAGCGTGAAGCAACGGGTGCTCGCGGGACTACAAGAAACGGAGCGACAACTGGCGCCGTTTCATGCGGATGACCCGGACTCCCGCATCTGGGCGAATCAGCGCGAGCGCGATCAATGCGCGGCCGAGGCTCAGCAGTGCCAACAACTATTGCTCGAGGTGTTGGAGCTGGAGCGCCAGCAAGAACAATGGATGCTCCAGCGTCGCAATCAGGCCGCTACTCAGCTTCGCCGAGTGCAAGCAGCAAGCGAGGCCACGGGGGCCTACCACGCAAATCGCTGGACGGCCGATCAATCGCAGGTTGCTAAACGCCCGCACTTGCTAGCATCGAGCGCGATTCCACTGGACTTGTCGTCCGAAGCCTGATACTCAGGCGTGCTAGTTTAGAGCTTATTGCGAGGTCACCGATGCCGCTTGAGACGAAAGATAGGCCGGCGCTTGCTTTGTATCGGGGTGATGCGCCGGATGTGGAGCAGGCCTGCGATAACCAGCCGGACCTACAGACGGTGCTCGAGGCTTGGCACGACGCCACGCTCCGTTTGGAGCAGACGCACGCCACGCTGCAAGCGGAAGTGGGCCGGCTCACAGACGAGTTAGAAAAAAAGAACCGCGAGCTGGCCCGACAAAATCGGCTGGCCGATCTGGGCCGCGTTTCCTCGCACGTGGCCCACGAAGTTCGAAACAGTTTGGTTCCCGTTACTTTGTACCTGAGTTTGCTCCGCCGTCGTCTTGCGACCGACGCCGCGAGCCTGGAAATCCTCACCAAGATTGAGGCCGGGTTTACCGCCCTGGACGCGACCGTGAACGATCTGCTCAGTTTTGCTGCTCATCGGCAGCCACAATGGCAAAGTTTTCTTGTCTGCTCGTTGGTGGACGAGATCTGCGAGTCACTTGCGCCCCAAATCGACGCGCAGCGCGTGGACCTCGATATCGATGTGCCGCCCAACACGGTGCTTCACGCCGACCGGGAGATGGTTCGCCGGGCGCTGCTCAACCTGGTGCTCAACGCCCTCGATGCGATGCCCCGCGGCGGCGACTTGGTGATCACCTCCTACGAAGGCCCGCGTGGCTTCGAACTCGAAGTTGCCGACAGTGGTCCGGGGCTGGACGAGGAAGCCAAGCGGCGGATATTCGAACCGTTTTATTCGACGAAAGAAAGCGGCACGGGGCTGGGACTGTCGGTTGTCTTCCAAGTGGCCGAAGCGCACGGCGGCGCGGTCACGGCCGCCAACTGCCCTGAAGGTGGCGCCGCCTTTACGATCCGCATCCCGCGTCGTCGGGCGATCGGAGTCGCTGCATGACTTCCCATGAATCCCAGCCGGTCGGCGGCCACGTGCTCGTTGTGGACGACCACGCATCCGCGCGCCGATCCATCGCGGACGTGCTGCAGCAGGTCGGCTATCGCGTAACGGCATGCGCGAGCGCGGCCGAAGCGATCGGATTGCTCGGCCAGACGATGGCCGAAGTCGTCGTCACCGATTTGCAGATGCCGGGTATGAACGGCCTCGATTTCATCCGCGAGATCGAACGCCGCCGCTGGCCCTGCCAAGTGCTAATGATCACCGCACATGCCAGCGTGCAATCGGCGGTCGAGGCGATGCGTCACGGCGCTTTCGATTACCTCGAAAAGCCCTTCGACGTCACGCAACTCGAACGGTCGGTCGGTCAAGCGCTCGATCGGCAGCGGTTGTTGCATGGTTCCACGAGTTCCAGCAGCGACGCACCTGCGATCATTGGCAACAGCCAGGCGATGAACGACCTGCGGCGCCGCTTGGCGCTAATCGCTACGACCGAGGAGACCGTTCTCATTTGCGGTGAGAGCGGTACCGGCAAGGAACTGGTCGCGCAGGCGATTCACGCGATGAGCCAACGGCGCGAAAAGCCGCTTGTGAGCCTCAATTGCCCGGTGTTGTCCGAGCAACTCATCGAGAGCGAATTATTCGGTCACCGCCGCGGGGCCTTCACCGGAGCCGACGCCGATCGCACCGGCCGCTTCGAGCTTGCCCAAGGCGGCACCTTCCTGCTGGATGAAATCACAGAAATCAATCTTCGCTTACAAGCGAAGCTCTTGCGAGTCTTGCAAGAACGAACCTTTGAACGGGTTGGCTCCAGCGAGCCGATTCGCGCCGACGTGCGCATTCTGGCTACAACGAATCGCGATCTGGCGTCGGAGGTCGCGGCGGGTCGGTTTCGCGAGGACTTGTATTACCGCCTCGCCGTTTTGCCCGTCGATGTGCCTCCGCTACGCGATCGCGCGCAGGACGTGCTGCAACTTGTCGATCACTTTCTCGACCAAGCCATGCAAAAGCTGGGCAGACCACGCTGCGATTGGGAGCCTGATGCACGCCAATTATTACTAGATTACCATTGGCCGGGCAATGTGCGGGAATTGCAAAATGTGGTCACCCGTGCATGCGTTCTCAATCAAGGCCGCCCGATCAGGGCCGATGAAATACGACCTTGGTTGAGATGGGAACACCAAAGCGAACCGGCGAACGCATCAGAAGTCGATTTGCGATGCGACACGAGCCTGGCCGACTTGGAACGCAAGCACATCGTTGCCACACTCGAGAAATTCGGCGGTCACCGCGCTCGCACGGCGGCTGCGCTCGGAATCGGAGTTCGCACCTTGAGCGGCAAGCTGCGCGATTACGGCTTCGCGCCTCGCGAGAAGGCGTTTGCCGACTCGAATTGTTTGTAGTTCGCCCAAGCATATCAGGCCCTCGAATCGGCATCTCTTGCGCGTGCTATCGGCAAGAACCGCCGAACACACTTTTCATTTTGTAGCGGCCGCTCGTCTACCTAGAACTGCAATCGGCTTGTCAATTCGGTAATTTGCAGCGACTTGCGAAACGCGCGGAGATAAGGCGCGGCTTTGTTATCGATTTGGCACGCTGATTGCCAACGTGAAGTTGGACGTCTTTAGGGAAAGGAGGAACGCGATCAATGCTGTCATCTCTCTTTGACGCCAATTCATTGCCGGTGCTGGAGCGAGTCGTCAACTTCACTCAAGCGCGACACGGCGTGCTGGCGGGCAATATTGCCAACCTTAACACTCCCGGCTATAAGACTCGCGACTTATCGCCGCAAATGTTTCAACAGCGCTTGCGGGATGCGATTGACGCCCGCGACCAACCCGTCAGCCCCACTCAGGCCATGTCCATCGGCGTCGTTCAATCGCCGCAGGAACGCATGGCGGACGAATTCAAACTGGTAGACGACTCGCTGCGCGGCATTCTATACCACGACGAAACAGATATTAGTTTGGAGAATCAAGTCACCGAAATCGCCAAGAACCAACAAGAGCACAACCTGGCAATCAATCTGATGGCAGCCCAATTCCGCTTGCTTCGCGCCGCAGTGACCGAACGAGTGGCATAACCTGAAACGCGAGTCTCGGCCATGTTCTCAACCTTCGATGTCAGCACCAGCGGCTTGGTTGCCCAAAGGGCGCGGCTGGATGCCATTTCATCGAACATTGCGAACATTTCGACGACTCGAAATGAGTACGGCCAAATCGCCCCCTATCAACCGCGCTACGTGACATTTCAAACCGACACGAATATCACGACCGCCGGCGGCGGCGCGGGCGTACGGGTTGCGACCGTGGAATTTGCGCAGCGGCCGCCTGCTATGAAATACGACCCGGGACATCCCGATGCGAACCCGCATGGCTATGTCGCCTACCCGAACATCGATATGACGAACGAGTTTGTGGACGCTTTGGAGGCAACCCGCGCCTACGAGGCGAATGTGGGCGTAATCGAAATCACCAAAGACTTGAGCGAACAGACCCTGCGCCTGGTCGCGTAAGCAACTTCTAACTCAACCGCAATACGACATGACGCCCATTACTTCCACGGCCGCTATGCCGCAGATGTCTACCGCGAACCGCGTTGCCGGAATTGCGCAAGGCGATGAGGGAGGGAACTTTAAGAGCGTACTTCTTGACTCCATCAAGAACGTCAATGAGATGCAAGTCGATGCGGACAAGGCGGTCGAGGCACTCTTCACCGGTGAAGATGTCAGCCCCGCGGAAGTTCTTACCGCAGTACAGAAAGCCGATCTCGCCTTCCGGCTCACCATGCAAATGCGGAATAAGGTGATGGAAGTGTACCGGGAAATCCGCGACATCCGAATTTAGGAATAACTATTAGCAATTGGCCGTTAGCTTTTAGCCAGATGAAAAATGTATTTCGCTGCTCTGGCTAATAGCTAACATCTAACAGCTACACTCAAATGAATTCGCTCAACAAACTCTTCGCGCAGGTGCGCGAGTTGTTCTTGTCCATGACGCCGGCGGCGCGGATCACGGCTGGGCTGTTGCTCGCCGTGGTCGTGGTCAGTCTGGCGTTCTTGTTTCAGCAGGGCATGGCTGGCCCGGACGAGTATCTGTTTGGCGGCGAACCGTTCTCTGCCGGCCAAATTGCCCAAGTCGAAGCCGCATTGGCCACGGTTGGCAACGATTTCCGCATCGAGGGGAATCGAATTCGAGTTCCGCGAAGCAAGAAAGACGTCTACATCGCCGCAGTCGCCGATGCCGGGGCGCTGCCCCGCAATATCGACTCGATCATGAGCGATGCGCTCGATGGCGGCAGCTTTCTCGAAAGTCGCGAGGCGAAGCGATCGCGAATGCAGGCCGCCAGCGAGAGCCGCTTGTCGTACATCATCAGTTTAATGCCGTGGGTCGACCAGGCATTCGTGACCGTCGCCATTGAGGAATCGCGTGGATTGAAAAGCGAGCGGCCAGCTTCTGCCACCGTGAATGTGCTACCTCTTCCCGGCGAATTGCTCGATGGGCGTCGTTTACGAAACTTGCAGAAGTTGGTTGCTGGCACGCACCCAAGTTTGGCCACCGAAAAGGTAGTAGTTACAAACCTCGGCGACGACAGCGATGCGATTTCCGGGAGCGCACCCGAGGACTACGATGACGAATACTATCAGCTTCGCATGGCGTTTGAGAATAATAAGCGCGAAGACATCAGCAAGGTGCTGAGTTACATTCCTGGCGTTCGAGTTCAAGTCAGCGCCAATCTCGATGATACGATCGAGGAGACAATCCGCGACGTGAAGCCCGCGCAACCCGGCGTCATGGTGCGTTCAACTTCCGATACCGAGAAGACCACGCAGGCAACCACCGACGGCGGCGGGCAACCGGGTCTGGAGGCCCAAGGCCCCAACCGGCGCGGTCCAGATCAGTCGGTCGCGGCGAAGAACCAATCGGAGACCACTCGCAACAACACTCAAGAGGAAAACGTGGTCGGCTTCACTGAGTCGGAATTGCGACGCACTGGGTACAAGGAGAAGGAAGTCTTTGCATCGGTCGCCGTGCCACGGGACTACATTGTCAATGTTTGGAAACAGCTCAATCCGCCCACTCAAGGCCAGCCGCCAAAGGAACCGGACGAAAACGAATTGAAGATCGTGCAGTCGAACGAGGTCAGCAAGATCGAGAATCTGGTAAAGCCCCTATTGCCTCGGCTGACGCTTGGTGAAGACGAGTACAAACAAGTCCACGTCGAGGTGGTCAACTCCGTCACGCGAGATCCGCTTCCCGAACCCTCGTTTTCGTCTCACGCGATGGCCTGGACCGGGCAGAATTGGGGAACCGTCTCCATGCTGGGGCTGGCAGCATTCAGTTTGTTGATGTTGCGGTCGATCGTTCGTTCGAGTCCCAACGGAGAAAGTTCCTCCGCTGTGGCCGGTCCAACCTTGCGACTGGAACCGAGTGACGCGCCCGAAACGGAGTCGAGCGACGCGAGCGTCGAGCCGCCGCGGCAACGATTGCGGCTCCGTAAGTCGCATTCTCTCAAGGAAGACTTAGCGGAAATCGTGCGGGAAGATCCCGAGGCTGCCGCGATGATCCTCCGCAACTGGATTAGCAATGTGGGCTAAGAATGCTCGGCAAAAAACGAAACCCGACATGAACCAGCAAGGACGCTGACGCGTGGCAGTTTCAAGCAACACACCTTCGATCCGTAAAGCGGCGGTGCTGATTCGCAGCCTCGATGCCGATTCGGCAGCGCGACTTCTTGCGCAGCTCGGGCCCGGGGAGGCACGAGCCCTTCGAGAGGCGATGCGAAGTCTTGGAACCGTGGAAGACGAGGAACTCTCGTGCGTGACGGCCGAATTGCAACGCCAACCGAAGCGAACGCCTTCATCGTCGGAGCAAGGCACTGCTGCGGTCGTGCTAGAGCTTAGCGAAGAAGTAGCCGCCGGCAGCAAGTCGTCGGTGAATTTCTCTCCGCGATCCGAATCGCCGTTCAACTCGCAACTGGCCGAATTGCGGCAATTAGCGGCATGCGCTCAAGCTCCGGTGACGCCGTTCGGTTCGCTGATCGCGACGGATAGTCAAGCCCTGGTGAGATTTCTTGAGCCGGAGCACCCGCAAACGGTGGCTGTAGTACTTTCTTACCTGCCGGCGGAGAAGGCGGCCGAAGCACTGAGCGGATTGCCGGAGGAACTACAGGCCGAGGTCGTGCAGCGACTGTCCGAACTTGGCCATACGGATGTAGATAGCCTGCGCGTGCTCGAACATAGCCTTGAAGTGTGGCTCGCCGACCAGAATCGCGAGCAACTGCGTCGTGCCGACCGCATGTCGATCGTCGGATCGATCCTTGCCGCAACTCAAGAGAGCACTCGACAAACAATTTTGCTGCGGTTGCAATCGCGAGACAGCGGGCTGGCCCAACAGATTGCCGCTCGAATGGCGAAACCAGCTTTCAAGAATTACTTTGGCCGTTCCGACAGAAATGACGCTGATCGGAAGCCGCATCGGCATACTCGTATTGCGATTGAGTCTTATCGCAGCGAGCGTGTACCCACATCGAACGACCGACAACGCTTTGCGGAAGCTGAACCTTCGACTGAAGCCGCGTTTGAATTCGACGACTTGGTCGAACTTTCCAACGAAGACTTAGCAAAACTGCTGCGGGCCACCGATTCAAGAGTGCTCTACTGCGCATTCGCGGGCGCCGGCGAGCCGTTGCTGGACCGTATTGGCGGCGCCTTGCCCCGCCGGGAGCGCAACGCATTTCGGCGGCAACTGCGTTCGTTAGGACCAATTCGGCTGTTCGACATCGAAGCGGCCCAGCGAACGGTTGCGCAAGCCGCTAGCCGAATGATTGAAAATAACGGTTCTTCAGGAAATTTAGTGGGTGATTCCTAGCGTGTGCAGGCTGATTGGCCGA
>JBBDYG010000007.1:0-52829 GCA_040901765.1 Pirellulales bacterium
CCAGCCCTCACGCTCGTCCCCTAGAAAACGACACTTGTTCAACGGGCTGCTAGGATATGAAACCGTCGCGGTTCGGTGGCCGGCGTATTCGTGTACTCCGCATCCCACCAGGCACGAGCTTCCTCAATTGCAACACGCTCATATTTCTTCTCTAACTCGCATGGTTCAAGCGCTCGTCGCGAGCCTTTCAGAGGGGTCAAATAGATTTCATTGCGCTCTGTGTCCCAATGCTCGGATGCCGCATAGACCCGGCGGCTCTGAAGATTTCGGAAGAACCCAAGTTTAGCATTGCTCGTAACAGATTCGAAGGAACGTCGCAGAACATCCACCTCCCCTTCCAGATCGTGAAGCATTGTTCTTGCACCGGACGCGGAATCAAGAAAGAGAGTTTCGGGCGCTGCAATTCGCCGCAAGTTGCGGGCGCGAATCTCTTCCACGCCGAAATCGAATGCACTTTGTCGCTTCGCAGCTTCGACGGCTTCTACGTAGCGCTCGTAGAACAGATCGAAGATGCGGTTTTGCGTCTCTACGTGAAGCACCATGATCCGGTTAAGAAATTGCTCAACGTTGCTCGCATAGTTCTCGCGCACGGCAGTTTTTTCTTTGTTCAGCACTCCCATCCGATCGAGGGTCCGCATGCCGATGCCTTCATTGTTATGTGGACCAGATTGAATCTCTCGGTAGAGCCGTGCCAGTGCCGCCTTGCCATATTCGTCGGTCACATCCTCTGGTCTAAACAAGTCGCTCGAAAGCGAATGCCGCTCCCCTTTCGTAAGTGCGCCCAATGCGGCTAACCGCTTCGAGACCGCATTAACTAAGCGTTTCTGACCAGCCAAATCGAGTAGCACTAGGTGTATCACCGGTGCTGAACTCTGGTTCGACCGATGAACACGACCAAAGGCTTGCATCTGCTGATCGGCCGACCAGGATAATTGGAACGCATAGAATACGCGGCGCTCTTGATTCTTCGCCGCGATGTCCGCATGAACGCTAATCCCAGTGGAGCCGGCCCCGGAGATAACGGCAATACGCTTGCGGCCTTGCTGAAACAATCTGGTCTCATATTCATTGAGTTCCCGACGCGGAATGCCACTGATCTTGCGTCGAACGTATTTTCCATTCTCGAAACGATGCACCCGACCGCTGATCTCAGCAACATTGTCGACGCCGAATTGAGCAACGAGCGCATCCAAAGGATTCTGTGGAAAATCCAAATCAGCTACTTTATCGAGCAGCTCCTGCTGCCGGCGTTGATTCTCGCGATTGATTTCTGGATTGCCGGCGGCATCTTCAACGCGAACGCGGACTACATTTCCAGTCACCGGATCCGTCTGCTCCTGATATTGGTAGAGTGGAAACTGCTTCTCGATGAGCTGCACAATCATCTCGCGCGGCGTGGCGTCAAGCTCTGATAACTCAATTCCTGTAGCTCGTGCATCACGAACTTTACGGTCGGACTGGGCTTCTCCCGTATTGAAAAGACTCAAAACTACTGAACGTCCTTGGCATAAGTCCTGTTTGATTGCTGGAATCACGTCCGGCAGCGTGTAAGCCATCATCAGTTGCAGGAAGAAGCGCTGCTGTGCCGAGTAGACTTGTGCATAGCGATTGGCACTCCGACCTTGGCAGGCGTTTTGCTCTGCCGACTCAAACGCAACAATCAATTCCGACCAGAGGTCTGCGATCTGGTCGTACTGTCGCCGCTCATCAGCCATTAGCCGGTGAAGAAGCGGCTCATACTCAACCGCACTTTTGGGGACGATGCTGCCATCGGGCAATCGAGTTGGACCGTAGCTGATCGTCCGTGAAAGATATGTGCCGACGCTTTTCAAGTCGCGACAGAGCATCTCCATCGCGGCTACCCCTCCCCGTTCCATCGCGACTAAGAAAGCCTGAAAGTCGGCAAACGGCGCACCTGCTCCCCAAAGTCCCAGCCGCTCATAAGGGGCCATGTGACGGGATTCAGTCGCCCCCGTGGCGCTGAAGTAGCGGACGCGAGCTTCTGGAAACATTCTTTGCAGTGCAATGCCCATGTTCCCGCGGAGCGTGCCGTTATCCACGGTGGCCTTGCCTCCGTGTGGTGTCGCGGCGGCATTCTTCATTAGATGGGCTTCATCAAACGCGATAACGCCGTCAAAGTTTTCTCCGAGCCAGTCGGTCAACTGCTTGAATCGCGCACGGTCGCCACCAAAATCAGTGCTGAGCATTGAGTATGTTGTAAACAACACGCCTGAATTGCCGGGGATTGCTTCCTTCGCCTTGAACTTAGCCTGATGCACGATTGCGAGCGGAAGCCCGACAGCGTCACGGTCACGCTCAGCGTCGGCGCAGAGTTGATGGGAGGCTGATATATGGACGTGCTTTCCTCGGCCGTGTTCAAGCTCGTTGTAGATGAACGCATAGATTTCACGCCCTTTGCCGATTCCCGTACCGTCTCCATTCCAATGCCCCTTGCGCGAGCCATCGTGCAAAACCGCACTTGTTGCTTGACCAGCATAGATCACATCTTCGAGCTGCAAATTTGAGACTCTGCCTTCTGCAATAACGTCTCCCGGCAAACGATGGCGGTAAGTCACATCGGGCGGCTCGACACAAGCCATCGCGGTTGATTCAACCACATTGGCGGGATGTATGTGTGCGCCACGCACCATCGCCTTCTGCACGCGATACGCCGCAAAGACCGTCCCTTCTTCGATGTCAACCATCTGGGGTAGCACGGCGGTTTCAAGTTCGCCTACAGCAGCCCCATGTGATCGAGTGTGTTGAGTAATAGACAGGCTGCCCAATTCCGCATCGCTTCCGGCCCCAATGGAATCGCCAGCTCCTCCCGGTCCAGCACTCGCATCACCGTCTGAACCAGTTCCTGTTGTCCCTCCAATGCAAGTTGGTTCCAGTTGTGCCACTGCTCCGTTGTCACCGGCGTCTCTTGTGGTGCTGAGATTCCCCCCGCTCCATCCTCCAAGAGACAGCTGACTAGCTCCACGATCGGATTCGCTCCCGGTGTCACCTCCTGAAGGTACACTTGCCGCAGCGTCTCTTCCGCTTGCCGATTTATCTTGTTTGCAAATTCGCCCATAAACGTCCTCCTTTGATAAATCTTGAAGTGCGTTATACGCTTCGCGAATAGAAAACTTGCTCGCCGTTATGATGGCCGATCTGTCTGCCGTCGGCCCATCGTTATCGATCACGATGATTTGGTTATCGAAGGTTGTGCCAAATTTCGCGTACTCACGTCCGTCGATACCGACGTTTGCCCGAATGCGATAGCGCTCGCCAATTGCGGCCCACCAACCGCGAAACGCAGGCCGCTCAATCGCCATGCCGCAACCAACGATAGCTACTAAGCGGCCACCAGGCTTTAGCCTCAGAAGGGCCTGCTCAATGTGGCGAGCTCCGAACGCTGTGCGGTGCCCATTCACACGACCGCCGGTCGCAGAAAACGGCGGATTCATAACGATGGCGTCGTAGTTCTTTCCGAACGGTAAGAGATTGTCCAAACGCTCGGCATTGAGTGCCGTCGGCGCGAAGCCCTGAAGCGATAGGAGATGGTTTCGCCGCGGATCGATTTCGTTGGTGTCTACCTTGGCGCCCATAAGACGGGCAAGGACTGCGATGTTGCCCGTCCCGGCGCTCGGTTCAAGGACAATCATCCCGGCAGACAGTGCCGCCGTCTTTACGACCAAAAGTGCTTGCGCCGGCGGCGTGCTGAACTGTTGAAACTCAACTTGGGCCTGATCGCGCCTGGACTGAAGGGGAAGCCGCTCTTGTTCGGAGATAAGTTGCTTGATTGCGACAGGGGTATTAACTAAATCCACCCCAGTTCGGTTTAGGTAGATATTGAATCCGGCTTCGGCCGAGTCATATATATCGCGGGCATGTCCCGCTGAGCTTCCGAAAATCTCGCGGGCCAATTCCCAGACTGAAGCATTATCAAACTTGGCCGTGCGATCGGTCTCAAGAAGTGCTGCGAAACGGTGAGCAAAGCGCGATTCGGGCGTTTCGCTTACGGAAGGGACTTCACCGTTTTGGGGCGCAGAAAGTCGATCAAAATCGAATTGGAGTTGTGCTTCCGACACCTCAGCGGCCCGCCCAGCCCGCGGCCGATGTTGGGGGAAGACCGTTGAAGTACCACGATGTTTCACATCTTTAAGCCTCCTTCGCTATGACGTTTCAGGAGCCAGCACCTTGGCTCCAAGCTTCCGATTCTCTTTCCTTCGACAGTCAGGCCGCTCATCAAGCGTACCCAGCAGCAACGAGGCGCTTGAGTAATACCTCGCGAGCGTCTCTCGCGCACTTAAGAGGAGCATCAGCTCTAAGGACGCAAATAGAACTCCAAACCAGCGAGGTCCATCCCAAGGCGCGGTTAGTAATTGAATGGTGATCGAGAAGGCAACCGCTAAAAACATATGCGAGTAGAACTGATAGTATCGCCAGTGGCTCTCGACCAATTGGTTAAACGCCCAAAACTTTGCCTGGAAGTTAGAGAAGTCGAGTTCCGGTGGCCGTATTCCGGTTCGATGATGGAACACGTCTAACGTGACAGATCGCACCGCGTTCAGCGTCAAGCCGCCAGCCAATGATGCAAGGGTCACATACAGGAATCCGGCAACGGACGGCGACGCTCCATCTGTCGCTGTAAGCCACATCTTCACGGTGCTGGAATGGTCGCTCACTCCCCAGAGGAGAACGATCCCGGGAACCACGTAGGCAATGAGTGGACCTAAGTTTTTCTGTGAGACTTCCTTCATCGCTTCTCTCCTTCTCTAATAATTGCACTTGGTGATCCCACCTCCGTCGTGGCTCGCGGCGTGGTATCCAGTTGCTCGAATGGTTTTACGATACGGCGCCGGTATCGAAAGCCCTTCGCGGATACGCGCTCTAAGCCAGCGCTCCTTCGTGCCTTATTCACTAAGCGAAGAATGTTGAGGAATTGCTGCCTTACCGGAGCGTATGGCACGTACGGCAAGGCATGGAATTGCAAAAAGAGCATCATCGCTGATTGTCGCGTCGCTAAGTCAACGAAGTACGCCTTGAGCGTCAGATAACGTTCACGTGCGACTCGAACACAGACTCGCCACTTGCGGGCCGATTCTGACTGGACGCCAGTTCTCCGCTGAAGTGAGTCCTGCTTTACGCTAATTGAGTAATCATCGAACTTGATGGGGATCCGCCTCACGTCGCGGATTCGTGACTTTTCCTCCTCGAAGAAGACGTGCTCTCCGTGAGTTGCCAGCATCAAAAAGAAGCAGTGAAACCTTAGGTAGTGAACGTTCGCGAAGCCCCCTTTCTTTCGTCTCGCTCGTGATTGGCGAGAAATTGCGATGCCGTATTTGGCTAGGAGCTTTTGATCTACGCGGCGCGGGTCCTTTCCAGCGGGAATGGAGCCCGTCACATAGAAAAAATATCCGTGCGTCAGGTAGTTACACGCAAGTTGCTGAATAAAGCCCTCTTTTGTTGTTGCCTCGCAGCGATATTCCATGCCCTCATATCCGAAAATCTCGTAGAGGTGCTTCAGGCAGGCTCTGCCGCACGAACGGTGCGGGTGTGTGTGGAGCACTCGATAGGGCGGCAAGACTGCCCCCTTCTCTGCGAGGCAACGTCAGGCTTCACAATTCTCTAACCGATGGTGGGGCTGATTTTTCGGCCAGCCCCGCGCCGCGGATAAACCTTATGCTCGCCATAAAGCTATCGGAGGGAAGCCAGTTCGCCTCGTGCGACTACTGGCGCCCAGTCGGTTGCCTCAGAAAAGCGAGGCAAAGAACCACATTAAAAACCTCGAACCTTCGTTAGCAAACCTCCTTGCGGACTTGCCTTCCTTGGCGTCGTGCGAACTGTATTCCTACAGTTGCACGTCGCCAAATTTATAGGCGTACCGCTCCAAAAACCTAAAAGAGCGAACTGACATGTTCTTTCGAACACGTCGACAACCATCAATTCGACTGAATCAAAAGACCTGTCCGCCAGGACATGTCTCCTGAAACCGCTTCAAGTCCAACCAAGGAAACCGGCGGCCCCTGAGGACTCCTTCAAACAGCGAAGGAGTCCCCGGCCACCTTCGATCTTCCAACCGGCTACTAATGCCGGTCGGCCCTTTCGTCGTGGCATTGTGTCCGGCACCACCCGTTGACACGCCAGCGGGGCGCGACTGCCTTGCCGCGCGCACCGTCCGAATTCCGTCGAATGAAAGTTCATTCGATGAAGCATCGGCTTTCTACTTGGGCCACACTCCCAGACTCCAGCGTTTGAAACACTTGGCTGACAATGGCCAAGCACCGGGTAACCAACCCGGCAGCTAGAGTCCTTCCTGCGTTAGTCATGCTCTTTGTTCTCTGAGTCACGTGGCTATCGGGTGTTACCCCGAAGTCCGTTGGTCCTATGTCCGGGCTCCCGCCGCGGCATAGTTTCCGAACCTGGCGCAAATCGCCAGGTTCGATTTCAGGGGGCAGAACACAGAAGCTCCTCCCTTACTCATGGACCAAGGCATTTCGCCGCCGCTAAAAGCCACGAGGGCGTTTAAGCGACATTCTCGGCAACGTCTCTCAGAGCACTTACCGGCAAGCCCTCGGGGGCCTTTCGTAGTTGAGCTATTCGCGTTCAGGTTTTTCGCCTGATACCCGGACGAGTCATCGTCCGACAGCCGTTGTCACCAACGGACTGGCTCCCTACGCCGGCTGCACGTTGAACGAACTCTTTCGAGTCACGAACCCCGTGGGCGGATTACTGACCAAAATGGCCATTCACCGCTTTGAGCCATGACGGCTCCGATCCCAATGGACCGAAGTTCTTCCGCATCGCCCTCGTTCCAGAAGCAAATCACCGCTATTGGATAGAACGTCAGGATTACTTCACTCCTAAACAAAGGGAGTGAGATTACTCTGACGAGCCTCCATCGAACCGGACAAGCCTATCTCTAGGCATCCGGCTCTACCGGCGAAGCGCATTAGCGGTTGGTTAGACCGCACCCTTAGGCTGGTTGGTAGCCAGCTTTACCGGGGGCGCTTCCCTGTTGGAAGATCGACATCAAAGCGTTTTAAGAGCCTGATGATGCGCAGGACCTATCCGCATCCTGCTATTGAACGTTATGGAGATTTTAGAGTGAAGGAATCATGCGCTTAGCGCACAACTTAACTGTAGCAGCGCATAACGAGAGTATGGCGAAGTCTTCACGACGGCGTCGCCGTCATAAATTGCCACTTTCCCGCGAGCCGCTCCCGTACCAGCCTCGCGGCACGTTGCTCAGCCGCGGCGAAGGCGCCTTTTTCCGTGCCCTACGAGTTGCCTTGCGCGGTGAGTATCTGATTGCCTTCAAGGTCAGGCTGGCCGATCTGATCACCTGCCGAGACACTGCGTGGGATGCCGGCTTCGGGCACTTGATTGCCCGACAGCACCTCGACTTTGTGCTGTGCGATTGGAAGACCACGGAGATTCTCGTTGCGGTCGAGCTGGACGATCGATCGCACAAGCTGGCTCGCCGCCGCCGCCGAGATAGTTTCGTCAATGACGCCTTGGCGGCCGCCGGGATTCCGTTGGTGCGATTTCAGGCAGCGTTCCACTATGACGCGGCAGTTGTGGCGGCCGCTCTGGTTGCGGCCATGCCATCTCACTTGCACAAAGCGAGTTGACCTATTGGCCGCTCGATGTCTTGGCTGCCTTTGGAACTTGGTCTATTTGTCTGAGCAACCGCAACACTTCCCGTTCCAAAAGCATGCGACGATAAATCCCATGGGCAGCGCCGCCCGCTTCTTTCGAGCGATGGTAGCCATCTACGACAACTGCATCGGCATGTTCTAAAGCGCTGGCCTCAAAGTGCTCCAATTCGTCGGGAGACAAAGCACGCAGATAAGTCTCGATGTTTGGCTCATCCGTTGGCGCGGCGGACGGACGCGCAGTCGGCGCGACTACACATGCTTCCTTGGGCCGCATCGCGGCTGGTTTACAGGAAGCGAGATTTTGTTGGATGGCTTCGCTTCGAGCGGCCGAAGTTCGACGCGGAATTTTTTGTGCTTTCAGATAGTCCTTCGGTAGCGGATAGCCGTGGCGGATGGCCGCGACCAAAAACCCGGGAGGATTGGTCGAGATGCGTTTATCCTGCCGTGCCACCAACCAATCGAAGAATGCGACCTTTTCGGCGATGCACTCCGCTGAGAATCCGCTCACTAGGTCGTCTGCGGTGGCGACCTCGATGCCCCGTTTCACCAGCGCCGCGGCCAAATCGGATGGCTTTTCTGACGATCGATCATCCGACAATTTAGGCCGGTCGGATTTCTTGCAGATGGCAATCTTCCACTGCTTCGGCTTCCCCTTGCGGTACTCGACCGGCTCAATGAATCCCACAGTTTCCAGCTCACCCAGTGCCGGCCGCAGCCGTTCTTTGAGCTGCCCCGTATCGTAGCTGCGGCTAAATCCAAGCTTTTCGCAAGCAAAAACCCGCAGATCGAATTCCCACGCCGGCTGATGATGAAAACGTTTGTCGAGAAAACGGTACGCTCGCTTGGCGGCCGCTCGTTCCAGACTGCGATAAAGATTAAAGTCCAGTGGCTTCAAATAGCCCGCCTGAAACGATTCAAACAGAATTCGGTTCCAAAGGAAACGCGAGCGACTATTGCGATCGTCGGCGTTCTTGCGCCGCCGGCTGTCGGTAATCCGAAAATAGTCGATCACACCAATGGCCTCCGTATCCGTCCAGACCCCCTGCTTATTGTCGCGCCAGGCGTTCCAGTAATGAATCGAAACGCCCTTCCAACGGTGCAACGACTCTTCCACACGGTCATAGGCCCAGCCCCGATTCTGCCAGCCCAATAGCTCAATCACTTGATGCTTCGTGAACCAGACCTCGGGGTTTGTGAAACCGTTGGCCAGCTTGGTGAGCTGCACCAATGCTAAGAGAACCTGTTCATCCTTGGCGGTCGGCAAGCCGAACTTATCGCTGCCAGTAATCGAGACGCGGCGTGTAATGACCTGGCCAGTTTTCCAGTCGGTCATTGTGTCCTGAAATTCAATCGTCTTTTGCCCCGGTTCAGCGCGGTCGCTCAACAAGGCGATGGGGAACTCGGCCAGATTGTTTTCATCCTTGCCATCTCGAAACTCGGACAGCCCGTGATGGCTGTTGGGTTTCGCGTTCGCCTTCTTCTTCATGCCCCCTTTCTAAAAAGAACAACACCAGAGCCTGTTGTTGTTCTGTTATAGATAGTTAAACAATTGTTATTGGTCGAATTCGCCAGTGATCTCCGCGTCTTGCGCCAAAGAATCTCGCTCCGTTGACTCATCAACCTCGATATTCCTCGCTCGGTTGACTTATCCGCCTCGCTCATTTGACTCACCGACTCTCGTCCCAATGACTTATTGAAAACACGATTCTCGCCCGATTGCCTTATTCCCCCAGAGCTGTGTTTTCTCGCCCGGATGCCTCATGGCGACATACTAAAGCAGACGCAACGCCATATCGAACGACATCAAATGGTTCTTAACGCGCTGGCTGAGCTGGCGCAAGCGAATTCGCCGTCTCCCCAGGTGTTGAGTGCCAGCCGGCGCAGCAAAGTTTTCAATGTTGGCTTGGCCAGCCAACGCAGCGTGCTGTGCCATTCGGGCTGACAACCGCGGCCATCGTGGCATGGTTAGCCGACGTTGATTGCGCGGCTGGCAATGCAGCGAAATAGTCTGTTGCCAGCTTGGCTGCCCTTGCGCTACGGTCACCGTATGCTGATCACTTTGACCAATACCAAAGGGGGCGTCGGTAAATCGACGCTCGCCGCTCATCTAGCGATCTGGCTCTACGACCGCGGATATCGAGTCGCGCTATTGGATACCGACGAGCAGCAATCATCGGCTCGCTGGATTCAAACGGCCGAGCCGAAGATTACAGTCGCCGTGGCGACGAAGACCGACGAAATCACCGGTGTTCGCGCAACACTTTTGGAAACACACGACTTCATCGTGGCCGACAGTCCGGGAGTCAGCGGGGATGCTTCGCACGCGGTCACGATGCTGGCTGATCTGGCGCTTGTGCCCGTGCAGCCCTCCAAGCTCGATGTGTGGGCGATAAAGGACGCGCTCAAGTTCGTTCGCTTGGCTCAAGAAATGAGCCGTGCCAAAAAGCCCGACGCCCTGATAGTCCTGACATTCACCGCCAAAGCCGACGTGCAAACGAAGCGGTTACGCCACCAACTCGAAAAACTGGATCTCGGCGCCACTATCGCCAAGAGCGAAATCCGCCGGCTAAACGCGTTTCGTGATGCCTGCGGATCGGCCGTCACCAGACAGGGGGACCAGCGATCGCTGGACGCGGCTGGCGATCTCGAAGCATTGTTCTCCGAGATCCTTGCCGAACGTCTTTCAACGAGGAGGATCGCTAATGCGTAAGGGAAGGCCGGACTTTGCCGAGGATTTGAGTGGCATTCAAGAAGATGTCGTCAACGACGTGGGGAAGATTTTGGAACTGGCCAATTCGACGCGGCGTGAGTCCGGCGGGGCAGGGACACTTGCCCCGTCCACCGCACCGGAGATCACCATTCGCCGACCCCGCGTGCGACCAGATCATGCAAAGAAAACCGTGCCAGGCCAAGCACCCGTTGTGGCCCCGCGTGCAACATTAGTGAATGTGACCACGCGGCTTAGTCACCAGACCAACGAACTGCTGACTGAGGCGGCACTGCGCCAGCGCCTCAAAAAGATCAGCCCGGCCAGCCGCCAAGACATTATGGAGACGGCCATTCAAGAGTGGTTCGAACGGAACGGGTATTCGATTTAAAGTTGAGTGCCTCCGGTTTTCACCGGGGCGAGCTCCGACGAAGACAAGCCGACGAAGGCAAGCAGAGGGATGAGTGACCGTGTCGCTGTGGACGTCGATGGTAGGACGCACAAAACTTGTCGATTATTCCGCTAAAACCAGCCGTGCCCTCCGGCAGCGTCGGTTCTTTCGCCGACCACCCGCGTCTGGTAAATTCAAAGGTTTGGAAGCTGCGGCATGATTCAATCCGTACCAACGCAAATGGTCGAGCAGTTTAAGCGGCCAAGCCACCGGTTCGTATGGCGGACCCGAGAACTCTGCATCAATGAATGGCGATGGTCACCAGCTTCCGATCGGTCAGAAGATCACCCTTGCGGGGCACTTCGATTCGCCCGTCACGCTTGAAAGCGTAAGGCTGCTTGCCGGTGGCTACGAATGCCGCGTCAGGCTTTCCGACGGTACGTTGGATGAGGCTGTAATCTCAACGGCCGAAGCAGCAAGCTTAACCGGAACTCTGCCCCAGTCCGTTAGGGCAGTTCAGCCTTCGGACGCGGACAAGCTTCGATTGTTAGTTGAGTCCACCCGGATTCGCCTCGCCTATGCACATGACCGCCAGTTCGCGGTCAGTCTATCTGGTATCCGCACGCTGCCGCACCAAGTCGAAGCGGTGTATCAACGGATGCTTCCGCAACCGCGCCTTCGATTCCTTCTTGCCGATGATCCTGGTGCCGGCAAGACCATCATGGCGGGTTTGCTGATCAAGGAAATGAAGCTCCGTGAGGTGATCGAACGAGTGCTAATCCTTTGTCCCGCCCCACTGACTATTCAGTGGCAGGATGAAATGCTCCGCTGGTTCAACGAGCCATTCGACATTATCTCGTCGGCTTCCGACCAGCAGCAGCTAACAAATCCTTGGCAACGATTCTCACAGATCATCTGCTCGATTGATTACGCAAAGCAGCCGGATGTCCGTGAGCGAGTTTGGCGGGAACGCTGGGACTTGGTCATCATTGACGAGGCACACAAGTGCTCCGCCCGGACTCACTCAGCGGGCCAGGGGCGGGAGCCGAAGATCGATGCAACCCGTCGCTACGAGCTTGCGGCGAAATTGACCGCCCAGGCGGATCACCTTTTGTTGCTCACCGCAACGCCACATCACGGCGATGAAGACCGCTTCGCTCATTTCCTGAGATTAATTGATCCCGACTTGTTTCCCGAGCCGCATCGGGTGGGAAAGGAAGCGGAAGCCATTCGCAACGATGTCTTCCGCATGGGCGACGACTGCCCGTGGGCACTTCGCCGCCTTAAAGAAGATTTGAAGGACTTGCACGGCCAGCGGCTGTTTCCAGATCGTCATGCGATTACAGTGCAGTTCAGCCTCAACAGCGAAGAATACCAGCTTTACAAGGCCGTCACTGCCTACATTAACCAATTCATCCCGCAGCAGACGGGCCAGCGTCGTTCGTCTGCCGCACTTGCTCGAACAGTCTTTCAACGACGCTTAGCAAGTTCAGTCTGTGCCATTCACCAGTCGCTCAAACGACGCTTGCAGAAACAGCAGGCTTTGCTTGAAGAACTTGAAGGCCTATCGCCAGCTCAGCGAGCCAAGCGACTCGCAATTCTTCAGGGACGCTTGCCCGATTCCGAACAAGAGGAAGACGACCTCGACGATTCGGCCGTTGACGAACTGATCGACGACTACACGGCGGCAATAGAGCTTGACCAGCTTCGCACCGAGATTGCGGCCCTCAAGGAGATCGTCGAGCACGCTCGACGTGTACGCGAGCATGCGAGCGATTCCAAGTTGGCCGCATTGAAAGAATGCCTCAGTCGAGCACAATTTTCCGAATTGAAAGACGGCCGCGGGAAGCTTCTGCTATTCACTGAACATCGCGACACGCTGAACTATGTTCGCGAGCAACTCAATCGCTGGGGATACGCCACTTGCGAGATTCATGGCGGCATGAATCCGCACGACCGCAAGCGTGCCCAAGAAGCATTTCGGACCACGGCTCAGGTATGCACTGCTACCGAGGCGGCCGGCGAGGGAATCAACCTGCAGTTTTGCCACTTAATGATCAACTACGACATGCCGTGGAATCCCACCCGCCTTGAACAGCGGATGGGCCGCATCCACCGCATCGGCCAAGATCGCGACGTTTACGTCTTCAATTTTGTGGCGACGGACTCCGAGGACGGCGATCCGATCATTGAGGGACGCATTCTTCATCGCCTTCTCGACAAGCTTGACCAGATGCGGACCGCTCTGGAGGGTCGTGTCTTCGACGTGATCGGCGAGATTCTCTCGCTCAACGACGTTAATCTGCCTGAGATGCTTCGCGAGGCCGCCTATGATCCGCGACGGCTGGACGAATACATCGATCAGATCGACCGCATGAAGCCAGAAAAGCTTAAGCAGTACGAAGAGGCGACGGGAATCGCTCTGGCCCGTGCTCACGTCGATTTCACCGGCTTTCAGCGGCAGAATCTGGAAGTCGAAGAACGTCGGCTCATGCCGAGCTATGTCGAGTCACAGTTCATCGCCGCCGCTCAGGAGGTCGGTCTGCGAGTCGAACCAAGGGCAGACGGACTGTGGCGAGTCGAGCACGTGCTGGCCGATCTTCGGTCTGACAGACTCCAAACGTCTCAGCGAATCGGCAAGCCCGATGCTGCGTATCGCAAGCTCACTTTTCATAAGCAGCACTTGGAGCTCGACGCTCATGTTGACGCCGTGCTACTTGGCCCAGGGCACCCGCTCTATGCGGCTGTGGACGAGAAGCTCAATGACCGCCTAGCCGGTCTCTTGGGTGGCTTCGGAGTGTTTGTCGATCCGCTTGCCGCAAACCCATATCACATTCATTTCTTCGAAATGACGATCATCGGCAAGGACACGCGTGGCCGAGACATTCCATTGTACGGGGAACTTGTCGCGATCCGCGACGAGGCCCGTGGATTCGACGTCATCCCGGCCGACACGATTATCAATCTCGCTGCTCACCCGCAGCCGCCCGCCACGCTTGATCCGATCGATTGGCAACTTGCGGCGGATTTCCTGAAAGGCAGCTATCAATCCGAACGACGCAGCCAGTGTCGCGAAGAGCGACAGCATTTTGCTCGTATCATTCGCGAATACTTGGAGCGGTCATTCGACGCCCGAATTAAGAAGTCGCAAGAGCGCGCCATGCTCCTGGCTGCCGAAGCGTCCTCGAAACCAGAGTACAAGCTCACGGCGGACGAAGCTCGCAAGCAAGTAGATGAACTACAGCGGTCCCGTCAGGATCGGCTGGATGGGCTTCAGCGTCTGGAAATCGCTCGGACCGGTCCCGTTCGACACGTTGCGTCGGCATTGGTCCTGCATCCCGATGCGGATGCCGACGCTCAATTGGCCGCACTCGCCGATGAGCTTGATCCCAACGTCCGCCGGCAAAGTGAACTCGCGGCGGAAGAGGTCGTCATCGCATCGCTCGTCGCCGAGGGATTCCCGCGAGACCGCATCGAACGAGTCGGCCACTTGAAGCTTGGCTTCGATATCCGAGCCCATCGTGTGATCGACGAGGTGACCGGGGAGCTGGCTGCCCGCCGCATCGAGGTCAAAGGACGTGTCCGTGGCCAGCCAATCCGCCTGACCACGAATGAATGGTACAAGGCTCAGCAATTAGCCGACACATTCTGGCTCTGTGTCGTTTGGGATCCTTTGGGGTCGACGCCCGAAATGATTTCAATTCACAATCCGGTAGTCCGACTCGATCACGCGAAGCGGGAGATTGTCGCTGCCCGCTTTTTTGAGATTCCCTCATCCGCCATCGACGCTTGTCGTTAAAAACTCAGCAGACGTTATCATGGCTCGCATCAGCAAACTTGACGAACTGTCGAAAGACGACCGCGACGAATTGATTCGCCGGCTGGCTGCTTCGCAAGACCAGCTTTGTTATGTCTGCCGACAAGTAATCAACCCGCAGGTTCATGAGGTCGATGTAGATCACATTATTGCGCTAGACCGCGATGGAGCAGATGACGAGTCGAATTGGGGCCTGACGCACAAGACTTGCAACCGCTCCAAGGGTGCTCGCGACCTGCAATTGCAACGCATCCTGACTGCATTCAAGAGCCACGTCGACAAATATACGGTCAACAAAGGCGGCAACTTCACACTCCACGAAGCTCTAGAGGAATTGAACGCCAATCGGCAAGAGGTTGGTGCTCACGTGCAGGATGGAAAGATCACACTCTCTTGGAACGAACAGGGCAAGCCGGTCTCCGAGCATTTTCTTTTGCTCGATGAACCAGGCAGGCCGCCGGTTCGCTCGTTTGTCGCCCGGCTGCCCTACGTCTGCCTGCACCACGATCACGAAACGAACCCACGTTCGATCGTGGACTTAGAGCCGATGATTGAAGAGTTCTATCTTGGCTATCCGCAATTGCAGCCGAGCTTGGCTACGCTCACGCTTAACGGGTCCAGTGGCAAGGCCAAGATTCTTGTTTTTGACGGCCAGCACAAAGCAGCGGCCCAACTCTATGCCGGCCGCAATCGGCTCATGGTGCGCATCTTTGTCGATTACGACAAGAAGCGGCTCAAAGAAACAAACTACCGTGCCCATACGAAACTTGCCCAAGTCCACTTCCCGCAACTAATCAACGACCGCGTCGGCACCGATCTTTTCCGTGAGGAGTTCGACCGCTTTCTGAAGGACGCTGACATTGAGAAGGCATCGGAGCGGGCGTTCATCCAGAAGCATATCGCCAAGCCGCAACGAAGCGAGTTCAAGCAATACTTTCAGAACTTCCTGCGTTATGAGGTGCTCACCGGCAAGGCCGGCAATCAGGACTGCCACATACTCGACTTCACCGAGACGATAACCGCTCGATCAAAGCGGCATCCGCTGTCTTACGACGCGGTGCAAAAAACATTCTTGCAGCAGTTCCTGCACCTCAAGCCAACCACCGAACCAGTCAATCAGACCGACACGCTCCGCCGACTGGAGCGAGAGAATTTGGTTCGTTTGATGAACCTGTTCGTGGAAGAAGTGCTCGCCAATGGCCGTTGGGATTTCCAGCTTGGAACGTACCGCATGGAAGAGCGACTCGCGAACAGTCCGGAGACCGTGCCCGATACGCACCTCCGTGCGTATCGTATGTGTCGCCGTTCGGCCATGGTCATTTGGACCAAGGAATTGACCCAGGCCATCGCACTACTTCTGAACACGAAGCAGCGGTACGGCAATGCACACTGGTCAAAGGATCGGCCGCTATGGGCCGAAGTGTTGCAGGATGATTGGGAGCAGATTCGCAAGATGATGAAGGCGATCCGCGACCACAAAGTGTGGGCAGAGCGCACCAACTCGGAAGTCGTCACTGCGATTGCCTCGACGAGGCAGAAAGATTGGGAGCAGATTTTGCTCAACGGCAAGCTGCCAGGCCGGCAAGACCAGTTGCTTCCGCCGCTGGATGCAAATTTTATTTTCAAAGCCTCGCAAGGAATGGCGTGACAATATGAAACAGGAGGATCTACGGCTCATCGAAGACTACCTTCCGATCGGGTCCATTCGGCGTGAGAACACCAGCGGTAAGGGGCACATTAATACCTTGCACCTTTGGTGGGCACGGCGGCCTTTGCTGGCCTGCCGGGCGGCGGTTTACGGCACACTGGTCGCGGCCGATCGCTGGGTGCAGGAGGTCGAACTCAAAAACCCGCCTGAGGATACCAAGAAGGCCGAGCGAGTCATGAATGGCAAGAAAAGAGGACTCAATCGGAAGGCGGCGGGAGAGTTTGTCAAACGTCTCTGCGACTATCCCGGCGAGCCTAAGACGATCGCGGAGGCCCAGCGGCACATCTTGGAAGCTCATGCCGATCGACTGACTGCCGAACTCAATGAAGCACGCGGGACAGCTACGATGCCCGCATGGGTTGACGAGTTCAAGTTCGCAGGCCACCGAGTTAAATATGACGACATCGTGGCCGGTCGAGCACCACGGCCGCGCGTGCTCGACATGTTTGCGGGAGGAGGAGCAATTCCACTACAAGCGTTGCGGCTTGGATGCGAGGCATTTGCCCTCGACCTAAACCCGGTGGCCCACATCATTGAGATTTGCACCCTTGTCTATCCACAGCAGTTCGGCCGACCCGATCCAAATATTCGCGGCATGACCGGACCTAAGAACGCAATGGGGCAAACTACGTGGGGAGGTTTGTCCGAAGAAGTGCGTTACTGGGGCAATTGGGTTCTCGATAAAGCCAAGGCAGAAATCGGCGACGTCTATCCGCTGATTCCTGATCCTCAGGGTGCCGAGGAAGAACTAAACCCTCCGAAGCAGAAGCTCGCGTTCAAGACCGACACTCAAACGCTGCTAAAAGCGAAACGCGGGCAGCTTACTCCCGTTGCATACCTCTGGACGCGGACTGTGCGGTGTAAAAATCCCTCGTGCGGAGCAACGGTTCCACTGGCTCGTCAAACTTGGCTTTGCAAAAGGCCCAAGCGATTTGTCGCATTACGACTCGTCGCAGTGAAGGGCGCTAAAGTGGTCCGATTTGAGAGAGTCGAAGGTACGCGAGAAACCGACATTAACTTTGACCCGTCGAGTCTTTCGAGAGCTGGCAATGCTACGTGTCCGTTCTGCGGCACCGTTGCCGATAGCGATTATGTAATGGCACAAGGGTGCAATGATCGGATCGGCCAACAGCTAATGGCAGTTGCATGTCTGAATCCATCCGGCCCTGGAAAACTCTATCTATCCGCTAACGAGCTAGACGCCGATTACTCGAATGACGCAATCCGAAATCGCCAGAAGCGTCTTTGTGAACAATCAGGGCTTTCGTGCCCTGCGGAGCCTATTAGCCCGCTACGTCCTTCGCCAAACGCACGAGGTTTGTCTGGGCTGACTCGATACGGAATCAACCGTTTTGACAAGCTCTTCACCGATCGTCAGCAGCTATTGCTTTTGTCGCTTTGCGCGGCGGTCCGTCAAATCGAATCGAGTGACGAACGAGGGCGAGCAGTGTGCGCATTTTTAGCCTTGCTCGTGGGCCGCGTTGCAAATCAGAACTGTGCTTTCACCACTTATCACATAGGCGGCGAAAAAATCGAGGGGCCAATGGGAGACAAGAAAGTCCCCATGGTCTGGGATTTTCCAGAAACAAACCCGTTCTCAGGAGTAACTGGGAGTCTTGCCAATGCTCTCGACTGGATCATTCAAGTATGCAATGCATTGAAGGACGACGACCGGGCCGCGAAAGTCGAACGAGGTGACTCAACAGCTCTTGCGTTGTCCGCATCAACTATGGATGCGGTGATTACTGATCCACCTTACTACGACAACGTCCCGTACGCTGACATTTCGGATTTTTTCTATGTCTGGTTTAAGCGAGCCATCGGCCCCCTATACCCGGAACACCTCTCAACCGAACTGACCCCGAAAAAGGCCGAGGCGACGGCACTCTCATCGCGATATGGCGGTGACATGGCAAAGGCAAACGTCGAGTATGAGGATGCAATGCTTCGAGTCTTTCGGGAAGCGAGCCGCGTTTTGAAAGACAATGGTCCGCTGATTGCGGTATATGCTCACAAGACCACGCTCGGATGGGCCACTCTTGTCGATGCTCTTCGAGCCGCAGGGTTTGTTGTGACAGAGGCATGGCCTTTAGATACGGAACTCACCGTTGGCAAAGTGAAGGTCAACAAGGCAATGCTGGCCACAAGCATCTTCCTGGTTGCCCGGAAACGTCAAAAGGGAGCCGCGATCGGCAACTATGAAGACGATGTCCAGCCCGATTTGCATCAAATCATCCGCGAGCGAGTTGAAACGCTCTGGGAAATGGGAATCACCGGTTCAGACTTGGTAATCGCGTCGGTCGGAGCCGGTCTACGGGCCTTCACGCGATTCGAGCGAGTCGAGTACGCCAATGGTGAAGAAATGCCCGCCGAAAAGTTTCTGGCCGAGGTAGAGGCTGTCGTCCTAGATGCACTCATGGCGAAAGTCTTCGGGGCGACCGGTTCATCGAGCGTTGCAGGCGTGGACGCTGCGAGTCGGTTCTATGTCCTATGGCGATACGTCTATAAGGCTGCCGAGATCGAAGCAGGTGAGGCAATCGTCTTCACTTATGGGCAACATGTCGAACTCGACGGACAAAACGGACTTGCCACCGACAAGGACGCATTGTTGGAAAAGAAAAAGGGAAAGTACCGTTTGCGTGATTTTGCAGAACGGGGCGACAACGCGAACCTTGGAATGTCGGACGATGCGGGGAATCCCGCTCCGCTGATCGACGTACTCCATCGAGCCCTTTGGCTCATGGAGAACCAGCCACGCAAGCTAGGTGAGTTTATCGACGAGGCCCGCCCAAATCGCGAACAATTGCGAATCCTCGCTGCCACTCTTGCGGGCCCTGGTCTCTCCGGAAAGGGCGAAGAAGATGCCCACCGTCTACTCGCCACTACTCCGGCCGAACAATCGGCGCTCGGCAAGCTACTCGCGAACTGGAAATCCCTTGTCCCCGAAAGTCTTTTTGACGTGGGTCGAAAATAGAGTCGCCCCCATAGGCGAACATGCGTCACGGATGATCACAACCGGCATCGCTGGAGGCACACATTATGCTGAAACGCCAAAAACTGATTCTAGCACTTCTGCGGGAGGCTGAGGAACCGCTCACGTCAACGAGATTCGTCAAGTTGATTTTTTTAATGCGGAAGCAAGCTCCGTTTTGTGATGATCCTACGTTTTACGATTTCGTTCCCTACAAGTTCGGCCCATTCTCTTTCGCTTTGTATCGAGAACTCAGTGCCCTCCAGAGAGACGGATACATTGCTCCTGATGAGAACTCCATTTCGCTGAACAACAAGACTCGCTCACTGACGACAACCGCGATTGCCGAGCTATCTCCTCACTTTTCTGACGCAGTCCGATCCGTTGTTCGACAGTACGGTGGACTCTCGCAGAAAGCGTTACTCAGGAAGGTTTATAGCGAGCATCCTTGGTATGCGACCAAAAGCGAGTTGAGCGACCTCGTCCCTGACAAATTGCCAACCCTCAGGCCGGCTCCCGTCGCCGTCTATACGGTTGGATATGAGGGCAAGTCGGTCGATGCGTTCTTCGACCATTTATTGCGGAGCGGAATTCAAGCTTTGATTGACGTGCGTGCAAACCCAGTCTCACGAAAGTATGGCTTTGCCGCGAAGTCGCTTCGTGAGATCGGGACCAAGGTTGGACTAGCGTACTGGCATTTGCCCGAGCTTGGCATTGAAGGGACCGAGCGAACCACTCTGACGAGCGTCGCCGCATATCACAAGCTACTAGATCGCTATCAATCAGAAATGTTGCCACGCCGTAGGGCTAGCATCAAACGCCTTGCGGAACTGCTTGGCGAGTGCCCTTCAGCCCTAATGTGTGTTGAGCGAGACGTGCAATGTTGCCACCGCAGCCGGCTTGCCACGGCTGTCGCCAAGGTCAGTGGATTGCCAGTTGTCCACTTGTAGGCTACGAGAACCCCGCACCATGGAAACGCTCAAGGTACTCATCACCGTCAAAACATATCCGATTCCATCGTCAAAGTACGACGAGCTCGTCTGTACGGCCGGCGTGACCGAGACTGGGGATTTCGTCAGGCTTTATCCAGTCAACTTTCGCGACCTACCATACGCCCAGCAATACCGAAAATATCAGTGGATCGAGGTGGCGGCTGAGAAACACACCGGGCGAGACTCCCGAAAGGAGAGCTACCGACCGGATTCTTCAACGCTTGCCCTATTTGGCGAACCGATCGCAACGAAACGCGGTGATTGGTCGGAACGTGCGAAGTTCGTGCTCGCCAAAAAGTCGAACTCCTTAGAAGAACTGATCGAGCGGCAGGCCACTGACCGCACGTCTTTAGGAATTTTCAAACCGAAGAAAGTCCATGACCTCGTCATTTCCAAAGATTCGCCGGAATGGAAACCACAATTCCTGCAAGAACTGCGTCAGGCTCGAATCTGGGAAGACCGAATCACATCGAAGGAACCCCCTCGCAAAGTTCCGTTCAAGTTTCACTATGATTTTGAGTGCGATGATTCCCGGTGCAAGCGACATAAGATGATGATCGAGGATTGGGAGGTCGGAGCACTGTATTGGAAGCTTGTTGATCAAGGCACGACACCTGACGAAGCAGCGAGGAAAGTGCGAGCGAAGTTTCTGGACGAACTCTGTGCGGCAAATAAAGCCACACATTTTTACGTCGGCACGATCTTGGCTCATCCCAAGAATTGGGTCGTCATCGGAGTGTTTTATCCCACAATTCGTGAAACAACAACGAAACGAGAATCGAATCTCAGCCTGTTCGACTAGGATGAGGCGATCGAATAAAAGAACATGAGCACACACACGTTGAAGCCTTGGACCGATCTCGTCAAGCTCCATCCCGATGTCGAGTCGGACTCGCTCACCGAAGCGATGTTCGCCATCGATCTGGGAGCCATTGCTGTCGATGATCCGAACTCACCGAAGTTCTATCGAGATGCGGCAGCATTTTTCAAGGCGACGTACCTCACGACCGACTTGCGACAGTTGCTCGAAGAGGTTCTCGCGTCGTTAGCTGGCAAGTCGGGCTATAACCGCGTGCTGAAGCTCCGCACACATTTCGGCGGTGGTAAGTCGCACACGCTGGCCGCTCTGATGCATGCGGCGAGAAATCGTAAGGCACTCGATAGCGTCCCCGAAGCCAAGGGACTAGCCGATCCGGGCAAGGTGGACGTGGCAGTCTTCGACGGCGAGAAGTTTGGGGCCAAAGAAGGGAAGACACTCGACGACGGTCGCACTATTTGGACGATGTGGGGCTGGGTCGCCTGGCAGTTTGGACCGGAAAAGTATGCACTTATTGAAGAGAACGATCGCGACCGGGTTTCGCCCGGAGGCGATCTCATCCAGAAACTTCTGGCTGGCAGGCCGAAGCTAATCCTGCTGGACGAAGTCCTCAAGTACATGGAGCGAGCCGCAGCCGTGGGTGTGCTCGACTCCACGCTACAACGACAGGCGATGGATTTCCTCCAGAACCTGACGGTTGAAGTTGCCAACAGTACGAATTCGGCGATGGTCTACTCGCTGCAATGGAGTGCACGCGAAGCCATGGGGAATCTCGCCCTACTGCAACAAATCGACAAGCTCACGTCGCGTGTCGATCAAATGCGAGAGCCGGTGACGGGCGACGAGATTCTGTCGGTTCTGCAGAAGCGGTTATTAGCGGCCACACCACCGCAAGCAACAGCCGAGGCCATCGCCACGGCCTATAACGAAGTAGTCGTTGGCATGTGGCGTGCCCATGCGGATACGCCATCGGCCAAGAAAGAGGCGGAAGAGAAAGGCTTGGAGCACGCAGAACGGCTGAAAGCAGCTTATCCGTTCCATCCTGCCTTAATCGATGTGATGAAGGACCGTTGGTCCAGTGTGGATGGATTCCAACGAACTCGCGGGGCTTTGCGTTTCCTTGCATCCTGCCTGCATTCCTTGCGGAAAGCAGGCGGCGCCAAAGCATTGCTGGGGCCGGCCGAGATTCCGATATTCGATCCCGACGTGCGTCGCGACTTACTAAAGGATCTTGATCCGAAGCAGGATTATTATCCCGTCATCTCGGCCGACATTTTCGGTCCAACTGCCCGTGCGAAAAAAATTGACGAACGTCTTGCCAGAGAGAATCCAGCCTTCGCTGGAGCCAAGCCCGCGACAAGGCTGGCGACGGCGATTCTGGTCTATTCGTTCGGAGGACTCCGCCGCGAAGGCGACCCAGACAGCGAAACGTTGCCGCCCGGCGTGACGGAGAGCGAACTGCTGGCCGCATGCGTTGGACCCGACCTGGATAGCATCACGGCTTCCGCCGTGCTAGGCGAGTTGAAAAACTCGTGCTTGTACCTCCACTTTGATGGCGTGCGGTACTGCTTCAAGAAAGACCCAAACGTCGTAAAGCTAATCGAGGATGCGGAACAGGAGGTCGCCCGCGACCAGGACCAAGTGCAAGCGGCAATTAAGGAGATGCTGACAAAACGGCTCGCCGGGCATCCTGACACGATTGTCTGGCCAGAGAAATCTGGCGACATGCCTGACAAGGAGCCCCAATTCTTAGTCGGCTACTTGCCGCTTGAAGCTGCGATCAAGTCGGCCAAAGAACGAGAGACACTTGCGAAGTCGATGCTCGCCAACTACGGCGACACTCCCCGCAAATTCCGCAATGGCATTGGGCTCGCGATACCCGACAAGAAGCAGATCGAGCCACTGCGTCGAGCCGTGCGTTACTTGATGGCAGTCGAAAAAGTCGAAAGTAAGAAGATACAGCACAAGCTGACGAAGGATCAGGTTCAGCAGTTGAAGGAACGTCGTCAGACTGAAGAGGCCGCCGCCGAGGGGGCCATGCGGAACCTTTATACCGAAATTTGGCTGCCGCGCGTCGAAGACGGTGAATTGGCAATCGAGCCGATCGAGAAGAAAGGCCGATCGCTGCAAGCCACGGGCGTTCACGAGCAGTCAATGGAACTTCTTACGAGCTTGGGCCGCAAGTGGGTTCATACCAGCGTAACGCCACAAAAGCTCGCCGACCGCGTTCGCTTGGGCCAGGAACTTGAACCGGGACAGCCCCCACGTCCAGGCGTTAAGGTAAGCGAAGTTGTTGAAGCATTCTACTGTTTCTTGGAACCGCCGCGACTGAACTCCGACAAAGCCGTTCAAAAGGCCGTGGCGCGCGGCGTAGCCGAAAGCGTGTTCGGATACGCCAGCGGAGCCACGCCCACGCTTGGAGCCGATGGAAAGTACCAAGTCAGTCGCGACAAAGTCGCATTCGGTCGAACGCTTTCTGACGACGAAGTCGATCTGGACAGCGGCTTCTTGATTGCACCCGCTGCGATACCCGATTGGCCGCAACCGTCTCCGCCAGGCGGCGGCACGGGTACAGCGACTACTGGGACAGGCGAGACGACAACAACGACAACCGAACCGCAGCCAGGTGATACGACTGGCGGCCCTTCGCCGCCAAGCCGCACAGCCAAGCAAGAGGTGCGCATCAAATTCGCCGCCACGCGCGACCAAGTGTTCAAGGCGTTCCCCGCAATTGCCAATCTGGCAGACAAGTCGGACAGCGGCCAAGTCTCAATCGAGGTCCTTGGCACAAATGCCGCCGGGTTCGATCCTGCGTGGCTACGCAACGCAGTTGACGAACCGCTTGACGAGGCGGACATACAACGGCAGTAGGCATGTTATGTCCGGGATCTGCCATCCGAGAACCAGGCCAAATTCGCTAGGACTCGGCGCGCAAGCTTAGAACCGTTCAGGTCTGCTGCCAGCGCGATGACTTCTTGAACGATCCCCTTGTTGCTACCGGGATTCCCTTGCTGCGATTTTAGGCGGCAGAGTTGCGCGCTCTTTTTCACTCCGTTATCGACAGGCTGCCTGTGCCCGTGATTGCAGTCTGTTATTCATCACTGGGCAAGATCCCCGACATTGTCACCAGAATGTGGCCACGAACACCAATCGTGGAAGTGCTGCCCGATGGCCGCCTAATCGACCACACGCATGTTCGGCCTTGATCCGGCGGCGACGTGGCCTTCATCAAGCTGTTGGGCGACGAGGATTTTCCGACTGCCGCAAAACCTACGGCGTCCTCGGAATTTGCCACGACTGAAATCGCCAAGCTGCGCGCCGCCCGTCCCAAAGGCAAGCAGTTGTTAGGTTTATGCCCCCGGGATCGCGGCGAGGACCGGGGCGATGTGCCGCCTAAAGAACGCGAGCAGGCACTACAGCAAATGGGGCCTAAATAAGCCAACGCACCGAGCGTAGCGCTCCGTCGATTGGTCAGGAAAGCCATATCGGCGATTTCAAGCGGCACGATGCCACCGAGGATCTGTTTAGCAGGCACCCAACAAAACGAACATTCAGGTTTGGAAAAATTTTGAGTCCTTACCACGTCAGGTTATCCGTCCGTAGCGGTTTTCTGTTTTCCCAGACATGAGACATAGGATGAATTACCAGCTCGGGCAATGCGTCAACGGGCGACTGATAGAGAAACCGGTCACCACACAAAACTGCACGATTTTAGATGCGACATACACCTAGCAAACGAATGTTGAGCAAGAAGTTGCAGATGACGGGACTACTTTTGCCGGTGTGGAAGCTTATGCACCGACCTACCAAGGGTGGTTTTGCTTGTTTTGGTTCTTCCGATCTGCGGCGAGGCGCCGGGCGTTCCGGCTGCCAATCCCGCAGCGTTCTTTTTTCGCTTAGCGAGAAAGAGGTTTGGTTATGTTTGGCGACGACCCCTTCTTTGGCAGAAGTGTCTTCGACACTCCGAAGCCAGCGGAGCCGCCGGCGCAATCTCAAGCGCCGAACTACAGTGGGCACTATTCGTCCGGTGCCAACCATTCTGGCTTCCACAATAGCGGCGGCTCCTTTACGGGCTACGTTTCGGTCCCGTATGAGCCGCTCAAGTTTTACGACTGCGGGATTCCCAAATAGGGAGAACGGTGAGGCAATCCGCCTTACGGTAACTAGAAGGGAAGCTGCCCAGAGTTGGGTAGCTTCCCTTTTTTCGATCCCGCATCGCAGAGATTCTGTTTGTTTGCGGTGGACGAGTTGGTCGTTCGCCCAAACCTTCCGCCGTCGATTTCTTCACACTCCGAAAGAAAGGTTAGGTACTCAATGTTTAGTGATCCTGTCTACGGTGATGGCAATTTATACATGCCGCCATACAACCCAGCGATTGGACCGCCGCATTATCCACCGTACTCCGCATTTCCACCGGAGCCGGCGTGCATTTGGTCATCTTCTTGGTTTAGCGGTAGAGGGTGTCACATTCACTACACATTCCATGATCTTTGCTCAGACTGCCGCCGTCATCGCGGATTCTCTTATGGCGGTGGCGGATCGTATGACGCATGTCCCGGCCAGCCGCCGCGAGACGAATAGCTTTTGTAAGCAAGTTTCGTTTTCCTGCAATCAAAAACTAAGCCGCCCATGGATGGGCGGCTTTCCTCTTCGCAAGGATGCACACCTGACATGCACCCCGGTGCAAACGGCTGTAAACAGCCCTGTCAGGTGAGTGTAAACGCCCATGCAAACGCGCCGTTTACAGAAATTCGCCGGGAAACAGTGACTCATGTTTACAACGCAAACAGCCAATCGAGTCGCTATTAGGCAGCACTAAGTCGGCCTCAATATGTCCGAACCAACCAAAACCATCGCCTTCCGCGTCGCTCAGTCCATCGAGCGGCAGATCGACGAACTTGCCAAGGCCAGCGGACAAAGCAAGGGCGAATGGGTCCGCGACCAGATCTTACAAGTGCTCGGCGCCGCGAGCCCGCCGCCGGACGCCCAGTCCCAACCGCCGGCAGAGCCGGAGGACCGAACCAATCAACGCGATTCGATGCAGGCTCAGATTAGCGGCGTCGCCCGCTGCCTTCGTAACGACATCCGCAACGTGAAAACCGCCATCGAAGATTCGGACAGGAATCGCCAGAAGGAACTTTGCCAATTGGGACTGGTGAGCCTCGACGTGCAGGAACTTCTCGAAGAGCGCATCGAGGCGATGTGCCTTGACATCCTGGACGCCATCGAGCGAGTCAAGCAGTCCCAACGCTCCCACAAGGACACGGTGCTGCGGGCAATCACTGAAACCAGATAGCAAGAGTAAGGACCAGGCCAAGACGAGGCGGCATAACTCCCAATGCTTTCGATCAAGTGGATTACCGGCGTCGACTACTACCTGAAAAAGAAGGGGAAGCGTCGTGCTGGCGATGGGCCCGAGGACGCCGGTGACCCCGACGAACCCGAGGATGCCAGTGGACTCGATTATTACTTCGACATTGGCGAAGGACTAGGCGAGTGGTGGGGCGACGGCGCGACGCTGCTCGGCCTGCAGGGAACCGTCAAGCCGGCTGACCTCCAGGCGCTGTGCCAAGGGTTTAGTCCTGACGGCACGCCCTTAATTCAGAATGCCGGCGCCGAGGATCATCAACAGGCTTGGGACCTCACCTTCTCAGCCGTGAAGTCCCTCAGCGTCCTATGGAGCCAGGTCGACACACCAACGAGGCTCAAAATTGAGACCCTTCATCGCCAAGCCGTCAGCGCGGCGCTCGGGTATCTCGCCGAAGTCGCCGTCATCACTCGGCGTGGCAAGGGCGGCGCCATCCTGGAACCCGCCCTGCCGATTGTCGCGATTTTCGGCGACATGACGAGTCGAGAGCTGGACCCGCAGCTTCATAGCCATTGCCTGCTACTCAACGTCGCCGGCCGGATGGACGGCACGTTCGGGACCATCTTGAGTCAGCCGTTCTATCGCCACAAACTTACCGCCGGCGCTATTTACCAGACGGAGCTGGCTCATCTCCTGAGAAATGAATTGGGGCTGAAACTGGAGCAAGAGGGGACGGCGTTCCGGATCGTCGGCGTGCCCGAAAAGCTGGTCGATCATTATTCGACGCGCAGTAAGCAGATTCGAGCGCGACTCCACTCCAAGGGGCACCACTCGGCGAAGGCGGCGGCGATCGCCGCCCTGGACACGCGCCAGGCAAAACCGGAATCACCGCCCTCATTCAGCGAGCTGCTTCAGCGCTGGCAAGAGACCAACCGGCAATTCAGCTTTACGTCACAAGCGGCAAAGCGGCTCTTCAATCGAGCCGCTTTGCCACTAAACCTGTTCACGCTGGAGCGGCGCATCGCCGAAGCGATGCGCGCACTGCTGACGAACGAGAGCTTTTTTTCGGAGCAAGCCCTGATTCGTCAAGCCGCACGAGCCGTCATGGCGGAGGGCATCGCGGCTCGCGACCTTATCAATCTGGTCCGGGCATTTCTCGTGGAAAGTCCCGAAGTAGTTCCCTTAGCGGCGAAGGAAGAAGAGCCGCTGTTCACCACCAAGGAAATCTTAGCAATTGAAAAGGCGATGCTCACCGCCATCGATCAGGGCAAGACAAGCAAGTCCCACGTCGTCAGAAGGGAGATCGTCGAGCGCATCTTAAGCAATAAGCTTCCGCTCCATACCGACCTCACGGACGACGAGCGAACGCGAAATGAGGAGCAGCGAGAGGCCATCCTCAAAGTCACTGCCAGGGCAGGCAGCGTCCAGGTCATCGAAGGGATGGCCGGAACCGGCAAGACTTATACGCTCAATGTCGCCCGACAGATCTGGTCGAAGGCCGGTTTCCGAGTCATCGGCATGGCGCTCTCCGCCGCGGCCGCGGCGAATCTCCAAGAAGGCGCCACCATCGACAGCGACACGATCGCGATGCGGCTGGCGCAGCTGGAGGGGGATTATGCGGCCCACCACAAACGGCAACTCAAGCGGCTCCTCACCGGAAAGCGAACTTACGCCTATCGCGGCCCCAAGTTCCGGCTCAATTCCAAGACGATTGTTGTCGTCGATGAGGCGGCGATGGTCGGCACGCGGCAATTTGCCGAGATCGTCAGGCACGTCGCCAGCGCCGGCGCCAAGCTCGTTCTGGTCGGCGACCGTCGCCAATTGCAACCGATTGAAGCGGGCGGACCGTTTGCCGCCGTCGCCGATCGCACCGACAAGGCCGAACTCAACCACGTCGTCCGGCAGAAAGTCGAACCCGACGATCCCAATCCGACGTGGCATCGTCAAGCCGGACAGCTCATCGCCGCCGGCCACGTCGCTCATGCCATGAAGCTCTTCGCCGAACGCGGGCGGTTGAGCGTACTGCCTGAACGAGATGACGCGATGCTGTCGCTGGTCCGCGATTGGTCCGTTAGTGGCATCGTCAATCCCACGGACCACATCGTTCTCGCCGGCACTCGCGACGAAGTTGCAGCGCTGAACCATCAGTGTCAATCAGCCCGACTCGCCGCCGATGCCCTCGGGACCGACCACATCCAGATTGGTGAGCAGTCAATTCATCTAGGCGACATCGTCCTGTTCACCAAAAACGCGCGCGTCCTGGGCGTCAACAACGGCGACCGCGGCCGCGTGTTGGGGTTCAACCGCTTCACCAAGAACATGGCGGTCGAGCTAGAGCGCACCAAGAAAACCGTCTTCATTGGCTACCGAAGTTACACGCACATTCAATTGGGCTACGCGATGACGACCCACAAGGCGCAAGGGGCAACCGTGCCGAGCGTCTATGTGCTCTTAGGCGGCGCCATGCAGGACCGGCACTTGAGTTACGTCCAGGCGACGCGAGCCTGCGAGAGCACCCGCCTCTATGTCGACAAATGCCATGCCGGACCAGACCTCAAGCACCTGCTGAATCAAATGGCGAAGCTGCGTCCGAAACGCCTGGCTAGCCAAATGCGCTCGACCAGTCCGCCCGACAAGGCGCCGCCACGGATCGCGACGGAGAAGAACGTCAGCCATCCGAGCGGCAAAGCTAAGAAGCCCGCCGCAACCCCGGCCAAGAAAGCCGCGCCGAAAAAACCACCCGCAACTGTCCGTCCGCAGGCCAGTCCGCCTGATCTCGATCAGATCGAAAAGCTGCTCGCGGCTCTAACAGAAAAGCGAGCTGCGACGCCCAAAAAACGTGCGCCGCTTGCGCGGCCCATGGCTGAGAAAAAGTCCGCCCCATCGAATGTCCATGTGGCTGAATCGCTGCCTTCGTCTACTCCACTGAGCAACCAACCGACAACCACACCCCACAACCCGGCTCCGGCTGTGCCGACGCTCAAATTCGATTTTTCCTTCCGCGACATCCTTGATCTTTCGCACGTCAATATTGAAGCCACCATGGACCGGTCGGTGTTGGACGCCGCCGTATCGCGTTATGGAAAGCTGCCCGGCGGAATTGTGGTGGAGGGGAAGGCGCATTGCGATTTGCCGCTACGTTCGCTGAAGATCGATTCGACGTTTCCCGAGCGCTTGATCATCAATGGCACTCATCGCTTCGACACCGGCCTCACTGGCGAGGAAGTAGCCCTGTTATGGCAGGCCGTCTTCGAGACCAAGCAGGCAACCCGGAACTTTGGCGCTCTCGTGCAGACTGAAGCGATCGGCATCGACAACGATACGGTCGTAGCGCACTCGCTCATGAAGGCCGACAATGCGCTGGGCGGAATTGTCTACGGCTTCGATTCCACATTTACTCTTCCTCGATCCAGCCTCTCGTCCTATCGCAACCCGCATCTCGACGAGCTGTACCTCGCGACCTTTCCCGGTGAGCTTCCCAAGCTGTGCTTCAATTACTTGCTCGATCTCAATCCGCAGGTGTTTCTTAGGATTAGTGACGTTTGCTTTGCGGCTAGCGGCGCTGGCAGGCTCGCCGTAACTGCCAGTAAGGTGCAGGCGGCGATCGGCGTCGTTTGTAACGGCGCGGTGGCAACCTCCATCCCGTCATTCGGCGGTCGGGACCCCGCTGTCCAAGAGCAATTTCCTTGCGTCCATAAAGCCTTCCAGCACTTCGTACAGAATTTTGTCCATTATGCCCGCCAAGAACCCTGCTTGGCGCGTTCGCTCGCCTACGCGGAAGTGATCACGCTGCTTCGCCGCGCCCACTCTGCAAAGGCACTCATTTTAGGGCATGACAAGGCTCAAAGCATTCTTTCCTGGCGCGCACGGTATCCGCTGCCGCGATTCGATTACACGCTACGCTCCGAGGAGTTTGCGTGGCGAGCGATGGACATCGCTCGCTACCTGGCGCGCCGTGCAGACGCCGATTCGTTCGACGGCTTCATGGCCGCTCTGGCCGGACTTCGCTACGCCTCGCTCGCCGGCGACTTCGATTCGTTCTTGACCTGCAAGAAGGCCGCCTTCAGCTTTCTCCTCCGCCATTATCGTCAGCCTCCTGACTCCAATGCGCCCAGTCACCATCACGAACTCCACCGATTGTTCGATCGAGCTTTGGACAAAACGAGCAATTTGTCCCACGACGTGCTCATCAGCAACTGCATTCATGCGGCGGCGAAACCGACGGCATCATCCGACGAGCAGCGAATCTACCTGAACGACGCGCTTCGCCTGTGCGGTTCAGACGCCATGATCCGCGAGTGCGCCGCCACCCGGTGTCACTGGCTCGAAATCAAGAGCCACCTTGATCCGACCTTTGATCCGGTTCCAGGTTTCGCACAGGCACGGGCTAAGGACCTCTCTCTGACGCTGCCGTTTGCCGCATTCAACAGGATCAAGACGCGCCGCCGGCTTACTCCCCGACACGAAAACACTCGCGATCAGATTGTTGATGCAATCCAACGCCTCAAAAGGGAGCGAGCCGCCCGTCCCTCGGACTTCTCAGCACAACTGTTGCATCGCAACAATCCCTTCGTTGCCAGCCACGAGTTGCTCGATTTAGAAACGATCGATGGACTTGAAGTCCTGCTTACCGCCGTGCGTAAGGAAGTCGAATCGTTCGCCTCAGTCGGATCGGAGCCATGGTGGCGGCGCTTCCTCGAACAGCACGCGGCGTCGCCAAAAACCGACGCCTCGAAAGTCGCCGTTCTCGTTGCCTATGAACTAAAAGCACGCGGGCGCAACGTCGCGCAGCTTTATGACGAAATGGCGCGCCTCGGTACGGACCATCCTCAAGCAGCTATGCTCGCGTGGGATTTGGAGACTTATGAAGATGGTCGGACGGCAATTGGTTTGCGGATCCCTGGAGAACCACCAGCCCGCTTATGAGCCGCCGGCGTTCGCCAACTCCTGATTTATCCGCTTCTCGGCTGGCAGTCTTTCAGCCGCCGGCCGGCGCGCCGACGTGGGTGACGCCCGAACTCATCGAGAAAACGATTAGAGTCTGGCAGCGATTCTACGAGGCCCCATTGACCGCCGAAGATGCGCTCGGGATCATTCTGAATGTCTCGGGACTCGTCGAGGTCTTATCGCAAAGGGCGTCGTCATGAAACGGTTTGTCGCCTTAGCCCGCGTCAGCAGCCGTGAACAAGAACGCGAGGGCTTTTCGCTGGAAGTTCAAGAAGAGGGACTGCGGAAAGACGCTGAAAGAAAGGGAGGGACAATCGTTCGCCTCTTCAAGATCGCCGAAACAGCGAGTAAGGCGGACGAGCGCAAGACGTTCCGCGAACTGATTGCTTACGTCAAGAAGCACGCGGCCGAGTTGGACGGGCTGATGGTCTACAAAGTGGACCGGGCGGCTCGCAACCTCTTCGACTTCGTCGAAATCGAGCGTCTTGAGTCAGAGTATGATGTTCCGTTCATTTGCGTATCGCAGCCCACGGAAAACAACCCTGCCGGGCGGATGATGCGGCGAACGCTCGCCAACATGGCGAGCTTCTACACCGAGCAGCAATCGGTGGACGTGCGGGAAGGATTGGCTCGCCGAGTTCGAGAAGGCTGGTTCATTGGACTGGCCCCTTACGGCTATAAAAACGCCCGGAAAGAGGGTCGTGGCGTCGTCGAGGTAGACGCAAAGGCGGCGGACAATGTCCGGCGCATGTACCACCTCTACGCCTACGGCAATATTACGCTTGACGGACTTGTGGAGCGACTCCAAGCCGAAGGCCGGGAGTTTCGACCGTCATCACCGAAGTTCAACAGAAGCAAGGTTCACTCGATTCTTCGCGATCGTGCCTATATCGGCGAAGTCGGCTATCTCGGTCAGTGGCATCCGGGCAAGCACAAACCTATCGTGGATCGAGCCACCTGGGACCGAGTTCAGGCGCTGTTCGGCGGTCAACACTATCAGAACCATTCCCTGACCTACGGCGGCGAGTTCATGACGTGTGCCCACTGTGGGCATCCCATCACTGGCGAATGCAAGACGAAGATGACCAAGAGCGGCCCACGGTCATATATGTACTACCGCTGTTCTCGCTATACCAAGCCGGGACATCCTCGCGTTCGGGTTCCAGAAGCAGAGATTGACCGACAGGTTCTCGGTTTGTTCGACAAGATGCGAATCGAGGACGAGGAGGTCCGCGACTGGTTTCGAGCCGTACTTAAGTCACAGACGAAGGATGCTCAAGCGGACTCGATCGCTCAGCGACATGAGTTGCAGCGTCAAGAGACGCTGCTTGTCCAGCAGCAGGACCGTCTGCTTAACATGCGGCTCGCCGACGAAATCAACCAAGCGACGTTCGCCCACAAGCAGACGGAACTTCGCGATCGTTTAGCTTCCATCAAGCTTCAGCTTGACGTTGTGGACCGCGCCCACGACGAATCTGCCGAATTGGCGACCAAAGTGTTTGAACTTTCGCAAACGCTTCGCCAGCAATGGCTTACCGCAGATTACGATGCAAAGCGCCGAATTCTGGAAATCGTGTGTTTGAACTGCACGCTCGATGACGCAACTCTCGTCCCCACAATAAGAAAGCCCTTCGACGTGCTCGCCGAAGGGCTTCTTGTCCTGTCAAGTCGGGGTGAAAGGATTTGAACCTTCGGCCTCTACGTCCCGAACGTAGCGCTCTACCAGGCTGAGCTACACCCCGTAATGCCGCTGCTATGCGCGCGACAGACAGTCCTGAAGTCTATCAGCCCTCAAGAGGGGCGGCAAGGTAAGCTTTGTTTGCCTAAGTCCCCACGTCTGCCAAACGGCCTGCGGGCAGTGTACGATGCGTAATTGGGGATTCAGGAAACGAGCCGTGCGGGACAGGTTGTGTACGCTTATCTAACCATGCTTTCGGGAAGTCGGGTTGGGATCAAGATTCCGCTCGATCCCGCGGGAGAAACGCTACTGGGGCGGGGAAGCGAGTGCCAGATTGCGCTGGCCGATCCCCTTTGCTCGCGGGTGCATGCGCGGCTGATTTTTCAGGACGGGCAGTGGCTGCTGCGTGACGCCAATAGCCGGAATGGCACCTTCGTTAACGAGAAGAAAGTTAGCGAGGCAACGCTCGACGAAGGGCATTCGATTCGCGTCGGTGGCAGCGCGTTTGAGTACCATTCTTCGGACGAGCCGCCGACCGCCGATGAGGTCGATCCGCAACTCAATCAGACGATCGTTCAAGAAGTCCCGATCGCAGCCGGCGAAATGCGCGAGGATCCGCTCTTGGGACTGCCCACTGCCGAGCAAGTGAAGGAGTTGATGCTCCTGTACCAGCTCACGATTAAACTTTTAGGTTGCAGCGATACCGACAAAGTGGTTCAAACGGCGCTCGACCTGTTGCAGAAGCGCACGAATGCGTCGCTTGTCGGCTTTCTTTCCGTCGACGACGAAGGCCAGCTTCGACCCAAGGTGGTCGTGCCCGCGGACGCCACCGATCAGGTAGCGCTCAGCCCGCGGCTGACTGATCTCGTGTTGCGACAGGGGCACGCGGTGTGGGTAGCGAACCAGGGGACAGGAGACAGAGGGGAGGGAACAGCGGACGGCGCGCAGGAGCTTGAGCATTTTGCCGACGCCGTCTGTGTACCGCTCGTGCCGCGCCGAAGCGGCGCCAAGCGATTGCCGTTGGGGGCGATGCACGTTTATTTGCAGAACGGCCGGTTTCGCCAGTCGGACTTCGATTTCATTATCTCGGTGGCGAATATCGTGGTGGTGGCGCTCGATCGGGCGCTGCAAATGACCAGCCTCCAATCGGAATATCAGCGGCTCGCGCAGCACTCGCCGGGGTTTGACGAACTGGTTGGCGAAAGCGAGCCGATGCGGCAGCTTAAGGTGAAGATCACGCGCGTGGCGAAGGCCTCGGGATGCGTGTTGGTGCGCGGCGAGAGCGGTTCGGGCAAGGAACTGGTGGCACGGGCTATTCATCGGTCGAGTCCGCGCGCCGACCGGCCGATGGTTTGCGTCAACTGCGCAGCGATCCCCGCCGAGCTGATGGAAAGCCAACTGTTCGGCCATAAGTCGGGGTCGTTCACGGGAGCGGACCGCGACCATAGCGGGTTTTTCCAGCAGGCCGACATGGGGACGTTGTTTCTCGACGAGGTCGGGGAACTTACGCTCGAAGGCCAGGCGAAGCTGCTGCGGATTTTGGAGGGGCATCCGTTTTTGCCGGTCGGGGCGACGCGGGAAATGAAGGTCGATGTGCGGGTCATCGCCGCCACGAATCAGGATTTGCAGACGTATGTCCGGCAGCGGAAGTTCCGCGAGGATTTATTCTACCGGCTCAGCGTGTTCGAGCTGCACCTGCCGCCGCTGCGCGAGCGGTCCGACGACGTGGCCCGGCTGATCGACTTTTTCCTGGCTCACTTCCGCCGCGAGCATGGACGGCCACAATTGAAGCTTACCGAAAAGGCCCGCGCAAAGCTGCTCGATTATCACTGGCCCGGCAACGTGCGGCAGTTGCGGAACGTGATCGATAGCGCGGTGGTGATGGCCGACGGCGAGGAGATCTGCACCAGCGACTTGGCGCTGCGGGACTCGGGCGCAGTCGAGATCGACACCCTTGATATCGAACAGTGGGAGAAGAAATTGATCGTCGAGGCTCTCCGCCGCGCGCGTGGCAACGTGCCCGATGCCGCAAAACTGTTAGGGTTAGGGCGAGCGACGTTGTACCGGAAGATTGAACAGTATCATGTGGAAAGGTAGGGGGCACGAATTTGGGATTTGGAATTTGGAATTGAGATGGGGATCAGGATTTGGGTCACTGGATAGATTCGTGGCCCCTAGAAGTGCCGTCGGTATTGAATCTTGGCCCCGGAGGGGCCGGGGCATGTAGCCGTGGGCGTTAGCCCACGGAAGCTGCCCCCAAAAGTTGGCCCGAAGGGCCGAAGCTGTGGCAGCGCATGGAACTCTCTACATCGAATGAACGACGCCGACTCGAAGCTCTTGATCGCGCTGCGATCGAAGGGCATCAACTCGCGCGATTGAATGAATTGCTCGCGGCTGTACTTCCGCAGAACGAGTTCTACGCCGCGAAGCTCGGTCGCGGGCCGCTGAAATTGGCCAGCCTCACGGAACTCGCGGAGCTTCCCTTCACGACCAAACAGGATCTAGTCACAAGTGGGGCAGGGGAGGGGGCCGGCAATCGCACGTTCCCCCTCGAACGCTACATCCGATTCCATCAAACGTCGGGCACGAGCGGGCGACCGTTGCCCGTTTACGACACGGCCGACGACTGGCGCTGGTGGGTCAACTGCTGGCAGTATGTGCTCGACGCGGCCGCGATTACCGCGGACGATCGCGCCCTGCTGGCGTTCTCGTTCGGGCCGTTCATTGGTTTCTGGAGCGCGTTCGACGCGCTTGTGGATCGCGGGACGCTCGTGATTCCCGGCGGGGGAATGTCGTCGCTCGCGCGGCTCGATCTCATCAAGCGCACGGGGGCGACGGCGCTATTTTGTACGCCGACGTATGCGTTGCGATTGGTGGAAGTCGCGGGCGAACATCAGATTGATTTGAAGGCTCTGTCGGTCCGCAAGATCATCGTGGCTGGCGAACCGGGCGGCTCGCTGCCCGCGGTGCGCGAGCGGATCGAGCGGGCGTGGCAGGCGCGGGTAACCGACCATGCCGGGGCCACCGAAATTGGCCCGTGGGGTTACGGAAGTGTTGCGGGCACCGGCTTGCACATACTGGAAACGGAGTTCATCGCGGAGTTTCTCGCCGTCGATTCCAACTCCCCTGCGGAAGGCGGAGTCGCGGAGTTGGTGCTCACGCCCTTGGGGCGCATCGGGTCGCCGGTCATCCGCTATCGCACGGGCGACTTGGTGCGGCCAATGCGTTCGAGCGACGGGTTTGTAATACTGGACGGCGGGGTTCTTGGCCGCGTCGACGATATGCTCGTGATTCGCGGCGTGAACGTTTTTCCAACTTCGGTCGAGCAAATCCTGCGCAGCTTTGCCGAAGTCGCCGAATACCGGCTGACAGTCCGCAAGCGCGGGGCGATGGACGAACTGCTTGTGGAAGTGGAAGATCAAATGCAGCAACCCGACCGCATCGCAGCGGAATTACAATTGAGGTTGGGGCTAACAATCGACGTGCGGCTCGCCCCGGCGATGTCGCTGCCGCGGTTCGATGGCAAAGGGCGAAGGTTCGTCGATGAGCGGGGGTGAGGAGCGAGGGGCGAGGATCGAGGAGCGAGAGGCGTTGCAATCATAAATCAGCAATCATCAATCTCTTTTCCCATGCAACCCACGAAATTAGAACGAATCGGCGATTCCGTCCTGCGGATCCATTGGACCGATGGGCAGGTGCGCGAGTATACGGTCGGCGAACTGCGCGAGCGATGCCCTTGCGCGACGTGCCGGGAGAAGCGTTCGGCGCCGCCGCCCTCGCCGTTGCAATTAACGGTGCTGTCGCCCGCGGAGGCGCAGCCGCTGCGGCTCGACGGGATGCGGCCGGTGGGCAACTATGCCTACTCGATCGCGTTTAGCGATGGGCACGACACCGGGATTTTCACGCTGGAGTTTCTGCGCGAGTTGGGGAGCGAAGTGCAGCAGTAGCACAGCATCGCTAAGCCGCAAGCGGCGGAGGACTTGTCACGGGTTCGGCGTTTCGGTTGGGGGCGCTGGCTCCGTTGCGGGTGGTTCGGCGGGCGGGGTTGCTTCGGCAGGCTCGGTTGGCGGCGCGGGTGGTTCTGCTGCCGGTTCGGTCGTCTCCGGAGCGGGTTGCTCCGTCGCCGGTTTTTCGGCCGGTGCGGCGGGGACCGCGGGCAGGCTGGGGATCGCTGTGCCGGGAGCGCCGAACGGGCTGCTCGGAACGGCGGGCGTGCCGGGCGCGGCCTCGGCTTCGCCTTCGGGCTTCTTTTCTTGGATCACTTGGTCGCGGCCGAGGTGAATCTTCTCAAACACGTCGTTTGAAATGACGTAGTACCAGTCGCCAAATCGCTCGTTAAGTTCCTTGACGCGCTCGCGGCCTTTTTCGAGCGTCTGCTGATACTCGTCGAGCTTGCGTTGGTTCTCTTGCTCGATCGCCTTGCGCTGGGCGATGTTTTCTTCGAGCTTCTTGGCAGAATCCTCATCAGCGGTTTCCGCGGCCGCGCCCTCTTCCGGCGTATCGGCATCCGCGGGCTTCTCGCCTTCGGCAGGCGCATCGGTTTCTGGCTCCGCATCGACTGGCGTCTCGGCAGCGTCAGCTTCCGGTTGTTCGGCAGGTTGCTCACTCGCGTTTTCGCCTTCCGGCTGTTCGGCCGGCGGCTCAACCGCGGTCGCGTCGTCGCGCTTTTCGGCCTCCCCTTCGCTTGCGGTTTCGCTCTCTTCTGCTTCCCCTTCGCTAACAGTTTCGGGCAACGCGGGCAACTCTTCCAACGTCGGTTTCGCGACGGCGTTCTCGTTGAACTGCGCCATCACGAATAAGTAGCGGTTGATGCCCTCTTCGGCGTCGGGCTTCTTTTCAGCGTCCGCGGCCGGGTCGGCAGCGGGATCAACGGCAGCGGCGGCAGGATCGGCCGCGGCGTCGGGATTCTGTACGTCGCTCGCGAGCTTCAAGTTGCCAAATCGCAACACGTACTCGACGCCGTCTTTCAGCGTGATAATCGCCTCGCCCTCGCTCGAAAGCAACTCCACCTCGCCCGGCTTGATACCAACCGGCATGATGCCCCGCGGCACGAGGCTTCGCAAAGCTTGCTCGTCGCGCATGAAATCCTCGCCCGCCTTGAGGTCCGCGCTCAGTCCTTCCGGTTTGCGATCGACATCGACGATTCGCAAATCATCCAAGGCGTTCTTTAGCTCGCGCAGCGAATCGCTGTTAAGCTCCTGATTCTCGGCCAACGTGAACGGCTTGTAGGAATCGGATGCTTCATCGTAGCTTTGCAGCTCCTTGGCCTGCCACTCGCCCATCGGCTCATCGTAGACGAGCGTCATCTTGTTGCGGCGATCCCAATCGAGTTGCGGTTCGAGGCCGCGGTTGGTCATCACCAGGTCTGCCGAAAATGAATAGTCGTTGAGTACGACCTCTTTTACGTCGAAGGAATTCAGCTTGAGCAAGTCCGGCTCGATCCAATCCTCGAATTTGGTGGAAAAATCCTCGGGATTGATTTCCAAAACGTAGACGGGGTCTTGGGTCGGCTTGCGGACGTAATGCTGATTGTTCGTGGCGTCCTTCACCGGCTTACCGATGATCAGGTCCACGAGCGAGTCGTTGGCGCCGCTCGAAAGAGTGACGCGGGTGCCGACGCCGGTCTGGCCGACCGCCAGCTTCGATGAACTGGGATCGACCACGCCGTACTGATCGTGGTCGGCGGCGCTGTTGGTCGCCACATCCACAATCTCGCGGTCCATCACCCCGGTGACGGCCTTCCCCATCTGCTGCTGGGCGTCGGCCGGGTAGCCCCCCTTCGAGGGGATTTTCCACACGCCATCTTCTTCGGCCACCTCGAACTCCCGCAGCGTGGCGGTCTCTTCATTGAACTGGACGATCTTCATCCGCTTCGCCTGTTCGTGATCGAACTCGGCAAAGGGTTTTCCCTTCTCCGATTGCACGTCGAAGTCGGCCGAAGAAGGCCGCGTAAAAAATGCGAGTGCCACCGCTGCGATGGCGACGCCGAGGAATGTGAGGGTCTTTGTGGATTCGTTCATGGTCCAGTCAATACGAGGGAAACCGTTCACCGCAGAGGCGGATCAGCTAACAACGGGAAGCGCGGTCATTAATTCTACCCGTTTGCGGGCGATTGCCGAAGCCGCCTCGGCGCACAAAACAGGCCGCCACGGGCCGCAGAAGCCGCTAAATGCAGTACGGAAAGGGGTCGATTTTGGTTCGGTGGCTGTTGAGAGTCGAATGTCGGCCGTCGCGGGGCGGGACCGCGAAACGCTCAATAATGACGCATTGACACTCAGTTGGTATAATCAAGGCGGCAACCTTGCTCAGGAATCTCACGAGATGAATACGATCATCCTTAGTACGGAAACGGCGAATCTGCCAATTGGGCAATTGCTTGAGCAAGTGGATCGTGGCGGTGTCGAAGTCCGCGATACAGCGAGCAATGTATTGGCCTTCGTCTTATCGCCTGTCGATCACCAATCCTGGGTCTATTCGGAGGCCCATCGCGAGCTTGAGGAACACCAGCACGAAGTGCGGCAAGCGCTAGAGCGGCGCGGCGGCGTGACGACGGCACAGATGTTAGAAAAGGCCGTTCGCGTGTAGGTCTCTTTTCCCAAGCCGGAGGCCTGGCAGCCATTAGCCGGCGGTAAGCGCGAGCGCCACCGCCGGTAGCCATCCCATCAGCTCAGCACCCCGGCAGGGGTGCCAGCGTGTGCGGGGTTCAATTGCTGGCACCCCCGCGGGGTGCAAAGCTTTTAATCGCAGTCTTTCGGTGGTGCGCTGCGCGACCACCGGCTAATGGCTGTCACCCCGCTGGGGTGAAGAGGTGCGATGCTAGAGGATTTAGCTAAACGCATTCGATAAGAGAAATGCGTTACATAATCGCAATCGGCATTTCCACAATGGATCAGTGGTTTTGCCTCGCTGACGGCCGTTTGCGTTTTTTTGGAGGAATGAACCTAAGTGTCTCATTCCAGTTGCTGGAATTCTCAATCGCCTGCCGCATGGTACAGATTGGTGAGTCGAAGGACTCCGACGAAATAAAGAACGCTGATAAGTCCGCCCGCGTTCCCCTTTTGTGTGTCCCGATGTATTTTAGCCGCAACGTGTATTTGGGATAGTTCTCACTTTGGCTTATAAAAAGACTGAAAATCGGCCTCTTTGGTTTCTTGTTCTCCTTGGACTTATCGGTATTAAATCGAACCAGGTTCTGTTGGTTTAAAGACCCGAAAAACCTGCTCGGAATGCAGGCCGTGTGAAACATACTTGGTAAATCAGGATCGTAAAGTCCGATCAAGTAGTAAAAGCATTGTTGGAAGCGGTCTTTATATGTTCCCGTAAAGTTTACCGTATAGAGGTCATCGCACGACTCTTTCTTTTTACTTCGCGCTGATTTGACTTGACACCGCAGGAATCTTGGATCGATTGCTGTTGGACTGGGCTCTTGCCGATCAAGTCCTAAACCCGGCACGTCGCTATCAAGAGCCCAGAGGTCGTCGCCGAGATCCGGCTCTGGTATCGCGAGTGTGAATCCTTCGAGAAAGAAACGTCGCTTAAGTTCAGAGAGAAACAAAGCTCCTTTCAAAGCGTTGCTAATTTCGACATTCATGGGGTTGCCAGTGGTCCGAATATTTAATTGGAAGCTATTGTGAACAGCCGTTTCTACCCCACCCCACACACCTTCACCCCCAACCCCAACCCCTTCGCAAACGCCGCCTTCGCGTGCAGCGTCTTCTCTGCCGCGGCGGCATCGGTCGCGTAGCACACTTGGATATGATTCGACTTATGTTTCGCCATGAGTTGGTCGCGGGAGACGCCGTAGGTGACGGCGTGCATGATGGGCCACTGGGGAGTGGTGGCTTGCCAGCGGCGGTCGGTTTCTTCGGGCGGTAGCTCGACGACTTTGCCGCGGCCGAGGTCCATGTGCAGCGCGCCGTCTTCGACGTAGATGCGGGACCAGACGATTTCGCCCGGTTTGGAAATACCGCGCAGGGTGCTGCCGCCGTTAGGAAAATACATGGCGGGCTGGCGAAAGCCTTCGGCGCCGGCCCAGCCGTCGATGAAGTGGGCCGGGGGCGCGGCGCCGCTGATGAGCAGCACCCACACGTAGTCATCGACGGTGCCGGAGCGGTCGATGTCGCCCCAGCGGATGTCGTGGAGCGTCGATTCGACCGGCTGGCCGAGCGCCCGTTGCACGCGGTAGGTGATCAGGCCGTCGAGGCCGGCGCACTCGTCCACTTCGTTAAAATGCACGAGCGGCTGGCCGTCGTATAGCACGCGCTTTCCGTCGCGGCTGCGGACCGGCGGGCGGTCGGCGTTGTTCAGCGTTCCTTCCACCAGGTCGCTCGCCGGCAACAAGTCTTTAAGGCCCTGCTGATACTGGATGCCGATCGCATCGCAGCCGAAGTCGTCTGCCAGCCGCACGGCGGCGATGTACATCTGGCATTGGCGGTGAATCTGGTCGTCGGTGAGGTCGGTCTCATGCGTCGGCCCGGTGTGGAACTTCATGCCGCGGTTTTCCATCCACTTGCGGACCGCGCGGGCCTCATTGTCGGCGACGGTGGTGGTTTCATGGTACAAGGCCGACTGGCTGAGCCGCTCTTTGAACACGCCGGTGGCGTGGAGCAGGTGGTCGGGGATGATCGCATTGAACATCCCCATGCAGCCTTCATCGAACACTCCGAGAATGGCCTTATCCCGCAGAAGTTCGGCGGCGAGCGATTCGCCAAGTTTTTTCGCATCGCTGTCGAGTTTGATCTTATCCAGTGGTACAGCGTGGCTCGTGTCGTGCGAACATTCGCCCGTGCGGAGCCAATCGCGCAGCCGGGTGGTAAAGTAGTCGTCGGTGAAATCCTCGCTCCACAGCGTGGAGTATTTGACGCCGGCCTTGGTGAGCGAGCCGTTGAGGTTGAGCATGCCGACCAAGCCGGGCCAGGTGCCGGACCAGTTGGCGGCGGTGAGGATCGGCCCGCGATGGGTGGTTAGCCCCGCCAGCACGTGGTGCGAGTATTGCCACACCGCCTCGGCGACGATCAGCGGCGCGTCGGGGTCGATGTTCTTGAACACCTCGATGCCTTCGCGCTGGCTGGCGATGAAGCCGTGCTGCCCGTCGGGCTTGAACGGATGCGCCCGCACGACTTGGTAGCCTTCCGCTTCGATCGCGCGAGTGAGGGCTTGCTCCATCTCCTGCTGCGCGGGCCAACACTTCTGGTTGGCCGCGATCCGCAAATCGCCGCTGGCGATGAGTTGGATTTGCTTGGGTTTGAGCTTGGGTCGTGAATTGGTCATGGTCATTTAGGAAGTGGAATTGGTCGCGGGTAAAACGCGGGTCAAGCGGATTGAACACAGTTGATAGAATGGGCTAGGAGAACCGCTGATAGACGCTAATGTTCGCTAATAATGAATGTTTCGTAGAGAATTGTGATATTCGATAGAGAGCAACATTGTAAAGGCAAAGCACCTTCTTTATTAGCGTCAATTAGCGTTCATCAGCGGTTTTCCTCTGTCTATCCGTGTTTGATCCGAGTTCAATCCGTGGCTAAAAAACATTCATGCGCGCCTTGTGCGGGTCGAGTCGTGAAGAGCGTGGGGGTGATGCCGGTGTGTGACTTGTAACGACTGGCAATCGTATCGGACATCGACTCAACATCGTCCGTTTTCACCAGTGTGACGGTGCAGCCGCCGAAACCCGCGCCAGTGAGGCGCGAGCCGATAGCGCCGAGTTCGCGGGCTATCGTTACAAGTAAGTCCAGTTCGGGGCCGCTTACTTCGTAATCGTCGCGAAGGGAATTGTGGCTGGCGTTCATGAGTTCGCCGGCCGTGCTCCAGTCGTGCGCGGCGATGGCCGTAGCGGCCTGGAGAACACGTTCGTTTTCTGAAATCACGTGACGCGCTCGGCGAAAGACCACCGGGTCGAGCCGGCCGCGAGCGGCTTCGAGCTGCTTGAGCGTGGCATCGCGGAGCGCAGGTACGCCGAGCGCTTTGGCGGCCGCTTCGCACTGGGCGCGGCGCGTTCCGTATTCGCTGCCGCTGAGTTCGCGCTTCACGTTGCTGTTGATGATAAGGACCGTCACGCCGGGGTCGGTCATCGGCACCTGCATGGATTCGAGCGTGCGGCAATCGAGCCGCATCAGGTGATCCGCTTGGCACAGCGCGGAGCTGAACTGGTCCATGATGCCGCACGGCACGCAGGCGTACTCGTTCTCCGCCCGCTGGCAGAGCTTGGCTTTGTCTCGGGGCTCGAGTTTCCGGCCTTCGACCGCTTCCAGCAACGTCGCCGTAGCGACTTCGAGCGCGGCGCTGCTCGATAGCCCGCTACCCAGCGGCACGCTCGACTGCACCGCAACCTCCAGCGGACCGGGTTCAAAGCCTTCGCGGCGCATTAGTTCGACCACGCCGCGCATATAAACGCCCCACCGTGGCAAGCTTGGAGGGGCGTCCTCGCCCGGCACGAACACCGCTGGTTCGGGGAAGGCATCGCTAACAAAGCGCAGCCCCGTCGTGCCGCGTGCCGGTCGGCCGGCGGCCATCACGACATAGCGCTCGATCGCCATTGGCATCACGAAGCCGTCGTTGTAGTCGGTGTGCTCGCCGATAAGATTCACGCGGCCCGGCGCGGCGACGATCCACCGCGGCTGGCCGCCGAATGTGGTGGTGAACTGCTGGCGAAGCTCGCTGAGGATAGGTGGAAGAGACATTCAAAATATCGGGAATACTGTACGACAATGGACGGCACGACGATCATACAATGCGATATGTCAGGAGAAAACGGGTCGACAGGAGCAACGACCGTGGGTGATAATGGCGTTTGCCCACGCAGCCGATGGAGAAAAGTCGATGTCCACCCAACCGGTTCCGTATTTAACGCCCGCTGATTACCTGGCGATTGAACGGAAAAGCGACGTCAAGCACGAGTATTATCGCGGCGAGATGTTCGCGATGGCGGGTGCGACTCGCGAGCACGGTCTGATTACGTTAAACATTGGGGCCAATATTCACGCACAGCTTGCGAGCCGGAAATGTGAAGTTTTCACCAGCGACATGCGAGTGAAGGTTGACGAGACGGGACTCTATACCTATCCAGACGTAGTGGCTACCTGTGAACAAGCTTGCTTCGAAGACTTGCGGGGGGATACGCTACTGAACCCGCAACTGGTTATCGAAGTACTCTCCGATTCCACCGAGAACTACGACCGTGGCAAGAAGTTCGAGCACTATCGCCGCATCGCGTCGCTACGGGAGTACGTGCTCATCTCGCAAGAGGAGCCACACGTCGAACTGTATTCGCGACAGGCGGACGGGGGCTGGCTGCTAACGGAAGCGAAGGGACTGGAGGCGACGATTGAGCTTCCCGCCATTAAGTGCCGGCTGAAGCTGGCGGAGGTGTATGCGAAGGTTGAATTTCGCGCGACCTGAGCGGCGCGAGCACGGTCTACCGCAGCCCGATCGTTTTTCTTTGGCCGAAATGCAGGGTAAGGGCCGTTTCTCGTTGCATGGGGTGATCGTTCGTGCGACAATGCCGCGGGAATCACGCACCGAGAGGAATGGATATAATGCAGGCAAGAACGTCAGTCTTAGTTCACGCAATTGCGATGCTCTCGATCGTCGGGATGACCACGTCGGCTACGGCCGCGACTGTGTGGATCGACTTGCAGGTCGATTCAGCCGGTACTTTTCAGCTATTACTTCAAGCCAGCGAATGGGATAACTTTGGAATCGCAAGCTATGGAGTGTCGCTAGGGGGCGGGATTCAGAATCTCAATCACTTAAGTCCCAGGGCCACGAATGCTACCGGGACAGCAGGTGAAGGCCCCGCGGGTTTCACGCTCTTGCGCTCGCGCAACGACGAATTCTCCATAACTGCTGCACAAGGTACCGTCATCGGCAGTCCGAATCTGATTCGTGGTTTTGGTCAGGACGCGAGTAGTTTTGATGAACATGGCATGATTGATCTGTTCCACACGGATCAAACTACGTGGGGTTCCCCTTTGTTGATTGCCTCGGGGAGTTGGACCGACGTGGCCCCAACTTTTGTGCATGAGCAATGGAGTGTCTTGGGCGTAAATGTGTTTCGTGAATCGACTGGCATCGGCACGATGAAAGCCGACGTTGTCACTCGGATCAACGGAAGTATTGTCGCGCCTCCTCCACCTCCTGAACCGCCCGCGCCGGACCCGGTGCCTGTGCCGCCTCCCGTTCTCGCTCCGATTAACCCGCTGCCACCGTTGCCCGACCCGGTGCCGCAACCCAATCCGCCGCCGGAGTTGATCGTGGAGGTCGATCCGAGTGAGCCGACTGAACCAGACATGCCACCAGAGCTCACCATTGAGGTGTTTCCGGTTGATTTACCTTCATTGGTTTGGAATCCAGATTGGATCCCGTCGGTAGAATTGATCCGCGGGGGTCCATATCTTGGCACGGTTATAGATTGGGACGGAAGGTTTCAGCATTTTGGGGAAGGAGTATTTGTCGCCTACGATGGCGACGGCAGAGCGATGCTCAATCAATCCGGCAGCATGCATACCACTTCCGCGATGGGATTCGACGGCGCGTTGGCTGCATTTCTGCAAAGCAACCTGGAAAGCCAAGTCCCCGAACCGGCAATGTGGTGCCAAGCGCTGTTGGCGATGATGGGCGTGCTTGCCTTCCGGCGGTTCCGTCGGTAGGCATTCGACGCGAACCACGGATTTCGGTTCCTCCGGTTTTCTCAGTTTGTGCCACTGTGCCACGCTCCGCGCGCATCATGTTGGCACAAAGAAATCTGCTCTACGTTTTGCGCATAACCATGTGCGAAGTGGCCGCACTGCTTCGATGGATCGAGAAATCAGCTTTGTGACCGGTTTCCCGCAAATGGGCGAATTTCTCGAAGAATACTCAGCTTTGTCAGCTCCATCTTTAGTGACCAAGCTGGTTCGCGGGCAGCAATCCGTACACTAGTCCGGTTTGTGCCAAACGAGCGCACGCCAAGTTGGCACAACGATGTGGCCTCGCCTTTGCGCCAGGAGTTGCCGGGTGCGGGTTTTTGTGGTTGACGCGGGGTGCCAGGGGAGGAGGCAGGGGACGGGATTCAGGGGACAAGGGCAGAGGACGGGGAAAAAGGCTTTGGCACAAGGAAGGTTGCGCTTATGATGGTCGGCACGGCTGCGCGGGGCGGTCGATGGTTCTCTTTCCGATGGAGGCACCGATGCCAGCGACCCTTACGATCTACGACGAAACGACCGGCGGCGAGCGCGGCGCGGCGATTGAGTTGGAGTTTCTCACCGACAAGATCACCGTCCGCGAACTCTTGCGCGAGCGGGTTTATCAGGAGGTAAAGGACTACAACGTGAAGCAAAGCGGCGTGTTCCGGGGCCTCGTGCAACCTACCGACGCCGAGCGGACGCTCAACGGCTTCAAGCTGAAGACGGCCCGGCAGATCGACTGGCGACCGCAGTTCGACGCCGCCTGCACAGCGCTGGAGACGAATCAGATTCTCTTGCTGGTCGACGACCGCCAGGCGGAATCGCTGGAAGAGAGCATAACGATTCGACCGGGGACGGAGGTGACGTTTTTGAAGCTGGTGCCGTTGGTGGGAGGGTGATGGGGTGGCGAGCCTTGTCGACGAAGTTGACCGACTACTAACGGGTGGAACAAACCGTGACTTCTGTGAGGAGGGCGGTGCCGACAGAAGTTATTCCACTGATCCGAAAGACTCGTTAGCATATCAACTGTTGCTTCGAATACTGAATGGATCGCCGTCTGAAGATATCACTATCCGCGAAATTAATCTCGAGCATCTTGGAATAGATGACACTTTAGAGTCACTTTCGGCGGTGGAACGAAGAGAGTTGTGTCGTTTGGCTCTACTCGAGTTGATCCTTCAACGGACTCGCTTGGCAAAGTCGCATGAATTCTTCGCGCGTCTCATAAAGCCAGATTTGACGCAGCTCCCGTCGAAAGAGGAAGTGACTTCGTGGGCCCAACAATCAAATCTTCAAACCTACCGACACAAGTGTCTTCAGGTCTTACTATTGCACTTGGTTCGTCATTCGGAGTTGCTGGACGAAGAACGAGACGCGGTTGCAATGTGGCTATTGCGTGCAAATCTCAGTTTCGATGCGAGGGTGAACCTAGATTTTGATCTACTTGAAACCGCGACTCGCCTTTTGGAAAAACGTTCGTCCACAATTCTGCCAACGACCTTGAGGAAATGGGTCGTCACGACTTTCGAGACATTACAAGGTTATCGCGCTCCAAAGTATCGCCGGACCATGGATCGACTATTGACGGTACTAAATGACCCGCTCCGTGTGCCGGTAAGTGACTGCGAGGCATGGACAGAACTGGCCGTGGCGGAAATCGAATCCCGCCCGGAAAAGCAACGGGAAGCATGGGTGAATCTGCTCGATCATTCCGGCAGAACGCTCAGTGCAAAGCCTTCTCGGGCATGGTTCAAGAGAGCGACTACGTTACTTGCAGAAATCGGTACGGCAGACTTCATACATCTCTTGGAAAAGTGGCTCCGACTAAGCGCAAAAACTGAGCATCCACTTCCGCAAAATATCGACATACTCCGTGGGCTGGTTTGGTTAACGTCGCAACTACCAAGTCCGTACTTAGCTCGTGCGATAAGCGATGCGGCGATCGCGTCGTATCGTAAAATTCCCGGCATCGGCCCGCGGGCCACGCGGCTGGGCAACGCTGCCGTCTATGCCCTCGGCCAGATGCCTTGCCGCGACGCGCTTGCGCAGCTTGCGCTGCTGAAAGTAAAAATCAAATTCGGCACGGCGCTCAAGGAAATCGACAAGGCGCTGACGGCAGCGGCCGAGCGGGAAGGGTTGCCCCGCGAAGAAATCGAAGAGATGGCCGTGCCGGGATACGGCTTGACGGAGATCGGCAAGCGGGTCGAGCAACTTGGCGACTATCGAGCGGAGCTAGTCGTCATCGGCACCACGAGCACCGAGCTGCGGTGGTTCAAGCCGGACGGCAAACAGCAGAAGTCGGTACCGGCCGCGGTGAAGGAAGGGCACGCCGAAGATTTGAAGGAATTGAAAGCTGTGGCGAAGGACATTGAAAAGATGCTGCCGGCGCAGCGGGATCGGATCGATCAACTCTATCTTGAGCAGAAGACTTGGGCCTATTCGACGTGGGCGGAGCGATATTTGAATCATCCGCTGATCGGAATGCTCGCGCGGCGACTGATTTGGCAGTTCGACCATGGCGAGGGGCGGCCACGCGTAACGGTGACGTGGCTCGATGGGCAGCTTGTCGATGTAGCGGCAAAGCCGGTAAGCATCGATGAGTCGACCGCCGTCGTTTCGCTGTGGCATCCGATAGGGCATTCGACCGACGAAGTGCTCGCTTGGCGAAAGTTCTTTGAGGAGCACGAAATCAAGCAGCCGTTCAAGCAAGCGCACCGCGAGGTCTATTTGCTCACGGACGCGGAACGGAACACGCGAGTCTACTCCAACCGATACGCGGCGCATGTGATTCGACAGCACCAATTCAACGCCCTGTGCGGCATTCGCGGCTGGAAAAACAAGCTGCGGTTGATGGTGGATGCGGAGTATCCACCATCATTACGTGAGCTTGTGCCGTGGAATCTGCGGGCAGAGTTCTGGATTGAAGGAGCCGGCGAGAATTACGGTGTCGACACTAATGATGCAGGTACGTACCTGTATTTGATAACGGACCAAGTACGGTTCTATCGACGAGAGGCTGTTCAAGCTACTGCGTACACCGGTGTTGGTGGATATCAAGTGTGGGCGGACGGGCCCGGTACAGATAACATCAACGATCCGCTGCCGCTCGACCAGATACCCCCGCTGGTCTTCAGCGAAATCATGCGCGACGTGGACCTGTTTGTCGGCGTGGCGAGTGTGGGGAACAATCCCGAGTGGCAGGATGGTGGGCCGGAGGGGCGCTATCGCGATTACTGGAATGCGTACTCGTTCGGCGACCTATCGGGCACGGCGCAGACACGGAAGGAGATTCTGGGCCGGCTGATTCCGCGGCTGAAGATTGCGGAGCGGTGCCGGCTCGACGACAAGTTCCTGGTGGTTCGCGGCGACCGGCGGACGTACAAGATTCACCTGGGGAGCAGCAACATCCTGATGGAGCCGAACGATCAGTATCTGTGCATCGTGGCGTCGCGCGGACAAGCGACGTCGGGTTCTGGCAAAGTGTTCCTGCCGTTCGAGGGAGACGAGCGGCTGGCGGTGATTTTGAGCAAGGCGTTTCTGCTGGCTGAGGATAAGAAGATCACCGATCCGACGATTTTGAGTCAGATTGGGCGGTGAGCGAACATTCCTCCAGACCGTCGAGTAGAGTCTGGCTCCACAACTGGCGCTCTGCTTGTTCTTCTTCCCAGTCGTCGGCACGCTCGCGAAGCGCCGAAAAAGCAGCATTGCCTGCGTTCCAGAATTGCTGACGGTGCAAGGATTGGAGATCACATTCGGTGATGTCCAATCCTGGAATGAGAACGGGGGCTGGGCTGCCGCTCGGAATTTGCGGGGTCGGCGGTTTATTTGGCATTGGTGAGCGGATTCTAGGGCCGGATTGCACATGGTCGGGCACTGCTGCCAGCATACCCGCCAAGTCACAATCGTAAGGGTCTCACAAGTCTGACATCGCGAGAAGCCAGTGGGGAAAGTCGCCGTGTTGCGATCGGTGTTCGTAGACCTACGGTCGCAGGGGGTGCGGGGTCGGGAGACCCGCGCACAACTATCGTTGTTCTCCGACCCAGGATGGGTCGGCTATTTATCGCGGGGTTTTTGACAAGTGGAGAACCGGCGGCCGGTAGGGTAGAATCAGTGGGATAGGTCTTGGCGATTTACCCAATTGAGGTTTTGGGAGGTTACAGCGATGCGTGGTTTGCTTTTTTCATTGGTGGCGTTGGTGATGGCAGCGGGGACGGTGGCGGTGGCCGCGGACCCGGTCGATTTTGCCAAGCAGATTCAACCGATCTTCGTCGCCAAGTGCGCGATGTGCCACGGCGAGGAGAAGGCCCTCGGCAAGTTGCGGCTGCATTCGGTCGAGGCGATTACCGCCAATGAAGATAAGGAGTTGCTCGTCGCGGGCAAGCCGGACGAGAGCGAGATCGTGCAGCGGATTAGTTTGGCCGCCGACGACAAGAAGCGGATGCCCAAAGATGGCGATCCGCTGCCGAAGGAAGAGATCGATCTGATCCGCGCGTGGATCGAACAGGGCGCGACTCTGGTAGTGGCAGCCGAGGGCGCGCCGATGCCGGAGGCAGCGGCCGCGCCGGCGGAACGGCCGCGCGTGCCGGCGCCCGCGCCGCTGGAAGGGGTCACGCCTGCCGCGCCGGAAGCGATCGCCAAGGTCGAGCAAGCGGGTGGGCTGGTGATGCCACTTCATGCGGGGAGTCCGCTGTTGTCGGCGACGTTTCCAACTGGTCGCGAGAACGTGACCGACGAAACGACCGCGCTACTCGTGGACCTCGCGCCGCAACTCGTGTGGCTCGACCTCGGTCGCACGAAGGTGACCGACGCCGGGCTAGCGAACGTTGCGAAGCTCACGAACCTCGAGCGGTTGCATCTGGAACTTACCGGCACCACCGATGCGGGGCTGCCGCAGATTGCCGCCTTGCCGCGGCTGACGTATTTGAACCTCTATGGCACGAAAGTGACTGACGCGGTGTTCGAGCAGCTCAAGGGCCTCGGGCACTTGGAAAAACTATTCTTGTGGCAAGCGCCGGTGAGCTACGACGCCGCGAAGGCGTTTGCGGCGGCGACGCCCGGCCGCGACGTGAACCTGGGCTGGGACCACCCCGGTGTGGTTCGCGAGCGATTGACGAAGGAACTGGCGAGCGTGGCCGTGCAGAAGGAAGAAGTCACGAAGCGCGTCACGACGCTCGAGCAAGAGGTTGTAGCGGCAAAGGCGGAACAAGAATCGACCACGAAGCGCGAGGAGGAAATCAAGAAGGAGCTGGAAGGCCTCGACAAACCGAAGGAAGAAGCAAAACCCGCAGAGGAAGCCAAGCCCGCTGAAGAAGCCAAGCCTGCCGAAGAGGCAAAGCCCGCCGACGAAGCCAAACCAGCGGAAGAGGCCAAGCCCGCCGAAGAAGCCAAACCGGCGGAAGAGGCCAAGCCCGCAGATAAGCCCGCCGAAGAAGCCAAACCGGCGGAAGCGGAAACGCCAGCGCCGTGATTTGTTCCCAATGTGCCGCGCGGCCGCACTGAATCATACGATGAGAAGCTCGCGATGTGCCGCTCTGCTACTGAAATGAATTGCGTTCATCGGGCAGGGGCCGTCGTTGTTGCGGGGGCGGTCGTCATCATAACGGCCTTCCCTACGCAACGGGTTGTGGCCGGGGCACCAGCGCCGAGCGATGCAAACCAGGTGTTTCGCGCCGGCGCGTATGCCATCGATATTACGCCGACAAAATTTCCAGTCGAATCAGCCGGCAGCATGACGCCGCGGGTTGTCCAGGCGGCACATGACCCTCTACACGCCCGTTGCTTGGTGCTCGACGATGGCCGCACGAAGATCGCATTTGCCATCTGCGACAGTTGCATGATTCCACGGGAGGTCTTCGATCGGGCCAAAGAAATTGCCGCCCGCGAAACGGGCATCCCCTCCGAACGCATGTTGATGGCGGCGACGCATACGCACACGGGGGTTACCGCCGCACCCATCTTTCAGAGCGAGGTCGAGGTCGAGTACTGCGAGTACCTCACGCAGCGGATTGCCGAGGGGATCGCCCAGGCCGCCGATCAGTTGGAACCGGCGCGCATCGGTTGGGCCGTGGGACACAATCCCCGGCAGATGTTCAACCGCCGCTGGCATATGCGAAAGGGGGTCGAACTCACCAACCCGTTCGACTCGGCCGAGCGCGTGAAGACGAATCCGCCGCCTGCCAGCAGCAAACTGCTCAAGCCGGCGGGGCCAATCGATCCCGAAGTGCCCGTGTTGGCCGTGCAGTCGCGCGATGGCCGGCCGATTGTGGTGTTGGCGAACTATTCGTTGCACTATGTCGGCGGCGTACCCGACGGCTTGCTCTCGGCCGATTACTTCGGCCAATTCGCCGTCGAGCTTGCGAAACGAATCGACGAGACGCAGCCAGCAGCCGACGGCGCGCCGGCGTTTGTAGCAATCATGACCAATGGCACGAGCGGAGATATAAACAACATCAATTTCTTCGAAGGCTCCCCGGCACAGCCGCCGCTGGAGCAAATCCGTCTGGTGGCGTCCGATGTTGCCGCTTCGGCGCACGCCGCCTACCAGCGGATCGAGTGGCACGATTGGGTGCCGCTGGCGATGCGCGAGACGGAGATCGAGCTCGGCGTGCGCCGCCCGAACGACGCCGACGTGGCGTTCGCGAAGCAAGTGCTGAGCCAGGCGGGTGAGCCGCCGTACAAGGAACTCCGCCCGATTTACGCGCTGGAGACGCTCGACTTGGCCAACTATCCCGCCACAGTGAGCGCGAAACTTCAAGCGATTCGCATTGGCGAGATGGGCATCGCGAGCAGCCCGTGCGAGACTTTCGTCGAGACGGGGCTTGCCATCAAGCGCGAAAGTCCGCTGCGGCCGACGTTCACGATCGAGTTGGCCAATGGCTACAACGGCTATCTGCCCACGCCCGAGCAACACGACTTGGGCGGCTATGAAACATGGCGGGCCAAGTCGAGCTATCTGGCTATTGACGCCGAGCCGAAAGTTCGGGCGTCGCTCTTGGAGTTGCTGCAGGAGGTGGCGGATGAGAAGGCCGCAACGAGTCCTTAGGAACGCGGGAAAAATAACTTCGGTATTTGGCCAACGGCCATTTTCACCGTAGCCTGGGGCATCGCCCTCGTTGTTCTACACAACGGTTGCATTCCTACCGCGAAGCGGTTTCGCCCTCCAGCCCAGGGTTGGTCGCCACG
>JBBDYG010000008.1:0-9147 GCA_040901765.1 Pirellulales bacterium
TTGGCGTAAAAACACCCAACGATCGCGATGAAAATCCTATTTGCGACTTGTGTAGAACAACGAGGGGCGGTGCCCCAGGCTACGATGAATCAAGGCCTTCGGCCAAATTGTCAATTAATTTGCGGACATGCGACTCGAATCGGTTAGGAACGGAGTCATCGAAGTTATTAATACATCCTCAGCCGACCTTTCGGCGGTGGTAGAGAATCGATTCGGTGGTTAGCGCAAGCACGGCTAGTACGGTGAACCAGTACGCGAGCGGAACGCCGGCGGTTACAGATACGATGTCCGCCGTATCCTCCGCACCGCCGAGTTGCGATTCCTGTGCGGAAAGGAGGCTGCAAGCGATCGGCCCGCGCGCTTCGCCGGTTTCTACTTGGTAGAAGCCCGGCTCCGCGAGATCGTTGAACTCCTTGCCGCGGATTTCGAGCGACTTGCCGGAAGGCGTGGTGAGCTTGCTGACGGCGTCGTCCGCGACCGGTAGCGAGACCACCGCTCCGGGCGGATCGACGGCGCGCAGGGGTTCTTCACGACCCACCAGATGGGTTGCCGCCGAATGGACCAGGACCGGAAACCAAGCGCTGTAGTAAAACTCAGCAGCAATAGGATCGAGATTCACGACGACGGCCGATTTGCCCGCGCGGCTGGCGACGTAAATCAGCGGCACGCCGTCGGTGCTATCGACCAGCACCTGGCTGCCTGACGGTGGTACGATTTGGCGAGCGCCGAGAAACTGAATCGTGCCGGCGTCGATGTGCCGCAGCGCAGGGTGATCGTCCACCAATACCCGCGGAGCGACGACTTCGATTTCTTCCCCGAGCGATTCCCACCACGGACTTTCCCCCGCGGGACCGAGCACGATCAACCGCGATTCGTCGGGCGGGGTGCCGTGCGCGAGCGTCACTTGGGGATTGTCCGCCACGAGCGTCAACAGGTCCGAATCGCGGGCAAACGCCAGCACGCTTTGCTCCAGAAAGAACCGGCTGTCGGCGGCGACGGCGATTGGAATGGGCGGCGGCTTGCGGGCGACAAGGTACACCGTGTCGTCCGCGGAAAGCGCATCGTCGCCGTCGAGCTTGGCCACCCAGCGGCCCGGAGGGGCATCCTCGATCGTGAGCACCTGCGGCTCGTTCAAACCCGGTTGCACCGTGAGGGGGATCACCTTCTTCAACTCTGCAGCGTCGTTCTCGCCGGTCGAGAGCAGCAAGTCCAACTCGCGTGGCTCTGTCCCGGAAGACGCAACCTGGAAATAGAATTGAAGCTGGCCCTGCTGACCCGGCACATAGGCCAGATCGGCGGCGATTAGGCCCACGTTCGGTTGAGGTTCGCCGATCTGAACGATCTCGACTTCCTTGGGCAACGCATCTCGGTCGAAGCTGCCGTCGCTCACAAGCAGCACGCGATGGTCGTATACGCCATTTTGACGATTGCCCGATTCTGGGTTCTGAGAATCAGGGGTGTCTGGTAGGTCTAGTTTGGAAGAATCGCCGCGGCGTGGGATTGCCCGTAAATTCAATTCATAGTTCGACACCTGCGCGCGGTCGACAGCGGCGAGGATTTCGCGCGGGTTATCTGTCAAATGCGACAGGTAACGCAGGTCGCGGTCGATTGTGGCGACCGCCACTCGCTGCACGCCGTCCATCGCGCGGGCGATGTCGCGAACGCGCTCCTGCGCGAGGGCCAGCCGAGTCGTTCCGCCGTTGCGGGCCTGCATTGAGGCGCTGGTGTCGATCAGCAGCAATAAATCTTGGTGCTTCGCGCCGGTCCACCTTGGCTGAGCCAGCGCCAGCGCGATTGCGGCAAACGCCAGCGCCATGAGGAGCAGCGACCACAGGTCGCGTAATCGGTGGAGCAAGTGGTGGGGCCGGCGCTCCTGTAGGATCCGCTGCCACAGGAACAGCGCGGTGGTAGGCCGTCGCCGTGGGCGGACCTTGAGCAGGTAGATCGCCACGAGCGGCAGAATTGCCGCGAGCGACCACAGCATCAGCGGGGCGGCGAACGTCACGCGACAAGCCCCCCACGCCGCAGAATGTCCTGGATCACCGCCTCGAACGGCGGCTCGGGCGTCGTTGACGCGAGGCCGATCCCCTGCCGGACGCAGCACCGCTTTAGCGACTGGTTCCAATCGGCGAGCGCCTGCTGGTACTGCCGCACTTCTTGGGGCGAAACGGTGACGCGGAGCCGCGCACCCGATTCCACGCACTCCAGATCGGCGTCGCCGAGCCAATCGCACTTTGTATCGCGGTCGTCCTGCACCTGTAAGCAATAGACTTCGTGACCGTGGTATTGCAGGAACCCCAACCCTTCTTCAAAGCCGTCGGGAAACAGGAAATCTGACAAGACCACGACCAATCCTCGGCGGGTGTGGCGGGCCTGAAAGATTCGCGCGCAAGCGCCGAACCGCGTGTCGCCGGCTTGCAGCGGAGCGTCTTCCAGGCTCCGTAACAGCGGCAGCACTTTGCCGCGACCGCGGCACGGCTCGATGAGCGGCGTCAACGTTTCGCCCAGGCCCGCCACCGCCACGCGGTCGAGGCTATGCAGGGCGATGTACCCCAGCGCCGCCGCAAGTTGCCGAATGTAGAGAAACTTCGTCTCCATCGACCGACTGCAATCGACCAGCAGGTAGATCGTGGCGTCCTCTTCCAGCTCGAAGAGCTTGATCACGAGCGTTTCGAAGCGGGCGTAAATCCGCCAGTCGATCGCCCGGTAGTCGGCGCCGAAATAATACTCGGAATAGTCGGCAAACGTGATGCCGGTCCCCTTCTTGGTCGTGCGGCGACTGGATTGCAACGTCCCCCCGAGCACCTTCCGCGCCAGCAGATAGAGCGAATCGAGCCGGCGAATGAAGTCGGAGTCGGTCAGCATCTTCCATTGCGGATTGTGGATATCGGATTGCGGATTGAAGAAACCCAATCTGCAATCCGAAATCCGCAATCCGAAATTCCTACTTCAGTTGTTCGATCACCTTGCGCAACACGTCATCGGTGCGGATGCCGTCGGCTTCGCCTTCGAAGCTGAGAATGATGCGGTGGCGCAGGGCGGGGATGGCGACGGCGGCTACGTCGTCGCGCGAAACGTGGTACCGACCGGCTAGCAGCGCCCTTGCCCGGCTGGCGGCGAGCATCGCCTGCGCGCCGCGCGGCGACGCCCCATGCCGCACGAGCCGCTTCACGTCCGCTGGGGCGTCGTCATTGTCGGGATGGGTGGCACGAACGATGTGTATTAAGTAATCTTGCACCGCTCCGTCGATGGGCACCTCGCGCAGCGTGCGGCCCATGTGCAAAATTTCCTCGCCGTTGGCGACCGCCGATATCTTTGGGTGCGCATTGCCGCCCGTGCGATCGAGGATCTTCGCAAATTCCGCGTGCGAAGGCATCTTGACCAGCAGCTTGAAGAAAAACCGATCGAGTTGCGCCTCGGGTAGTGGAAACGTGCCGTCCTGCTCGATCGGGTTTTGGGTCGCAAGCACGAAGAACGGCGTGCCGATCGGATGCGTCTTGCCGGCAACGGTCACCGAGCGTTCTTGCATCGTCTCGAGCAGTGCCGACTGCGTTTTGGGCGTCGCGCGGTTGATCTCGTCCGCCAGCAGAATATTGCAGAAGACCGGTCCCGGTTGGAACTCGAGCGTCTTTCGCCCCTCGCGGTCCATGAGCACCTGCGTGCCGACGATGTCGGCCGGCAGCAGATCCGGGGTGAACTGAATTCGCTGGAACTTTAGATCGAGCGCCTGGGAGATCGTATGCACCAGGGCCGTTTTCCCCAGGCCCGGCACGCCTTCGAGCAGCACGTGGCCGCCCGAGACAACGGCCATCAGCACGTCTTCCACCAATTGCTGCTGACCGACGATGAACTTGCCGACCTCTTCGCGGATGGCGTCAAAGGTGCGGATGAATTGCTCGGTGCTCTGCTTGGCGGCGTCGGCCAAGAGCGTCATGGCGTCTCCTCAACCTGGTGGATCGACTCAAAATAATTTTTGACGCCCGACTTCACCTGCTCGGGGACGTCTTCTCGGCTGACGAAGGACTCTACTTGTCGCTCGAAGCTTCGCTTTTTCGCGACGTGCGATTGGCTGGAAGTTCCCGTGCCGTCATCGGCGGTTTCGACCGTCGTTTGCGAGGGGCCTTGGCCTTTGATGCCTTGGAGGGCCGTGGTGTTTCCATTGTCGAGCAACTCTTCTTCCGAGTCGGCACGAAAAGTATTCGATCCCATGCCCGCCTTCTTGCCGCCGGCGTTTGGCGATTGGCACAAACCGCCCTGGCACTCGCTGCACGCCTGGCAGAGCTTGGCCAGCTTATTGCAGGCCTCGCACTTGATGCCCATCTTCTTGAGGTACTTCGCCAACTCGTCGAGTTCTTTTTCCACGGCTTGCTCGCACGCCTGGCACTCGCCGAGCGCATCGGAATCGACCTTGCCGGATTCCCGCTCTTGCTGCGAGGCTTTGTTGAGCGATTCGTCGAGTTCTTGAACGGAGCTTGCCAGATTCTCGATGGCTTGTCCCAACTCACCACCGGCTTCGCCCTTCGCGCCGGACGCCGAGCCGCTGGATCCGCTTTGCCCGCCGCTGCGGGCAGTGGAGCTTTGGCCCTTCTCGGCGCGGCTGGTGCTGCTGGAACCCGAGCGGCCCCGCTGATTCTGTACCGCCGCGGCCATCCGTTGGCTCGCTGCTTTCAGTCGCGCAAGCTGCTTCTGCTGCTCGCTCAGACTCTTTGCGCCTTCGGGCTTCATCGAAGCCAACTCTTGCGCCGCTTCTTTGTACTGCTGTTGCGCGAACTTCTGTGCTAGCGGCTTCGTCTCCCGTTCGTTTTCCAGTTCCTTCGCCGCGTCGTTGAGAAGCTTCTCATCGCGGCGTTGCTCGAGTTTCGTGCGGGCCTTCTGCAATTGCGTTTCCAGCTTCGCGTACTGCCGCAGGGCTTCCTTTTGATCGGTCGTTTCCTTGAGCGCTTCGATCATCTCCCGCAGTTTGTCGGGGTTCAGCAGTTCACGCTCCTCCTTGTCTTCCGTCTGGGCGTTTAGCTCGTCGAGTAGATCGGTGAGGTCTTTGTTGATCTCCACCGTGCTGGCAAGCGTGGCCTGCTCCAACGCAAGCTCGTCGAGGACCGCCTTGCTCGGCTGTTTGAAGCCGAGGGCAACCGCCAATGTCGCCAGCGCAATGGCTAGGACCGCGATCCGCCCCGGCGGACGCCAACTGACAGCGGCGGGCTGAAGCGGCTGAAGTCGCGTGGCGGTTTGCTCGGCTTGCAAGGCGTAGAACCCGTCGGTGTGATGTTGATTGCGAAAATGGAGCCACGACAGCAGCGTGTCTTGCAAACGAAAGTGGCGGTCGGCGAATCGGGCGGTGCTCTCCGCACTGGATCGCGACAGAACCCACCCGGCGACGGCCGCGGCAAGTCCCGCCACGGCGCTGGCCGCGTACCAACTGCGCGGCACGGCGTAACCTTGCACCACGTAGGCCAGCGCGATAGCGAGCATCGCCCCCGCCACCACCAGCAGGGTCCACACGCTGACCCGCGCCAAGCTGCGCAGATTCAAACGCTGCCGCACCGTTCGCAGGAAACCTTCGATCCGAGGTTGAGGGTCCATCGTCGATCCTTTGAGGGTTAGAGCCTTCCACGCAATGGCAGATTATAGCGGGTTGCCTGGGTCCGCGTCGATCAAAATTCTTCCGAGATTCGTGCAAAGGCCATTTTCCAGGCCTTTGCCCCTTCGGCCAGCCCTTTGTAGCTGTCACTTTTTACTCGTTGCATTTTGACTTGGCCTGACGGCCCGGCGATCCGCCCGGTGAAGTGACGGCTTTAGTGGTCCCTGCATTTATATTCCAAGCGAACAGCAAACTGTCCGGCGACGCATCAAGACCCTGTACTGACATGAACCCGAGGCTACCGATCCGAGTTGTCGTCGGATTGGCGAGATTGATTTCATACAAGTCGTCGGGCAGCGTTGGCGAACCCTGGGTTGATTCGTGTTAGTTGACAGACCGACCTGGTGCGGCAATATTCTCTGGTGGGGTCCGACGAATTGAGGGGAATGACTAATGAAATTAATGAGAGCCGTGGTGTTCGGGACGCTATCGCTTGTGTTTGTATGCGCGCCAGCCAATTGTCTCTATGCCGTCACTATCGACTGGGTGTCCATTGGCAATCGCGGCAACGAGTCCGAGAATGAGTTTGGGGGTGTAGCTTACGCATACCGCATTGGCAAGTACGAGGTCACTAATGCCCAATATGCAGAATTCCTAAATGCAGTCGCTGCCACCGACAGCAACTCTTTGTACAACGGCGATATGGAATCCAAAATCATGGGTGGCATCAGGCGAACCGGATCGAATGGAAGCTACTGCTATACAGTAAAGCCCGGCCGGGATGACTACCAGGTAGTGTACGTCTCCTACTTTGACGCCATGCGTTTTGTCAACTGGCTGGAGAACGGACAGCCCAATGGCATTTGACTGGGCAAGTTGCTTCCGGTGCGTTCCTAGACTCGAATTCCCTGCGCGTGCGTTAGGATGTGAGGGCCATCTCCGAGCGGCTCGTGGATCGGAAACATAGGCGTTACTATAACGGTGTAACTTCGGGGATTCAGTTGTCGTCCAATTTGGCATCAGTGCGCCGTTTCGATCGCCACTAATGAGGGGGTTTTTATGCGAAGCTACGTCCCAGTTGTGTGCTGCCTGTTTTTCGCTATGGCTGCTCCGATCGCGCCAGCCGCTAATGTAAACGATTTCATCGACTTCTCGCTACGGAGTGCGACAAACACGTTAATTCTCCCTGCCCGCCTGTACGTTCCGCCTCCAGCAGCCGACCCATCACCGCGCCCGCTCATTCTGTTCCTGCACGGTTCCGGCGAGTCAGGCGTGGATAACCTCGCGCAAGTCAATGGGAATATCGACTTCCTGCTGGCGGAGGCAAAGCGTCGAGATGCCTTTCTCTACGCGCCGCAAACCAACATCGGGTGGGCTGGCTCGACTGTCTTGACACGGACAATGACGATGATTGATCGGGCAATTGCCGATCAAGAAGTTGACCCGAACCGGATTTATGTGACGGGCCTTTCAATGGGTGGTGGCGGCGTATGGAACATTATTACTAGGTATCCAGATCGGTTCGCAGCCGCTGTGCCCATTTGCCCAGTAACTCCCTCGCCGTTCGACCCCGCGAGCCTGGATGGACAATCGATATGGGATTTTCACGCCCGCAACGACTCAACTGTTTCGGTCAACGCGAGTCGTAATGTCATTAGCGGCATTCTCGCCGCTGCCTCAGAACCTGTTCCCGAGTATCCTGCATTTGGAGGACTATTTCCGAATTTCCAGTATGACAATAACCTGCTCGACCTTCATTACACGGAGTTTCGCATTGGCGGGCATGGCATTTGGTCGCAGGTCTACCGTCGCCAGGATATGTACGATTGGATGTTTGGGCATTCGCTTGTGCCTGAACCATCGACTCTCGTGATCCTGGCCGTTTCATTGATGGGATTCGTCATGATCTGTTCACGCCGTGGGTCTGGCGTGTAGACGAGCTACCAGATGCCCGATCCGCCAAAGAACGCTCCGAACTAATTGCCCGAATCCGTCGGCCGGGTGAGCTTGCCGAGGCGTTCGATTGGGATCAAGCCGGCCAGGGCGATGTGCGAGAACTGCGGGCGCGGGGAGTCGGTCGAGGCGGAACGCTAATCAAGTTGCCGATTGGCCGGCTGGGTCGGGTTACCGCTCGATAGGTCCGCCAAAAGCCTTCACGGGTAAGGCGATCGACTTTGGGCGTCGTGCGATAGAAGCTCCGTTCGCGGACGGCTTTCATAAAATGGACGACAGGTTCCACTGTGCCATGCATCAGCCAATTTTACCGCCGCAGAAAACTCCTAAACTTTGCCAACCGGTAAGGCATAAGCTGATAGAGGGAATGCTTTGGACTCTCGCGATGGGGCGACCGAGTGCGTTTTCATAAGCGACTCGCCAGGATCCCTGAATGGGCGCTGGCGGTGAGGGGTCGAGGCGGGAAAGCGGGTCGCTGATTAAGCTGTTAGGTTGGCCGACGGGGCGACTGAACGAAATCCAATGGCTGTTCGTTCCGACTTGTTGCTCCCGCTGCCCACTTTGCGCGGACCAGTCCGCTGAGGCATTGCTTTGGTAGGAGTTCTGCCCGGCGGACGCGGATCGCGGTTATGTTTGATAGGGTCCATTCCAATGACCCACAACCAAAGTTTGTGCGCACTGTGTGCGCATCTGTGTGTCAAAACTGATTAAATCTGACAGTTTTTGGGCTCCTGCCGATTGTGATACGGCGCATGAAAAAACCCTAAGTCATTGCTGACAAAGGGTTTCTTCAAGTGCCCCCTCTTGGACTCGAACCAAGAACCTACTGATTAAGAGGCGACCCTTATGAATGTCTTGCAACTGGCGTAAACACTTATCTGGCAATAGATTGCGTGCGAACCAACTCGCTCACAACAGTACACATATTACACGATTTCATAAGGTTTGCAATGGGTTCTGTGCCGTTTGCAGTTCGCCGTTCTGCGAGTGTCGTAACCTTCGTTCGGCGACGGATTGCGACGTTTAGTAACGTCACTCATATCTCACTTGTCGGCCAATGCTCAAACTTCTCGCGGCAATCGGGGCATAAGCCAATGCAATTGGCGTTCGGCACGTTGGGGGCGTAGTCAATCTCGGACCACCCTTCTGCAAGAGCATGCCCACAGTCTGGAAGTTGGGTTCTAGCATCACACGCGATGCACGCTAGCGATAATTGAGCGTCTGTCGAACGGAATTCCGCGGCATGAACGGATTGCATGTACAGTTCCTCCGATTTTTAGTTCTTTAATAAAAGCCCGTCGCAAAAAAGCGATACTTTTTGGGCGACGGGGGCGCAGGCCCAAAAGTGCGGGGGGAGCGCAGTCAAGGACGACCGGTGGGGAGGGGCACCCGGTCTGCACAAGCGGAGGAACGAAGCGCGGAAGATCGGGGAGGAGGCCGCGCCGGTCGCTTGTGAAATCCTTGACGGCGCGGGGGGATAGCCCCCCAAGAAATAAAAGACTCACCGCAGGTGCCCGCCGAAGTGACAGCAGTCACGCTGCGCAAGGTGGCGCGAAGGGAGCGCTAGCAGCCCGTTGAACAAGTGTCGTTTTCTAGGCGACGAGCGTGAGGGCTGG
>JBBDYG010000009.1:0-9010 GCA_040901765.1 Pirellulales bacterium
TGACGCTGACCGCGCAGCAGCCGATGAACAACATCGTGCGCGTCGCGTACCAGGGACTCGCCGCCGTGCTCGGCGGCACGCAGTCGCTCCACACGAACTCGATGGACGAGACACTCGCGCTGCCGACGGAAGAAGCAGTCCAGGTCGCGCTGCGCACGCAGCAGGTGCTCGCGTTCGAGACCGGCGTCGCGAACGTGAGCGACCCGCTCGGCGGCTCGTACTACGTCGAGCGGCTCACGTCGGATCTTGAGGCGGAAGCCGAGCGCATCTTCGCCGACATCGAGCAGCAGGGCGGGGTGGTGGCCGCGCTGGAGATGGGGTGGTTGCAGCGGAAGATCGCCGAGTCGGCCGCGCGGCAGCAGTGGGAGCTGGAGCAACGGCGCAAGTTGGTGGTGGGCGTGAACGAGTTCGTGACCGACGAGCCCGAGCTGACGATTCCGCTACTGAAGATCGGCAAGGAAGCCGAGGCCGAGCAGCGGAAGTCGATGGCCGCGATGCGCTCGAAGCGCGATCAGGCGCTGGTGGACCGCCGGTTGAACGGGCTGCGCGATGCCGCGCGGACCGATGCCAACCTGATGCCGCTGATACTCGACTGTGCGCGGGCGTACTGCACGCTGTACGAGATCAGAGCGGCGCTGGAGGACGTGTTCGGGGCTTACAGGGAGCCGGTGTTTTTCTGAACTGGCCCTTAACTACGGTGAATGATAAGAGACGTTGAGGCTGCGGAGCGTCGTCGGATCCACCGTACGCGCTCTGTCATCATCTGCTCCATATCAGCCTGCAGGGCGAGGCGATGAACGATCTCGCGGGGAAGCATTCGGAATAAATGATTCGCCACGTCTTGATCGGGATCACTTCCTGGGTTCTTGAGATCGAAATCCTGATGGCAGCGGGAGTAGCGAAGCCCCGAATCGCAAGCGCCGCATAGCTCCCCCGGGGCTTGAAAGTAAAGGCGTTCCCCGGCTGTCGTCATCACCTGCGGACCGGGCCACCGCCCGAATTCCGCCAAGAATGTTTGTCGGGCAATCCACAAGGCAATTGCGTCCATGCGTTCTCGGAGTGTGGGCTTCTCCCAGCCGGGGTCACCTATGTCGAACGCACAGATGCTTCCATTGTTATGTGTATGTCGGGGCCCGATCCATCTGCCGTATCGTGCGCCAGCACTCCATCGAGCCCAGGAGACAGCCTCCGCGGGGTGATGTTGTGGAATAACGGTGACGACTCTGGCCAACACGAAGAGGCCGCGAATCGGTCTGATGTTCGCGGTCAGCCAGACGCCCGACGAGGTGATCTCAGTTTGAACCTGCGGGTACGCTGAAACCACCTCGTCGAGCTCACTCGCCGTCCGGAAACTCAGCTGCCTGAAGATCGATGCGGCTTGATCGGGCGAACTGGATCTCTCGGAGGTACAACGTCCGGCGGTCCCTTCCCGTGATCCGGTTGCGGGTCCCGCGGACCCTCCTTCTGGTCCGGCGCCATCTGAAATCGCCTCCTTGGCGCTTCCCGCCTCGTTCCCGATAATCGGCTGAGCGGGTGCCAGACGACCACCGCGGGCAACTCCGGGCCAGACACAGTTGTCTAGACCGTTACCAATGAGGCGAAGAAGGTCTCGCCCGCTGGGTTCACGTGAATAAAGAGAAGCTGCCACGCCTCAAGGATACCCAAAGGCGGACGCGAACGCAAGCAATTACTATATGTCAGTATTTTTGGCATTGACGCCCGGGGGATTCCATGTATACTGTCGCTAGTGAGTTCCCCCAGGCCGCAACCGCTGCTCGTGGTTTTCGGAGAGAAACTGGCGAAAGCCCGTCAGCGAGCTGGATTATCCCAAGAGGAGCTTGCTCGCCGACTCAAATTGGGCAGGTCCTCCATCAGCAACATTGAGCTGGGCCGACAAAGACCAAACCTTGAGCTTCTCTACGCTGTTGCTGAGGTTCTGCGCATTCGTCCATCGACGCTGCTTCCAGATCCCAAAACGGTTTTCGTCCCCTGGAGCGATAACGTCAAGCTGCACGTAGCTCCTGATGAGAGGGGTATTACCGAAAACGATCGGCAACAACTCGCCAGCCTGGTTGCCGAAGTAACAGGGCGAGGCTAGACGTTGGCGCGTATTCGAAAAGCGCGAGCTGCTGCGCGAACGCTGATCAGTAAGTCTCCTAAGGGGCCGCCCACCGATTTGGCTGCCATCGCAAAGATCCTGAAGGCGCAGATAGAGCTACGCGATGATCTAGGTCCTAACGTCGCCGGAGTGCTCATCCCTCTTCCCGAGCGGTCAGGGTGGGTCATCGCGGTTAATGGGGATGATCCAGAAAGTCGTCGCCGTTTTACGATCGCTCACGAAATAGGTCACATAATTCTTCACGGATACACGGCTCCACACGCGGATGGGTCCTTTCAGCTTCGTATGCGTAACGAGGAATCCGCCACTGGAACGGTGGACGAAGAGATCGAAGCGAATCAATTCGCTGCCGAATTGTTACTGCCAGCCGATCTGCTATTAAAGGACGTGTCAAGCGTTGTCTTAGAGCACGAGTCCAAGGCGTCGTCGAGTACAGGTTTTGACGATACGCTGGCGAAACTTGCGGCAAAATACGGAGTTAGCCGTCAAGCGCTCGCACTTCGCCTCTCTGCTTTAGGTGTTCTATAAGTGGCAGGCCAACCGACCGTGACTGCGCGAGCGACTAACGCGGTTCGGCCATACATACATCGCGACTACCCGGAGTTCAGCTGGTCGGGTAGCAGAGATTTGCTGTTCGAAAGATGTCAGCGCCGCTATTTCTGGCACTATTACGGCTCGTCGAATGGGTGGGAACGGACGTCCAGCGACGAAGCCAAGATGGCATGGCAGCTGAAGAATCTCACATCGTTTGAACTTCAGGTCGGGACGGAGGTGCACGAACGCGCCAGGGATTATGCCGCGTCGGTTTTGAATGGTCGGCCGATTCCGGTCAGCTCGCTCATCGAGACGACAATGAAAGCCCTCGACGAGCTGTACGCGCGCTCCCAGGATCTGGAGTCCTTTCGGGCACGTCCTAAACACCATCCCGTGGCGTACGGAGCCTACTACAAGCGCGGGGTCCTTGAGACTCAGCTCTTACGGGCTCGGGCTCGCGCCGTGAAGTGTATCGACAACCTTGTTTCGTCCGCGATTTGGGACGAAGTACGCAGGGCTGGGAAAGAAGGAACAGTAATGGTTGAACCGCTAACCACGTTCCAAGTTGGCGGCATCACAGTGTACGCGGCACCAGATCTCGTGTATCTGACCGATCAGAACTGGACCATAGTCGATTGGAAGACCGGCGTTGCCGATGAGGGGAGCGATCAGCTCTCGGTTTACTGTCTCTATATCCGAGAGGCGTTGAGGTTGACGAATTCAACCGGCCATTATCCCACGAAGCTCGTTCACCTCCAAAGCGGGAAGGTCGACGTTGTCCAGTTCACTGATTCCGAGATACTCGCGGTTCGAAGGAGGATAGAGCGCAGTGTGGCCGACATGCGCGAAATGTTAGAAGATGCACCCGCGAATCGGCCGAAGGCTGTGAGTGGCTTTCAGCTCACGAACGACCCCAGTGAATGCCGGATTTGCCCATTCTTTCAGCTTTGCGAGCCTGAGCTCATTTCGCTAGGTCGCGCAGGCGTCCGACTAAGGTTCTAACCTGCGAAGATTCGGTCCATGTTAATGCGGCCGAACGCGAACGGCTGCTGCGGACTGCACCCTCGGCTCAGGCGGCCCGCAGCTCGAACGGAGTCTGTTGAGGGTTCACCGATTCCGTCGGCGTGCTTTTGCGATGGATTGCATCATTTGGGCCCGGACACTCGGGCGCGCGCCGTAATTTGAAGGTGACTATGACGTTTGCATCTACGACCGCATTTACAGCATCGCACGACGCTGTCAGGATTGCGGAGTCCATACAAGCAGACATCGTAAGAGGGACGCGCCGGTCCGCGCGCGCAGCTCTTGGCCAATTCTTTACTCCTGCTGTCACCGGCAAACTACTCGCGTCGCTAAGTGCCCGGCGCGGGGGCCGAGTCCGGCTCCTCGACCCCGGTGCCGGCGTTGGGATGCTCACGGCAGCGTGGATTTGTCGCAGCGTATGCAGTGAAGAAGCGCCGGAGGCGATTGAAGTAACCGCGTTCGAGCTGGACGAAAACCTACACGATGGTCTCCACCGAGTGCTGGAGGCGTGTCATAAGACATGCAACGGGGCAGGGATTCGATTTTCATACTCGGTTCAACCTACGGACTTCATCGCGGCATCCGTCGAGATGTTATCTGGCGGCCTCTTCGCATCGGAGTTAGTTCCATTTGATTGTGCGATTCTCAATCCGCCGTACAAGAAGATCCGAAGCGACTCGACCGAGCGTGCCCTCTTGAGCGAAGCAGGAGTAGAAACAAGCAATCTCTACACGGCTTTCGTTGCGCTCAGTACGCGGCTTCTGCGGGAAGGCGGGGAATTGATCGCGATCACTCCACGGTCATTCTGCAACGGCCCCTACTTCCGCCAGTTCCGACGAGATCTTCTTACTTCTAATAACCTCACACACCTTCACGTCCTCGATTCTCGATCGGCGGCATTCGGGCACGACGATGTTCTGCAGGAGAACGTGATCTTCCGTGTGGAGCGAGGTATTCCTCAGCGGGCGCAGGTATCGGTCGAATGGAGCTCGGGCGGAACGTCAGAAGAAATCCACCGCCGAAATGTGGCGTTCGAGCAAGTTGTCCAGCCTAGTGACTCGGACAGTGTCATCCACATTACTCCTGACGAATGGGACACAACCGTAAGCCGTCTGGTCGAAGAGCTGCCGAGTTCTCTCACTCAACTTCGTCTTGAGGTTTCAACCGGGCGTGTAGTGGAGTTCAGAGCCCGTGAGCACTTGCGATTCGTTCTGGAGCCGGAAAGCGTGCCTCTCATTTATCCGCGGCATATTTACGGACAGTCCGTTCGGTGGCCCCATCCTCGCCCCAATAAGCCCAATGCGCTCACGCTATCGCCTGCATCGGCTGAATTGACGAATCCGGCCGGGGTCTACGTGCTCGTCAAGCGTTTCACAGCTAAGGAGGAGAACCGACGGCTTGTAGCTGCGGTGGTTACGCCGCGGTCCGTGCCGGGCGAGAGAGTAGCTTTCGAAAATCACATCAACTACTTCCACCGAGCCGGGGAAGGGATTCCCGAGAGGCTGGCAGCAGGTCTCGCTGCATTTCTCAATTCGACTATTGCGGATCGCTATTTTCGCCAGTTCAGCGGCCACACCCAGGTCAACGCGACGGATTTGAGAAAGTTGCCGTATCCGAGTGCCGAGCAGCTAGAAAAGATCGCTGCAGAAATGCCAACTCCGCCAGGATCTCAAGAGCAGCTAGACGACATAGTCGAAGAGGTCATTATCGCCGTGAAAAAGCCGCGAAACGTTGGAGCTAGAACAATTAAGGCACGCCTCTCGGAAGCCTCAGTCGTTTTAAAGGCCATCGGGTTGCCCAAGGATCAGCAGAACGAGCGGGCAGCCCTGACTCTTCTGGCTCTTTTGGACATGCGACCAGAAGATCAATGGAGCGCCGCAAGGAATCCGCAGCGTGGCGTGACTCCGATCATGGACTTCGTGGCGGAGCACTACGGCAAGCATTGGAAACCGAATACGCGCGAGACGGTAAGGCGTTTCACGCTTCATCAGTTCGAAGCGGCCGGCGTGGTTGTCGCAAATCCTGACAAACCCGATCGGGCAACGAATAGTCCGGCGTATTGTTATCAGGTGCCTTCGGTCGTCTTGCGGTTGTTACGAACTTTTGGAACGCCAGAATGGGACGCGAATCTTCGGAAGTTTCTAGCCTCGGCAGACACGTTAGCCGCACGATACGCGAGCGAGCGCACTATGCGCCGTTTGCCTTTGACCCTTCGTGATGGACTTGAAATATCGCTTTCCCCCGGAGGGCAGAACGAATTGATACGGCAAGTCGTCGAGGATTTTTGCCCCCGGTTTACCCCGGGCGGCCGTGCCCTATACGTGGGAGACGCTGACAAGAAATGGGGCTACTTCGACTCCGATCGCCTCGCGGAGTTAGGGGTGGTCGTAAAGGCACACGGCAAGATGCCTGACGTGGTCGTCCATTTTGAGAAGATGAATTGGTTAGTGCTAATCGAGGCGGTTACCAGTCACGGCCCTGTGAATCCGAAGCGACGTGCAGAGCTTAAGAAGCTGTTCGCCGGCTCGAAGGCACCCCTCGTGTTCGTGACGGCTTTTTTAACCCGCCAGGCTATGAAGAAATTCCTCGGCGAAATCGCGTGGGAGACTGAGGTTTGGGCAGCGGACGCGCCTACGCATCTGATCCACTTCAATGGAGAGCGGTTCCTTGGGCCGTACGATAGTTAGACCTGACGTGTAGTGCGGACGAGATGTGCACGCCTCGTCGTTTACGTCCTCTTAATCCACCGTCAGCACGTACTGTCCCGTCTCTCCCACATTGAACGTCGTCGCCGAGATGATGTAGCGCCCCCGAGGCAGGAAGCCGTCGAGTCGCGCGTCGGTATCGAAGTCGTTGAGATTGTCGTTCTCGGCGAGCACCTCGCCCGTATCGGGATCGTAGAGCACAAGGTACGCGTCGAAGTCAAACGACTCCAGATCGATGATCAGGTCGGAGTCGTTCCGCAGATCGAGCATGTACATCTCGCTGTACGCGCCCTGCACACGGCAGTCGCCGCTGGAGAGCGTGCCGCCGCGACTCTCGCCTATAAAAACCTCGCGGACGTCGCAACCCATGAACGTCTGGAACCGGGGATCGGTGACGGAGTCGCCGCACGCCAGGAGCAGCGCGACGGGACCGGCCAGCAACGCTCCCCTGAGGGACCGCTGAATGTTCTTCATATCGGCCGATACACGCCCTTACTGGTTCAGTTCCGTTGTTCCCAGTAAGTTGACGCCATGACCCGCCCTATCCGCATCCTCGTAGCCAAGCCGGGCCTCGACGGCCACGACCGCGGCGCCAAGGTAGTCGCCGCCGCGCTCCGCGACGCCGGCATGGAAGTCATCTACACGGGCCTGCACCAGACGCCGGAGATGATCGCCACCGCGGCCGTCCAGGAAGACGTGGATGTCGTAGGGCTCTCCATCCTGAGCGGCGCGCACATGACGCTCTTCCCGCGCGTCGTGGAGCTGCTACGCGAGCAGGGACGCGACGACATCCTCATCACGGGCGGCGGTATCCTGCCGAAGGAAGACATGGAAGCGCTCCAGGCCATGGGGATCGGCAAGCTGTTCGGCCCGGGAACGCACACCAGCGAGCTGATCGCCTACATAAAGGATTGGTTCACCCAGCGGCAGGAGCAGGAAGCCTAAGTACGGCCGGCCCAGCGGTCCGGTCGCGAGCCGTCACGGCCCGAGAATCGCATCTCCGGGAGGCGTGACCCTCACTCACGTCCCCCCCAAGCTCGGTCGAATCGCGCTGCTGTGCCTCCTCACCGGTATTCTCGGCTGCGGCGAGATGCCGTTCCTCTCCCAGGCGGTGTACAAGGCGCAGCGCAAGGCGGAGATGGGCCCGTCGGTCGCCCGCGACCTGCCCGCCATCAAGCAGCGCGACACGATCACCGTCATCGCGCCGTACAACTCGACGACCTACTTCCTGTACCGCGCCGAGCCGATGGGATTCGAGTACGAGCTGCTGAAAAAATTTGCTGCCGACATGGATGTCACCCTCCGGATGCTCGTGGTGAGCGAGCGCGACAGCATGTTCAAGCTCCTGCGCGCAGGAAGGGGAGACATCATCGCCGCGAGGCTGGTGCCGACGCCCGAGGATTCGGGGCTCGTGGCTTACACCAGCGCGCTCTACACCACGGAGCCGGTGCTTGTGCAGCGGAGCACCGGCCCACCCGCGGTCGTCGTCGCCGACACGGCGCCGGCCCTTGGCGGCGCAGCGCAGCCTGCTACACCGCCACCGGTAGTCCCCGCGCGCGTGCGCCAGATCCAGCGCCCGTCCCAGCTCCAGGGGCAGCGCGTGGACGTCCCCGCGCAGTCGCCGTACACGCGGACGCTCATCGAGCTCGCCGATACGCTGACGGGAGACATTCACGTCGTGGAAGTGGACGCCTCCTCCGAGGCACTGATCCGCGGGGTCTCGGAAGGAACGATCCGGTACACGGTCGCGCAGGGAAACCTCGCGGACATTTCGAGCGACCACTACACGAACCTCGCCGTGCGCCCAGTGCTCGGCGACGCGACGCCGATCGCGTGGGCGGTGCGGCCGAATGCGCCCCAGCTGCTGGCGCAGCTCAACCAGTGGATCGTGCAGCCGGAGAACGCGACCACGATGAAGCGGCTGTACGAGAAGTACTTCATCCACAGCGCCGGCTATCACCAGCGCATCGATAGCCCGTTCCTCGCGTCCGAGACCGGGCGGCTTTCCGCGTACGATACGCTGTTCAAGGAAGGGGCGAAGAAGATCGGCTGGGACTGGCGGCTGCTGGCATCGCAGGCCTACCAGGAATCGAAGTTCCAGCCGCGCGCGCGGTCGTGGGCCGGCGCCACCGGGCTCCTGCAGCTCATGCCGAGGACGGCAGCGGAGTTCAAGGTTCGTAACTCCAACGACCCGAAAGAAAATGTAGCCGGCGCGGTGCGGTTCCTGGATTGGCTGACCAACTACTGGACCAAGCGGATCGACGACCCGGACGAGCGGCTCAAGTTCATCCTCGCGTCGTACAACACGGGCTCCGGGCACGTCGAGGACGCGCAGCGGCTCGCGGCGGCGGCCGGTGACGATCCGACGAAGTGGGCGGACGTCTCGTACTGGCTGCTACAGAAGTCGAAGCGAGAGGTGTATACGAATCCCGTGGTGAAATACGGCTACTCGCGCGGGATCGAGCCGGTCAACTACGTCGCGATCATTCTCGAGCGGTTCAGCCACTACCGTCAGGCCGGCGACGAATAGGCCGAGCGAGGACTGGCGCGGGCTTACGCGCACCCGTTCATTTCTCAAGCCGTTCGCATCACCTTACTCCCCAGCCGACGGATCGATAGCTCTTGCCCG
>JBBDYG010000010.1:0-51753 GCA_040901765.1 Pirellulales bacterium
TTGAATCCCGTGGACATATGGTAAGCGGCTTGGAGAGAATTTCAACGGGCTGCTACGCCTGCGAGCGCCATCGGACGAGGTTGGCGAAGGTGAGCTTCCAGCGGCAAAGCTTTCGCGCCGATTGGAAGATCGGGAGTAGGAATCGGCGATTCCGATGCAATCTGTTCGTCTTGAAACTTCCGTTGCGGACTACGGTTATCGGGTGTTTGTAAGGACATCAGAAAACCTTGTTAGTATGCCGTGATGACGAAGATCGAAGGTTCATCGAACTCGCCAAAAACGTTCGGGATGTGGTCGTCCACACGATCATATCGCCAAATCACCCAAAGCCGTCGGCCGGACGGCGTCTCCGCGAACATCTGAAATGATCCGTCCTGCCGCTCCTGTAATTCGTATACACGGTCAAACGCAGCTTCGACGTCTTCCGGTGCAAGTGCGTGGTTGGCGACCTTCTCTAAATTCCAGTCAATCCATTTAAAATGTCGCATGCGTGAACCATCACCCCGCATTTCAAAGGCGTGAAAGCCTATGTCGTTATATACCGTTGCGACCGAAATCGCAACCAAACTCTACTGACGGTTCCTCCGATTACGCAGCCAGTTATACATCACAACGAAAGGCAGCGATACAACGACAAATAGAGCTGCAGAGATCAGGACGTAAGGAACTCGACTCGTGCCCCACGCAGGTGCCGGATGGTCCGTTAAAATAGCGTAACTAATAAGGCTCGCCAGAACGACGAACAGTAATAAGACACGTGCTGAGGAGGTGGGCGTCACCATGGGGATGAGCTATCGCAAATGAAGGCGTTGCTACCGATGCTGCGTTTCATTGATCTGCAAGTCTTCACGTTTGGCGCAGAAATTCTCCCAGAGCACCAATACTAGAACCCAATGCAATCCACCCGTATCCAGCAGTGAGAAGACGATCGCGAAACACATTAGCCATGGACTTGTTGATAAGAAGGGAATGCTAATCCATAGAAAGAGCGATCCAAACACAGGCAGCCCCGAGACCCACTGGTAGTTCTCACGCGTGCCGCCTTGCAGCCGATGAATTGGATAGCGGAGGAAACTCAGATAGCAATTCACGGAAGTGATCAGCGTTCCCAGTGCCAACAGCGCTATTCCGATATTCGTCATAATAATTTGCCGACGAATGGTAGCGGTAGCAGCCAACGCTGCTCCAAGTATAATCGCCCGTCGTTAAAACCTCAAATCAAGGTCGCCTAGTAGGGTTGTCTCTCTTCGCGTCCTTCGCGACACTACCGCAAGACGAACATCCCACGGAAGCCACCCATTCCTATGCCATCTCCGCCCACCCATCGCGTAGTCATCATCGGCGGCGGCTTCGGCGGCCTCAAGGCGGCCGTGAAGTTGCGGCGGCCCAGCGTCGAAGTCACACTGATCGACAAGCGGAACTTTCATCTGTTCCAGCCGCTGCTCTACCAGGTGGCGACGGGGCAGCTATCGCCCGCGAACATTGCCGCGCCGCTGCGCAGCGTGCTGCGCCGCCGGCGCAACTGCCGAGTCTGGTTGGGCGACGTCGTTGAGATCGATGTAAAGAGCCGTGTCGTCCGGCTGCGCGATGGGGCGGAAGCGCCGTACGACACGCTGATCGTCGCTGCTGGCTCGCGACACAGTTATTTTGGCCGGGACGATTGGGAAGCTCTTGCGCCGGGCCTCAAGACAATCGAAGACGCCACTGAAATGCGTCACCGCGTGCTGGACGCGTTTGAGCGGGCGGAACGGACCATCGACCCGAGTGAGCGCAAAGCCCTGCTGACGTTTGTGATCGTCGGCGCGGGGCCGACAGGTGTGGAACTCGCCGGCGCGCTATCGGAAGTCGCGTGGCATACGCTCAAGCATGACTTCCGATCGATCAACCCGTCCGAAGCGCAGATTCTGCTCGTCGAAGCAGGTCCAAAGCCACTGGAGATTTACCCTGAGCCGTTGATCGAAGCGGCCCAACGTGACCTCGCGCGACTTCACGTCACGCTGCGAACAAACACGCGCGTGACGCAAATCGAGCCGGAATGGGTCACGCTCGATGCCGGTGGAACGATCGAGCAAGTCCACGCTCACACCGTGCTCTGGGCCGCGGGCGTGCAGGCGTCGCCGCTCGGCAAACAATTGGCCGCTGCAACCGGCGTCGAGACCGACCGCGCGGGCCGCGTCCCCGTGCAGCCCGATCTTACAATCGCGGGTCATCCCGAAATCATTGTCATCGGCGACCTTGCGAACTGTGCCGGTGAGAATGGAAAGCCATTGCCGGGACTGGCACCCGTCGCGATGCAACAAGGCGAGTATGCGGCTCGACTCATCGACAATCGATTGGAGGGACACCAAACAGCGCCATTTCGGTACCGCGATTGGGGCAGCATGGCAGTAATTGGCCGCGGCTCGGCTATCGGCCTGTTGCGCCGATGGCAAGTGAAAGGTTTCATCGCCTGGCTCACGTGGCTGTTCATTCACCTCATGTCGATCATGCAATTCCAGAACCGCGTGTTGGTGCTCATCCAATGGGGTTCCAGCTATCTCTTTCGCAGCCGGTCGGCGCGGCTCATCACCGGTGAAAGCCAGGACCAACGTCCCACGCAGGGTGGCACGCCCTGAGGCCTTGCGAAGGGCGTGGGGCGACTGATACCCGCTTCGCTGTGCCAGACTGTAACAATACGTCAAAAATGCCGACGCGTTTTTGTGGCAGGCGGAAGGTGGGAGACGTGTTACAATGTCGAGCATCGCACGCCGGGGTTGGTTCCAGGCTCAGTCTGAAAAGTATCTATTCCACCTGCGTGGAGTAACGCTCATGACGGTTCGGGCATCCTTTCTTTGCTTAGCGAAGCGATTTCTCTGCGTGTCGTTCCTAGTCGCGGTAGCGGCGACGGGGCGATGGGCGCAGGCCGTTCCGGTTTACCAGATCGTGCCACTGGGTTTGGCCGGCGCCGAACACACCCGTAACGATGGCTACAAATATAGCTTTGCCCGCGAGTTGAATGAGGCGGGCCAGGTCAGCGGGGACTCGGAGCGCTATAACGGCGGCAGCGCTATCCTGGGTACCAGTGCTTGGTTCTATGATGGCACGACAACTACCGAGATCGGCCTCATGGGCAGCGAACACACCCGTAATGACGGCTACAGAATCAACTCCGCCGGAGAGCTAAACGACGCAGGCCTAGTTGCCGGTTTCTCCAAACGATATAAGGGCGGCAGTGATTCGGGTTCGAGCGCCTGGCTCTACGATGGCGCGGCGACGATCGACATCGGTCTGGTGGGCAGCGAACATACGCGAAATGATGGATACAAATCCAGTGCCGTTGAGTTGCACGGACTGACTGAGACTGGTCAGGTGGTCGGGTATTCCGGACGTTACAACGGCGGCAGCACTAATTTGGGCCGGACTGTTTGGTTCTACGATGGGGCGACCACCAACAGCATTGGCCTTACTGGCAGAGAACACACCCGCAATGACGGGTACAAATCTGGCAGCGTGCGGACTCCAACCGAGGAGGGGATCGTTCTCGGCCACTCGTTTCGATACAACGGCGGCAGCACCGACTTAGGCCAAAGTGCTTGGCTATACAATGGTGCCGCCACGGTCAGACTTGGCCTCGTGGGATTCGAGCATACTCGCAATAATGGCTTCAAACACAGTAGCGGCGTAGCACTAAACGAGATGGGACACGTCAGCGGGAATTCCAATCGCTATAACGGTAACAATACACAACAGGGTACGAGTGCTTGGTTATACGATGGTTCCACCACGATCAACGTCGGCCTCGTGGGAAGCGAACACACAAGCAGTAGTGGTTACAAAGACAGCCGCGCAGGTGCTCTGAATCAGGCAGGAGACGTTATCGGGTACTCGGATCGCTACAACAACGGCAGCACCCCATTGGGCGCAAGTGCGTGGTTCTACGATGGCACCACTACTATTAACATCGGTCTGACGGGCGGCGAGTACACCCGCCACGATGACTACAAGTTCAGTCGTGCCGAGCGACTGAACGAGGCGGGTGAGGTCATCGGCTACTCCTCTCGATACAACGGCAGCAGCGCCTATTTGGGCCGAACTGCCTGGCTCTACGACGGGGCGACCACAATCAATATCGGCCTCATGGATAGCGAACACGCCCGTACCGACGGTTACAAATACAGCGTTGCGCAACAACTGAACGCGGCGGGGCAGGCCGGCGGGCATTCAGATCGCTTCCACGGCAGCAGCACCTATTTCGGTCGAACTGCCTGGCTCTACGACGGTGCGACGACGATTGCCATCGGTCTTAAGGGTAGCGAACACACCCGCAATGACGGTTACAAAAACAGCGCTACCCTCGGCCTCAACGAGGCCGGGCAGGTCCACGGGTATTCCCAGCGCTTCAACGGCGACAGCGTCGATTCGGGTAGAGATGCCTGGTTCTACGATCCAATGCTCGACCAAACCCTCTCGCTGCAACTCTCCACACGCAGCGATGGTTATGCTTTCAGCGAAGTGGGCTACTTGGGTGAAGACGGCCTGACTTTGGGTCTTTACACTCTGTTCGACAGTTTCGACAACAATCTCGGCTATCGCGCCTTTTACTTCACTCCGGCTGATGGCCTGCACGATTTGGGATCGCTGGTCGGAGGTGGACTGTCCCCCGCGGGTTGGGACTGGCTGGCGAGTGCAATTCGTGCCAGCGGATTGTCCATTCGCACCAATGATAAGGGCCAAATCCTGGGGCAAGGCAAGCTCATCTCACAATCGGACGGCCAAATGGTCTACTTGCTGACCCCCGTGCCTGAGGCCGGCTCCGAGGTGCTCGTGGGTCTGGCCGTTGGCGGACTCGTTCTCCTATGGACGAGCACCGGGGTGCGTCGTTCTCGGCGGTTCCACTCTGCTTCGTCTTGACGGACGCGATCTATAGTAGCCGTCATGCTCCGCATGACGACCTGTCCACATGCGGAGCATGTGGACTACTTTGGAAAACCGCGTGGATGCGCCGAATGCCAGCGCCACGCCGATTCAACAATCGGCCGAATCGACTTGAACTGCGGATCCCAGTCGAGCAATTCGCGGGCTGCGCTGGCATCCGCCACCAGTTCGGGCGGGTCGCCGGGCCGGCGGGCGACCTCGCGAGTCGCTATCTCCCGGCCGGTGACTGCGCGGCAGGCTTCGATCACTTCCCGCACACTGGCCCCATTGCCGGTGCCGAGGTTGAGTTTTAGCTCGATGCCGGGTTCGACCTGTTCGATCGCCGCCAGATGGGCCGTCGCCAAGTCCTCGACGTGAATGTAATCGCGGATGCACGTGCCGTCCGGCGTGGGGTAGTCGGTCCCGTAGATGTCCACGTGCGAGCGTTGGCCGAGCGCCGCTTGCAGAATGATCGGAATCAGATGCGTTTCGGGGTCGTGGTCTTCGCCAATCGTGCCATCGCTCGCCGCGCCGGCCGCGTTAAAGTACCGCAGTGCGGCGTACCCAAGTTCGTAGGCGCGACAATAATCGGCCAAGGCCCGCTCGATCGCGAGTTTCGTAAATCCATAGGGATTAATCGGCTGCTGCGGATGGGCCTCGCGAATCGGTACCCGTTCAGGTACGCCGTAAGTAGCGCAGGTGCTGGAGAACACGATCCGCTTTGCGCCGCACGAGCGCATTGCGTCCAAAAGCGACAGTGTGCCAACGACGTTGTTGCGATAGTACTTCGCCGGATCGGTGACCGATTCGCCGACATAAGCGAACGCGGCAAAGTGCATCACCGCTTCGATCTGGTGCTTGCACAATTCGGATTCGACTTTCGCCCGATCGAGCAGGTCGCCGACGATCAGCTTCTCGGCCGAAACCGCCTGACGATGTCCTTCCGCCAGGCTATCGTATACCCACACGTCGTGCCCGCGCTCGGCCAGCAGCTTCACCGCATGGGAGCCAACGTACCCCGCGCCGCCAGTAACGAGAATGTTCATGCCGTATGACAATCTAACGAACGATTCAGATGAAGAAAACCGCTAATACTCGCTGATAAAGCAAATAGATTTCGCGGGACTTGATTAGCGCCCATTAGCGTTCATCGGCGGTTGGCAATTTTTCCTGCGCCAGCGGCGTCACAAGTCGCACAGGGCCAATGAGTCCTGCCGGAACAAGCTCCTTATTGTTCGCGCGTTTCTTCCAAAACATTGCGGTTAGATTATCTTCGAGTGATTGGGTGTAGTTGTAAAGCGGAGTCGCCACGCGAACTTCCAGCGTGTTGGTGCCGATTTGCAATCTTCGCGTCGCGTCGAATCGCGGCGCACCGTACCAAACGGTACCCAACGGTTCTCCGTTCAGTTGCACTTCCGCGGTATCATGTATCGTTCCCAGGTCGAAGGCCACGTTGCCGGCGGGAACCTCGGGCAGCTCGAAGCGCGTGCGGTATATGGCGCTGCCGGAAAAATGCCGCAGTCGCTCGTCATCTGACTTGCTCAAATCAGTGGGCGACAGCTTCGAAAGCGAAAACTCTTGACCCGCGATGGGAACGAACTCGGCAGCCCACGGTTCGGCAACAGTGAACAATTCGCGCCACGACTCGACCGGCGCGGCGACACGCGGCGCATTGGCGGGTGGTTCCTTCGGCTCAAACACCAAGAGTAATGACTCGTGCGGACCCAACACGATGCGGGCCTGTTTATCCGCGGTCGGGTAGACCGCCCGCTGTCCCGTGTCTGGATCCCACCGCCACGCATGTGGCCCGCGGGCGCCAAAACTCGCGGTGGATGCCACTTCGCGCTGCCCACTAGTGTTGGCTAGGAAAAAGATGTCCCGGTCGTCGTGCCGGTAATGCACTTGGTGCAAATCCTGCTGCGGTGGATCGAACACGACCGACCGCGGCAGTTCAAGCTTGTTCAGAAGTTCGTTTGTCCAATCGAAAAGCTGTTCGGGCTTGGCAGGGGCGGCAATCTCGAAGACCTTTGCGCTTTTGCTGTCGGCCAGATGTTGCATGGCTTGCACGACGGCCTGATCGCGCTGCTCGGGGTTGTTGAGTCCAGCCGCTCGGTCGGGCTTCCGACCCACAAAAGCCAACTTACCGCCGCCGTCGGCGTAGAGAATCAGCGCCGACGTGGTCGCCGGCGCGAGCGATTGGGCATCCACAATCAACAGGGCATCATATTCCATCTGCCCGCAGGAAAGTTTGCCGTCCTGACACTTCGCCCGCTGCAACACCTTTTGGCTCACATAGTCGGCAGTGCAACCGTGCTGCGAGAGGCTCCGCCACAATTGGTGGATGTACCACGGCGTTTGGTGAAACGCTTTTGCCGATAGCCCCGATTTGCCCCACACGTCCGCAGTCGGCGCGAGGATGGCGACCTGCACGACCGGCCGGCTATCCTGAAATACCGAAGATAGTCGCGAGTGGTATTGCACCCATTGCGGCAAGTACGGCCACCAGGGACTATTCGGGCTGAAATAGGTTCCCGAGCGAACCCAGCCGGGAAACCCTGCCTGGCGTGGCGAATAGTTGAACCCATGCAGGACGGCGTGGTTTGTTCCCAACAAGAAATTGAGGTCGCCGGCTGCCTTGATTTGGTCGAGACTCTCCTGAAACACTCCCCGCGAATTGACCATTGCTTTGGAGCTTATCACCCGTCGATCGGCCAGGTGCCCGGCCGAAGATGCATATTTATTCCAAGTTGGGAACCCATGCGTCGCGGGATTTACGAACAGGTGGCTGCTGCTTTGAGGCGAATCGGGTGCCATTTGGACCTCCGCCGCTCCCACGAGCCAGCCGCGATTGCCCGTTTCGATTCGCGACTTTGCGCCTTGTTCCCTGCACCATTCAGTGAACGTGTCGACAAACCGATCGCGAAACAGTTCGGCAATCGTCTTGGCATAGTCGTGGCGTACCCGCTCCAGCGTGGGCGAGAAGGTTTTGGCAACCGGCAGCCGTTGTTTGAAGTCAACGACAAAAGGTAAGTAAGGTGAAAGTTCGTAGCCGCACCGGCGCTTAAATTCCTCTGCAAAGTCACCCGTCCAATTCGCGCCCGATAGATTCGCGTCGTCGCACACCAACGTCTCCACGAACTTCCCCAGATCATCGCCAAGATTGCTCCGTACGCTATTAGAAACGTGGTCAAGATACGCGCGTACCGCGTCGCGATTATAGTGGTCGAGCACCGGCTGGCCGGGGCCATCGGCATTGTGCTGAGCGGAAACAAACCCTTTGCGGAGCACCCCGGCACAGAGGATGAATTCGCCCTCGGGTACTGTCGCTGCGAGATTTCCATCGGCGTCGAAGGTGCCGACGAGATCGATCACTTCTTCCGGTTTCGTGCATCCCTCGGGAACGAGCCGCAGGAATAACAACTCGGGCGCTTGTTCTTCGGTTGGGGCGCGGCCCTCCGGAGTTGGCGGCAGAGCCAAGAACTCCTCGCGCGCGAGCTTCAGTTCGATCGGGCCTTTGACGCGTCGCGTGATGAGATCAACTCGTTGGGCTGCGTGCTCGGGGGTAATGAAATCGCCGCCCCACGGACGGCCGCAAGCCACCACGAGATCCACCTGCATCTCGCGTTCCCTTGCGGACACCGATGCCTTCTTGAGCATTTCACACCACTCGGGGCTCAGCCACTTCAAACTCTTCGATTGTGAAGTGTTTGCACCGGGTGGCATCGCCGTGGGGCAAATCTCCACACTCCCCATGCCGGCTTGCTGCAGTACATCCAGCTCGCGGACGATCTCTTTCGTAGTGACGGCATTGCCATTCCACCACCACCGCATCGTCGGTCGCGACGCTAACGGCGGGGTTTGAAAATTGTCCCACAAAGAATCGTCAGCCCGCGCGCTCGCAGTGCTCAACAGCGCCACCAAGCACCATATCACAAGACGTGACATGAAGGAGTCCTTTTCGATCTGTTCCGGAATCGTTGCCGACGTGAGAAGACGACCTCCAGTTCGGCTGCCGGCAATTCTTATCCCTCTCTCCGCCTGCATCAACATACCTTATGCCCGTCGAATGGGTAAAACCGGGGAAATCGGCGTAAATACCGCCCGATAAGAAGGCTTTCAGCGTCCAAAAGTTTTTCACCGTGGCCTGGAAGCCTGCGTTACAAGTGGTCGCAAAAAAAGAAAACTTGCAGTAAAGTGGAGTTCATTGAAATCTCTTTATACCTTCTCCGCTTGGGAGCCAATCGCCATGATCCAAATCGATCGCCGCCACTTCCTTGCCACCACCGCAGCGACCGGAGTTGCGCTGGCCGCTCCTCGCACGGCTCGCGCGGCAAGCGCCAACGAGAAGCTTGTGCTAGCCATCATGGGAACGAACGGTCGCGGCTCGGACTTGGCCAAGTCCTTTGCGACTCAACCCAATGTCGAAATCGCCTACATCTGCGATCCGGACGACCAGGCAATCGGCAAAGGCATCGCGGCTGCGACCACCGCCAACGGGCCGACGCCGCAAGGCATCAAAGATTTCCGTCGCGCGCTCGACGATTCCGCCGTCGACGCGCTCGTCTGCGCCGCGCCGAATCATTGGCATGCGCCAGCGACGCTGCTCGGCTGCCAGGCCGGCAAGCACGTTTACGTCGAGAAGCCGTGCAGCCACACCCCGGCCGAAGGCGAATTGATGGTCGCCGCTGCCCGCAAGCACGATCGCGTTGTTCAACACGGCACGCAGCGCCGCAGCGCACCGAAGTACATCGAGTTGGCTCAGCGCCTTCGCGATGGTTTGATCGGCAACGTTCACTTCGCCCGCACATGGTACTACAGCCCGCGCCCCTCCATTGGCCGCGTTCAATCGAGCGCCCCGCCGGCGGGCCTCGATTACAATCTCTGGCAAGGCCCCGCGCCGGAGCTACCCTATCAATCGAACTTCGTTCATTACAACTGGCACTGGTTCTGGAATTGGGGCAACGGCGAGTTGGGCAACAACGGCGTCCACATGCTTGATGTCTGCCGCTGGGCGCTCGGGGTCGATTATCCACAAGCGGTTTCCATCGCCGGCGGGCGATACCGCTATGACGACGACCAACAAACGCCCGATACCGTCCTCGCCAACTACCATTTCGGCGACCGATTACTCGTCTGGGAAGGTCTTAGTTGGTCGCGTCCCATTGTCGGCCAGCCGGGCGTCGGCATGGAATTCCGCGGCAGCGAAGGGACCGTAAGCGCCAGCGACGATGGTTACCTTGTTTTCGGTCCGGACGGCAAGAAAACCACCCAAGAAACGGGCGCGCTTGACCAAGAGCCGCACATTGCCAACTTTATCGACGCGATTCGTAACGGCACAAAACTCAACGCCGACATCGAAGAAGCCCACAAGAGCGCGCTATTATGCCACCTCGGCAACATCGCCTACCGCACCCACCACACACTCCAGTGCGATCCTACGAATGGGCACATCAAGAACGATTCAGATGCTGAGGCGCTGTGGAAGCGGGAATATCGGGAGGGGTGGGGGCTTTCTTAATGCGTTTTTAATTCAACTGCGTTCTATCTCTCAGCCAAGGTTTGCGAAGCTATCCTAGGCTGACTCATTGTTGCTCATTCAGGTACTTGCGCGCTTCGGCCTGCATTAGTGAAATGCACGTCCCAAGTTTGACGTAGTTCTCGTACTCGATTTTTTCCTCTGTCGTCAGAGTACCGTCATTTGCTTTGCGCCCCAATTCGTCCACGCGCGCCTGAGTCGCTCCATCGGCGCGAAGTTCCAAGATCATGCGAGCCATTTCTGGAGTGATCTTGGGGTCCATTTAGCGACTCGATTCTGTACGCTCGCCTTATCAGCGACCATTAGCGTCCATCAGCGGTTCTCTTTCCGCGTCTCCTCACCCCACCAGTTCCTCCACCACCCGAAACTTCTTCACCCCCGTCAGCTTCTGATTCAGCCCTTGAAACGGGAACGTAAGATTCGCGGGATCGAAGCCCAGCAAGTGCAAAATCGTCGCGTGCAGATCCTGCACGTTCACTGGGTCTTTCACCGGCTTGTAGCCGATTGCGTCGGTTTCGCCGTAGCTCACGCCCGGCTTCACACCGCCGCCGGCCATCCAGACCGTGAAGGCGAACGGATGATGGTCGCGGCCGAAGAATGGCATTTCCGCGCCGCCGCGATTCTCGCGCATCGGTGTGCGACCGAATTCGCCACCCCAGATTACGAGCGTTTCGTCGAGCAATCCCCGTTGTTCCAGATCAGTCAGCAATGCCGCCACCGGCCGGTCGAGCAACTCGCACTTGTTGCGGAATCCCACGTTGAGCGCCGTATCTTCGCCGGTGCCGTGCGAATCCCAGCCCCAATCGAAGAGCTGCACGTAGCGGACGCCGCGCTCGACCAGCCGCCGCGCGAGCAGGCAGTTGTTCGCCAGGCTTTCCTGTCCCGGCTGTGTGCCGTACATCTTGTGGATGTGCTGCGGTTCGTCGGCCAGGTCCAGCGCATTGGACGCCGCCGTTTGCATGCGGAAGGCCATCTCGTACTGGGCAATCCGCGTCACCGTCTCGGGGTCGCCAAATTCCTGGTGGGTTTCGCGGTTGATGTTGGCGATTGCGTCCACCACGCGGCCCCGCAAGTCGCGGCTCATGCCGTCGGGATTCGACAGGAACAGCACCGGGTCGCCCGCCGACCGGCACTGCACGCCCTGGTAGACCGACGGTAAGAAGCCCGAACCCCACACGCTATTGCCGGCATCGGGAAACCGGCCGCCGGAAAGGAGCACCATGAACCCTGGTAGGTTTTCGTTCTCGCTCCCCAGCCCGTAAGTAACCCATGAACCAGCCGACGAGTACCCTAAGTTTTGATTGCCGGTATGAATCAGCAGTTGTGCGGGGGCGTGGTTGAATTGATCGGTCTGCATCGTATGAATGATCGCGACCTTGTCGATCATCTGCTCGAAGTGCGGCAACCGATCGGAAATCCAATGTCCCGCTTGGCCCGCTTGATGGTAGGGATACACGCTTCCCATCAGCTTCGGCACACCTCGAATGAATGCGAACCGCTTCCCTTGCAGAAATTCCTGCGGGCAGTCCTGTCCGCTGAGGCGCGTCAGCTCGGGCTTGTGCTCGAATAGCTCCAATTGGCTCGGCGAGCCGCACATATGGAGAAATATCACCCGCTTGGCCCGCCCGGCCAGCGGAGAGTGAAGCGGCGACAGCGGCTGGCGTGCGTCGTGCGATATCGCCGGCGAAGTCGCGCCAAGCGCTTGGCCGCTCAGCCACAAACCACCCAATCCAGCCAACGACTCGCGCAGAAAATGCCGCCGCGTCGCCTGCTTGATGACAGCGTGTTGGTAGTGACTGTAGAGGTCCATAACGTACATATCCCCGTTTGTAGTTCCGCCTTTAGGCGGTTCGCGTCCGAACAAACTACCGCCTAAAGGCGGAACTACGACCTTAACTACTGCGTCAACACTTCATCCAAATTGAGGATCGCGTTGGCGACGATCGTCAGCGCGAACTTCTCGCGAGTATCGGCCAACTTCTTTGCCGATTCCGGTTCGGCATCGAATGCAGCCAGGGCAGCGTCGGACAGACGCACTAACTCGTCAACGACGGCAGGTCGCGGTTCACGGTCTGCCGCGGTTTCGTAAGCCCAGGCGATTTGTTCGCGCGGCTCGGCCCGGGCGGCCATGATCCGCTCCGCAAATTCGCGAGCCAGTTCCACGTACGCCGGGTCGTTGAGTGTCACGAGCGCTTGCAGCGGCGTGTTCGTTGCGATCCGCCGGGCCGTGCAGGTGTCGCGCGAAGGAGCGTCGAATGCCATCAGGCTCGGGTACGGACTGGTCCGCTTCCAGTAAGTGTACAACGCTCGGCGGTATCGATCTTCGTTCTCCGGCGTCTCCCACTTGGCGGACGAATAAACGCTCCGCCAGATGCCGTCCGGCTGCGGCGGCATCACCGGCGGACCGAACAACGTCGGCGAAAACTTGCCCGACAGCATCAGCGCCTGGTCGCGGACCATCTCCGCCCGCAATCGCTGCCGAGGCCCGCGGGCGAGCAAGCGATTTCGTGGATCGCGCTCGATAAGCGCCGGCGTCGCCCGCGAACTTTGACGAAACGTCGCGGATAATACAATCTCACGGAGCAACTTCTTCACGCTCCACCGGTGCTCGTCCATGAATCGCACGGCGAGAAAATCGAGCAATTCCGGATGCGATGGCAGCGCGCCCGACGTGCCAAAATCCTCGGCCGTCTCGACGATCCCCACTCCGAACAGTTGTCCCCAAACGCGGTTCACCATCACCCGCGCCGTGAGCGGGTTCTCGCGTGACGCCATCCAGTTGGCCATTGTGAGCCGGTTGACCGCGGTCCCATCCGGCAGCGGCGGCAATTCCGCCGGCAGACCCGGCAGAACTTCCTCGCCTTTATCGAGCCAATTACCGCGCGTGAATACGAACGTTCGCCGCGCCTCCACCGGCGATTGCTTTTCGATTACGGGAATCGACGTGCCGGCAATTTCTTCCCGCTCGGCAATTGCTTCCTCAAGTTCCCGCCGCGCGCTTGCGTAGCTTTCGGACGACAACAACGCGGTCCACTCGTCGCTACCGGAGACAGAGAATCTCCCGCGGCGAATCACCAGCCCGAAATTTCCGGTGGCGATTCGATTATGCTTCAGCTCTAAGTGCAACCGGCCGCCGGGAGCTATTTCCAGCGGCTCGTCGAACAGGAAGACGGCGAACCGCGGAAAATTCTGCTTCGTGTAGTCGCCCCATCCCTCCGTGTTGTCATCGAAACTGTCGTTGGGATCGAGCGCCGGCGTCGGCTCATCGCAGAACGCCACTCGGAACATCAACTCACGTGGCTTTTGGCCGGGGACGTGCAGGAATGCCTTGAGTCGCGAAACGACGAACCCAAGTTCCGGTGTCCGCACCGCGGCAACTAAATCGGTTGGAAGCACCTCGATCTTGAACGCCGTGAGCCGCGACAAACCATCCGGCAGCGGAGCTTCGAGCGTATACATCGAGCCGCTGGTGATCGTCCCTTCCGCGACGACCTCGGTGAACGGCTCGTCCGTTGCCGGAACAATCCGAAGTTGTGTGCTGCCGGTCGATTTGGCTTGATCGATCGGTAAATCGTGCCACTCTGCTTCGTCGCCGGCAACCGTCATGGCCGCTTCGTGAATCTCGCGTTGCAATTCACCGATGCGTTCGTCAAGTGCGGCCGCCCGCGGCCAATCGGCTTCGCTCGTGGGCACCGTGACGCGGGGCCACTCTTCATCAAGATCTTCGTCTCGGGTCGCATTGAAGAGCGCCAGGAACTCGTAGTATTCGTGGTGCTCAATGGGATCGTATGGATGGGAGTGGCACTGCGTGCAGCCAAACGTGGTCGCCTGCCACACCTGCCAGGTCGTATTCACGCGATCGATCACCGCCACCGTGCGAAATTCCTCGTCGTCGGTCCCACCTTCCGTATTCGTCTGCGTGTTGCGATGAAACGCGGTCGCGATTCGGTCATCAATTGTTGCCTCTGGCAACAAGTCGCCGGCAAGCTGCTTGATCGTAAACTCGTCGTAGGGCATGTCGGCATTAAACGCGCGGATCAACCAGTCGCGGTAGGGCCAGATATCGCGATGGGGATCCTTTTCGTACCCCATCGTGTCGCAATACCGCGCAAGGTCGAGCCAAACCGAGGCCCACCGCTCGCCGAAGTGGGGCGATGCTAATTGTCGATCAACTACCCGTTCGTAGGCGTCGTCGCTCATGTCGTTTTCGAACGCAGCAATTTCTTCCGGCGTCGGCGGTAAGCCAACCAGCGCAAACGATGCCCGCCGCAACCACTCAGCCCGCTCCGCCTCCGGCGATGGTTTTAAACCTTCCACATCGAGTCGCGCAAGAATATAGTGGTCGAGCGCGTCGCGGCACCACTCATTGTTGCTAACTGTAGTTGGCCAGATCTTTTGCGGCGGCACGAATGACCACGGACGCTGCCACTTTGCGCCCTGCTCGATCCACCTTAGCAACAGCGCGACCTGATGTTGCGAGAGCGCCGGCCCATGTTCGGCGGGGGGCATGCGGTAATCTTCGTCTTCCGACGACACCCGTTCCAGCAGAAACGAGTGCTCCACATCACCCGGCGCGATGGCCGGCAATCCCGATTCCCCCTCGGCAAGTGCCAGCTTCTCAAAGACGAACGAGAGCCCGCCCGCTTGCTTGACGCCCCCGTGGCACGCCACGCAGTGCTGCGCGAAAATCGGCCGAATGTCGCGGTTGAACTCCACCCACTCGGGCAGTTCCTCGGCGCGCACCGGAGCGGTCCACGAAATGGCGGCCGCCACAATCACAACTACGGGAAATTGAATTAATCGCGAACAATTCATGACTGAAATCGACAAATGTCTCACGCGGAGGCGCAGAAGACGCAGAAAGGAGAAGCCGTATGGCCGTTGATCATTGTCTTGAAAAGATGTCTCCGCGAACTCCGCGCCTCCGCGTGAGAATCTTAATTGTTTCGATCATCCTTCCATTGTACCCGAACGCGCCGATTGCGGCGGGACGTGCTTTCTCCAGTCAGGTCTCATTCTAACGATATTTCGGGTTTTCCGCAGGCATTACGGCCCCCGTTTCCTCGAGCCACTCATGCAACATTCGCTGCATTTTTGACGTGCGGTCGGCTTCAGCAACTGCCAGGTTCCGCTGCTCGCCAAGATCCTCGGCCAGATTGTATAGCTCCACGTTGCCCGAATCATACCACTCGATCAGCTTCCAATCGCCGTCGCGGACCGCCCCGCCGGGGACGGCCCCCTGGTTGCCATAGTGCGGATAATGCCAAAAAATCGGCGACCGCGTGCGTGCTTCGCCCCGCAGAAGCGGCTCGATGCTTTCGCCGTCGAGATGTTGCTCCGGTCGCGCGGGCAGGGGGGCCATCTCCAGCAGCGTCGGATAGTAATCCGTGCTCACCACCGGCGCGGCGCACGTCGAACCGGGCTCGGTTACGCCCGGGCAGCGCACGAGCAGCGGCACCCGCAGTCCCCCTTCGTAGAGCCAACCTTTACCTGCCCGTAGCGGAAGGTTCGACGTCGGGCTTCCCTCTGCCGTGGACAGGCCGCCGTTATCGGACGTAAAAATCACGATTGTGTTATCGGCCAACCCTGCCTTCTCCAGCGTATCAAGCACCTTGCCAACCGCCGCGTCCATCGCTTCGATCATCCCGGCGTACACGGCGTGATCCTGCACGAGCCGCACCTTTACGTCGCGCACCTCACGCCCAAACTTCGCGCCATCATCGGGCAACTGCTTCGCCTTGGCGGCATATTTCTCCACAAGCTGCGCCGGAGCTTCGAGCGGCGTGTGAACCACGTGAAATGACAGGTACGCCAAGAAAGGCTCCCCGCGGTGCTGCTCAATGAACCGCGATGTCTCGCGAGCAAATCGATAGGGCAAATACTCCGACGGAAGTTCGTTCTCGAGCCGCGGGTTGTGGTAGGGATCGAAGTAGGTGGGCGGATGGCCCCAATCGGAACCGCCCTTATTCACGTCAAACCCTTGGTCTTCGGGCCAGAATCCCTCCGGTCCGAGGTGCCACTTGCCAGCGAAGAAAGTCGTATAGCCGCCCTCGCGTAGCGCCTCGGCCAGCGTCACTTCCTCGAGCTTCAAGCGATCCGCATACGGTGCGGGCAGCAGCCGCGTATTGCGGTCCCACAACTCGGGCTGATTGCGTCGGCCCTTGTTGATGTAGTCCGTCACGCCCGTGCGGACTGGAAATTTGCCGGTCAGGATGCTCGCCCGCGTGGGACTGCAAACCGGGCAAGCGGCATAGGCGTCCGTGAACCGCATCCCGCTCGCGGCCAATCGGTCGAGATGCGGCGTTTCGTAGAACGTGCTGCCATAGCACCCCAAATCCCGTTGGCCCAAATCATCGACCAATAGGAATACGATATTGGGCGGTCTCGGCGTGTCCGCTAGCGACACATTTACGCAACTCAGAACGCACCCGACGCAAAGGAGCAAAACTTGTCGAATCATGATACTTTTCCGTTCGAGGTATTGAGCACACTATTCTCCATCAAAAAGCACCGGTCGCATGGGGGAGTGGTGAGGAGGTGAGTGGTGAGGAGGCAAGCTACTTCCTCGAATTGGCTGCCCAGTTTACCACTCACCTACTCATACTCACCCACTCACCAATCTACCTCGCGTCTGCGATAATTGGACTCCCTCGATTCCCTGCTGTCAGCCGCCCAAACTTCATGCCCACCGTCGCTAGTTCCTCCGCGATTGACCTTTTTCATCCGTGTACGCGGATGTGGTTCGAGCAGAGCTTTCCCGAGCCGACCCGCGCGCAGAACTTGGCTTGGCCTGCGATCGCCGCCGGCCAAAGCACGCTGCTGCTCGCTCCGACCGGGTCGGGCAAAACGCTCGCCGCCTTCCTAGCGGCCCTCGACCGCCTGATGTTCGCGCCGCTGCCCGTCCCAGTCGTCGCACCACGTGCGACACGGAAAACACCAAAGGCAACGCGCAACCCCACTCGCGTCCTGTACATCTCTCCGCTCAAAGCCCTCGGCGTCGACATCGATCGCAACCTCCGCGCCCCGATCGCCGGCATCCGCGCCGCGGCAGGCCGCGAATGCATCGAACTGCACGTTCCCCAGGTCGCTATCCGCTCGGGTGATACCCCCGCGGAAGAACGCCACCGCATCCAGCGCGACCCGCCTGAAATCCTCATCACCACGCCCGAGTCGCTCTATTTGCTGCTGACCAGCAAGGCGAGCGAAATCCTGCGTGCGGTGGAGACCGTGATCGTCGATGAAATCCACGTGATGGTCGCTAGCAAGCGCGGCACGCACCTGTTCGCGTCGCTCGAACGCTTGGAGCGACTTCGTCGCCAACACAATCCCGACGCCGCACCGCTGCAGCGCATCGGCCTCTCGGCGACGCAACGCCCACTCGATGAAATCGCTCGCCTGTTGGGTGGGGCAATCGCCACGGCTGATGTAGAAATTCCCGTGCGGCCCCGGCCCGTGCAGATCATCGATGCCAGCGAACCGAAGCGGCTCGACCTCACCGTTGAAGTCCCCGTTGAAGACATGACCCGGCTCGGTGAAATCGAAATCCCTTCGGGGAATGCCGCCGCATCGCCCCGGGCAGCTTCGATCTGGCCCTCAATCCATCCGCGGCTCGTGGAACTCGTGCGCGAGCACCGCTCGACGATGATCTTCGTCAACAGCCGCCGTCTCGCGGAGCGCCTCGCCTCGGCGATGAATGAGCTTGCCGGCGAGGAACTCGCGCTCGCGCACCACGGCTCGATCGCCAAGGATCAACGAGCCGAGATGGAAGACCGCCTCAAGCGCGGCCAACTGCGGGCCATTGTCGCCACGTCGTCGTTGGAACTTGGCATCGACATGGGCGCGGTCGACTTAGTAATCCAGATCGAAGCGCCACCCTCGATCGCCTCGGGCGTGCAGCGCATCGGTCGTGCAGGGCATCAGGTCGGCGCTCCTTCGACCGGTGTGATCTTCCCCAAGTACCGTGGCGACCTTGTTGCCTGCGCTGCCGCCACGGGACGGATGCTCGTGGGCCACGTCGAAGAGACTCACTACGCCCGAAATCCGCTCGACGTGCTGGCCCAGCAAATTGCGGCAATGGTCGCCCGCGAAAGTGTGCCGGTCGACGAGATTTACTCCACGCTCCGCGGCGCCGCGCCGTATGCCGAGCTACCACGAACCGCATTCGAGGGAGTGCTCGACTTGCTCGCGGGCCGCTATCCGTCTGACGAATTTGCCGAACTTCGGCCGCGCATCACGTGGGACCGCCTGACCAACATCGTCTCGCCCCGCAAATCGACCCAGCGGATTGCCGTGCTCAACGGCGGCACGATCCCCGACCGCGGCCTGTACGGCGTGTTTCTCGCCACTGGCGATGAGACGCCGACCACACGCGTCGGCGAGCTTGATGAAGAGATGGTCTTCGAGACCCACCCCGGCGACGTGTTTCTACTTGGCGCCTCGTCGTGGCGCGTCATCGAGATCACCCGCGACCGAGTGCTGGTCGTTCCCGCTCCGGGCGAACCGGGCCGCATGCCGTTTTGGAAAGGCGAAGGCCCCGGCCGGCCGCTGGAATTCGGCCGCGCCATCGGCCAGTTCGCTCGTGAAATAAGCCGCCTGTCCGAAGACGACGCTCACGAGCGCCTGCGCAACGATCACGCTCTCGACCGCCGTGCGGCCAACAACCTGCTACGATATTTGCAGGATCAGATCGAAGCCACTGCCGAGTTGCCCAGCGATACGACGATTGTCGTCGAGTCGTTCCTCGATGAAATCGGCGACTGGCGCGTCTGCGTGTTGTCGCCGCTCGGCTCGCGCGTCCATGCCCCATGGGCGATGGCCGTCGCCGCTCGGCTGCGCGAGGAGGCTATCGGCGAAGTCGATTTTATGTGGAGCGACGACGGCATGGTCTTCCGCCTGCCCGAGTCGGACCGCCCTCCCCTGCCCGACCTGTTCTTTCCCGCGCCCGATGAAATCGAAGACCGCGTCGTGCGCGAGCTAGGTTCGTCGCCGCTGTTCGCCACTCGCTTCCGCGAGAACGCTGCCCGCGCGCTGCTGCTCCCCAAGCGGCAGCCCAACCGACGCACGCCGCTGTGGCTGCAGCGCCGCAAGTCGGCCGATCTCTTGGCCGTGGCGGCCCGCTACCCCGATTTCCCAATGCTGCTTGAAACCTATCGCGAGTGCCTCCGCGACGTGTTCGATCTGCCGGGCTTGGTTGCGGTGTTAAAAAACATGCAGCAACGGGCCGTGCGCGTCCACGCGGTCGAGACAAACGCCCCGTCGCCGTTCGCTGCGTCGCTGTTGTTTAACTACACGGGCCAGTTCCTCTACGAAGGCGACGCCCCGCTGGCCGAGCGACGCGCCCACGCCCTCGCGCTCGACTTTACACAGCTCCGAGAACTACTCGGCAGCGCCGACCTGCGCGAATTGCTCGATGCCGAGACAATCGACCAAGTCGCGTTGCAACTCCAGCGGCTCGACCGCCCCTACGTCCGGCATCTCGACGACGTGCATGACATCCTGATGCAACTCAGCCCTCTCAGCCGCGAAGAGCTAAAGCTTCGCGCCGAGAGCTCAAGTGAAGTCGATGCGTGGATCGAACAGCTTCTCACCGCGCGCCGCGTAATCGAAGTCAAAATAGCCGGCGAGCTACGCCTCGCCGCTGCCGAAGACGCCGCCCGGCTACGCGACGCCCTGGGCGTGAACTCCCCGATGGGCCTGCCCTACGCGTTCCTGGAAGCAGTCGCCGACCCGTTGGGCGACCTCGTTTCCCGCTACGCCCGCACGCATGGGCCATTTGCCGTTGAAGACCTCGCCACTCGCTACGGCTTGGGCATCGCTCCCGCGCTGGCGTCGTTGCGAACCCTTGCCGACCGCGGTCGCGTCCTGGAGGGCGAGTTCCTCCCTGACAAACGCGGACTCGAATGGTGCGACGCCGAAGTCCTGCGCACGATCAAACGCAAGTCGCTCGCCCGCTTGCGGCACGAAGTCGAAGCCGTCGACTCCACAGCGCTGGCGCGGTTTCTGCCCGCGTGGCAAGGCATCACCACCCCCACGCATACGTCTTCGCGCGGTCTCGACGCGCTGCTCGACGCCGTCGAACAACTCCAGGGCCTGCCGCTGCCCGCTTCAACACTCGACCACGAAATCCTCCCGGCCCGCGTTGCCGATTACAACCCCGGCGATCTCGACGAGCTGTGCCACGCCGGCGAAGTGATGTGGCGCGGCTTCGAAGGCCTCGGCACCACCGACGGCCGCATCGCCCTCTACCTCACTGACCAGTTCTCACTCCTTGCCCCGCAACCAACGGAAGTGGACGACGACCTCGCCCATTCGATCACAACCGCGCTCGCCGAGCGCGGCGCTCTCTTCTTCGACGACCTTGCTCGCCACCTTGGCGGATTTCGTAATGATCTCTTAGCCGCGCTGTGGCAACTCGTCTGGTCCGGCATAGTCACGAACGACACCCTCGCCCCGCTCCGCTCTCTGCGCCGTCAATCGCCTGGAGTCGTCCGCCGCGACACCCGCCGTTCGCGGCTTAGCGGCCGCCGCGGCTTCCGCTCCCGACGCCAGTCGCGCCTTCCCGGCACCGAAGGCCGCTGGTCGCTGCTGCCTTCCGTTGACACCGTCAGTTCCACTGAAAAACTTACCACAATCGCCGCGCAGCTCATCCGCCGCTACGGCATCCTCACCCGCGGCATGGTCGCTCGCGAAGCCGCACCGGGCGGCTTCGCAGCGCTCTACCCGGTGCTCAAAGCGATGGAAGAATCGGCCCGGGTCCGCCGCGGCTACTTCGTCGCCGGCCTCGGCGGCGCCCAATTCGCTGCCCCCGGCGCGGATGATTTACTCCGCCGCTCGCGGTTTCAAGAGGGGCGAGGAGTGAGGAGCGAGGAGCGAGATTCCGGTGCCGATGATCTTCTCCGCCGCTCGCGGCTTAGCGACTCCAACGAAGAACCGCTGGTCCACATCCTCGCCGCCACCGACCCCGCCAATCCGTACGGCTCCGTCCTAAGCTGGCCCGACACGCCGGATGAATCGCAGCGCCCGCAGCGCGCCGCCGGCGCGCGCGTGATACTGGAGGACGGCCACTTGCGCGGCTACCTCACTCGCACCGGCCAGCATCTTTTGACGTTCCTCGCCACAGAAGACCCCGACCGCACCCACCAACGCCAAGCCATCGCCAAGGCGCTAGCCGACCTTGCTCACCGTGGAATGCCTGTCTTTATCGCCAAGGTCGATAGCGTTTCGCCTGATGGCCATGAACTGGCCCGTGACCTAGTGGCGGCGGGATTCACGCGGACGAGCCGCGGGTATTTGCATCGCGGGGAGAAGGAAGTGGCGATGCTGCACGCAACGCGATCAAGAACTCCGCAGTCGGAACCACACGACAATGGCGTCTAGTTCTTTCTAGTTGTTTCTCGGCAGTCTTATAGCTGCGGAACCAATTCCCCTTTACATAACCGCTGTAAATGGAATACCCGATCTTCAAGTTCGCCTGAGCCCAAATAGCCGTCGCGATACAGCGTTCGCAAAAAATCGTCAGCGGTTGTTTTTCCCTTGCGATTGTTGCAATTTCGACATGCCGCGACAACATTTCGATATCCGTTATTGCCAAGTGGCCGTGAAACAACGTGTTCGATAACATAGTTCTCCGCGTTCAGCGATCGAATGCAGTAGAAGCATTTCTTGCCGTCACGCTCGAGGATGAGTTGTCGATTCTCGAGCACTTCAAAAAAATCCATTGTTTCTAAATCGATTGGGACTGGACCAATTTCGTTGGGTATTATCCCAATGATTTCACATGGAAGCTTCAATTCGATTCTCGTTCCTGTGCGTTCAGTGCTGAGAGTTTTGAGACAGCCTTTCCTCTCAAGTGACCGCAAAGCTTTGTAACATCGATTGTCAGATATCGGGGTGCCAACCTTTCCAACACCGAGCGCCATCCTTAACCGAGCGGATTTAAAGCCTAAGACCACCTCCTGTCTGTCGATCAATCGGCTGTGACGAAATATGTAGAGATAAATCGACTGTTCATAAACGTCCAGCTTGGGCGCAAGGTAATCCTGAAACTGCTTGAGGAAATCGGCGGTATCCACGGTTTAATGGCTCTCCAGCTAGTCAACACGCTGCTCTTACTTCAAACTAAGTATTGCGGTGGAGTCCTTGAGACGTCAACTTACTCCTACAGACAGTGCGTCAACTTATGGAATTTGTTCGTATTCACCTTTCCACCTCCGCCACTCCGACCGATTCCGCACCGCCGCCCAATCAATCGCCGCGACCCAAATGTGCTCGTCCTCAGGATACAAAATAACGCCCTCGTAAAACTCGGTGTACCTTCAAGCCGAAGGCTTGACAGCCATTAGCCGGCGGTAAGCGCAGCGCCACCGCCGGAAAGCCGACCATAAAACCACAAGCACCCCGGAGGGGTGCCAGCATTGTCAAGCATTTCGTTTCACGGGCTGGCACCCCTCCGGGGTGCAATTCCGGGGGAGCTAACAACCGGTGGTGCGCTGCGCGACCACCGGCTAATGGCTGCCACCCCTTCGGGGTGAACGTCTGCGCCCGCTTCCTAAAACCGATACCCCATCTTCACCCAATAATGCCAATCGGCCACCGCTTCTTTTGTCTTCTCATCCGTCTCTCTGCTCGGCTTCAAATGCGACAACGGAACTGCCAAATCGCTGCCGTTCCATGCGATCGTCACGAACATTTCGTGCTCGCACTCATCCTCGCTCGGCATGCCGATCACTTCCATTTTATCTTTTACACGCAACGGCGAGATGGCGCGCTGGGCGATGCAGGTCGCTTCAAACGGGAACTGGAGCTGGTTGTCGAGATAGTAGTACCAGCCCAATGCCCGCTCAATCTCGTCGTAGGCATCGACGACAATTTCCATAACAATGCGATGCTCTCGCTCCTTGTCATGCTTTGGATGAAACTTGGCCACCGAATGCTCCGCCGGAACGCACTTCACACCGACCCGATATGCACGTGGGCGGCAAAGCCGAGATCATGCAGCAAGCGCTGGCAGTCTTCCCACGTCAAGCCGAAGGCCCGCACGTCGGCCAGTCCCAAACGGGCCACTACATCCCGCACCGTGCTGGATTCGAACTCGCCTTCCATCACCTGCTGCTCGGCCCAGTCGACAAGCTCCTCTAACGATGTCTCGTGAAGCAGGTAAGCTCCAAGCTGATCGGCAACGTACTCGCGTGTAATTTGCATGTTCCTATTCTACACTTTCCGATGTCCTTGATCGACCGGGAATTTCTCATGGGCTCCGACTAGCGTGCCTATCTCGACGCTCCCCGGATTTCACCCTCACACCGCTCTTGCTCGCGACGAATGATTCGCCCATGCTAGGGCGATGTTTTCTTTTACCGACAGCGTCGCGTACTGGACGGCGGCGACGCAGCTTGTTCTGGCGATGGCTGGGATGGGGGCGACGCTGACGCTTGAGCAGTTTCGTGAGATCGTGCGACGGCCGCATCCGGTGGGGATCGTGCTGTTTTTGCAGTACGTCATATTTCCGGGACTGGCAGCACTGTGCGGGTGGATGTATTCGTGGCCCCCGGGCGTGGCAATTGGGCTGGTGCTGATGAACGCCGTGCCGAGCGGCTCGCTCACGAACGTGTTTACCTATCTCGGACTGGGCAACGTGACGCTCTCGATTGTCATGACGGTGGCGTCCACCGCGATTTGCTTCGTGGCCACGCCCCTGGCGCTGGAGTGGTTTGCGGCGGCGGAGTTGCCCGAGGGTTTCTCGATGCCAATCAAGGAGACGCTTTACCCGATCATCTTCTTCCTGCTGCTGCCGCTGGCGGGAGGCGCACTCGTCGCGTATTATCTGCCGCAGTGGAAGCAGGCGTTTTCACGCTGGATCGTGAGAGCCAGCCTGGTGCCGCTGACGATGTACGTCGTCGGATCGCTCACCAGTGGACGGATCGACGTCACCGAGCATGGTCTCCACGTGCCGGCGCTACTGATAATCTTCATCATCGCGGCGATCGTGCTTACGAATGAGCTTGCGAAGTTGACCGGCTTCGACAGCAGCGACTCATTCACAATGGCAATCGAGGTCGGTATGCGCAATGGCAATCTGGCGTTTGCGCTGATCGAGACGTTCTTCCCCGAACGGAATCCAATCAACGACGGCGTGCGGTTCGTTGCATTGTTTTGGGCCGGAGCGACGATGATCATCGCGGGCATCGCCGTGATCCGGCGGAGGTGGCGACTCGCGCGCAAGGCACGCGTGGAGGCAACTGCACGACGCGATCCGGGTGCGTGAGCACCCTCAGTTCCGGAGGCATCAACTCCGGCCGTTTGCGCGACCGGGTCGCTCAAGCGCCAACTACTTTGTATTCCTTCAAGAAGCCCTTGAACTGGATGAGGTGCTCTTCCTCGTCGGCCAGCAGGCGGATGCAGAGATCTTGCGTGACGTAATCCTCGCCATCGGTCGCTTTGATGGTTTCCTTGTAATGGCGACAGGCGTCTTCTTCGGCGGCGATGACGGCCTTAATCACGCCCGCCACGTCGGTCGTATCGGTCGGCGGCTGAATCTGCTTGCCGACGTAAACTTCCTTGGAACCAGGCAGCACGCCACCGAGTTGCTTGATGCGATGGCCGAGCTGCGTGGCATGGCCAATCTCGCCCGTGATGTCGGCGGCCAAAGACTTTTTAATTTCCTCCGCCCTCACGCCATCGAGATTGATGCTGTTGGCGAGGTAATTCATCACCGTTTCAAGTTCCATGCAATAAGCAGTGTTAAGTAGTTCGAGTACTTTGTCACGACTGGCGGCCATGTTACATCTCCTTTATCGATCGCGGATCGGTTCGTGTTTGACGCAGTTACATCCATTGCTCCCAGGGCAGAGGCGCTCTTACCAATTAAAGTTTATAACCGTTTAGCAACATAAGACAACCGCCCTGCTCTGCCGGTTCGGCCGTGTTGCAACCACGTCTCAATTGCATTGGCGTGGACGAGTCTCTCCGAAACTCGAAATGCCCATGTGGGCGAGTTTCGGAGAAACTGGATGCCGGGCGCCCAGCCTGGAGAACCTACTGGCCACATGACGCCGGACAACTGTATCATGGTCGCGGCGCTCCTTAGGTTTATCGCGGACGGATTCCATGTCGCTGCTCATCAAAAACGGCCGGATAATTACCGCTGGCGACGACTACGTGGCCGATATCTATTGCCGCGGTGAAACGATTACGCGGATCGAGGCGAACCTTGCGCCGCCAAGTGAACCGGGATTGGAGGTCATCGACGCGAAGGGGAAGTACGTCTTCCCCGGGTTCATCGACCCGCACGTTCATATCTATTTGCCGTTCATGGGGACGCACGCGAAGGACACCTACGAGACGGCCAGCCGGGCTGCGCTGGTGGGTGGCACGACGACGCTCATCGAGATGGTTTGCCCTAGCCGGGCCGACGACCCGATCGAGGCTTATGAGCTGTGGAAGTCGAAAGCCGCCGGATTGTCGGCTTGCGACTATGCGTTTCACATGGGCGTCACGCGGTTCGACGACAACACTCCCGACCAACTGCGAAGAATCGTGGACGACGGTACCGCATCGTTCAAAGTCTTTTTGGCATATAAAGGGGCGTTCGGCGTCGATGACACCGAACTCTATCGCACACTCGAATTGGCAAAGAAGTGGGGCGTGATCGTAACGGCCCATTGTGAAAATGCCGACCTCATCGCGCAACTGCAACGGCAACATTTGGCGGAAGGAAGGATGGGACCGGAATGGCATGAGCCATCGCGGCCGCCGGTCGTCGAGGCGGAAGGGGTACACCATCTGGCGACTTTCGCGGGGCTTACCGGCGCACATGTCTATGTGGTCCACACGTCATGCGACGACGCCCTGCGCGCGGCCCAAGCCGCGCAATATCGCGGCGTGCGGATGTGGGTCGAAACGGTGATTCCCTATTTGATGCTCGACCGAACGCATGCCGAGAAGTCCGACTTCGAAGGCGCGAAATACGTTATGTCGCCGCCATTGCGCGAGAAGAGGCATCAGGAGGCGTTGTGGAACTCGTTGCGCACGGGATTGGTGAGCACCGTGGCCACGGACCACGCGCCGTTCGACTTCCACGGTCAAAAAGAGATGGGACGCGGTGATTTTACATTGATTCCCAACGGCATCCCCAGCGTCGAGGACCGAATCAACTTGCTCTACACCTACGGCGTCTGCCGCGGAAGAATTGATCTTGCGCGATTCGTGGATGCCGCCAGCACTCAAGCGGCCCGGCTGTTTGGCTTATTCCCGCGCAAAGGTACGATTCAAATCGGCGGTGATGCGGATCTTGTGGTCTACGATCCGAGTTATCGCGGTATAATTTCCGCTACGACGCAACTGATGAATGTCGATTACAGCGTGTTCGAGGCGATTCCCATCGAAGGAAGGCCGAGCGTAGTGACAGTCCGAGGTATAGTGCAAGTGCGAGATGGAAAGTTTGTGGGCCAGCAAGACCGCGGGCAGATGCTGCGCCGCGAAGCGACGCATGGATAAAACAGTCTTTTACTTGAGGTCCGAACGATGATAAGGATTGTGTTTGCCACAATGATCGCGATTCTTGCGGGGTTCTCTTACTCGGCCGCGGCGGATAAGCCTGCTCCGCTGCAACTGAGCACTCGCAGCCGACAAGCCGCCGATGGCAGCAGCAAGTATGTAGTCGCTGAGAAAACCGTCGAATGGCAGCCTGAGCGCACCGCTCTGGTGGTGATCGACATGTGGGACGACCATTGGTGCAAAGGCGCGGCGGCGCGGGTGGTCGAATTGGCGGGGCCGATGAATGCGGTGATTGCAGAAGCGCGCGAGCGGGGCATTTTCGTCGTCCACTGCCCCAGCACGTGCGTCGATTTTTACGCCGACACCCCACAACGGCAACGGGCGATCGACGCGCCGTTTGCCAAGACGCCGGTGCCGCTGGCCGAGAAAGAGCGCTGGGGGACGGCGTGGTGCTGGCCCGACGCGGCCCGCGAAGGGGACTTGCCGATCGACGACTCCGACATGGGTTGCGACTGCGCAGAGAAATGTACAATCAGCGCGCCATGGAAGCGGCAGATTCCCACCATCGATATCGCCGAGCAAGACGCTATCACCGACAACGGCCAAGAGCTTTATAACCTGCTTGCCGAACGCGAGATCGACAACGTGCTGGTGATGGGCGTCCACCTTAACATGTGCGTGCTAGGCCGGCCCTTCGCCATTCGACAGCTCACTTACCTCGGCAAGAACGTGTTGCTGGTGCGCGACATGACCGACACGATGTACAACTCGCAAATGCGCCCGCAGGTCGATCACTTCACAGGCACGGACCTCGTAGTGGAGCACGTTGAAAAACACTGGTGCCCGTCGATTCTGAGCACCGACCTCATCGGAGGCGAGCCGTTCCGATTCCAGGAGGATCGCCGGGAAAATCCTCTCGGCAATCAACCGTAGTCGCTCGCAAAGTGCGTCCTACGAAAACGGTGCCCGGAACTTACTTCTGGGTGCATTCGAAGCTGATAGTCGTGTGGACTTCCTCACCGATCGCTGGCACAGGCTGTCCGACGCCGAAGTCCGTGCGCTTGATTTTCAGGCTGGTCGAGAAACCCGTGCGCGGCGTGCCTGGTGGAAACTCGGCCGTCCGGCCACCGAGCAAATCGAATGTCACCGGTTTCGTCTCGCCATGGATGGTAAGGTCGCCCGTCACTGTATAACCGTCTTTGATCGCCTCAACCTTCGTGCTTTGAAACGTGATTTCAGGAAACTGCTTCACGTTAAAGAAGTCGGGGCTTTTCAAGTGATCGTCGCGCTGCTGATTGTTGGTGTCGATGCTGTTCGCGTCGATCGTCAATGCAAACGTCGACAGTTCAGGTGCTTCCTTATTGATACTGAAATCGCCGGAGATGGTGTTAAATCGCCCATGAATCCAGCTTAGACCGAGATGCGAGATCTGAAACGTCACGCCGGAATGCGCCGGGTCGAGCGTGTATTGCTGGGCGTGAGAAACAGAGGCCGACTGAAACATCAGCATCATTGCAATAGCAAAAGTAATCCTGCGCATTCAAGTGCTCCTTAGTTAAAAGTCAAGAATGTTTTGCCACGGATTGAACACGGATGAACTAGCCGTTAGCTGTCAGCCATCAGCTATCAGCCAGAAATGCAATTTGTTCTGGCTGACGGCTGAGAGCTGATGGCTAAGAGCTTTCTCATCCGTGTTCAATCCGCGTCCCATCCGTGGCTCCAATAATTCCCCGATCAAGATACCGTTCCGTGGCGGATATTTGTAGACACGGTCAGCCCCGTGCCAGGGCGTCGCTTTGCTGAACGAACTTATCGCCGTGCCATTCGTGATCGGCGCTGACGACTTCCTCCTTGGCCTTTGCGGCCTCCCGCGCTCTGGCTTGCCGCTGCACGAGATCGTAGTGCGTCGTAAAGTACTGCAGGCTGTGGCCTTTGAAATCGTCGATGGTTTGGAACTTGTGGCGGTCCATGAATACGTACAGCTCGTCGAGCATTTCGCGGACGCAACGGTAGCCGACTTTCATCACGTAGGTACAAACCTGCACCGTGTCGCAACCTAGCAAGATGAACTGCGCTGCGTCGTTACCCGATTCAATGCCGCCGATGCCCGAGAGCGTTTTTCCGGGGAACTCTTTGCGAATCACCTGGGCCACCTCCATGCACATTCGCAGGGCGATCGGCAGCACGGCCTTGCACGAGTAGCCGCCGGGCGTGCTGTAGCCTTCCACGCTCGGCTCGGGCCGAAGCGTGTCGAGGTTTACGCCGATCACGCTGCGGACGGTGTTAATCGCGCTGATGCCGTCGCACCCGGCTCGCAACGCCGCCCGGCTGGGGTCTTCGATGCGGGTTACGTTGGGCGTCATCTTGGTCCACACCGGCACCTTCGCGGCGCTCATCACCCACTGGCAGACCTCTTCGAGAATTTCCGGGTTCTCGCCCATCGCCGAACCCATTCGTCGTTCGGGCAACCCATGCGGGCAAGAAAAATTGCACTCCAGCGCATCGACTCCCGCATCTTGGCACCGCTCGACAATCTCAACCCACACGTCCTGGCGGTACTCCTCCATGATCGACGCAATCAGCATTCGGTCGGGGTATTTGTCTTTGATCTGCTTGAATTCATCGATCCACGTCTCGAACGGCCGGTCGCTGATCAGCTCGATGTTCTCCCAGCCGATGATCTCACTCGAATCGGCCGCGCGCAGCCGGCCATACCGCGGTTGGACGTTCACGACCTTCGACGCATCGAGACTGACCGTCTTGCAGATCACCGCCCCCCAGCCTTCGTCGAAGGCCTTGCCAATGACGTTAGCATTAGTCCCCGGCGGCCCCGAAGCGATGACGAATGGGTTGGGGAGCTTGAGGCCGTTGACGGTGGTGGAGAGTGTGGGCATGGATGGTGAGAAAAGTAGCTAAACCACTGATAACGATAATGGACACTAATATCGCATAACGCTCGCATTGGAGAGACCCACAACGATCATTGCTTCAGTATACAGCTTACAACGCCTCTCGAAATGCTACCTTGTCCGATATTAGCGCCCATTAGCGTCGATTAGCGGTTGCGTTTGTCTTCAATTCGCTAAGCACCTCATGCAAACAATCCACCAAAAAGTCCGCGTCATCCTTTGCTAAGCACATCGGCGGCTTGATGCGGAGGGTGTTGCCGTAGAGGCCACCTTTGCCGAGCAGCAGGCCGCGCTCTTTGGCAAGTTCCAGCACATCGGCAGCTTCGCTGCTGGCGGGTTCTTTCGTTTTGCGGTCGCGCACGAGTTCCACGCCGAGCATCAGGCCCATTCCACGGACTTCGCCGATGAGCGGGTGGCGGTCTTGCAGTTCCAGCAGACGTTCCTTCAGGTGTGTGCCGACTTTGAGCGCGTTCTGCTGGATGTTCTCCCGGTCGATCACTTCGAGCGTCGCGAGGCCCTGCGTCATCGAAATGGGGTTGCCGCCGAAGGTGTTGAAGTGTACGCGGTTCTTCATCATTGCGGCGATTTCGGGCCGCGTGGTGCAGGCCCCGAGCGGGGCGCCGTTGCCGATCCCCTTGGCCATCGTCACCAGGTCGGGCGTCACGCCCCAGTTTTCAAAACCCCAGAACTTCGTGCCGGTGCGGCCAAAGCCCGATTGCACTTCGTCGGCAATGCACAGCCCCCCATGCCGGCGAACGATGTCGTAAACAATGCCGAAATACTCCGGCGGCGGCGTGATGGCGCCGCCAACGCCCTGAATCGACTCGGCGATGAAGCAGGCGATCTCGCCGCACGTTTCGTACTTGATCACGTTTTCCACGTCGTACGCACACTTCAGCCCGCAGCTTGGATACTCCAACTCGTACGGGCAACGGTAGCAGTAGGGCGCGAGCGCGTTCTTCACATTCACCGTGGGATTCGATTTGAACTTCCACGTGCTGTGGGCGGTGAGGGCCATCGTCGCCTGCGTGCCGCCGTGGTAGGAGTTGCGCAGACTGATGACATCCTGGTTGCCGGTGAACTCGCGCGACGACAGGATCCCGATCTCGTTCGCCTCGCTGCCGGAGTTTGTGAAGTACGTGACCGAAAGATTGCTACCAGCCGGCATGTGGTCGGCCAGTTTCTTGCCGAATTGGCCGATTGTTGGATGGAGATAGATCGACGTGACATGTTGCAGCTTGCCGACCTGTTCGCGGACCTTCTCGACGATCGCGGGATGGCAATGGCCGACCGAGACGGTGACGATGCCCGCGAAGGCGTCGAGATACTGCTTGCCCTTCTCGTCCCACAGATACTGCATGTGGCCTTCGACAACCAATAGCGGGTCACGGTAATAAGTGATGAGTCCTGGCGAAAGGTACTGCTGCCGGAGCGCGACTACCTCGTGCTTGCTGGGGCCGTCGTAGGGAGCAGGCTGGTGTTCGCTGGCGGGCAACGTGGCGCAAGTTTGGACGGGCACGAGTAGACTCCCCCAAAGTGTGAAAGGCGAGAACCGACGCCCGAATTCTAACGATTGACGTTGACTGCCGCCACCGCGCTCGAATCTACTGAGTTACCTGAAAATGCTAACGAACGCCCGTTGCAATTTAACATGAATAATACATCCGGCACCGCCACCACACCAAGCGGCATCGTCGAACTCACCACCGACCTGAGCGGCTCGCCCTACTACAACGCCGCCATGGCGCCGACGCGCCTCTCCGAACGACATTGGGGCTTGAAGGACTTTGCGGTTCTGTGGATTTCGATGGCGGCCTGCATTCCGACATACATGCTCGCGTCGGGGCTGATTAACGAGGGAATGAACTGGTGGCAGGCGGTGCTGACGATCTTCCTGGGCAACGTAATCGTCCTGCTGCCAATGGTCCTCAACGCCCACGCGGGAACCAAGTACGGCATCCCGTTCCCCGTTTACTGCCGGGCGGCGTTTGGAATTCGCGGGGCGAATGTGCCCGCGATATTGCGGGCGCTGGTGGCGTGCGGGTGGTTCGGAATCCAGACATGGATCGGCGGCGAAGCGATCTACATGATCATGAAGGTTTTCTTGCCGTCGTGGAGTACTTTGCCGTCGCTCCCGGTGCTGGGAATTAACGCCGCCCAGTTTGGTTGTTTCCTGTTCTTTTGGCTCATCAATATGTGGGTCATCTACAAGGGGATCGAGTCGATCCGCATCTTGCTCAACATCAAAGCGCCGCTGCTCATCCTCTTGGGCCTGGCGCTACTGGCCTGGGCCTACGATCAGGCGGGGGGATTTGGCGAGATGCTTTCTCGGCCGTCGCAGTTTGCGGCGGGACAACCGAAAGCCGGCCAATTCTGGAGCCATTTTATTATCGGGCTGACGGCTAACGTCAGCTTCTGGGCCACGCTCGCGCTGAACATTCCCGACTTCAGCCGCTATGCCCGTTCGCAACGCGATCAGGTGTTGGGCCAAGTACTCGGTCTGCCGACGACGATGGGGCTGTACTCGTTCATCGGCGTGGCAGTGACCTCGGCGGCGTTTGTGATCTACGCCGAATTGCCGGCCGACGAGAAGAGGAATCTCTGGTATCCGATCTTTTTGCTATCGTTGTTCGAGAATCCGATTGTCTTGATCGTGGCGATGGTCTCACTGTGCATTGCCACGCTCGCCACCAATATCGCGGCCAACGTCGTCAGCCCGGCGAACGATTTTGCGCACCTTTGGCCGCGGCGGATTTCCTTCCGAATCGGCGGACTCATCACAGGCGTGATCGGCATCTTGATTCAACCGTGGCACCTGCTCGCTAACGCGAGCGTCTACATTGATAAGTGGCTAGTCGGTTACTCGCTGCTCCTCGGAGCGGTGGGGGGCATCTTGATTGCCGACTACATCGTGCTGCGCCGCACGCGGCTCGATTTGCCCGGCCTATACCTGCGCCGCGGGCCATATTGGTACGCCGGTGGATTCAATCCCTGCGCGATGATCGCCCTCGCAGCGGGCATCGTGCCGTGCCTACCCGGCTTCTTCGCGGCAGTCGGCTGGATCAAGGTCAGCCACTTCTGGGCCGGCGTCTATAGCTTCGCGTGGTTTGTGAGTTTCGGCGTGGCATTTGTGGTATATTTAGCGTTGATGACTGCGTTCAATCATCGGAATCAGCCCGAGAGCGTTTGAAGACTCGGCCGACAGCAGGTAATCGGATAGACAGATGGCCCAATACGACGGCATCTTGGCGCTGGAAAGAATGGAGCGTGCCGTGTTCAAAGTACGAGAGCGGTTATTGCGAGCGACTGGCGCACTAGAGGCGGCCGGAGTTCCGTACGCGGTAGTGGGCGGAAACGCGGTCGGAGCCTGGGTCGAGCAAATCGACGAATCCGCCGTACGGACGACGCAGGATGTCGATTTGGTAGTTCGCCGCGTTGATTTTGACGCCGTCAAGACAGCGCTAGAATCGGTGGGATTTATTTTCCGTCACGCAGCCCGAATCGATATGTTCCTTGACGGACCTGGAGCGAAGGCTCGCGATGCCGTCCATATTTTGTTCTCGGGAGAAAAAGTGCGAGAGGGAGATGTCGCCGAAGTTCCCGATGTCGCAGAATCGACATCCTTCAGTGCGTTTCGCGTGTTGGATTTGGAATCTCTGGTGCGAATGAAGCTCACCGCTTATCGCAGAAAAGACCAGGTTCACTTGCTAGACATGATCGGCGTCGGACTGGTTGACGATACGTGGCCCGCCAAGTATCCGACCGAACTCGCTGATCGCTTACAGCATCTGCTGGATACGCCCGACGAATAATCATCGTTCACGGCGCCACAATCTCCCCATAAGTCTCCGGCCGACGGTCCCTAAAAAACTGCCACGTATTGCGGACCTCGCGAATTAAATCGAGGTCGATGTCGGCCACCACAATGTCGTCCTTGTCGCGGCAGGCCTCGGCGATGATCTGGCCCCGCGGATTGCAGAAGTAGCTCTGGCCGTAGAACTCGCCGATCCGCCACGGCTCCTCGTAGCCAGGGCGATTGATCGCGCCCACCCAGTAGCCGTTGGCGGCGGCGTGGGCCGGTTGCTCCAGCCGCCACAGGTATTCGCTTAGGCCCGCAACCGTCGCTGACGGATTGAACACGATCTCCGCGCCATTCAGCCCCAGGCAGCGCGCCCCTTCGGGAAAGTGGCGGTCGTAGCAAATGTAAACGCCCACCTGCGCATACCGCGTTTGGAACACTGGGTAGCCCAAGTTGCCGGGGCGAAAATAAAACTTCTCCCAGAAGCCGGGGTTCACCTGCGGGATGTGCATCTTGCGAAACTTGCCGAGGTAGCTGCCATCGGCATCGATCACGGCGGCCGTGTTGTAATAAACGCCCGCCTGCTCCTCCTCGTAGATCGGCGCCACGAGCACAATCTCGTGTTTCTTCGCAAGCTCCTGCATCAGCCGAATCGTCGGCCCATCGGGGATCCGTTCAACCAGTTCATACCACTTCGTCTGCTGCTCGGCGCAGAAGTATGGCCCATAGAACAACTCCTGCATGCAGACGATCTGCGCCCCGCGGTCAGCCGCCTGGCCGATCATCGCCACGTGCTTGTCGATCATGGCCTGTTTGATCTTTGCTACCGGCGACGTAGCCGGCTCGCAGAGCGTTGCCTGGATCAGGCCGCCGCGGACGATTCGAGACATGCTCATTACTCCTGCACTCACTGAAATTGGATGCCGCCGTTATAATCCCCCGTAGAGTAGGCTTCCAGTCTACTCGTAGGTCAGGCTTTCCTGCCTGACATGCCGCTGTGAAGCAGTCGATCGCAAAATTGTCAGGCAGGAAAGCCTGACCTACCGTAACGGAGAGTCCGATGCTTACCGCCACGCAATTCGATCAAGTCCCAATCTTGCTCGGCGGCGAATTCCGCGACAGCGCGACACATCGCCACGGCGACGTCTTCAACCCTTCCACCGGCAAGGTCATCGCCCGCGTGCCGCTCTGCTCTGCGGAAGAAACGGGCCAGGTGGTCGAAGCGGCTGCGGCCGCGTTTCCGGCGTGGAGCCAGACGCCCGCGGTCGATCGCGCGCGGGTGATGTTCCGCTTTCGCGAACTGCTGGAACGCAATCTCGATGAACTGGCGGCACTCATCACCCGCGAGCATGGAAAGTCGCGCGGCGAGGCCAAGGCCGAGATGCAGCGGGGCATGGAGATGGTCGAATTCGCCTGCGGCATCCCCAGCCTGCTGATGGGCGACACGCTGGCGAACATCGCGCCGGAGGTGGACGCCGAGACGATGCGCCACGCGCTGGGGGTCTGCGTCGGCATCACGCCGTATAACTTCCCGTCGATGGTGCCGATGTGGATGTTGCCCGTGGCGATCGTCTGCGGCAATACGTTCGTGCTCAAACCATCGGAAAAAGTGCCGCTGTCGTCGGTGCGACTCGGCGAGCTGCTCACCGAAGCGGGGCTGCCGCCGGGTGTGTTCAACGTCGTCCATGGCGACCGCGAGTGTGTCGACGCGCTCCTTTCCCATCCGCAAGTCGCGGCAATTTCGTTCGTTGGCTCCACTGCCGTCGCGAAATACATCTACGAAACCGGCACGCGAAACGGCAAGCGGGTGCAGTCGGCCGGCGGCGCAAAGAACCATCTCGTGATCATGCCCGACGCCGATCTCGAACAATCGGTGAAGGCGCTGGCCGCCTCCGCCTACGGCTGCGCGGGCCAGCGGTGCATGGCCGGCAGTGTCGCGGTGGCCGTCGGCCGCTCGGGCGATCCGCTCGTCGCGCAGCTCCGCGATTACGCCGGTAATTTAAGCGTTGGTCCCACGGACTGCGATCCGAACGAAGGCGGTGCCAACATCGATGTTGGTCCGCTTATTCGCCGCGAACATCTGGAGCGAGTCGCTGGATTCATCGACATCGCGAAGAACGAAGGAGCCGAAGTCGCGCTCGATGGCCGGCGCGACTTTAAGTCAAACGGTTTCCTGCTCGGCCCCAGCATCCTCGATCACGTCGAGCCAAACATGCGCGTCGCGAAGGAAGAAATCTTCGGCCCCGTGCTGTCGGTCATCCGCGCCGCCGATCTGGACGAGGCGCTAGCGCTCGGCCGCGATTGCCCCTACGGCAACGGCGCATCGATCTTCACCCGCGACGGCTACGCCGCCCGCCAGTTCAAACAACATTTCAACGCCGGCATGATCGGCATCAACGTCGGCGTCCCCGCCCCCATGGCCTGGTTCCCCTTCACCGGCTGGAACCAATCCTTCTTCGGCGACCTCCACATGCAAGGCACCGAAGGGGTTCACTTCTACACCCGCCAAAAGACCACCCTCACGCGCTGGTTCCAATCGGCGAGCGATTCGCATCATGACCCGGTGTGGCGAGCGGAGGGACGCATATAGATGGGTTTCTTCTGAAACGCGCGACTGAAATCTAGGACATTGGGATTGCCTCAAATCCGCACTTCTCGCGAGAATGAGCCGTGCATCATTCTCACATCGATGCATTGTTGGACTGACACGAACGATGAAGGAGCGGAGAAGTGGCACAATTCAAATTGTGGAAGTCTGGTGCGTCTATTACGATTCTGCTGTTCATTGGTGCTACTCAAGCCTTCTGCGGTTCGGTTCGGTATGATTTGCCTGAACTCCTCGGTGAACACTGGTTCGATGGCACTCAGAATGGTTTCGACCCTGGCCGTACCTCTGACATCGATACACCATTTGGATTCTATTCGGTGTCCCGAGCGAGATTGGTGCTAGAAGGCGCCGTTAATGCAGGACGAGCACACGGTGACGGGATCATTCGCGAAGCTATTGAATTCACCCTTGATCCGGCTGTGCAGCCGATGCTGAACTTCCACTATGTGCGGTCAATCTCTGATGTTCCCGACGTGGGTTCGTTTCGACTCGAGCGTATTTACACATATCCATTTACTCCCGACCCATTCCCGCTTCCGAGTCCAGACGGGTATCCGCCGATATCGTTTAGTGTGAGCGTCCGGATTGAGCCAAGTTTCTCAACAGATATTCCGCCGCTACTTGAACCCGGCGATGATTATGGATTTCGTACTGGGGGTATTGTCGTTGATTTGCCCATTGTCGCAACCATTACTACGGCCTATATCGTGCTGGAAGGGCCAATCATAGTGCCCGAACCGACTGGTTTGTCGCCAATACTGGTCGGTGCACTCGCCACTATTCTCAGACGGGTTGTCCGACGTCGGAGTAAGTTGCGAACCTGCCATCATGCACCGCCATGAGAAATCGCTACGATTTCTCGAAGATGAAGGGCCGCAAGAACCCGTTCGTTAAGCATCTGAAGCTGTCGGTGACGATGCGGACTTCTGCCGTTGGGCGTTTCGCCTTGCTATAATACCTTGTAGACCTCTCGCCCAGCACAACGGTGTTTTAATGGACAACCTACTCTCCCGCATCACAATCGACCCAGCAATTTGCCACGGCAAACCGTGCATTCGGGGACTCCGCTACCCGGTCGAGACGATGTTGGAGCTGCTCAGTTCAGGCATGACGATCGATGAGATTCTGGCCGACTACGAAGACTTAGAGCGGGACGATCTGCTCGCGGTATTGGCGTATGCGAAGCGGTTGAGTCAGAGCAAGGGATTGCAGTCGATCGGACCATGAATCTTCTGGTCGATGCTCACTTGCCGCGACGAATGGCGGGCTGGTTCGTTGCGGCCGGCTGCGATGCCATTCATACCCTGGACCTGCCGCTGGCGAACCGGACGCCTGATTGGAAAATCATCGAGACTGCTGATCGAGACCAACGGGTACTGGCCACCAAGGATGGTGATTTCGTCGATTCTCACTTGCTGTTGGGCCAGCCGGCAAAGTTGTTGCTGGTCACCACCGGGAACATCAACAACCAGAACCTTGAAAAACTCGCAGTGCCATTGATCTCCGCCATCATCGCGGACTTTCAGGTGCATTCGTTTCTAGAACTTGGCCCGTCGGGCATCATCATCCGTGGGTAAGTCATTAAGACAGAGTCCCACGAGCATCTCCGCCACCCGCTGGATCGTAGAATTCCCTCACCACGGCGATTTCCGACCCGGTAAATGGTCGGACGAGGAGGAATAATGAACATGAGAGACCATTACGATTTTTCAACGATGAAGGGCCGCAAAAACCCATTCATCAAGCAACTGAAACAGCCGGTGACGATGCGGCTCGATCGCGATACGGTGGCGTACTTCCAGTCGATGGCGGAGGAGACGGGAGTGCCTTATCAGAGTTTGATCAATCTCTACCTCCGCGACTGCGCTATGCAACGCCGCAAGCTGCAGATGGATTGGGCACCCTAAAGAAAAGCGGGGCACGTGAGCACACAGCATGAGCATCTATGCCACCCACTGGACGCTAAAATTCCCTCGCCACGGCGATACCCACACTGGCTGCGAGTGGGTGGAAGTTTGGGGCCAAGGCGTGCCGGCACATATTGGCACGCCAACTCCTGGGGAAGGTTACGAAGAGGTCGATCCTTTCGCGGACTTCTTGCCGCCGGCGGTCCCTGTTCGTGACGACGACGATGGCACCGGACTGCGGGCAATGGTCATCGTGCGGCGCGGTACGGAGAAAGTCATCCAGCAGTACGTGAATCCGTTGCTCGTTCTTTCGGGCGAGGAGTATAAGGCGATGCCGTTTGAGGAGTTGTACCGCCAGATTTGCGATGCATTGCGCGCGAACCACCCGCATTGCGTGGCCGAGAGCTACACGCCCGACGGTCAGCACCGGCTCTTGTTCTCCGATGGTTCCGAACGCGACTTGCCCCCCGATGGTGATGATCGCGCATGAAGGTTTGCCTTCCCCTTGTTCCTAAACCGGAATCGCCTCGCGCTCCATTTCAAGTTTGCTGACCCGAAAACCTGCGCGCTCGACATCGCCAATCGCTGAGGTGATTGCCGCCTGCAAGGAATCGGACGCGCGGTCAAAGAGCAATTCCATTCCTTCGGCATGCCCGCGAATGGAGGCATCGGTGCATCCGGCAGCACCAAGCGCCTCGGTCGCGTCGAGGATTTCGTCATGCGTTAGCGTGTCGCCAGCCACGATTACCGAAAACCGATAGTCGGTCATGTTAAACTCTCCGTTTGGAGCCCTGGGCAACGGTCTACCGTTCGCCGAATATCTCGGGCATGTTTTTCGGGATTTTTTGGGGTCGAGTACACCGACATCCAACACTCCCGGTGGCCAAACTGGCAATGAACGATGCCCCATGCATGGGCACGGGGGCCCGATTTCCTAACGGTCCAGCCCTGCTCTTTCGCATACTTGAGGGCTTCGCGAATGTGCTTATTGGGATGCAAAGGCACTTCCGTGTTTTCCCTAGCTGCTGGTTAAAGTAATTATACCACGCAAGTGCTGGTCGTTTTTCGCTGGTTGATAACCGCGCGAAGTCATCGTGGCCCGCGGCCCAGCAGTTGCAGCGCTTCCGCCCGCACCAGCGAGAGCCGTTCGCTCAGCTCGACTAAGGCTTCGAGCTCTTCGCGCTCTGTTGGTGACAATGCACCTTCGTTGTTGCGGTCCATCAACTGCTGCAACCGTCCATCGGACTTTGAGGGCAATCGCAGTTCGCCAATTGTCTCGACCCACTCCGCCGGGGCGGGGATCGTGGTGTTCATGGTTCTAACTCCTTGTATTGGTTGCCCGAGTGCGTCTCTGTGATTATAGTCGCCGATGTGGTAATCGAGCGATAGCCAATTCACGTGCGGTGGCGGAGGCGTCAAAAACGCTACTTGCCACAATCCCTCAGATTCGTTCGACTACCGGACTCACCATTCTCCACTCGGAAAGGCTTTACACTCATGAAACACAACCTGCGATTGGCCATTGTTTTTATTATCACCGCGTTGGTTGCACTTCCTTTCGCGTCGCGTGCCGATGAGCCCGCTCCCCCAAAAGCCTTCATCGACGGCACCGGCGCTGATTGGCGAGCGCTCGGCGAGCAAGACTTTGTGAACGTCAATGGCGATGCCGATACGTGGGCCTGGCAGGACGGCATTGCGAAATGTACCGGCCAGCCGGTGGGGGTGATTCGCTCGCAGAAGCCGTACACCAACTTCGAGCTGGTCGCCCAGTGGCGGCATGAGAAGTCTGGTGGCAACTCGGGCATCTTTGTGTGGACGGCCGAGGCCGCGCTCAAGGATCTGCCGCCGGGCAAGCTGCCACCCGGCGGCATCGAAGTGCAGGTGCTCGATCACGGCTACACCGAGCAATTTGAAAAGTCCTCCGGGAAGAAAGCCGACTGGTTCACTACCAACGGCGACGTGTTTCCGGTCGGCAGCGCGAAGATGAAGCCGTTTGAGCCGACGTCGCCCGGCGGCGAGCGCAGCTTCCCGCGCAAGAACTTGAGCAATGGCGTCGGCGAATGGAACCACTACTACGTCCGCGCGATCAACGGCGAAATCCGCCTGTGGGTCAACGGCGAAGAAGTTTCTGGCGGCACCGACTGCCAACCGGCGACCGGGTATCTGTGTCTTGAATCGGAAGGCGCGCCGGTTGAGTTCAAGGGATTGCGCATTCGTGAGCTGCCCTAATTCAAACGGAAGGAATAACCACGATGGCACGAAGAGCACGAAGAAAACCTACTTCGTCGTGTCCTTCGTGCCGTTGTGGTTAAATCGGCCATCGTCATAGATAGGGAAGTTCGCCTTTCTTTGCATGGGCAAGGTTGAAGATTAGGTCCGCGAGGGCTGCGGTCAACGCGTCGAAATAGCGTTGGCCTTTTTCCGCGGTGGCGAGCGAGGGATTGCCGCTTCCGGTGTCGGGATGCGATTGCGACCACGGCCGCGGTGTCCACACCCCCGGTTGCTTGAGTCCCTCGATGGCAAATGGCACGCGCGTTCCCGGGCCTGCGTGTGGCAGCTCCACCAAATCAGGGCACAGGTGCAGCAGCAGGCTCGTTTCCAATTCGTCGGCGTGGTCGCCCGGATTCTCGAACAGAGCCTGCTTCACTTCCGGAACCATCTCAAAGAAATTCGCGACAACGATCAGCAGCCCATGTTCCGCCTGTACGTCGCGCACGAGCGGTTGAAGCCGATTGCCGCCGTGGGCGTTAACGATTAACAGCCGATCGATCTTCTGTCGAACGAGCGACCGCGCCACGTCGCCAAGAATTGCCAGCGCCGTGGTGGTACGGATGCTGATCGTACACGCCTGATCGAGCTGCTGCTCGTTGTTGCCGAACGGAATCGTGGGCAGCACCACGACCGCCGCCCCGCGCGCGAACGCCAATTCGGCGGCCCGCTCAGCGATTCGCGTCGCCTCGATGACATCGGTGGCGTACGGCAGGTGCCGATTGTGCGCTTCGGTGGCGCCCCACGGCAAAATCGCGACCTTGGGCCGCGACTCGGTAAGCTGCCGATGATTTGCTTCGGCCAATAAGTAAGGACGTGGCGGCATGATTAAGAAGTGGAAGTTGCGTTTGTTCGCAGATGTCGCAGATTTACTCAGGTGGATTGAATGAATTGTAGTAGCGGCGGTCCGTCATTGATACCTTCATCTGCTCTGCGTCATCTGCGGACAAGTTCCTCGATCCGCGCGACTTCTTCTGGTTCTAACCGGAAATTGAACACATCGAGGTCGGTCCGCATGTGATCGGCATTTGTCGTGCCGGTCAGCGGCAGCATGCCGACGTCGAGTGCGAAGCGGAAGATGATTTGCTGCGGAGTTCGGCCATACTTCGCGGCAATCGGCGCGAGCGCCGGATGCACTAGCACCTCACGATTTGCAGTGAGCAACGAGAAACCTTGATACACAATGCCGTTCGCCGCGCAATACTCGCGGATTTCCCGATCCCAGCCCGTCACCGCGAAGCAGCGGTTCTGCACGAAGTGCGGCCGCACGCGGGCTTGTTGGCATAGCGCATCGAGTTGATCGAGCGACACGTTGCTCACGCCGAGTAGCCGGGCGCGGCCGCTTTCCTGAATCGTCTCCATCGCTCGCCACGCCGCCCAATCGTCCGGCCCGAGGCCGGTGCGTTGCGACGGGCCGTGCAGAACATATGAGTCAACTAATTCGGTGCCCAAATGCTCCAGCGAGCTTGCGAACGACTGTTCGACCTGCGTCGCGATCGGCGCGGCCGGATCGTATGGCAGACGATGATCCTGCCCCGGCTGGAAGGTGAACTTCGTTTGCAGGAACAATTCGTTGCGACTCACCAAACCGGCTTGAATTGCCGCGGCGATGGCCTGTCCGACCGCTGCCTCGTGGTAGTGCTTGCGCTGGTTGGCCGTATCGATCCCGCGAAAACCTTGCTGCAGCGCCAGTTCCACCAAGCCTCGCGTCGCGTCCTCTTTCCAAGCGGTTCCGTACAGGAACCGTGGGACGCGAACGCTGTCAATTGATAGATATTCGTGCGGCATTGGTTAATTGGAATTGCACCACGGAGGCACGGAGGACACGGAGGACATGAATATTGAATGAGGACGAAATGAAAAATAGACGCTACTGTCTCAGTGTGCTCCGTGCCTCCGTGGTAAATCGAGGCTTTCGCGGTCACTCAAAATTGACATCCATCTTCAACTCTTTCACCAAAAATGCCCAGCGGTCGGCGGCAAGATCGATCTGTTTGCTCACGGGAGTGCCGGCGCCGTGGCCGGCGCGTATTTCCACGCGCAACAGAATTGGAGCAGTGCCGCTTTGCGCGTGTTGCATCGCCGCGGCGAATTTGAAGCTGTGCATCGGCACCACGCGATCGTCGGTGTCGGCGGTCATCACCAGCGTCGGGGGATACGCGGCACCCGGTTCGACATTGTGATACGGTGAATACGCGCGGAGCGCTTTGAATTGTTCGGCGTCGTCGGCTGAGCCATATTCGTCGCGCCAGAACTGCCCTGCGGTGAACTGATGGAACCGCAGCATGTCCATGACGCCGACCATCGGTATGCAGGCGCCGAACAGGTCGGGGCGCTGCACTTCCGCCGCGCCGACCAGCAGGCCGCCGTTGCTGCCGCCCATGATTGCGAGCTTCTCGCTCGACGTGCGGCCTTCGGCGATGAGCCACTCGGCGGCGGCAATGAAATCGTCGAACACGTTTTGCTTGTCTAGCCGCTTGCCGGCCACATGCCACACTTCGCCATACTCACCGCCGCCACGTAGATTGGGCACGGCCAGCACGCCGCTCATTTCCATCCAGGCGATGTATTCGGACTTGAAGCCCGGCAGCAGCGGCACATTGAATCCGCCGTAACCATACAGCAGCGTCGGCTGCGGGCGGCTTTGGTCGAGATCCTTGCGATAGGCGAGCGTCATCGGCACGCGGGTGTCGTCTTTGCTCTGATAAAAAACCTGCTCGACCACGAACTGCTCGGGTTCGAACACCAGTTCCGGCCGGCGAATCATGCTGCTCTCACCCGTTTCGACGTCATATCGATAGATCTTATGCGGCGCGTTGTAGCTCGTGAACGCGTAAAACGTCTCCGTGTCGTCTTGGTCGCCGCCGAACCCGCTCACCGAGCCAAAGCCGGGTAGCTCCACTTCGCCAAGCGCCGCGCCCTCACGGTCGAATATCCGCACCCGCGGCTGCACGTCCTCCAGATACTGCACGAGGAATCGGCCGCTCATTAGGCTGGCGTCCACCAGCGTGCCCTCTTGCCGCGGCACAATCTCCACCAAGTGATCGCGCCCGGGCTGCGCGATGTCCATCCCCACAATTCGCTTCGTCGACGCTTCGTAATCGGTTACAAAATAAAACCGATCAGCCACGCTGCCGACGAAAGAGAACTCGTTGTCGAAGTCGCCGATCAGCTCGGTCCATGGCGCATCATCGTCGGCGGATGTCTCGCGAACCAGCAACTGGTTCTGCGGGTCGGTGCCACGGCGAATGGAGAGAACCAAAAACTTGCCGTCGTCGGTCGGCGTAACTCCGAACACCCAATCGGGGTGGTCCGGGCGGCGGTAGATTAGCCGATCGTTTGCCTGGTCGTCCCCCAGCTTATGGAAGTAGACCATTTTGTTGAGCGCCACCGTCTGGTGTTTCTCATCGTCGGCTGGCTGCGGATACCGGCTGTAGTAGAAGCCGTCGCCCGCATGGTTCCAGTCGATGCCGCTGAAGCGAACCCACTTGATTTGATCGGGCAGCAATTCTCCCGTGCCGACGTCGAGCACGTAGATTTCCTGCCAATCGCTCCCTGCCGCGGAACGGGAATATGCCAGCAGCTTGCCGTTGTCGCTCACTGCCAGGTTTTGCAGCGCCACGGTCCCGTCGTCCGACCAGATGTTGGGGTCCACCAGTACCCGGCCTTCCGCGTCGCAGGCGTCGGCTACGTAGAGCACCGATTGATTCTGTAAGCCATCGTTCTTGAGATAAAAATACTTGCCGGCCTCGACAAATGGCGTGGAATAGCGGGTGTAATCCCACAACTCCGTCAGCCGCCGCTTGATCGCCGCCCGCTGCGGGATCGCATCGAGATACGCCCGCGCCACCCGGCTCTGCTCTTCCACCCACTCCGCCACCTCCGGCGACTCCCGCACATCGGCTTCGAGCCAGCGATACGGATCGGCCACTTCCTCACCGTGGTAGATGTCGATGTGGCCGCCGCGCTTCGTGGCTGGGTATTTCATGGAAGACGATTCTTGTGGTTGCGGTGGGACGGCGACGGAACTCGCGACGGACAGCGTCACGGCGAGTAGGGCGAATATCGAACGGGTCGCGCAAGAGAATGGCATCAAGTTAGCTCCGCCCGAGGGAAATGAAGTGGCATGCGTTGTTTGAAGTAGATTCTATGTACAATCGGTAGCGAAGGTCTATCGGGCATCGACATCATTCGCGATTGGCCTGAATTCCTCGATCGCCTGTCTGTTTCCCGGCGCATACCGAATCCGTCGCCATTCCAAGCACTTTCCAACTTTAGACGATTTGATGATCATACGTCGCCTCATTTTCTCCGGAGTTGCCTGGAGTAGTTTCGCGATTTTGCCACTTGCGTTGGCTGACGAACCCGACGTCACCGCGCTGTACACCAAGCGTGACGCGATGATCCCCATGCGGGACGGGGTCCGGCTCTATACGGAGCTTTACACTCCCCACGATCAGGCGGGAGATTTGCCAATCATCTTCGTGCGAACGCCTTACGGCGTGAAGAATCCCGAGGGCGAATTCACGGCCCACTTCAAAACCACGTTTCGCGAGTTGGCCAAGGATCGCTACATCTTCGCGGTGCAAGATTCGCGGGGGCGGCACGGCTCCGAAGGGAAGTTCGAGTGGAACCGACCGGTTCGCCACCGCACCGAACCGACGGCAACCGACGCCAGCACCGATGCCTACGATGCGATCGACTGGCTGGTGAAGAACGTCGAGCGGAACAACGGCCGGGTCGGCATGTTGGGCGTTTCGTACCCCGGATGGTACGTTACGATGGCGCTCGTCGACCCCCACCCTGCCCTGCGAGCCGCGAGTCCACAAGCTTCGCCATCGGACTATTTTATCGGCGATGACTTTTTTCATTTCGGCGCGTTTCGTTTGGCGCCAAGCGCGGAGCTACCCTACCTATTTGACTTCGACCCGAAATCGAACACCCGGTTTCCATTCGACCAGATCGACACCTACGAGTTCTTTCTCGACATGGGGCCGCTGTCGACTATGAACGCCCGGTATTTGCACGGGGTGTCGCCCACCTGGGACAACTTCATGACGCACGCAACCTACGACGAGTTCTGGAAGGCGGGCAACACGCTGCAACATCTCACGCAGGTGACGGTGCCAACGCTGAACGTCGTTGGTTGGTGGGACGCCGAAAACTTGGGCGGGGCACTCGATATTTACGACAAGCTCGAACCGCTCGACCGCGACGGGCTTAACCGGATCGTCGTCGGCCCCTGGTCGCACGGCCAATGGGCACGCGGGCCGAACGACCATCTCGGCGATTACGACTTCGGATCGGACACCGTCCAGCATTATCAGCGCGACATCGAATCACCGTTCTTCGCATTCCACCTCAAGGACGAAGGCCAGTTCGAGCTCGCTGAAGCAACGATGTTTCAGACCGGATCGAACCGCTGGAAAGCATATCCCAAGTGGCCGCCCACCGAAGGGATCGCCATCAAGAAGCTGTTCCTTCACGCCGATGGTGGACTTTCGTTCGACTCACCCATGGAGAGGGACAGCGAATATTTCGTCGAGTTCGTCTCCGACCCGGCCAAGCCGGTGCCGTATTCAAAGCGCCCGATCATGGGCTTTTGGAAGGGCCTCGACGGCAGCAAGAATCCGCGGTTCGATCGCGCGGGCGTGTTGTGGAAGGTCGAAGACCAACGATTCGTCAGCGACCGGCCCGACGTAGTGAGTTTTGTCACCGAACCGCTCGAAACAGATATCGAAGTCGTTGGCCGGATCGTGGCGCACCTATTCGCATCAACGACGGGCACCGACTCCGACTGGGTGGTGAAGCTGATTGACGTCTATCCCGAAAACTACGCGGCGAAACCCGAAATGGGCGGCTACCAATTGATGGTGGCGGACGACGTGCTGCGCGGCAAATTCCGTCAGAGTTTTGAAGAGCCAGTACCGCTCGAACCGGGCAAGATCGAAGAATTCGCGATCGACCTGCGCACGCGCAACCATTTGTTTCGTAAAGGGCACCGGATCATGGTCCAGGTGCAGAGCACCTGGTTCCCGCTAGTGGATCGCAACCCGCACCAGTATCTCGATATCCCCACGGCCAAAGCGGAAGATTATCGGTCGGCTACGCAGCGAGTGTATTGTTCCAGAGAATACCGGTCGCGGATCGAGCTTTCAATTCACGATTGAATCGGCGACGGCCGCCGCTGTTTCAAGTTCGCGCAGTTTCGTCTCGGCATCTCGGAGTTGTTGCCTGAAATTGAGATTTTGGGGGCGGTTCGTCGTTTGCTCATTAAGCAGCACCACCGCGCGCCGAGCGCAGGCAATCGCTTCGGGAAGCTCGTTGGCCCGCTGGAGCAAGCTGCTCAATCGAATGTTACTTAGAATAAACGCGCTCGTTGCCTTGCGGGAAGCGTTCGGTGAGTCGCGCAGCTTCGTGGCTCGCCCTATGCTGGATCGAAACGCGGCCACCGCTTCGGAAGCGTTTCCTAGTTCCTCGTGAGCATCGCCAATGCGAAAGTGGACCATTGCCAACCGATTCTCGCTTTCCTTCGACAACGCTCCGACCGCTAACAATGCCTCCCAGGTTTCCGCACAGGTTTGATAGTAAGGCAAAGCGGACTCGAGCCCGAGAGTCTCGCGAAGATGTTGCGCCAATTCGAGATTGATTCCTCCAAATGCTTCTCGATTCGGTGAACCGACGGGCCGATTCTGCAACGCCTCTCGATAGACGTTAATCGATCTCTCATAGATCGCCACTGCCGGAAAGGCGTTTTCGGTTCGGCTAATGAAATACGCTTCATCGCGCAGGGTACTTGCCAGCAGCAACATATAATCGGGCCGTGAGGGTTCCAAACGCACCGCCTCTTCCATCAATTCTCGCGCTCGCTGACCTTTTTCGAGCGCCCCTGGCAAGTCGCCGGCGTTACGATGCTGGCGGACGGCGATCGCCGAGAGCATCGTGGCCTCCATCACGCGGTAAACAGACTTGGGCGACCGCTGCGTCAGCTCGTGCCACATCTGCCGCGCGAAATCAAAGGCCTCGATGGAGTATTGATGTCGCCCGCGGCTAGCGCGTGCGTAACCGACGTTGGTCATCAAGTGCGCGTAAACTGTTCGCGCCTGAATCTCATCGTCTAGGGGCAATTTCAGTAGTTGGAACATGTCCTGCGCCACTTGAAAATCGGCGGGGGCGTTCGACTCTTGTCTGGAATTGACGAGATGCGCGTGATAGCCGGACAACGTGATCGCGAAAGCCCGTGAGTGCTCCATATTGTCCGGTTCCCGCTGTAACACCTGCCGCCAAAGTTCGATGCTCATGAGGTAGTTTTCTCCGGCAGCTTGCCGCTCGCCTTTCAAGGATTGGCTCTTGGCCGTTATGGCGTGAAACGCGGCTCGAATCGGCTTGGGGGCCTGCTTATTTGCCAAATATTGGGGGAACATTTCCTCTGCGTACCGGTGCAGCTTGCCTCGCAATAACACGGGAAAGGTTTCATCGCTGCCGGTCCAGAGATCCCCTTCTTCAAACATCCATGCCAGATCGACAAACGCGAGCTCGAGATGTCGTAGATTGTCTTCCGCGCGCGTCGCTTCATTCCGCGCCAATACCAGGCCCTGCTCGGCGCGGAGCCACTGCCAAGTGATACCGGCAAGTCCCAGGATTGAAACCAAGCCTAGAGCAGCACTCAACGAGGCCTGCCAAGGCCGTCGCCGGCACCACCGCGCCAGTCGCCCGGCGGAATTGACGGGCCGCGCTTCCACCGGCTCGCCGGCGAGAAACCGCCGCAGGTCGGCTGCCAGCGCGCCGGCCGTTTCATACCGCCGAGCCTGTTGCTTCTCCAAACACTTCAGGCAGATCGTCTGCAGGTCGCGGGGGACGCAGCGTTGCCGAAGCGGAGCTATTGCGACGGGATGTTCCAAGACGCGGCGCAGGGTATCGAGTTCCGAGCCACCCGCGTGAGGTGGTGATCCCGCTAGCAGTTCGTAAAGAATAACGCCCAGCCCATACACATCGGTCTGAATTCCAACTTCTTTGTAGTGTCCTGCCGCCTGTTCCGGTGCCATGTAGCGGGGTGTGCCAACGAGCACTCCTTGCTTGGTGAATTGCTCCTCGTCATCGAGCCGGCGAGCGAGCCCGAAGTCCGTCAGTCGCGGCGAAAACGGCAATTCTCGATCCGCCGCTTCGCCCGTTGGCTCCATCAACACATTCGCAGGCTTAATGTCACGATGAAGCACGCCGCGCGAATGGGCGTGGTGAACCGCCTCGGCCAACGTCGCGACCAACTCGCACGTATCGTTGGAGGACACTGGCACGCTCTGTTTTTGAAGCCACTCGGCCAGCGTCGGTCCCGCCACATAGCGACTCGTGATGAACCACGTGGGTCCGATTTCGCCCGTGTCGTACACCGGCACGATGTTCGGATGGTCGAGCGCTGCCGCCGCCTGTGCTTCGCGTAGAAAGCGGTGGCGCATGTCGCGTGAGACCAAGACCTCGGGGCGCGGCACCTTGAGCGCCACTTCGCGACCGAGCCGTCGATCGAAAGCCAGCAGCACGACTCCAAACCCACCGTGGCCCAGCAGTCGCCGGATTTCAAATCGATCCTGGTTCCGCGTCAAATCGGCCGTCTCAGCTAATTCGTCGCTGATGCCAGGCGTAGAGGAGTTGAAGCCGCCATTGGTCGAGCGTGTTGGCGATGGCCAAACTTGTGACATTAGTACAAGGCAATCGGCGATGTCGCGCAACATCGAAGCGGACTCCGACTTGCTTTCCGTCATCGCATCGGCCAACTCGGCCATTTGTCGGACGACGGTCGACTCGCCGACGACGCGGGAAAGTTCGGTCGCTTGATCATCGGACTTCACGTCAAGCATCGCCATTGCTGACCCCCAGTTCCGTTCTTAACTGTCGAATGGCACGTCGCCAGAGCATGCGCGCCGCGTCGGGCGAGCGATCCATCCTCGTGCCGATCTCAGCAAACTGCGAGCGATCGCGGCTGCGCCAGAGGATAATCTGCCGATACGCCGGCGGAAGACGCTCAAGGGCACTCTCAAGCTGTTCGGCCAGAGTTTCGCGATCGAAGCGGGCACTCGGCGATTCCGAGCAACTCGCGGCGAGGTGGTCGATCAATCGCTTCGATTCGCCCTCGTCGAGCGATCGCTCGCGGCGGAGCGACCGGCTTTTGGCTCGGTAATACCGTCGGCGCAGGGCCTTGAGCTGCTCCATCAGAATCTGCCGGAGCCACTTGCGAAGCTCTATCTCAGTTTGCGGCTTCGCATCGAGGGCTTCCCAGGCATGGAGCGCCGCGGTGAGGGTCTCTTGCACGAGGTCCGATGGCGCGGCCTTGGGTTTGAGCCGGTCGTCCAAACGGGCTTGGGCGGTGGCCAGCAGGTAGGGCCGATACAAATCGAGCAGCGAAGCAAGCGCCTCGCCGCGACCGCTGGTGAGATCGGCCAGTAATTGGGTAAGCCGTTTGCGCGATGTGCGACTGCGCGCGGGGGAGGAGTCCATGCGAAGGGTCGGCCGCGGTTACAAGGACGCCGGTAATGACGACGGGCGAAGTCGATTGTAACTGCTTGCGGGGACTAATGATAGCACTTTTATCGGTAGCGTCGCGCGCTCTGTTCTTGAGTTTTTTTCCGAATAGAGCGTTCGGTTGTGCGTCGGCGGGCCCCTTGGAGGGATGGGGATAGCTACAAGACTTCAGTTCCTACAACGAGTGATCTCATGAAGCTTCATAGAATCCGGCTCGAATGTACCGCCATCGCACTCTTGCTGGGCTGCACCGAAGTATACGCAGGGGTGATCGGCACACGACACGATCTCAATGGTTTGCTCGGCAACCGCGCGGTGACCGAAGACTTTGAGGGACTGAATGTTCCTAACGGCGCGATCTTCTTTATTTCGGACCCGCTAAATTCAACAAGTGTGAAGTACGGCCAGGGTCCAGGCCTTGTCGTCCCAGGTGTCGATATCTCATATCCCAGCCCAGGAAATGGGTTTCTTATGTGGATTGGCGCAGGGTACCTCGGCCAGCCATCGCAGGATCTTGGCCCGAACGGTACAGCGGGGGCACTCGTTTTGGATTTCGATCCGCCGACGGCGGCATTTGGACTCGATTTGCTCGCATTTGCCGGTTTCCCCAGTCCCGCCGGCGTGGAAATACTTGCGCCCGACCGCTCCACCGTCCTCTTCTCCACCACTGTAAATGTAATTGATCCGGCGATGCCAGTATTTTTCGGTTTCGCGGACCCAGGTGGAATCGGACGCGTCCGGCTCGCCGGATCGGAGCAGTCGCCCTTAATTGACGATCTGACGTTCGGTGCGGTGCCGGAACCGTCCACGTTCGTTCTGATCGTTTCAGTCGGGTTTCTGCTTGCTAGAAGCTTACGCACTGATTACTCGTGACTGCCTGTGCCGGAGCGGCAGGTGATGCCACTCGGGTAGCAAGCTTTTCGCAATTTTTGACCGTCACTCGTTTGGGGGGATCGACCACATGAATCAGCGAATCAACCGAGCTTCCTTCCTAGGTGTTTGTCTCATAGCGCGGATAATGAATGCCACGATTGCCGTGCCGCGGGCGGCAGCAGAAGATTACGAGTGGATCGGCAATCAGACTGGCCCATTTTCCATTCCACATAACGCGAGCGGTCGGTATCAAATGACCTGGGTTATGCGGTTTTTTTGTTCTGTTGCGTTTCTGTTGGCTGCAGCGCTGGGTGCGTCTGCGGACGAACCCATTCTGTTTAGTACCTCAATCCTGAACAAAGCGGCGATCGGACACATTGGAAGCGCACCACCCGTGTACGCCTCCAATGAATTCTACTCGTCGGCAGCCCCTATCGGCAACTGGCCGAGCTCCATCGATTTGACCCGAGCTCCAATTAGCGGTCATTCGGACATCGTGGTGTCGGCAGCCAACGGTGAGGCGACTATTCGCTACGATATTCAACACGAACTCGCAGCGGGCAATCATTTCCTTCTCAACAATCCGGTGACGAGTGAAGTTTCCGTCCAGGTATGGGCGCCATTGGGCGACACCGTACAAATTGAAATTACGCCGGCGATCAGTTTAACACCTGGAGTACGTGTCGAGATGACCGATCCGGTGCGATCATTTCCTAGGGCGGATATGATCACAGGTATAGCAACAGCACAGCGCGGATCAGTTGTATACGACGGAGTCACTTACGGGACATTGAATGAAATGTTCAATAGTGGCTTTTCTAAGTATTCCACTTCGAGCCTTTACTTCACACATGGCCAATCCCAGGCTCAACTGCATGGCTTAGCTGGCTCCATCACCCTTAGCAGCCCGTTGAAATTCTCTCCAAGCCGCTTACCATATGTCCACGGGATTC
>JBBDYG010000011.1:0-50392 GCA_040901765.1 Pirellulales bacterium
CCCGCATCAAGCTCAGGCGGCTTTATCCATCAATCCAAGAGTGATCAAGCACTAGCGCCACCACCGGAAAGAGACTGCGACCCCTTTCGGGGTCGTGCGAACAGCGCTTTTGCTATCCGGTGGTGCGCTGCGCGACCACCGGCTAATGGCTGTCATCCCGCTGGGATGAAATACGCCACTACGCCAAGCCATCATCGCTGGCTAACGGCGTAGCGTGCCGTCTTTGCTTTCTTTGGTTAACTGATTTCAAATAATTTCAAGCGGCGGCTATGGACTTTGAGCGGACCCAATTCCAATCGACGAGATCGGGCGATGGCGGTAGGCCCAGTCTTTGCCGAAGCCGAGCGGTCCAGGTGGCGCCAAAATTGGCGGCCGAGTTAAAGGCAACGAATCGTTGGCCACGCGGGGACAGGTGAAATTGATGCGAGACTTGTAGACCATGAAGCAGTGCGCGCGTGAGGCTGCCCGGCTCACGGGGCGAGCAAGTGCCGCCCAGGTCGAAGCCTTCGATGGTGCGGCCGATCCAACCGACCGCCGCGCCAATGACGGGCCGTCCCGCGGCCGCTGCGGCGACGACAATGCTCGACGAGTGAAGATGTGCCGGATACACCGCCGCAATCACGTCGGCCGCAAAAATTGCAGCGTCGAACTCTTCCTGCGCAAGGTAGCGATCCAGCGCAATCAACCGACCTGTGCGGAGCAATTCGCCGTGCTGCTCGTGCAGCAACGCGCGGGTGGGCGGATCGCATTTGCCGGCGAGTAGCAAGCGGCAATCACCCGGCAACTCGTGGAGCGCTTCGATCAAGCGACCGATTCCCTTGCGCTCCTCGATTAGTCCGGTGACCGCCACGTATCGGCCGTCCGTCGGGATTCGCAAGAGTTGTCGGGCGGCTAGCTTTGTTTGCGTCCCGGGTAGGTGTACGGGTTCTGGCATGAGTTTGACCATGCGCCGCAAGGTGTCACCCCCGGCGTGAAGCAATTCAACCGCCGCCAAGTCGAGATGAAACACATTGGTCCACGGCCCCCGGGCGAGCATCTTGTAGGAGATGCGTTGCCGCAGGTGGGAGAACCACTGGCTTTCGCGGAGCATAAAACGCCCACCGATGAGCAGAGTTTCGGCCTCGGCTCCGCAGCGACGCAGTCGCCGCGAAAGCCCGACCGGCAAGCAAGCGATGCGGGCGAGGGTATTTCCGTAAGGGACGAACACATGGCCGGGGCGAGTTCGATCGATAGCTTGGCACAGCCCGCGATAGGTGGCGGTGGATCCCAACATTCCGCCCGTCCGCACGCGGCGGTGATGTTTGTCGAGCCGGAAGCCATCGAGGACAGCGAGTTGAATTTGCGAATCGAGGTGCCCGAGTTGCACGGCGAACTCGGGCGACTCGATGGCTTGGCGACTGGTGGCAACCGTCACTTCGCAGGGCAGTTTCGCCAGCTCGTTAAGCAACAGCGCCACGTGGCCCAAGTTATGGCCGAGAAACTGCGGTTCGTAGATCAGCACGCGCATGATCGCCCGCCGCCGGTGAAGGAGCGTGAAAACGGTATCGTCCAAACGGCGAAGCGTATCAACTACGGCCCGCCGCGGGAAGCACGATTTGGCAGCCGTCAGGCGGGTTTTTCCGCAGCTAGCAGCCCGAGAATGGATTGGATTTGACCGGCGAGAAACCGGTGGCCGGCGGGGGTAAGGTGAATGGAATCGAGCGTGGCGTCGTGGCCAGCGAGAACTTCAGCGAGAATTCGCTTGGGAATGAGCGTCACGTTGTACCGCGAGGCAAGCTGGCGTTGCGCGCGGCCGAAGGCATTGGCAAACGGCGGGAGCGGTAGCTCGAACATGACAATCTGCCGACCCGGTGTCGAAAGATGCTTCAGCAGCGCATCGAGATCGGCGGCGAACTCATCGGCCGACGTGGTGCCCAACAGATCATTGCCACCGATTTCGACCAAGACCACGCCGTCTGGGATATCGATTTGCTTCGCTTGTTTCAGCGCGGAAGCGGCGGTGGCACCGGCTCGCGAGTGATCGTGCACCGGGCGACCCGATTCTCGGGCCAGGAGCGTGGGCCACGTGTGGTCGGCATCGTTGCCGACGCCTGCGGCGAGCGAATCGCCAAAGATGGTAATTGCGGAGGCACTCGCCACGTCGATTGAAGGCACAATATGGTAAGGCATCTCCAGCGCCACTCCAAGAACCGCGATGCCAACGAGCAGCGCGGCGGCCGCACGTCGACGCGCTGGGCTGGCCGTGGTTCCCCACGCCGTAACAAGCCACGCAGCGAGAATGAGGCCGGCAGGCACATAGAACCAGTAACTCAAGGGTGCGGACGAAATCGCGACAGCGATGGCTCCCAAGATGCCGAACAGCGCCGCATATTGGGCCACTCTAGAACGCTGATGGAGCGAAAGCAGCGCCGCCAGCAGAAGCAGCAGCGCCCCAGTGGCGAAGACCTCGCCACTGGCAATGTGGTAGATAAAGCGGTGCATGGGGCGGGCTGGTAAAATGGCTTTAATTACTGCTGATTTGACAGCATCGCAATGTAGTCTGCGGGCGTTGCGATTACGATTGATCGAAAGGGGTTAAGTGCAAGCAAGTCTGCATCGCCTGTAACGATGTATGTCGCATGTCCACTGACAGCTAATTCAAGAAACTTGTCATCATCCGCGTCTCGGCAAGCAGTGATGGTCGAAGTGATCTCGACAACTCGCGCATCGTTTACCAGGCTCGACAAAAATTCAAGCCGCTTCACTTCGGGGACGTATCGATCAAACTTTGGACAACGCAATACGTCGTCAAGTTCGTCAATGGTCGGCACGGAGACTAGCACCTCGCCCCTTGAGAATGCCAAATCGAACACCTGACGTGGCAAGGATCGCGGCAAGAGTACCGCGCTCACCGCAACGCTGGTATCGATGACCGTCCGAATATCAGTCGCCATTCAACAACGATTCCAGCTTTTCGGGAGTCAGTCCCTGCGATTCGGCATGGCGCCCCATCTCGTCCATGACCTGGCGAAGTGGACGGGGCGGAGTCGAGGTCAGTTCTCTTAACCGTAGATTGAGCAGTAGCTGCAATTTGCGACGCTCTTCGGGCGCGGATTCGGTAAAGACGCGGGCCGATTCTGCATCGACTTCTAGTGAGATTGTCGTCATTATTCACGTGGCTCGGCAAATAGCTGCTGATAGCAGTGCAAAACTTATTCGTAATTCTACCCTAAACCCCAACACTTTTCTTGGTAGACACCCAAGGGAGAAACGCTCAATTGGCCCCATTGAAGGAAAAATGCCGTCCTCGACAGCCCTAACTGGGGACGGTAAACTTTAGGATTCCCTGCCACGGGACTGCATCCGCACATTAGCGTGAATTTGCCAGATTGAGGTATCGCCATGTATGCAATTATCGCCGACGGTGGTCGGCAGTATCGGGTTGAAGAAGGCCAGGAACTGACGATTGCTTACCGCGATACGCCGGTGGGCGAGAAGCTGTCATTTGGCGACGTGCTGGCGGTCGGCGGCGGCGACCAAGTAAAGCTAGGCTCGCCGATGGTTTCGGGAGCCAGCGTCTCCGCCGAAGTGCTCGGCATTGATCAAGGGCCTAAGATCAACATCCGCAAACTCCGCCGGCGGAAGAATTTCCGCAAGCAAACCGGGCACCGGGCGATGTATACCCGTGTGCGGATTAACAGCATCGCCGGGGCGTAGGCAAAATTTCAGATTTGGGATTTACGACGCGCGCGCCCGCGGGCGTTCGCCCTTTCTGCTAGCGCCGCTGTCTTTCTAGCGTCGCCGCGTTGCGGGAATCGCGGTTTCGGTCGGGGCGCGTTTCTGCGAAGATCGGCCGCCCCTTGTTGGACGTAGCGGAGGCTTCCAGCCTCCAATCGGCGGCTAGAAGCCGCCGCTACGCTGCCCGCCCATGTTACGAAGGCGATGTCATGCGCCGTGTCTGCCGCCAGTTTGTTCTCGCGATTGTTGTGATTACGGCTGCGCATGCGCTGCCCACGCGCGCACAAGAACCGGTGGAAACACAACCGGTGCCGGCGGAAATACAGAGCGACGCCGAGAATCCCGAGGCAGTGAAGCTGCCGACCAAAGAGGAACTCGAACAGCGTTTGGCGGCGCTTCCGCAAACGGCGCTGGATGAAGGTCAGCGCGTAAAGGCGGCGGAGTTTTATCAGGCCGCAATTCAATCGCTGGCAAAGCTAGGCGAGCAAGTGGCCGAGAAGGCGAAACGGCAAGGCTACATCGACCGCCGCGACACGAACGTTGAAAAAGAAAAGGCTAAGCTCGCTACGTCGGTGCCGGAGGTGCCGTTGCCCGAGTCTTCTGAGTTATCCGTCTGGGAAGAAGATTTCGCGGTTCGCGAGCAGGCGCTGAATGAGAAGCGGGAGGACTACTATTGGTACGAAGCAGAGCCGCGACGACGGGCGACGCGGCTCACGGAGATTCCGCAGCAGCTTAGCGAGCTGCGCGCCGAACTTACAAAGGTTGAAGAGCAGCTTGCCGCGGCGGCGGACGGGTCGCCCAAGGAGCTGGTTGAAGCTCGCCTAGCGGCCCTCCACTGCAAATCGGCCGAGCTAACAGCGACGATCGAAGCCTTCGAAACGGAGCACAAACACTACGCGCTGGGTCTCGAACTGATTCATTTGACGCGCGACCGCATGGCCCGCGAAGTCATTGCCTGGGACAAACGGCTCGAGCAACTCCGAAAGCAGTTGAATGAGAAGCGGCAGCGCGAGGCCGATCAACAAGCGACGCTGGCGGCCGACGCCGCCCAAGTGAAGCGCCCCGAGTCGATTGCAGAACTTGCAGCGCGAAACGCCGAGATCGCCGAGCTACGAAAGAAGTTAGTGCAAGAGAATATGCTGGCCGAGGAGCAACTGATCGCCAGCAAATCGCAGAGAGACAAAATCTCGAAGGAGTATGCGCGCAGTCAGGAGCCGGTCCAGCAGGGAGGGTTTTCCGAAGCAAGCGGCGAATTGTTGCGCCAGCGCCAAGAAAAGCTGCCCCCGACCACCGAGATCAAGCGGCGAATCGCCCTCCGACGTCCGCTCATCACGGACGCGGCTATTGAAAGTTATCTGCTCGATGAAGAGCGAAGCAAATTAGCGGACATTGACGACGCGGTCAGCCAAATACTGGCAGACATTTCCGAGAGCGAACGCGCGTTGGTCGCACAAGAAATTCGAGGACTGCTTCAGGTTCAGAAGCAATATCTCGACGATTTGATTGAGAGTTACGACAAATGCGTTCAGAAGCTGGCTGAGCTTAACGCGGTGGAAGGAGATTTGATTCAGACGACGAACGACTACGCCAATTTCATCGCCAAGCGAGTGTTCTGGATTCGCAGTTGCTCCGTCCTGCAACCCAATCACCTCAAACCATCATTCGATGCGATCACGTGGTCAATGTCTCCGCGTAATTGGCAAGCGGCGCTGGCGGCGTTGCGGCACGCGGGGCAACGGGCACCATTGCAACTCACAGTTTTTGTGCTGGCCTTCCCGCTATTAATGCTCGCGCAGCGCAGTTCGCGGCGGGCGCTGCGAGAGATCGGCGAGCAAACCGCCCGTCGCGACAGCACCGAATTCCGCCTCACGCTGAAAGCGTTGTGGTTGACGCTCGTGATCGCACTGCCCTGGCCGACGCTGCTTCTATTTGTGGGCTGGTGTCTCGATTCGCCGCTGAATGAATCGGAGTTTGTGCGGTCGCTTTCCGCCAGCGCGCAATTCACCGCGTACTGCCTGCTACTGGTCGAGTTGTGGCGGCACGTCTGCCGGCCAAAAGGTTTGGCCGATGCGCATTTCGACTGGCCGGCACCGGCGCTTGCACAGATCCGACGTAGTCTGCGGTGGCTCGGCGTGTTGGGAACGCCGATCGTGCTGTGGGCGGTGGGGCTCGAAGTGCAGCGGCAGCAAACGTTGTGGAGCGAATCGCTCGGACGCGCGCTGTTTATCGCGATTATGCTGTTGCTCGCGTTCGTGTTGTGGCGGGTACTGCTGGCCGAGGGCGGCCCATTTCGGCAATTTGTCGAGCGGAAGCCCGACCACTGGCTCCTGCCGCTCCACAATTTGTGGTGCCCGCTGATCGCGGCGGCGCCGATCTTCCTCGCCATCGCGGCGCTGGCTGGCTATTACTACACGGCCCTGCAACTATCGTTGCGGAGCGTATATACGGTCGCGCTGGTGCTCGGGGTGATGGTCGCCGGCGGACTGCTTCAGCGCTGGATGCTGGTGAATCGACGCCAATTGGCCCGGGAGCAAGCCCGGCAGCGCCGCGCACAGGCGGCGGTCGCTTCCGCCGCTTCAGCCGAAGGCGCTGCGCCATTAGTCGAGCAGATCGACGACGGGCTTGACCTGGCCGTGGTCAGTGAGCAGACACGGAAGCTGATCCGTTCCATGCTCGTGATAACCGCCGGCGCGACGGTGTGGTATCTGTGGCGCGACATGCTGCCGGCCGTCGAGTACATCTTCGATCGGCCGCTTTCGAGTTCTCCCGACGGTCCGACGTGGGCCGACCTGTTGATCAGCCTGCTGGTGATGGCGTTCACGTGGATCAGCGTGCGGAATGTGCCGGGCCTACTGGAATTGGCCGTCCTGCAGCATCTTCCGCTGGATGCCGGAGCACGTTACGCGGTTAGTTCCATCACACGCTATGTGCTCACGACGATCGGCGTGGTCGTTTCCGCATCGAAGATGGGCATCATTTGGGGCGACATCCAGTGGCTCGTGGCGGCGATGAGCGTGGGTCTCGGCTTTGGTCTGCAAGACATTTTTGCCAACTTCATCTCGGGCATCATCCTGCTGTTCGAGCGGCCAATCCGCGTCGGCGACATCGTCACGCTCGGCGACAAAAGCGGCGTCGTGAACCGGATTCGGATGCGATCGACGACGATCGTCGATTGGGATCGCAAGGAATACATCGTTCCGAACAAAGACCTTGTCACCGAGCGGTTGCTGAACTGGACGCTGAGCGATCAAATCAATCGCATTGAAATCCGCGTGCCGGTGGCGCAAGGCACCGACACTGAATTGGCATGCGCGCTTCTGTTGGAAGCGGCGCTTGAACAACCCGACGTGATGGCCGACCCCGCGCCCCACGCCGTGTTCGACGGCTTTGGGGATGGAACGCTCAATCTCGTGATGCGCTGCTATCTGCCGGTGCTCGAAAAGCGTACCCAGACGATGCACACGCTGTATACAGCAATCGATCACAAGTTCCGCATCGCGGGCATTCCGTTTCCCAATCGCGACCTTTGGGTACGCGGTGTTTCGGAGGGGGCGTCGCTGCAAGTAGTCGGCAAGCATGACGCCGGACGCTCGGGGGCGTTGCGAAGCGCGTGAGTGGACTGCGCGCCACTCAGGATGCTACAATTAAGGCATGGTCACCATCGAGCTTCCTGAATCGGTCGCCGCCGCCCTCACAGCCCAGGCGGAAGCGCGGGGATTGCGCCTAAATGAGTATCTGGAGCGGATGGCGCGTTCGACGGCAACCAATGTCTCTCCGCGCCGATCAGTCGAGGAATTCGAGCGCGATCTCGATGATCTGAGTCGGGATGTTCCGTCTTTGCTCGCAGACGAGATTGACCGGCTTATTGACCAGGAGGCTACCCCGGGTCCGCTCTATACGGGAACCTACTCTCGCGAAGACATCTACTTTGATCACGATTAATGGCGATGCTTGTTGACACTGGCATTCTCTTGCGGGTTTTCGATACCCGCTCGCGGCGCTATTTGCCTTACCGGGGATCAACCACCCGCCCCACGAATAGGATACACCCGGTTTTCACGTCGCGGATGAGGAATAGAAAAGGCCGATTGAGAATTAGATCGGTCGCCTCGCGCGTCGGTCCTCCAAATCCGCCCGTCGTGACCGCGGCGGCCTCAGTGCCGGTTTCGTCGACTTGAATGAACGTTATTTGTCGCACCTGCTGCAAGAATAGACCACGAGGAGCGATTCCGGAAAAATCGGCTTTCGCGCGATCGAACGCGTCGCGCACTCCTAGCTCTGCAATCGCCGTGTTCAAGTCATAGCTGCCTTGAAAACTGAATCTAGGCATCTCGACCTGCACCGTTCCGATGGGCAGGTTGCGGAGCCAACTCTGTAGCTTTTCGTGGGTTAACGACTGTTCGAGTTCTTCGAGTTTGCCCGGGCGATCCGCGGGAAGGAGGATGACCATGGACTTTGAATTATCCCCATAGAATAACTCTCCTATGGTGACGCCCGTTTCCTCATCGATTGCCCCTCTAGCTTCCATCCGCCCGTGCATTGTTGGAACTTGTATGGTTTCACCAGTTGTCAAACGGAAAGCGCTCGGCTCGGTTTGCTCCTTTGCGAACGGCGACTCCCATCTGCCGAGAAAGTAGACCGCGTTGGCGAGCAGACACGGCGCGCTCGCATCAATGCCCGCTTCATCGATCACTTTCGTAATTCGATCGCGCGTATTTTCGGCGGCCCAACGATTGATTTCATTGGCCGTTGAAGCGCTGGCACCAAAGTCGACTTGCTTAATTGAGGCATTCATGAAGGTTTCGGCCAGTGAAGTGAACTGGTTTTCCAGAGGCAGTCCGCTCTGAATCCAGACACTATTGGCGACCAGAAACTCACCGTGGGACGATTTGCCAAAGACGCTGGACCGAATCGACAGGCTTTCCATCGCGCTCGTTTGGCGGGAGTTCGGCAGCCGCAAGGCTTGCTCGAATTGTCGGCGAGTCGTACCGTTCGCGCCATAGGAAGCCAAGGCCAGCATTTCTCTCGCGCTATAGCCCGAGAGCATCTGGTTGCTGTTTGTATCGCGGGACGCGTTGCGGAACAAATCGAAACTGAAGTCGTTGCAGCGCGCGATGGCATCTTCGAATGCGGGCGAGCCCAGCATCAAGGGGTCGGGCGCGGTGGCGGGTTCTGACGAAGTCTCGTCAGCAGACAACTCATCGGCAAACAGCTTGAGCTTTGATTGCAATTCCTCCCAACCAATCGCGGGCTGCCCGGCCGCACCGTTCGGTCCGCGAAGCTGGCGAATGTCGCTAAACAACTGTGCGATCTGCCGATGGTTGCGAAAACTCTGCGTGACGACCAATGCGTACAATCCGTCGAGGTGAATTGATCCAACCTCTGCTTGGCCCCCGCCATTTTCGGCCCATGTGTCGGCCGCCACATTGCTAAGCATCACTTCGATCAGCGTCTCGAAATCTGTTTGGCCGACGTTACCGGTGACGACCAAGTCGCGCACGTCGTAGACGCGGACAATCAATTGCTGTTCAATGGATTCCTGCGTCGAAATCACGAGCGCCCGACCCTCAATCGTCCAGTCGAGCTCGTGTCGATGAAGCAGATGCTCGAGCGCGTGTTGCAGCGAGATTCGCGCGAGTTCGCCTTGGAGCGTCCAGCCAGCGTCCACGCCCAGGTCTTCCAATGCCTGCTTTTCGATCAACACCTCGCAATCCAGTTCGCTCTTTAACCGGGCCGCGAAATCCGTGAGCGATTCGTCGCTCAATTGCCAGTCGATCTGGCGCTGCATTCGGAGAAGCAGGGCATCCTGAAAATTACTTTCTTCGGTGGAGTGGGTGGCACTCGGTGCAGAAGACGTTGCGCCCGATGGCGCGGGAGGTTCCGCCAAGACGCTGACAAAAGTGGAACAATACAAAACCGCTGCAACGAGTGCGACTCGATAAGTGATCGTGGCCACGGGATGCTCTGCTGTCTCTGGTCGGGAGGATGTCTACGAACGCGGGGCTTGTCTTATTCTAACATTCCGAGGTGCCCGGACACACTATTGCAATTGGGTGCCAGGACTCGCGGAAAGTAGATTGTTTCACCGCCCGCGTTCCGACCACGCCGTCACCCAGCTCTGCCAAGTGAACGGTGGCGTGATCTCAATCGGCAGCGAGCTTTCGACCTGGGCGACGTCCGTTCGTTGGAACAATCCCGTCAAGGCCGTGGTAAGCGTGCGCTGTTGATGGGGCGAGAGACTCTTAATCCATCCGAGTTCCATGACTTCGCCGTGCAATTCGCCAGTTTGGTATTCCCAAATTAGCGTCGCTGGCAGTTCCGGTTGATCGCGCCGCAGGATTTGTACCTCAATGCGATTAGTCGCGGCGTGAACCGAACCGACCAGTAACGAATCATGCGGTAAGAAGCGGATTTGCTCCAGCAGATAGAGCAGTTCGCGCTCGACGAAACGATAGATATCCTCGGCGACGTGATCGATGGCAGCCCGCCGATGGTGAATGCGGGCTTCGCTACGGCGATCGGTCGTGCGGGCCGCTTTTCGCAGCGCGGTGTAGAGCTTGGGGAGCGTGCCGGAGTGAAAGCCGGGGCGGAACAACCGCATCATCGTTTCGCCGTGCCGACCAATCGGTTCGGGCCGCAGGTGTCTCGGCCGATTTGCGGCGTACAGTCGCCAGTTTTCTTTCAGTTCCCACACCAAATATCCGAACACACCCGGGATCAGCAGAATGGTCGTCACCACGAGCGTCGTCGCTTCCGCCTGGCCGAGGTACGGTGTGAGTTGCCTGACGAGCGCCGGCCCAGTGGGCAAAATCAATTTATGGGACACCGTGACCACGGGAAAGTGCTTGATGGGATTGATCTGCGGTTCCACCAGCAGGGTGAAAACGAAAACTACCAAGTAGGACACAAAGAACCAGACGAATCCTCCCGCCAGCTTCACGACCTGCATGGAGCGTTTGTCGCCGGCGCGAAAGCGGAGCCATTCATCGACGGTGTAGACCATGCGTTCGAGCGTTGCGAGCAAGCCTTGGAACAGGTCCATGATCCACTGCAGCACGGCGGAAATCACGCGCATGCCTAAATTGTGCCAGGCGCGCATCAGGCCGTCGGTGGTGAGTTCGGTTACCAACCGGCCTAAAGGGGAATTCAGCAGCAGGGCCATCACGAGGAACACTTCGATTGCAAGTCGATCGGTCCATGGATAACCAACGGCGCTCGACGCGAGTCGCAGCACAACGGTCAGCAGTCCGGGCCATATCATATAACCGCGTAGGATCGCAAAAAAGCGGCTATGGAGACACCTTTGTACATATTCGGATTTCAACGCGCGGGCGGGAAGGTCCACGAATACAATCCGAGCGAGACTCCATGCGTCGCGAAGTTTGGCAAGGCTCCAGACGCGAAACTCGGGTCGATGCATCAACAGCAATAGCCAAGTTCCCAGCGAGACCACCAAGGCAGTCAACCACCAATCGATCGGCGGCGCTGGCGCAACAAACTCCGGTTCCATCAAGTCGACCGAATGGCTCTCGTGTCCACGAAACATGGCGTCGATATGGCGGCAGAACTCGACCAGCAGATAGGCCCCTCCGTAGGGGATGAAAAGATACTGCGTCAGAAATCGCCCGGCGGCAGTTCCGAATACGAGCGAGCTGAGCGTCTGCGGAAAGCGCTGATAGATGGTCCCTCGGCGATAGACGCCGTCAAGCTCCGTGCCAAACCGATGGTCGGCGCGCAGCAGTTGGTCGCCGCGGGCGAGTTCCGCGATGGACGTGACATCGGGCAGCTTCAAATCATTTTTGGAAAAAGCGTCCCGCAGATCGCCCATCGTCATGTAACCGCGATCGACGACTCGGTCGAGCAGTTCCTCGATCAGTTTCCGCCGTGCAACTTGTTCCGGCACATTCTGCGGTTGCAGGCCGACTTCGTCGAACGCGCGGCCGATGATTTGTCGCAAGTGCTCGCGAAGGCGCGTTTCTATGCGCGGCAAGACTCCTTCCACAAGGTTCGCGAGCCGCGCCCGCTCCTCGGGCCGTAAGCGGGCACCCGACACGCGGCGATTGGCCGTGGACAGATGCCGCAGCATCAATGCTTCTTGCATCAGGGGCAGCGGTCGCCGCACGGGCGTTTTTCCCAAGGTGCGAATCCACTCCATCAAATCGAGCCGGTACACGCCGCGTTCTTGCTCGACGCAGACCTTCTGCAAGTCGTAGAGCAAGCGCGCTTCGTAGGACCAGAATCCATCGACGGCCGGCGCGAGCAGCGGTTGAATTGCGGCGAGCCACCGATCGGCCTCATCGGACGACAGGTGAAGCGCCGTTTTCAATCGCTGCACGAATTGAGTTAGTTCGACTCGCAACGCGGCTTGCGCCATGGCCTCGTGGCCACGCGGTGCCCGCTGCAGTGCCCGAAACGAGAGGAGCGTCGCCTTGATGCCGTTGCCCGTCGCCGCCGCGCGATGCGCCTTCGATTGCAGTTGTCGGTAGTCGGATATGGAAAGCGGCGGCAGAGGCGCTGCCTGCGTGGTCCGGGTGCTCACGCGTTCGGAGTCATGAGGCACTTCCTCCACAAACGCGTTGCCATCGCTCGAGCGCAGCCGCTGGATAAGTTGGCGATGATCGATGTCTTGACTAACGATCTGGTCAACCGCGTGCCAGTCGTCAATGTTCGGAAAGTACCACCGCAACTCGTGCCGCGCAAAGTAACGCAGTTCGAGGTACACGGCGGCGAATTCGACGTAGGTATCGAAATCGCTCGGCGTTTGAAAGAGATAGCCTTCTTTGAGCAAAACCGCACGGATTTCGGCAAACTCAATTTCACCAATTTGCGCTCGTCGCTCTGCCCCCCAATCCTCGGGCGCAGGGTGCCGAGCGGCCTGATTCTCTAGTTCCAGGTGAACGCAGCCATAGCACAGCAGGCGCAGATATTCGTGGATCTGGCTTTGCTCGGCAGCGGTGTCGGTTGGGTCAGGCTCGTTTGGCCGGGACAGCAGAATGACGCGCCGGGGCAACTCAACGCCGAGCGGTATTTCCAACTCTTCCCGATCGACAAACGCCAGCAAGCGATCTCGCTCGATTGTGTAACATTCGCGCCGCGGGATGAGCAGCCACTGCCCCTGAAGCCGGCGATCGAGTCGCACGACGCGGCGCAGAATGCGAGGCTCGACCAAGATTGCGGCCGGTTCGATTCCGTGAACGACGTCTTGTAGGTTGGCGATTGGCATGGCGCCACACCGGCCAGATAGCCAATGCGCTTAAAATTCTCCCGCATCGGTGCTTGGAATATCGAAGGATAACTTGTATGCGGAGGGAGTGAAACTGCCCAGCCGTCATCCGAGGGACGGACAGGCTTCGCTACCCCTTGCGATGCCGCCATTTTCCTGAAAACGCTGCTTGGAATGAGTGGAACAATAGCATAAAGTAGTGCCATGAACCAATCGCAACCCAACTCTGCCATGCGAACGGCGTGGCTGATGGTCATGCTGCTGTGGCCCGTGGCGCTGCTGAATTACCTGGATCGTCAGATGTTGGCGACCATGAAGACGTCGATGGTTGGCGACATCGCCGACATAGCGAGCGAAGCGAATTGGGGCATCGTGCTAGGCGCCTTCAAATGGACCTATGCCCTGCTCAGCCCCATTGGCGGTTACATTGCGGATCGCTTCAGCCGCCGACTCGTGATTACGATGAGCCTGTTTATTTGGTCGGCCGTCACTTTGGGCACAGGGCACGTCGACACCTACTATGAACTGGTGTGGGCTCGGGCATTGATGGGTGTCAGCGAAGCGTTTTATTATCCGGCGGCACTTGCGCTGATTACAGATTTTCATGTGGGATCGACGCGGTCGCGGGCGGTGGGAGTTCATCAGACCGCCATCTATGTGGGCGCGATGATGGGAGTTGGGGCGGGATACGCTGCCGATACGCCCGATTTCGGATGGCGACTCGTGTTCTACCTGTGCGGTGCGATCGGGATGATCTATGCGATTCCGCTCTTCTTGTTGTTGCGGAATCCGGCGCGGGCGCTCGATCGTCCGTTGAATCCGCCGCCGTTGGCGGCGGCAGGAGAGCTGCTAAAGAACGGCGCATTCCTGCTGTTGCTGCTTTATTTTACGTTGCCCTCGCTGGCTGGATGGGTGGTGAGAGATTGGATGCCGCCAATTTTGAAGGATCGGTTTGACTTGACCCAAGGCAACGCGGGCCTTGCCGCCGTTATACCGTGGCAGTTGGCGGCGCTCATTGGCGTTGTGGTGGGCGGCTGGCTCGCCGATCGATGGATGCAGCGAAACGTCCGCGGCCGGATTTATGTCAGCGCAATTGGCATGAGCCTCTTCCTGCCGGCGCTGTTCGGCGTTGGAAACTCCCAAACCGTTTTAGCAGCCGTTTTGTTTCTCGCGTTGTTCGGATTTGGTTGGGGCTTCTTCGACTGCAATAACATGCCAATTTTGTGCCAGATTGCAAGGCCCGAGCTGCGGGCCACTGGCTACGGCCTCATGAATCTGGTCGGCATCAGCATCGGCGGTTTTGCCGATTGGATCTTCGGGTCGTTGCAAGATCGAGGGGTGCCGCTGAATGTCATTTTTGGCGTGTTCGCCGGGATTGCGTTGCTGTCGGTGATTGTTGTGCTCTTGATTCGGCCAAAGGCGGCCGATGTGAGGTAAGCGCGCACAATAGAAGACGGCTGGGGCTGCCGCCGTTAACGCAACCCGCTACTCCCGCAGCCGGTAACCGACGCCTTGCTCGGTGATGAGCAGCACGGGCCGGCTCGGGTTCGCTTCGAGCTTCTTGCGGAGATTTGCCATGAACACGCGGACGTAGTGCGGCTCGTGAACGGCGTGCGGTCCCCAGACTTCCTTCAGCAACTGGCGGTGGGTGACCACCTTACCAGCGTTGCGAGCCAGTGCTGCCAGCAGGTCAAACTCGATTTTTGTGAGTTTGATCTCCACCTCCTTCTTAGTAACGACGCGGCCCGCGAGATCGATACTTATATCTCCTAATTGAAGGATGGGATCCGCCGCACCGTCCGAACTCCGCCGAGAGGCATGGCGCAGAGCGACTCGGATACGGGCCAAAAGCTCGCCAACGCCAAACGGCTTGGTGAGGTAATCGTCGGCACCGGCGTCGAGCGCGGCGATCTTCGACGCTTCTTCGCCGCGGGCGGAAATGACGACGATCGGTGCTGCCGACCACTCGCGGACCTGCCGAATGACTTCGGTCCCATCCATGTCGGGTAATCCCAGGTCCAAGAGGATTAAGGCCGGAAGCTGTTGCGTGACGATTCGCAGTCCTTCCGTGGCGGTCGTTGCTTCAACGACACGAAAGCCCTCGACAGAAAGCGAGGCCTTGAGAAAGCGACGGATCGGCGCCTCGTCTTCAATCACTGCGACTAAGTGCTCGGACGAGCTCATTGCGTCGCTTGCTCCAAGGCTTGTTCGCTGATTTTTGGCGGCTTTTCGCCATGTGGCAGGAATGCGCAAACGACGGCGCCACCCTCGGGGCGATTGTGCGCCTCAATGCTGCCTCCATGAACGTCGGCGATCGCGCTGCAGATCGCCAGGCCGATTCCCGTGCCGCGTCGATCCGATTTGACTCCGGCACCACGGTAGAACAGGTCAAACACCCGTCTTTCGTCGCCCGGCATGAACCCTTTGCCACGGTCGGACACCGAGAGTTCTACGCCACTAGCGGAGCCGTGCGCCGCCACTTCGATCGTCGTTTCCGACGGAGAGTATTTAATGGCATTGTCGATTAAATTAACCAACATTTGCTCGATCAGCACCGCGTCGAAGTGCCCAAGTTGAACGGTTTCATCGATGTGAATGTCAACTAGGTGGCCCGCCAAGTGGCGCTCCATGCGGCCGAGCGTGGAACCGATAATGTCTTCCACCGGATGCCACTGGCGATCAATGATTACCTTGCCGCTGGAAAGGCGGGTCATGTGGAGCAGGTTCTCCACAAGCTGCGTCAGTCGTTCCGATTCGTCGTTGATGGTGGCGAGCAGTTCGTAGCGTGTCGCGCGGTCGAGAGAATCGAACGAGGCGGCCAAACTGCTTCCAGCCCCGGCGATGCCAGCCAGCGGAGTGCGAATGTCATGCGAGACGGCGCTGAGTAGCGAGTTGCGGAGCTTTTCCGTCTCAGCTTCCACGCGAGATTTCTGAGCTTGCTCCGATAATTGTGACCTTTCGAGCGCCAGGCCCACGTGCGAGGCGAAGGTTTCCAGCAGATGCCGATCGCTGAACGAGCGGACGCCGTTCGCCGCCGCGGGCTGCACGGCGAGGACTCCCAGCACGCCACTAGGGGCCGTGAGCGGTAAATAGAGCGCGCCCGCACCCGGCAGCGTGTCGGTTCCCAAGCCGGCGGCTTGAGCATGATCGAACACCCATTGCGCTGCGGCAAACTCCGACGCGCTGGCGGCAAAGCGGGTCAGGTCGCCAACCAGGGGAAGTATTTTTCCCCGCTCATTCGGCAGGAAAATGATCGCATGCGCGTTGAACACTTCCGCTATCGCCCGTTCGGCGTCCTCGACCACTTGCCGCCGGTCGATTATTCCCGCGAGTCGCCGTGTAAGTTGATACAACGCTTCGGTACGGCGCTCATTGTTTTGTGCCACATCCGCCTGCCGGCGCGCGCGAGCGGTTAAGGTGCTCGTAATCATTCCGACGGCCAGCATCACGGCAAAGGTCACCAGGTGGTGTGAATCATGCACCGTTATTGAGTAGTACGGCTGCGTAAAAAAAACATCGAACAACAGAACGGCCATCGCCGACGACACAATTGCCGGCCCTGTTCCCAAACGCCCGGCGAACAATACGGCCAGCAAGTAGATCATTACCGAGGTCGATTCGGTGGCTCCCACGGCATGAAAGGCCCAGGCGATTAAAGTGGCCACGGCAAGCGCCGCTGCGGCCGCGAGCCATTTGAGCCAACCGACATAAGCCGCCGCGGGTTGTGACGGTACCGATGTTGGTTCGTCGACGCCGCGAACAATGAGCACGTCAATGCTGCCGCTGCGCTCGATGAGTCGATCAACGACGCTTGGCGAGGGATATCGCCACCAAGACGCAGGTCGATCGGGTTTGCCGATGACGATCTTGGTGACGTTGCGACGATCGGCAAATTGGAGAAGCGCAGTTGAAATGTTGTCGCCGACAAGCTTCGCGACTTCCGCTCCGAGCCTTTCCGCGAGCAGCAAATGGCGATGAATCTGTTCTTCTTGCGAGGGATCGAGCGTGATGCTTGATGGCTGCACGTGAACGGCAATCCATGGAGCGCCCAACCGATCGGCAAGGCGCTTCGCCGAGCGGACTACTTTTGCCGAGCTTGGGCTGGGCCCTACACACACGAGCAACCGGTCGTTCGTCGGCCATGGAACGCTTGCGGCGACACCACGTCGAGCGATTTCCACATCTTCATGAACTCGCTCGGCCGTTTGTCGCAACGCGATCTCTCGGAGAGCGACTAGGTTTTCGCGGCGAAAGAATCGGTCGATCGCTCGCGCCGCCTGCTGCGGAACGTAGACCTTGCCTTGTTTCAATCGTTCGAGCAGTTCTTCGGGCGTAATATCGACCAGCACAATGTCGCTGGCGATGGCGAGCAAGCGGTCGGGAATCGTTTCGCGGACCGCGACGCCACTGATCTCCGCGACGACATCGTTGAGCGACTCGACGTGCTGTACGTTGACCGTGGAAAAGACGTCGATTCCGACCGCCAAAAGCTCTTCGACATCTTGCCAGCGCTTCACGTGCCGCATTCCCGGCGCATTGCTGTGGGCCAACTCATCGACCAAAACGATTTCGGGCTTCCTGGCGAGAGCCGCGTCGAGATCAAACTCGTGCAGCACCGTGCCGCGATAGGGTACTTCCAAGAGCGGCAGTTGCTCGAGACCGTCGAGCAGCGATTCGGTTTCCACTCGGCCGTGGGGTTCGACGTAGCCGGCGACGATATCCTTGCCGTCGGCGCGCAGTTGGCGGGCGGCTTGGAGCATGGCATACGTCTTGCCGACGCCGGCTGCGTACCCGAAGAAGAGCTTCAATCGCCCCCGATCGCCTTCGCGTTCCGTGTCAGTCGCCTCCGCGCGGGCGCGGTGAAGCATCTGCTCGGGGGTGGGGCGGGAGTCAATCATGAAGCATTAAGGAGTAGCGCTCGCGGTTGCAGCATCCAGTGCCATGTTTAGATCGAGGACATTGACGATTCTCGCCGTGGCGTCCGAGGTGAGCGGAATTTGTTCAGCGTGTTGCTCAATGACCTCATTTATTCTACCTTCACTTATCCCTCGTGCCTTCGCGATTCGAGTTGTCTGAACTTTGGCGGCGGCAAAGCTGATATGAGGATCCAAACCGCCGCCCGAGGCTGTCACTAAGTCGGCAGGAAGCGGCGTGTCCTCATCGAGGCCGAACTGATGAAGAATTGTGTCCGCCCGCTCTCGGAGTGCTGGATTTGCGGGCGACAGATTGCTGCCGCAGGCTGCCATGGCGTTGTAATTGCAGGCCGAAGGCCGGGGCCAAAAGTATTCTGGCTTGGTGAACTCCTGGGCGATGAGACGTGAGCCGATCACGTTTCCAACGGCGTCGAGGACGAGTGATCCGAGCCGTGCCTCGGGAGCCGCAACGGCGGCGAATGCGAGAATCGCCACCGGATAGGCAACAGCGCAAACTGCGATGGTGACGATGGCCAGCTTGAGTGACGAAATAGCTTCTTTGAACATGTTTGTTTCTCCGGCGAATGACTTTAGGCCCAACCAGCCGCCACAAGCACCACGTCGATGGCCTTGATACCAATGAACGGCACGACGAGGCCGCCAAGACCAAAAACGAGCAAGTTCCGTCCGAGCAAGGCGTCGGCGCCGATCGGCCGGTACTTTACCCCTCTGATCGCTAGTGGAATTAGGGCGGGGATTACCAGCGCGTTAAAAATCACAGCGGAAAGGATCGCGCTGCGTGGTGTGGCCAGTCCCATGACGTTGAGCGCTGCAAGCTGGGGCAAAGCCGTCATGAAAACGGCCGGAATGATCGCGAAGTACTTGGCAACGTCGTTCGCGATGCTAAACGTGGTGAGTGCCCCGCGGGTCATGAGCATTTGCTTACCCGCGGCGACGATATCGATCAGCTTCGTGGGGTTGGAGTCGAGATCAACCATGTTGCCCGCTTCCTTGGCAGCTTGGGTGCCGGTGTTCATGGCGACCGCCACGTCGGCTTGAGCAAGTGCAGGGGCATCGTTTGTGCCGTCGCCCGTCATCGCGACCATGTGCCCCTGGGCCTGATACTGTCGGATCAGCGCGAGCTTCGCCTCGGGTGTTGCTTCGGCCAGGAAATCGTCGACACCGGCCTCGGCGGCAATTGCCGTTGCCGTCAGCGGGTTGTCGCCGGTAATCATGACAGTCTTAATGCCCATTCGACGCAATTCAATGAACCGCTCCTTGATCCCGCCTTTGACGATGTCTTTCAAGTAGATCACACCCATCACGCGGTTGTTTTCCGCCACGACGAGTGGCGTACCCCCTTGGCGCGCGATCGATTCCACGGCATGGACGACATCGTCGGGCACCCTTCCACCGGTGCTTTCGACGAACTGGCGAATAGCGTCAGAAGCTCCTTTGCGGATTTCTCGGCCGGGAAGTGAGACGCCGCTCATGCGGGTCTTCGCGGTAAAGGGTACGAACGTGGCTTGTAGTTCTTCGAGCGATTCGCCGCGCAGCCCGAACTGTTTTTTGGCGAGCACGACCACACTGCGGCCCTCGGCAGTTTCGTCCGCCAGAGAGGCGAGTTGCGCTACTCTACCGAGTTGCAGCGCATCAACACCCGGGGCGGGGCGGAACTCCGCGGCTTGGCGGTTGCCGAGCGTGATCGTGCCCGTTTTATCCAGCAGCAACACATCGACGTCGCCTGCGGCTTCGACCGCCCGTCCCGACATGGCCAGCACGTTTGCGCGGCTGAGTCGGGCAATGCCCGCGATGCCAATTGCAGCCAGCAGTGCGCCGATCGTCGTTGGAATCAAGCACACGAGGAGTGCCACGAGCGTTGGCACGTCGATTGTCACATTAAAGTACTGAGCGATCGGGTAGAGCGTCACCGTCACCAGCAAGAACACAAACGTGAAACCGGCCAGCACGAGCGTCAGGGCAATCTCGTTGGGCGTTTTCTTCCGCTCGGCGCCTTCGACCATGGCGATCATTCGATCGAGAAAACTTTCGCCGGGTTTCGCGGTCACGCGAACGAACAAATGATCGGAGATCACCCGCGTGCCACCAGTGACGGCGCTCCGGTCGCCGCCGCTTTCGCGGATCACAGGGGCGCTCTCGCCGGTGACCGCGCTTTCGTCCACGAGCGCCACGCCTTGCATCACTTCGCCATCGGCCGGAATGAACTCGCCGCTGCGCACCACGACAAGGTCGCCCACCTTAAGCATCGCGGCCGGAAGTTCATCGACCACGCGACCGGCGATTTCCGACACCTTGCGGGCGATCACGTCCTTCCGAGCATTTCGCAAACTGGCCGCCTGGGCGCGTCCGCGGGCCTCGGCGACCGCCTCCGCAAAATTGGCGAACAGAACCGTCAGCCACAGCAGCACCGCCAGCGACGTGAAATAGCCGGCTTCATCCGAATGGCGCGTCGCTGCCTCGAGTGCAATGAGCGTTGTGAGCATGGCGCCGACCTCGGCGATGAACATCACCGGATTGCTCGCCATGCGGAACGGATTGAGCATGACCACGCTTCGCCAGAGCGAAGGCAAAAGCATATCGGCATTGAAAAGTGGTTGCGTGGACTTCTCCGCTCGCTCCGCGCCTTCCGGTGACCGTTGCATAACCGAGGTATTCATCGAACAAGTCTCCGCAATCGGGTATTCGTGCCCCTGCGTTGGTGCAAAAGGTGTTTAATCCGCACTTACGACGCGATGCTGAGGTGCTCCGCGATCGGGCCGAGCACCGCTAGGGGAAGGAATAGTAATGCCCCGACGATCAGCACGGTCCCGAGCAAAATGACGCCGAACATCCAAGAATCGGTGCGGAAGGTGCCGGGGCCTTCGCTGGCGGCCTTTTTTCGACCGAGCGAAGCGGCGATCGCCAGCGGCGTAATGATCGGGATAAATCGCCCGAACAACATCACGAGGCCGGTGGCGACGTTCCACGGGACGGTATTGTCGCCCAGCCCTTCGAATCCGGAGCCGTTGTTCGCCGCCGCGGAAGTGAACTCGTATACGATCTCCGTAAAGCCGTGGCTGCCGGGATCCTGCGTGGTCGATCGGCCCCACTCGGTCGAGGCAAATAGTGCCACGCCACCGAGAATCAACAGTGGGTGAAGCAGCATCGTGAGCAAGGCGAGTCGCATCTCCGGTGTTTCGATTTTGCGCGTGAGGTATTCGGGCGTGCGGCCGACCATCATTCCGGCCAGGAACACCGCGACAACAATAAACAAGAACATGTTGATCATTCCGACGCCGTCGCCTCCAAACGCCATGTTGAGCCACATGCCGACCAGCGGCACAAGCCCTGCGAGCGGATTGAGGCTGTCGTGCATTGAGTTGACGGAACCATTGGAGGTGGCGGTGGTCGTAGCGGCCCAAGTGGGGCTGGCGGCGACGGCGAAACGAAGCTCTTTGCCTTCGAGGTTCGGCGAATCCGCGATGGGCAGACCCTCTAGAGCGGCGGTTGGCGCGCTTTCCAATACGATTGCCGCCGTCGTCATGCCGAGGTAGATGATTAGCATTGCGGCGAAAATCACCGCCGCATGGCGGACTCGCCCCAGGACGAGTCCAAACAACCACACGGATGCCATCGGAATAATGATGATCGCCACCGTGTTGGCAATGTTCGACAGATAGGTTGGGTTTTCAAACGGGTGGGCGCAGTTGGGGCCGAAGAACCCACCGCCGTTGGTGCCAAGTTGCTTGATTGCAATAAAAGCCGCAACCGGTCCGCGGGCAATCGTCTGCGTGGCGCCTTCCAACGTGGTTGCCTCGGCGGCTCCCGCGAAAGTCATCGGCACGCCGCACACCACCAATACCGCCGCCCAGAGCACCGATAGTGGCAAGAGCACGAACACGGTTGCCCGGAACGTATCGACGTGAAAGTTGCCGAGCAGTCGCCGACCGGATAGAGCGCGGGCCAGGGCCACCAAAGCGGCGATCCCCACCGCCGCCGAGACGAACTGCAGCCACATCAAGCTCAATTGCGAGAGGTAACTCAGCGACGCCTCGCCCGAGTAATGCTGCAGGTTGGTGTTGGTGGTGAACGAGACCGCGGTGTGAAACGCGAGGCTGGCTTCGAGCGATTCCTTGCCGTCGGGGTTCAGCGGCAATCGGCCCTGAGTGGTGAGCACCAGAAATACGGCGAGGAACATCACAACGTTGAACGTGAGCAACGAGCGGCAATACGCCGCCCAGCTTTGTCCCACTTTGTCGTTTTGCGGCGGATCAAGGATTCGCCGCATCAATATTCCCAGCGGCCACGACCCGATTGCCGCCAAACTCACGACGGCGATGGGAACGGCCAAACCTGTCATTATGAAATCCTCGTTGCCGCGTGGTTAGAATCGGTCGGGAAAAAGCATGGCGTAGGTCAAATAGACAAACGCCAGCGAAGTTACAATCACAACGAGCAGGTTCACGACCCACCTCCATCGGAAAGGGCGATCAGCGCCAGCAAGCCGTAGAGCACGGCGAAGCTCAATAACCCGAGCGCGAACATTGCAAGCCACATTTGTGCGATCTCCAATGGAGAAGTGTCCTTCCCTAGAAGTATCGCTGGCGTCGCATCAAAGGGGCGTCAAAATCTGGCGTGGAGATATCAAGGTTTCATCAAGAGAGCCGAAGCCCCCAGCGGAAGCGCGAACCGATGCCGACAGTCCACGGGCGCTGCGGTGGAATTCATCAGTTACACAGGGTTCGCTGGAGGCTGCGCCTGCTGGCTCCGACCCCAGCCACCCGGTTCGAAGGGGGTCGATGCAGATTCTACCTACAAACGAGACGCTCGCCCCGCGGCCGACGGTAGCGCTGTGCCTCTAGTGGCTATCCGGTGAACAATCATTCTCGATGTGATTGCCGGGCGCCAATCCAAATTCTCGGTTATTGCCACGGATCGACACGGTTGAAAGATAGCGCGGCCGTAAGGCCGCAACCAAACGATTTAACAGGAGAAAACAGAGGAAGCAGAGAGATTATAGCCATACTTTTCTCTGCTTTCTCTGTTTTCTCCTGTTAAAATTTCTTGTCCGAAAAACAAGTTTCTACGGATTTGTATTACGGAGCGAAAGCTCCTCCATCGGTATTCATCCGTGTTTGATCCGTGGCTAAAAGATCCTTGGTGACTTTTTCTGATTTTTCGTGGCCCTACCGATCTGTGCCATCGGTGAAATCCGTGGTTATATTGCCGCCGGGACTCGGTAAAGGTCAACGAAAAAAGCCCACGGGTGGTTTGCCACCCGTGGGCCTCGAAACTTCGCCAGCACTACAGCTCGGACGCCCCGTCAATCAGGCGAAGTCGCTGTGGTTACTTCAGCCGCGCGATCTCCGAACGGCTAGTCCGGCGAGCAGCACGGTAAGTGCCAGCGCGACGGACGACGGCTCGGGAACGGCACCGCTGCCAGACCCGGAACCGGAGTTGCCGAAATTGGCTTCCCAGAGGTCGTACCCCGCCTGAGTGTCGTCGGGGCTGCCGCCATCGCGCCACACGGTGTAGTCGGCGGCGTTCACGGTGCCGTCACCGTTGTAGTCGCCAGCGAGGCCGGCTCCAATCAGCGACGTGAGGGTGTAGCCATCGGAAAGGTGCGCGCCGGTGACGTTGAAAAAGTCACCGAAGATCGCGCCCGTTAGGCCGCTCTCGCCATTGGCTTGGAGAACGCCGTCGGCCCAGAGTTGCTCATACGGCTTCGCCGCAGCGGTAAACAGTCCACTATTCTCGTCCTGCGTGACAGCGTAAATACCGGCATGGTCAACGGTGATCGAGCCGCTGCCCGTGAAGTTGATCACGTACTCTTCATTGGCCAGTCCCGCCGGTCCTTCCCCGTCAGCCGCCGGGCGGAGGGTATACATAAAGAGCACGCTGGGAGAAATGTTGGGGACCGTAGTAAAGAAACCGAGGTCGAGGTTCATAGCCGCTTCCAGGTCATTACTTCCATTCCCGAAGCCGAATCCACCCTCAATGGCATCGCCGCCGCGGAGGTCCATCGAACCGCCGTCGATGGTAATCGTGGCACTGAGGCCGGCGGCGTTTTCACCGCCATCGCCGCCAAAGTAAAGCTCGCCCTCATTTTCGATTCGGCCGCCATCGGACACGACGACGTCGATCTCCTGGCCGAATTTTTGGCTGAAGGCGCCCAGCATCCAGGCACCGCCGGAGTGGGAAGGCAAGGTCTTCGTGCGAACAAACTTCGAGCCGGCGCCGTCGACGGTGAGGTCGCCACCCCAGCGGGTGAAAACGCCGTCGATATCGTCCGCCGATTGAAGTGAAAAGACGCCGCCATTTTTGATGGTCATGCTAGAGACGCCGTTATTAGGCTCCAATCGAAAATCTTGATTGGTGCCGGTGCCTGCGTTCCCGTCGTACGACACGTTGGCCCCGCCGGCCACGCTGCCGTCGATGACGATCGCATGTCCGCCACTGGAGCCCCGATTTGAGTTCAAAACCCCAGGCGTGTTGGCGAGCTGTCCGCCATTCCACTTGGCGTCGTCATTCCATTCGCCCGTACCGCCATCCCAGGTGACGACGGTGGGATCCTTGCGAGTCAAGGTGTAATCTGCGGATCCAACCGAACCGTTGGTGACGGTGAAGAAATTGCCAAACGCCTGGCCAGTCGAAATAATCGTGTCAGTGGCCGGATCGAGGTAGCCGCCGGTCATACCCTTCGACTTGAGAATACCACGGTCCCAAAGCTGCTGGTAGGAGTATTGGGCACCGCTCCAGATGAAGGCGCCGGCGGCGTCGGCTTGGTCGTAGACCCATATGCCAGACGCATCGACCGTCATCGAACCGGGGCCTCGGAAGTTGACCTCGTACTCTTCGTTCTTGGGATCACCATTGGCGGTGCAACCGTTACACTCGCCGAGAGCGAAATCATGGCCGTAAAAGAACGCCAGATCGGCTTGCACAATATTGTCATCGTTGGACTGAGGAAACGCGCCGCCGGTGAGGTCGACCGAGCCATCGTTGATGACCATGCTGACCGTAAGGCCGGGGGCATGCTCCTGATCGGCGCCGAACCATACCTGGCCATTATTTTCGAATCGGCCGCCGTTCAGCAGAGTGATATCGGTATGCTGATCGGGAACGCTCCGCCATGAACCGAACATGAGCAAACCGCCTGCCTGGGCGCCGCCGCCGGTCGTCAAGGTTCGCTTGAAGCTTCCGTTGTCCAAGGTTAGATCGGCATCAAATTGCGTCCAATTGCCGTCGGTATCGCCATCTTGAGGTGTGTTTACTTCAAGCGTGGCCCCCTCGTTAACGGTAATACTGGTCGGCCCTACGTTGCTACGCGGTCGGAAGTCGCCAAGCACTTCCGAATTGTAGAGCACGTTTGAACCGTCGCCGATAGTAACGGCAAATGTCCCATTGCTCATGCGGTTGTCACCGAACACAGCCGCCGCTGTTTGACCGCCATTCCAGTGGGCCGTCTCCCAGTTGAAGTTACCGCCATCCCACGTCACCGGAGTCTGCGCCGATGCAAGGCAAGCCGTCATGCCAACAATCAACAGGGCACTCGCCGCTGTTCTCATTGCGCTTCGTTTCATAAAAGCACCCTCTCCCAACAAAAAGAAAAAGTGAAAAACATCTAAGCCAAATACTTCAGCGGCAAGTCAGCCCCATCAGGCGTTCGACAATGCTCGGACTGGAATCCCCCTCGGTCTAGAATTCCACAGCGCTCCGTCCCAATCCTTAGCCTCTTTTTGAGAAGCGAAGCGTCCCCGGCATTTCGATCACCAAACCCCCACGATCGGATCGAAGAAGTCCACCGGAAATGGAAGCACCCTGGTGCCATTATTCCGGTGTGATATGGCCGCTGCCTGCTGAGTGCAAATTAGTTACTGCCATCCCAAATACACCCAACGTTGTCTAATCTAACCGCAAAATCGTTGCGCGTCACGTTCTTTTTCCCCTAGTTTTCGATTTTTAGGAAACTTTTCCTTGACTCGGAGCCATCGGCACCCCGAAAGGCGACGGGCCGGCGGACCTTGGAAGACAGGGCAAACTAGGCAGCAGCCGCCATTCTCGTGGAATTCCACCCCGAAACCACCCGGCCAAGCCTCTCAAACCCAGGGTGAGCAGGCGAACGGTTGGGGCAGCAGCGAAAAATCTTCGCCCAAGGAGGATGCATCCCCGCGCGAACTTGCTATTATTGCAGATATTGGAATTCCACGTCCTCAAACCGGCTAAAACCGGTTCGTCCGGAGCAGATTATGAGATTCTCGCGTCGTCGTTACTCAGCTTTTACCCTCGTCGAACTGCTGGTGGTGATTGCGATCATCGGCATTTTAGTGGCGCTGCTGCTGCCGGCCGTTCAGGCGGCCCGCGAAGCGGCCCGACGAACCCAGTGTGTGAATCAAATCAAGCAGTTCACTACCGGTTGCCTGAACCACGAAGCCACGCTGAAATACTTTCCAACCGGTGGCTGGGGTTGGGATTGGGTGGGCGACGCCGACCGTGGTTTCGGCATCGATCAGCCCGGCGGCTGGATTTACGGTATCTTGCCATTCATCGAAGAACAGGCGAAGCACGATCTGCCCAAGGATGGCAACCCCAAGCTCGATACTCAGCCCCAATTGCAGGGTGCCCGCGACATGCTCGTCGACCCGATCTCGATCCTCTATTGCCCCACCCGACGATCAGGCCAGTTCAAGAATACTGGCAAAGTCGTCAGGCTGGCCAACAACTCGATGCTGAACACCGATGGTGGAGGTAGGGCCGTCGGGCGAAGCGATTACGCCATCAACGCGGGCGATCTCACCATCCACGGAGGACAACGTGGCCCCTCCAGCATTGCGTCCGTCGAACTAGGAACGTTCGAGAAGGCCTGGTTGGTAAACAGCAAGATCGGTTTGGTGAACCCCGATCACGATGACTATAACAACCCTAACTACCTCAAATTGACGGGCATCTCCTTTCAGCGGAGCGAGGTCGCCATCCGAAACATAAGCGACGGCACCAGCAAGACGTATCTTGTTGGCGAGAAGTATCTCAATCCGATCGATTACGAAACGGGCAAGGACACAGGCGATAACGAAACTTGGTGTACCGGGCACAACAACGATAACTTTCGCGTGACCGCCGCACCGCCGCTGAAGGACACGCCAGGTTTTGAGCACGGCGGCATCTTCGGCAGCAATCACGATTCGGTGTGGAACGTCTCCTTTTGCGATGGGCACGTCGAAACGGTCAGCTACGACATCGACCCGCTGGTACACAGATACAACGGCAACCGCGAGGACGGGATTATCGCGACGCAGTAGAGCGACTCGTGCGAAGTCGGTCCTTTCCAGCGTTTCGGGTCTGCATTCTTTATCCCGGAGGGATTGCAGCCATTAGCCGGTGGTCGCAAAGCGCACCACCGGAACCGGGAAGTAAATTGAGTAGCACCCCGGCAGGGGTGCCAGCAAGCGAACGACGCGCGGTCTGCTGGCACCCCTGCCGGGGTGCATATTGTAATTGTTCAAGTCACCGGCGGTGGCGCTGCGCTTACCGCCGGCTAATGGCTGTCAAGCCTCCGGCTTGGAGCGAGACCACTACTCGTCGCAGCGCCCTATTGCTTTTCCGACGAGAAATCCGCAGTGAATTCACCCTCTGACGTACCCACTTCGCCGCCTCGCTCCACTTGGCTACGTTGGATTCCCTTCGTCGTCTTGCCGGCCGTAATCGGGGCGGGCCTTGCATTTTGGCAGATTCCCCGCGGCCAGGTATCGCCCGAAGAGCTTGCGGCCAAAGCGGAACTCACCAAGCTCGGCGCGCTGGTCGTGATGGACCCCGAACGCAAGTTCGTCAATTCGGTTAATCTCTCGACGCTCAAATCGCCCGAAACCTTCGATCGAGCGATCGAGCTGCTGCCGGCGCTGGCCCGCGTCAAGTCGCTCAATTTCAACGCCACGCCCTTCCGCGATGAACATGCCCCGAGCGTCGCGCAGCTTAGGAACCTCCAGGATCTCGTGCTGAACAACACGGAAGTCACCGATGCGGCGCTTCAAACGTTGGCAGGCCTGTCGGGACTGAGTACGCTGTACTTGGTGAATACCAACGTGACGAGTGCCGGCCTGCCGGCGATCGGCCAGATGGATTCGCTGAAGATTTTGGACCTGTCGGGCACCAAGGTGGCCGGCGACTTCGAGCCGCTGCAAGAACTTTCCGAGCTGAACTGGCTCGTCGCGCAGCGGCTGTCGCTCGACGCCGCGGCCATAACCGCCCTCGGTAAGTGCCAGAGCCTGACCCGGCTGACGCTAAAAGAGACGACGGTTCCGGAAGAGGCGGTGAGCCAACTCGAACGCGAGCGCCCGAATCTGACCATTGATCGATAAGCAGCACCATGCAGAAACACCACGGCGGCACGGAGAACACAGAGAAGATGTGCAACCGCTAATTGACGCTAATGTACGCTGAGGGGTTGAGCAAAAGCGATTTCAAAAATCTTATTAGCGCCCATTAGCGGTTCGAAATAATCCTCTTCCTCGTGTGCTCCGTGGCTCTGTGGTAATTCTTTGATTTCACCTCGAACAAGTTAGACACGACGATGAAAAATTTTCAACGCGGATTCACCCTCGTCGAACTGCTCGTCGTGATTGCGATTATCGGGATTCTGGTCGCATTGCTGTTGCCGGCGGTGCAGGCGGCGCGGGAATCGGCGCGTCGCACGCAGTGCCTCAATCAACTCAAGCAATGGGGCACCGCGATGCATCTGTTTCACGATGCCAAGCGAAACCTGCCCGTCGGCTCGCGCAATAATCCCCGGCAGACGTGGGTCATGTTTCTGTGGCCGTTCATGGAGGAAATGAATCTCGATTCGCTGAACGAGATCAAGACGCCGTTCTACGAACCGCCCGGAACCATCGGCGGCACGCTCGACGGGCTGTGCGGTCAGTATGTGTCGCTCTACTACTGCCCCAGCGACCAAGGCGTGGATCAGACCTCCGGCCACTATCAACGCCGGCGGGGCAACTACGTCGTGAACTGGGGCAACTCGCTGTACGGAGCGCTTCTGGAGCCGCCGGGGAAAGCGCCGTTCTCGCACTTTCGCGGGCGACGAGACATGCCGCGATCGGTCAAGTTTGCCGACATCACCGATGGAACCACCAGCACCTTGCTCTTGTCGGAAGTGCTCAAAGCGTGGAGCGCCGAAGACAATGACTGGCGTGGCGACATCCACAACGACGACGGCGTGTTTCGCTTCCATACGCGATTGACGCCCAACACCTCGGCGTCCGATGTGATCGAATCGGGCTGGTTCCAACGCACCGGCGACCCGGCCATGCCGGCCGTGGCGGGGGGTGGGTCGTCCCAAGTCACCGCGGCCCGCAGCCGACACCCGGGCGGCGTGAACGTCGCCTTCTGCGATGCATCGGGGCGATTCATGAGCGAAAGCATCGCGCTCGACGCTTGGCAAGCGATGGGTTCCATGAACGGCGCGGAAATCGGAGACGACAAGTGAACGAGAATAGTGGTCAGTCGTCGGTGGCCGGTGGCCAGTGGCATGCCGTTGCTGGCGGCGTACTCGTGGCCGCATTGCTCGCCGGCTGCGCCGAGCCGACCGTTGGCGTGGTTACGGGCACCGTCACGGTGGACGGCGCGCCGGCCAAGAGTGGTTCAATCGCGTTCTTCCCCGTGAACGGAAAAGCATCCACGGCCGGGGCGGAGATCATCGACGGGCGCTACACGGCGGAAGTCGCGCCAGGAATGACGAAGATCGAAATCCGCGTGCCGAAGGTCGTCGGCGAGAAAAAGCTATACGACACGCCCGACAGCCCGATCAAGCCGCTGCTCGCCGAATCCCTGCCGGCCAAATACAACGACGCTTCGGAACTAACGCTCGACGTGCAACTCGGCGAAAACGAGGAAGACTTCGCGATCACGACGAAGTGAACGCCGGCTGAATCCGCGTTGGACAAAGGGCAGTTCAAGAATGACTTGGGATTTTTTGGCCAAAGGCCTGTTCTCACCGTAGCCTGGGGCATCGCCCTCGTTGTTCTACACAAGTCGCAAAATAGGAATTTCATCGCGATCGTTTTGTGTCTTTACGCCAAAGGCGTTGCGTCCTCCAGCCCAGGGTTGTCCGCCGTGGCGGACTACCCTGGGTTGGCTCCGCGCATGCTTTACCCCAACGGGGTTACGGCCTCCGCCGTAACCCCGTTGGGGTAAATGCAACCAAATTCGGCATGTACCCAGGGTAGGTCGCCGTGGCGACCAACCCTGGGCTGGAGGGCGAAACCGCTTCGCGGTAGGAAAGCAACAGTTGTGTAGAACAACGAGGGCGTTGCCCCAGGCTACGGTGGAAGAAGGCCTTTGGCCAATTGAGAATTGTTGCGCGGTCATCCGACTCGATTTCGCTGGACCCGCCGCCGTGAACGAATTCCGTGAACGAATTCCGTGCCGGCAGATTACGGAACCATCGCTTCGTCCCGGCCGCCCATCGCAAAGAAAACTCGGTTCGTAATATCGTAACTGAGGAAGTGCACAGATCCGTCGCACATGGCCATGTGAAAGCCCGCAGGGTGAGCACTGCCAAAGTGAAATATGTAGTCTAATCTGCCGCGATCCTGCAATGGCGCAAAGGCTACAAACGGATGATCGACGAAGGTGAAGGCCAAGCCCTTAATCCACCGCGCCTTGTAAGTATATCCGTTCACATCGCGGTCGTGGCCGCAAAACATTCCCTGATCGTCGGCGCTATCTAGCCCGTTAAAGTAGTTATCGGGATTTCGGAATTTCTCGCCAACCATGGCCGTCTTGCTGGTGCCGTCGGTGATCTGAGGGATTCGGACGGCGCTGCGTTGAAATGTAATTCCAAGCTGTTTTGAGTAAATTCCACCTTCCTCTACTTCCCAGTCGAAGGTTTGCGCATCGGCCACGTTCCCCGGCCCACCGGCACTCATAGGATTTACGTTTCCGCTGTTGCCTTGGTAGTCGCTGCGCGTCACCACGCATTCTCCCGACACGCAGCTTGTCAAATTGTTGGCAAGATTCCCCCAGTCATGTACCATGGGAAATGTTTGCGCGGGGCGTCGTGTGGGGCAGTTGAATACCGGAATCGGCGTGCCGACCGCGGCCAACATGGCGGCCTCCTTTCGCGCCGGATTCGTCTCGCCCGCTCCTGCCTCGCGAATCGTCCCTTCCTCCATATAAGCGAGGATATTGTAGGCCCAACCCCCCGGCTGATCGGCTCCATAACCAGCGTCGGGGTCGCCCTGCCAGCGCCAGCCCCAACCGCTGGATGGGAAATGCTTGTGGGTTCCTTCGTGGTTAATAAACCCCAACGCGATCTGCTTGAGGTGATTCTGGCACTGGCTCCGCCGGGCCGCTTCGCGCGCCGCTTGAACCGCCGGCAACAGCAGCGCCACCAAAATGCCGATGATCGCAATCACCACGAGAAGCTCGACCAACGTAAAACCGCGTTTGAGATTTTTCATCGTTGTGCGTTACTTTGTCAGAGTGAAATCAAGAATTACCACGGAGCCACGGAGAATACAGGGAAAGTGAAACCGCTAATGGACGCTGATCGGCGCTGATAAGATTTTTGAAATCGCTTTTGCTCAACCCCTCAGCGTACATTAGCGTCAATTAGCGGTTGCACATTTTCTCTGTGTTCGCAGTGGCTCCGTGGTGATATTGATTGTTTGTTTCCTCGGTTCAACTTGATCAATCGGTGATGTTTAGTTTGATCGTGCCGTAGGTCTCCGGGTCGCTGTCGAACGGAGCTACTTCGACACCCAGCGTGGTGGTGTCGGCGGAGGCGTACTTGGCGGGGAGCTTTACCCGAGGCGACGACTCGACGACCACTTTGTAGTAGCCGACGCGCATGCCAGGCAACTCCATGCCTTCGGTCACGGGATCGACCGTGCCATCCGCAAAGGTCTCGCCGGCTGCCGGCTCGATCAGTTCCGCGAGAAAGAACTCGGGCACGAGCTTGAGTTTGGCGCCGGGCACCGGCCGCCCTTTGTAGAGCAACTGCATCTGCTTGGAAGTTAGCCCCAGTCGCCGTTCGACGTACAACTGGAAGCGGGCCATTAGCTCCTCGCGGCTGAGCGACTTGTTGCCGTCGGTGTCGATGTACTTCGCTCCGAATACCAAGCCCGGTGCGGGGGCCAGCTCCGCAAATGCCAGCGAACCGTCGCTGTTGGCATCAAGCTTCGTCAGTATTTCATCGGCGAAGCCATCGGGATCCCAACTGGGGGCTTCGATCCGCGTCGGCTGCTGACTGCAACCCAGCAAGAGTCCGACCGGAACCAGGCAAAGCAGGCGACAATAGGACATGCACCAATTCCCCAGCGCTCGTTAGCGGAGATAAAGACGGGATGGATAAGTACGCGGCGGTCGGGGCTGCCAGGTTTTGTAGCACGGCTCTCCGAGTCGTGAATTCACGCGATCGCAGACTCGTGCCACTCTGCTGGAATTCTCGACATGCAGCCGCTGGACCGCAACTCTCGCCCCGATAAAACTTTAGCGGTAGTATACCAGTTGCCGGCGAGAAACGCAATTATAGTAAATTAGCGTGCGAAAGGGAGATCAGGGAGATAAAGGAGATGTGGGGTCGGAATAAAAAGCACTTGGTTTCCGCCTCTTCGTCTCCACGTCTCCACGTCTCCACGTCTCCACATCTCCGCCTATCCCCCTCATCCCCCTTTAAAAACTCAATTGCACCTTGTGGCTAACATGCGAAACGACGCTCTCGGTCCGTGCTTCCTGCTGGTTGCCGTTTTGGCAGCGCAGCCCGCCTCCGGTGAATCGCAGTTAATCTTTCCGCTCCAGCGGCAGCACGTCCATAGCAGCAGCGTGGTCGAGTGCCCCAACGGCGATCTGCTGGCGGTCTGGTTCCAAGGCTCGGGCGAACGATCGGCCGACGACGTGAAGCTGATGGGCGCCCGCCTGCGCCAAGGCGAGTCGGCGTGGGGACCGGTCTTTTTGATGGCCGATACCCCGGATATCCCCGACTGCAACCCGGTGCTCTTCATCGACGTCCAGCAACGGCTATGGCTGTTCTGGGTGGTCGTGCAAACAAACCGCTGGGAGCGCTCGATCCTCAAGTACCGCCGCGCGGAGCAGTACACCTCCGACGGGCCGCCCGAGTGGTCGTGGCAGGACATCATTCTGCTTAAGCCGGGCGAAGCGTTTCAAACGGCGCTGAGCGATGGCTTTAAGCAAATCGACCCGCCCGAGGAGATGTGGGCCGAGTATGCGCCACCTTACAGCAAACTGTTGATCGAAGCCGCGGGCGATCCCTACAAGCGCGAGACGGGCTGGATGACACGGGCACGCCCGCTGCAACTTGCGTCGGGACGCCTGCTATTGCCGCTCTATTCCGACGGCTTCAACGCGGGGCTGATGGGCATCTCCGACGATGCCGGCGCGACTTGGCGGGCAAGCCAGCCAATCGTCGGCCTCGGTCCGATTCAACCCACGCTTGCGCGCCGCGACAGCGGCGAGATCGTGGCCTATAGTCGCGACAGCGGAGACGCACCGGCTAGGATTCTCCAGAGCGTTTCGCGCGACGAGGGAGAGACGTGGTCGCTCGCCCAGGACACGGAACTACCCAACCCCGGCAGCAGCCTCGCCTTGCTGGCCTTAGCCGATGGCCGGTGGGTGCTGGTATTCAACGACACCGAGTCCGGCCGCCATCGGCTGGCCGTCGCGCTGTCCGACGACGAAGGGCAAACCTGGCCGCACAAGCGCTACCTCGAGCGCGACGATACTCGCAACCGTGGATTTGGCTACCCGACCGCAATCGAGGGTCGGGATGGACCAATTCACGTGACCTATTCGTATTCGACCAACGAGGGCGCGGCCATCAAGCACGCCAGCTTCCCGCCCGAGTGGATTCTAGCGAAAGACCAATCGCCAGGGCAGGAGAAGACGCAAAAACAAGAAGTTAACCGCTAATTGACGCTAATAGGACGCTAATGCAGATAGAGGAGATTCAATCAATGGAATTGGCCGCTACCCTGAACTCCATCCCCTCAATTTCCTTTCTATTAGCGTCCTATCAGCGTCCATTAGCGGTTTCATCCTCTGCCTTTTCTTTTTGTGCCTATTTGTGGCCATTCCACCGGTGGAATGCGAGAGAATCGCCGATCTCGGTGCGTGTTACGCGCAAAAAATCCAGTTGCGATTTGTAACCTGCGGGAGTAGAATTCCAGGGTCGGAGTTCGCTTTCGAGGCAAGGATGTCTTTTCAAACGGCTATTCGGCAACAGGGTAACGCAATGGATAAGTGGCGTGGTAACTCGAAATCAGCAGGCACGCGGCGTGCGTTTACCCTCGTCGAACTGCTGGTCGTGATCGCGATCATCGGCATCTTGGTGGCGCTATTGCTGCCTGCGGTCCAGGCCGCGCGCGAAGCCGCCCGGCGGACGCAATGCACGAACCATATCAAGCAACTCGGCACGGCCTGCCATCTGCATGTTGATACCTTCGGCTTCCTGCCCTCGGGCGGCTGGGGCGACTGGTGGGTCGGCTGCCCCGACCAAGGCGCGGGTGAGTTGCAGCCGGGCAGTTGGGCGTATCAACTGTTGCCCTTCATCGAGGAAGCAGATCGGCAAGGATTGGGAAGAGGCTTTAAGTGTGAGGATCCGAGCTCGCGGGCGTTGATTGGTGAGATGGTGTCAACCTCGGTGAGCATTTTCTACTGTCCTACCCGCAGAGCGGCTCAGCCCTATCCCCACGGCGGGCGGCCTCTCCGAAATTACGATCCGCCTCCACTCGCCGGCAAGTCCGACTATGCGGGAAGCTTAGGACATTTGAGAATAACTCAGGATTCGGACGTCGGACCTGAATCGATAGCAGCGGCAGCGGCGTATAATTGGAGCAACTCGGGATCCGATTTCGTTCGGCGGGCGCTGCCAAGGGGCGGCAATGCTACGACGGGTCATACGGGAGTGATCTTTCAGCGTAGCGAAATCAAGTTCAAGCAGATTACCGACGGTAACACCAAGACCTATCTGATTGGTGAAAAGAATCTCGACCCACTTACATATGAAACTGGTGGAGCCGGGAACGACGATCAAAGCATGTATAACGGCTTTGATCGGGACAACTTGCGAACCTCATACGTGTGGCCTCCCGGTTTCGAAGATCGCCTCAATGCGTCAGCGGAAGTTCCGCGGGCCGATACACCTGGATTTGACCCAAAATGGGCTTTCGGCGGCCCACACCCAGGGGGGTGGGTCGCAGTTTTCTGCGATGGCTCGGTTCGGTTCCTGCCCTATGAATCGGATCTCATGAATCACCAGCGGTTGGGTAATCGGGCGGATGGGCAAGTGGCGAGTCTTGATTTCTAATCCGGTTCGACTAACCGAAGGTGCGCTAACCACACGATTCTTTGAGGCGTGAAATGGACCCCGGCGGTCCTTCTTCGCCTGTGGTGCGGCACGTAGCTGGGGCATCCTGCGCCAGAGAACGGCGGCTGGAAGTCGCCGCTACGTGGAACGGTTTCATTTTTCATTCCAATGGGGGAATCATTATGGCGTTCGTGGCTCGAGTTGTTGGATCACGTAGGTTCGTTGGCGGCTGGCGACGGTTGGCGATGAGCTTCCTCATCGGAATTATTTTTACAAGTGCGGCGCTGCCCGCCTGCGGCGAGCCGATCCGGTCGATTACCGTGGACGGGCTGTTCGACGATTGGGAGCTGGTGCCATCGTACACCGATCCGATCGACGATCAGCATGACACCGACCACGACGGCATGAACGACACGCCGGCGCATGTGAATCATCCCGACGTCGACGTGCTCGAGTACAAGTTCGCGCACGATAACGAGAACCTGTACGCCTACTTTCGCTCGCGCGGCAACATCGGCGCGACGCAGACCGCGGCGCAAGGCCGAGCCGGGCGATACTACGTGATTGTGACGATCGACGTCGACCACGACGACACGACCGGCTACTGGCTCCACGAGGGGGGCTACTACCCCACTTCACGCGGCTACGACATGAACATGGAGCTTGAATTCTTCAATGGCTCTTGGAACACGGGCCACTATCTAAGCCACGATTCGCTCACGCAGACAGCGGAGAACCAGGACATTCTCGATCTGACCAGCGACCAGTGGAACGGAACCAGCGACGGGCCTTTTACTCCGGGGTTCGTTCAGCCGGCCCCAGGCAACTATCCCAACTACACGCAGTGGGTTTACCACGCCAACGATACGCTGACGCTCGTCAGGGACCAAGGCGCAGTCATCCCAGGGATCATGACCATGGCAATTTCGCCCGATGGACATGAGATCGAGTTCCGCGCGCCGTTCAAGGGATTCTTGAACAACGAAGCCGGCGATCCGAATATCGAATTAGGCAAGACCATCGACATCTCGTTCTCCCTCGAAGCCAGCGGCGAGTTGCACGCAGTGAGTGGCAACGGCACCTGGGCCAGCGACACCGCCACCCCGATCATCGGCTACCGCCTGCAAGTCCCCGAACCGACATCGCTGGGTCTGCTGATTCTGGCGACCCTACTTGTGCCGCGGCTGATTCGCGCGCGGCGCTGAGACCAGGGACGAAAGTGGGGCTGGGGGCTGGGAAAAACTAGCTTCGACTGTCATTGCAATATTCCCTAGCCCCTAGCCCCCAATCCCCAGCCCCTCGCAAGCGTTTGCCCATATAGATCGCCTCGTTCTCGCCTTCGCCGTCCCGGCACAATTCGCTGAAACCGAGAGACGCGTAGAAGCCCAGCGCGCGGTCGTTGTCGTAATGCATCCCCAGGTGGACGCCAGGCGCGCCCCGCGCGCGAAGCCGGTCCATGATCTCCGTCATCATCCGCTGCCCGTAGCCCTGCCGGTGAGTGCGCGGCAACAGGTCGATGTGCAGGTGGGCAGGGTAAAGCTCGTAAGGCTCGGGGCAGAAGTAATCGGGGTGGTGGTAGAGATAATGAATCGCTTCGACGCGGGTCCAAGTAGACGGATCGCCGGTCGGCTCCGGGAACTGCGCGCAGAGGTCGGGGCGCCACTCTCGCTCGTAGCGATCGTAAAACATCCGCGAATCGAACGCGCCCAAAGCGTAGCCGCAAACGCCTTGATCGTCTTCGAGCAAAAGCGCTAGGTGCGGCTCGAACTTCAAATACGGCCCCACAAAAATTCGGCCCAGGGCGTCGGGGTCTTCCCGATAAAACGGCTCGCCGTCGGCGCCGTGGTCGCCCGTCTTGAGGCACACGCGGTAAGCAGCGGCCTCGTCGCCCGGTTGGTAATCGCGAATGGTTGCCATAATTCCAGCGAGTTCCAGAAAACTAGAACAATGGGTTTAACCACTGAGTCACGGAGAGCACGGAGAAAGACGAAAGAATAGCCACGAAAAGGCACAAAGAAGCACAAAAAATTAGAATAGACGACGAAGAATGCTCGCGAATAGTGTCTGGCGCGATGCATCACATTTCTTTCATCAATCGCCGCCAATTCCTTTTGTGTCTTTTTGTGCCTTTTTGTGACTATTGAATTCCTCCGTGGCTCCGTGGTGAAACATAGCGCTGTAGTACCAGACGACCAATGGAAGCCAGCGCTCACTAGGAAACGCAGTCAGCCGCGGCAAGATGGCGCGTGGCACAAACTGGAAAATCCTCGAGCTCACCAATCGATCTCCAATTTAGCTATTTTCCTGTCACTTCTCCCACTTGCTTGCGCAAAAGCGAGATCGTATTTCAACCTCGTGGTGCGGCTGTGCCAGCGCGCGCGTGGCACAAACTTGGCACAAATTGCAGCACGACTCTTCAAGTCGTAGTTCACGAGTCGCAGACTCGTGCAACATCTCAGCTCTGTGGTGAAATCGACTTGGTTGGCCGCACAAAACCCTGGGCGTCCATCTCTATCAATCGCTCCATCTTCGCTAGCAAACCACCCCGATACGTGCCCGGCAAGTGGGTACCCAGCTCGAAGCCGACCTCGATGTCGCCGCCGGCTTTCTTGTACGCGAGAGCGGCGTCCAGCACTTGCAGCTCTTCTTTGAGTTCCCAGCCGCGGCGGCTCCAGGCGTAAAACATCTCTCGGTCCCGCAGTTCCGTCAGCCGCTCGAACAGCGCTTGAATGCGGCGATTGGTAGCCCTGAATTCCTCGTGAGCGGTGCCCCAAGCATCGACGGGTTGCGCGAGCAGGTGATCGATTAACTCGAGCAGCCGCTGACCGCCAGGGCCTTCGGCGTGCGGCAGATAGAAGCAGTCGGCCAGCAGCAGCAAGTCGTCGAACGAAAGCGGCTGGCCCGCCGTTGCGAAGCGAGGCAGCCACTGGGCGATGTTTTCGAGAAAGCTCGCCCGCGGATTCCACTCGCCCTCGCCGGTCAACCACTCCGCGAACGACCGCAACGGTACGAAGTTGATCGGGTATTCGTTGTTGGGATTCACGAGGATGCCGCGCACCGCTTCACGCACCTCGCGATGGCGGCCGGAGTACGGACCGCAGTAAAGCCGGCGGACGTCGTAATCGTTGGCGAATAGATTATCCCAAATCACCGGCGGCCGGCGAATGCGCTGCGCCAACCGCTCGATCGAGGCGAGCGGGATTTCCTTGGGCACGATCTCCGGACCGGTCCACAGGACGTAGATCTGGGGGTTGAGCAGTTGGCCCAGGTCGTCCAGATAACCCGCGCCGCCAAGCTGCGCCCGATCCATGCGGTCGCAATACGGCGTCGGGCAAAACAGAAACCGGGCACCCGGCGACTGTTCGCAAGCCCACGCATAGATGGCGTTTGTTACCTCGAATTGTGCCGCGGCAAGCGTGGTGTACGCGCGGCGGTCGCCGTCGTTGATGTGGCCCGGCAGGTCGTCAAACAATAGCGCAAAGTGCCGGACGCCGATCTTTCGCAACTGGTCGAATCGCGCCTTGATGCAGTTGCGTTCCGCCTCGTCGGAGAAGCGAATATCGAGGCCCGGACTGAGGCCGTAGATAAAACTGACGCCGTGCTGGTCGCAGGATTGGACAAGCTCGCGAAGGGTGGCCAGCTCCGCTCCTCTATAGGTTTCACGCCAGATGGCGCGGTGCTTGAGGTCGTCCTTGGGCGCGTAGAAATAGGTGTTGAGGCCGAGCGCTGCAAGCTCGCCGTAGAGATGCAGCCGTTGCGAATGGCTCCAAGGCTGGCCATAAAACCCTTCGACCACGCCGCCGAGAAAGTCATCAGAAAGCATCGCTTGCCCTTAGCTACCAATTAGTTTTGCGCCGGCGACCACTTTACGAATTCCGTCGGCTAGTCGCATGATCTGCGACTCCTCGGCGAGCAGTACGTTCTGCGGAATCCAGACCGCGTCGCGGCAGACCTGCTCGCAGACGGGGCAGGAGACGCCGGTGTAATCGACGCCCTTGCCGGCCAGCGGCGCAGTGATTCCATGCGGCGACCCGACGTGGGCCTTGGCGAATACGCCGTTGCGATAGAGCGGCCGGTACCAACCTTCCGATGCGGGCACTCCTTCGGCAGTCATAGCTTCGATGAAGCGCTTACGCGGTAGTCCCAATTCCGCCTCATTCAAACGAAAGATAAACATGTGGTAGCTGCGGCGGTTCATCTGCGGCGCGGGGGCGAGCAGTTGCATGCCGGGAACATCGGCCAGCGCTTCGTCGAGCAGCGCGGCGCTCCGCTCGCGGCGCGCGAGCTGTTCCGGCAGCCGTGCGAGTTGCGCGAGCAGCACGGCGGCTTGAAACTCGGTGATGCGAAGATTGCTGCCAAGGTTATCGTGATCGTACCAGGCGGAGCCTTTCGTGCGGCCACAGTGGGAGAAGCTGCGGCAGAGATCGGCAACAGATTCATCATTCGTGACGAGGATGCCACCCTCGCCGGCGGTGATGTTCTTGGAGACCTGAAAGCTGAACGTGCCGCATCGGCCTAGCGTCCCCGCGCCGCGACCTTCCCACTGGCTGCCCCAGGCGTGGGCGGCGTCTTCCAGCACGGCCAGGTTGTGCTTGGCCGCGAGCGCGTTGATCCGCTCCATGTCGGCGAAGCGCCCCGCCACATGAACGGGAATGATCGCCCGAGTTCGCGCGGTTATTTTTCGCGCGGCGTCGTCGGGATCGATGCAGAGCGTCGTCGGGTCGATGTCGGCGAACACGGGAATCGCGCCGACGGTCACGACGGCGGTCGCCGTGGCGATGAACGTGTAGGGTGGCACGATGACCTCGTCGCCGGGAACCACGCCCAGCGCCCGCAGCCCCATCTCGATCGCGGTGGTGCCGTTGGTGCAGGAGACGCCGTAGCCCGCACCCTGGAATTGGGCGAACGCCTGCTCGAATTGGCGGACCTGCTCGCCGTACCACCACTGGCCGGAGCGGAGGACTTCCAGCAGCACGGCTTCTTCGGTGTTGTCGTGTACCGGCCAGGTCGGCCAAGGGAAGTCGCAAGTGGGGCTGCCGCCAAGCAGCGCGGGACGTTCGGAAGCGGAAATTACTCCGGGCATGGCTGGTTACAACGATGAGGAGTTGGTGGACGGTAACGAGGCAATCATTCTGTCATAATCTATCGGCGTGCCAAGCGTGGCTCGGCGAGGCTGGGCTGCCGACGCGCCGGCGGCAACGGTATACTCACGCCAAATCGGGCCATTGCCACTTGTGAAACTTGGAGGCAGCGAGAACGACGTGATGGGTTTCATGAACAAATACGTCGTGCCGCCGCTTACGGTGCTGAGCGAGAACACCTACTTATCGGCCATCCGCGCCGGCATGGTGTCGGTGGTGCCGCTGACGATCATCGGCGGGCTGTTTTTGATCGTGGCGTATTTTCCGGTCTCGGGTTGGGATGCAATTGTCGAGCCACATCGCTGGCTGCTAGAGATTCCGGTCACCGCGACTTTTGGACTACTGGCGGTGTTTGCTTGCTTCTTCATCGCGTACGACCTCGGAAAGCAGCTGAAGCAGGAGGCCATCGTCAGCGCCGCGATGGCAACCGTTATTTTCTTGATGATTCAGATCAAGGTCGATAAAGAGTTCGTCGTTGCTCCCGAGAGCGAAGAGCGAGTCGCGGAAGCTATCGAGCAGTCGCAACCTGTCGCGCTGACCAAAGACGAGATGGTCGAGCGGGATGAGGCGGCGCTGAGAATGGAAGGTCTTGGCTCGCAGGGGCTTTTTACGGCGGTGCTGATAGCACTAGTTTCCGTGCGGGTTCAGAAATTCTTCACCGATATGAATTTCGTGATTCGCCTGCCGGAGAACGTGCCGCCGGTGGTGTCGGAATCGTTCTTGTCACTCAGCCCGCTGTTGTTTCTGGTGCTGACCTTTTGGATCATTCGCTTCGTGCTAGGCGTGGATATCGATAGCATCGTGCAAGCCATTTTCACGCCGTTGGTGTTTGCCCTCAACACGCTGCCCGGCATTCTGGTTTATGCATTTCTAGTGACGATGCTGTGGTCGATCGGCATCAATGGCGACAATGCGATGGATGCGATTGTCGCGCCAATCTTTCTTCAGTATTTAGCCGCGAACGTCGAAGCGATGACACAAGGCCAGCCGTTGCCGTATGTGACGGCTTACGGATTCTTCACTGCGTTCGTGAACGTCGGCGGAACCGGGGCCACGATTGCGCTGGCGCTGATTCTGATGAACTCCAAGGAGCCGGGCTTTCGCAAAGTCAGCCGGCTGTCGCTGCCGACGCAGATTTTTCAGATCAACGAACCGATCTTCTTCGGCATCCCGATTGTGCTGAATCCCGTTTTCATGGTTCCGTACATTCTCAGCGCGCTCGTTTTGACGGCAAGCAGCTATCTGCTAATGGACTGGAATGTGATTCACAGGCCATTCGTCAACGTGCCGTGGACGACGCCGCCAATTATTGGCCACTATCTGGTGACAGGCGGGGACTGGAAAGCCGCCGTGTGGGGCGCCATTTCGATCGTGATCGCGATGCTGATCTACTACCCGTTCGCCAAGGTGGCCGAGCGGCAGCGATTGAAGGCGGAAGCTGCGGGCGTGGCGCACGAGTAAGGTCGCTCGCAATTACTCCAAGACGACAATCGGTCGATCCGACGGCGGCGACTTGGGCAGCGGCAGAAACCGTCCAATGGCAAACCGCCCTGGTCCGGCGATCAAGATCGGCGCGAGCAGCCCGATGAGGGCCAGGTTGTATTCGAAGCCGCCATCGCTCTGAAAGAAGCCGTTCTTGCCGTGGACCATCGCGATCGCGCCAAGCATGATGACAATGTTCGCCGCGGCAGAGAATCGCGACAGAAAGCCGATAATAATCCCGAGTCCTCCGAAGAACTCGCCGATGGCGACAGGATATCCGAGCAGCCCCATTCCGTCCGGCGGCGCCGCGGTGATTCCTTCGAGACCGGGTCCACCGAACGCACCGAATACCTTTTGCGCGCCGTGGGCAGCGAAGATGACCCCCACGACAACTCGCAGAATCAGCAAGGAAATGTCGACGGCGGGCCGGTCATGCGATGAACTCGATTCGATGCTCATGTTCGCTCCTTGGTTTCCGCATCCTACCCGCCCGCAATTGCCCCCACAACCCAAAAAGGCTCCGCCCCTGAAGCGATCGCGTCGGGCAGGGGGGCGTCGGGCGGGTCGTGGGACAAGTCCTGCTCGCAGGCGAAGAACCGCACGAACGCGCGGCGCTCGTGGGTAACGTGGTCGCGGATTGTGCCGCGCAACATGGGGTAGCGGGCTTCGAGCGCGTCGAGGACCGAGCGCTGCGTGATCGGCCCTGCGACGTCGAGTTGCACCTCGCCGTCAATATGGGCCAAGTTGCGCAGGTGGTAGGGAAGCAGGACGCGGATCATGGGAGTTTTATGTTGGGAGCCCGCAGCGCAAGCAAGGTCTTTCTTGCTCCCGGATTCATTTATTGGTCCAAGACGTATTGAATTGCATTGTTGAGATACGCTTCGTCCTCGATTAGTTCCTTGTCACCACCTTCCGAGAACCAATGCCGCCGACCGGCCTTCACCGCGACGATGTCTTTAAGTCCGGCCGCGTCCGACAGTTTACGCGAACACCACGCTTTCAACTGATTCATCACTTCATCTGGATCGCGGTCGGCGGTAACGACGATGTGAATATGGTTCGACCGAGCATTGACCGCGTGAAGCGGCCAGTTGCGAATTCGGCAGTGGTCGCGGATAGTCTGTTCCACCAGCGAGCGTTGTGTGGCAGATAGAACGACTGCTTCTTCGACCATCCTATCACGGGATTGATTTTCCAACGCGGGATCGGGTGGCTGGATTCCAGGCGTTTTTTTCTTGATCCATCCGCGCTCGTCGCCGGAAAGCCACGTGCCGTAGGTGGTCCAGGTGATGTGGTAGGCGAGGAGGGGCATGAGGTTCCCTTGCTTGCGCTGCGGGCTCCGGTCGTTTACTTCAATGTTTGCACCTCGACCGATAATACTGCCGGCAGGTCGCGGACGATTGGCGACCAATTGTCGCCGGAGTCGGGCGAGCAGTACACTTGCCCGCCGGTGGTGCCGAAATAAATGCCGCAGGAATCGAGCGAGTCGACGGCCATCGCATCGCGCAGGATGTTCACATAACAGTCGCTTTGGGGCAGGCCTTTAGTAAGTTCCTCCCACTCGTTGCCGCCGGTGCGGCTGCGGTAGACGCGGAGCTTGCCGTCGGGCGGGTAATGCAGCGAGTCGCTCGTGATCGGGACGACGTAGATCGTCTCCGGCTCGTGCGCGTGCACGTCGATCGGAAATCCGAAGTCGGTCGGCAAGTTGCCACTGATTTCGTGCCAATTGTCGCCGGCGTCGTCGCTGCGCATTACGTCCCAATGCTTTTGCATGAACAGCACGTTCGGTCGCGACGGGTGCAAGGCCATGTTGTGAACGCAGTGGCCGATCTCGGCGTTGGGGTCGGGGATGTATTCGGACTTGAGGCCCCGGTTGATTGGCTTCCAAGTCTTACCGGCATCGTCGGTGCGAAAAGCGCCGGCGGCCGAGATGGCGATGTAGATGCGGTTTGGATTGCTCGGATCGAGCAAGATGGTGTGGAGACCCAAACCCCCGGCGCCGGGCGACCACTTGGAGCCGTGGGCATCGCGCAGCCCGGCCAGCTCGTGCCAGTTTTGGCCGCCATCGGTCGAACGAAAGATCGCGGCGTCTTCCACGCCGGCGTAGACGAGATCGGGATCGGTGAGCGAAGGTTCGAGATGCCAGACGCGTTTGAATTCCCAAGGGTGTTGCGTGCCGTCGTACCACTGGTGCGTGGTGAGGGGTTTGCCAGTTTCGGTGGAAGTGTCGTAGACGAACTTGTTGCTTTCGGCCTTGGGCGTGCCGTCGGGGGCGGTCGTCGGCTCGCCCGGCGGCGTGCCCGGTTGGTGCCAGGTCTGGCCGCCGTCATCCGAACGCTGAATGATCTGGCCAAACCAACCGCTCGATTGCGAGGCGTAGATACGGTTTGGATCGACGGGCGAACCCTTGAGATGATACATCTCCCAGCCACCGAAGAACGGCCCGGAGACGGCCCACTTCTTGCGCTTGCCATCGGAAGTGAGGATGAACGCGCCTTTCTTGGTGCCGACGAGGACTCGTATTTTCGACATGTCATGTTTCCTTGTAATTGCAATAGTATTAACGACGCAGCGGAATCAGCGCCCGCAGTCGCGGGTCGCGCAAAAACAGCCCCAGCCAAATCAACACGCCGAACACGAGCGGGGCGATGAACTGTTCGCTGATCCGCACGTGCGTCGCAATGGCGCCGCCCAGGTAGCCGGTGAGGAGGATGGCTCCGAGGACGGCCGTTTGTGGAATCGCGTACAGACCAGTGCCAACAAGTGCAACGATCGCGAGATAGAGGGCATGGCTTTCGGGCCAGCCGAGATGGGCCATGGCCCCCGCGAAGCCGGGCGGCTTCACTAGTTTCACCACGGCGCTGAAAATCAGCATCAGCACTGCCAGAGCGCTGATGATGTATCCGGCCCATAACGCCGTTTTTGAAACGGGTGCGGTTTCGGTAATCGAGGGCATAATTCAATCCTTGTGATCTGTTTCCATCGGCCGCTGGAAGCCGCCACTACGATGCGTTGTCGGTAGTTGGAGGCTGAGGTTCCGGTTTGGCTTCGACAATCGACTTGATGTTCGCCAGGCCCTTTTCGTATTGGTCGCCGATCATCGTGTCCATGTCCATGAACAGGCAAAATGCTTTGGCCATGAAGTTGTTTTCACCGTACATATTCCACGTCACGGCGGTCTGCTCGCCCTCGGGTTTGAGAATGAATTCGGTGGTGGCGGTGTCCTCCATCGGCTTGATGAAAGCAAGCTTGATTTTGACGAACTCGCTCGGACGGCTTTCCAGAATGGTCATGCTCCCTTCGCCTACCTCGTCATTGCCGGCCCAACGGAAGATGGCGCCTTCTCCTACCGCGGGGCCTTCGAAAGTGTTCTTGGCGTTCGGGTCGAGTTGCGCCCATGGCGACCAAGCCCCCCAATTTTGAAAATCATTCACCTGCGCAAAGATCGCCTCCGGTGGCGCGGTCATGTTGGCCGTCCGTTCGACGCGGAAGTGCGACGGCTGCATTGCAACGACCGCGAGGAAAGCGACGAGTATCACTCCGATGGCGATCAGCGTTCCCAACAGAATTTTTTTGGCCATGACTGCTTTTCTCCGCCTGGGTTTAAAAATGGGAGCGATTCAAGCTACGACGAATAGTTCTGTAGATTTATCATAGCGTCGCATTGGGCATCGTCGAAGATGTCGCGACGAGAAGCCGCCGCTACGCTACGTTGGCAGGCCCGGTATTTCCATCACCGGCCGAACTTCGACGGTGCCCTTGCGTGCCCCGGGATGTCGCGCGGCGATGCCGATCGCCTCGTTCAGATCTTTGACATCGATCAGGTGGAACCCGCCCAGCACTTCGCGAGTCTCCGCGAACGGGCCATCGGTCACAAGCCGTTTGCCGTCGCGAACCCGGACGCTGGTGGCCGTCGACACAGGGTGAAGCGGAGCCGAAATAATATACTGTCCTTTCGCGTGAAGATCGTGCGTGAGCTGCACGGCTTCCTGCATGGCCTCTTGCAGCGCCCCTTCGCCCGCGTCGCTCCAGGCTTGTTCGTCGTCGTAACAAAGCAGCATGTATTTCATGATGGTCCTCGTAGCGGCGGCTTCTAGCCGCCGATTGAATACTCGCGGCGGCTGGAAGCCGCCGCTACGTTACGCGGGCAGGCCCGGAATCTCCAACACCGGTCGGACTTCGACGGTGCCCTTGCGGGCACCTGGGATACGTGCTGCGATGGCAATTGCTTCGTTGAGGTCAGTGGCGTCGACCAGGAAGTAACCGCCAAGCTGTTCCCGCGTCTCGGCGAACGGGCCGTCGGTCACCAGTCGCTTGCCCTCGCGGATTTTTACACTGGTCGCCGTCGCGACCGATTGCAACGGGTTGGCGGACACATACTGCCCGCGCCCGTGAAGCTCCTGAATGAGCTGCGCCGACTCGGCATAGCAGTGCTCGCGCTCGGTGTCGTTCATGGCGTCTTCAGTCATATAAATCAGCAACATGTATTTCATGGCTAGTGATTCCCCCGCAAAGTAAGAAAATGTCCGTTCGCCGCTCGGTTTGTGGCTTCGACTTCGCGGACGAGCGCCGCGAGGGCCGAAAGCAAAGCCGTCTTGGGTCGTTCGGTGGCACAAATGTAGCTGGCGAGCGGCTCGACCACCCGTTCCAGGTCGCTTTCTACTGACCGTTCCAAAACACAATCAATACTGTTCATCGCAATTCTCCACAAGAATGTCGGTTTATCGATTAGTCAAAGGGCAACCGCCCGAAATAACACAGGTCAAACACGGCCCGCCAGCCGCGAAAAGTCTTCAGCTTTGCTGAATCGCGCTGGGGTCCATGTAAATCAACTCCCAGATGTGCCCATCCAAATCCTGATATCCGTCTTGAATCATGAACCCGTGGTCTTTGGGTTCGCTGTGTCGCTTGCCGCCGGCGGCGAGCGCCTTTCCGGTTAACTCGCCGACCTGTTCGCGGTTCTCGCACGACAAGCATACGAGCACCTCGGTGCTTTTGGTCGCATCGCAAATCGCGTTCGGCGTGAATTCCTTGAACTTGGCGTGCGTCAACAGCATTGCGTAGATGTCTTCGCTGATGACCATGCAGGCGGCGGTCTCGTCGGTGAATTGCGGATTGAAGATGTAGCCGAGGGCCGCGAAGAAATCCATCGACTTCTTCAGGTCTTTAACGGGCAGGTTGACGAATATTTTGGTAGCCATAACTTCTCGATCCTTTAACAATGTTGGAATGTTTTTCGTATCGACCTTACTTTTGATCGTACGCTTGCTGTAAGGGTTTGATCTCGAGTTTTTTCATTTGCAGCATCGCATTCATGACACGGGCGGATTTCTCGGCGTCTTTGTCTTGCAACAGCTTGATCAAAACCGTGGGAACGATTTGCCACGACAGGCCGAACTTGTCTTTCAGCCAGCCGCACTGCTGCGCGTTTTCATCCCCGCCTTGAGAAAGTTTCGACCAATAGTAGTCGACTTCATCTTGAGAGTCGCAATGGACTTGAAAGGAGACGGCCTCGTTGAACTTGAACATCGGGCCGCCATTGAGCGCGGTGAAGGGCCGTCCGTTAAGTTCGAACTCCATCGTCAAGACCGTTCCCGCGGGCTTGCCGTGGATCTCGAAGCCGGCTTCTCCGTAGCGTGATACGTGTCCGATCTTGGAATTCTTGAAAACGGAGGTGTAGAAGTTCACCGCTTCTTCAGCGTTGCTATCGAACCATAAGCAGGGGATGATGCTTTGCATGGCGACATTCTCCAATGTGAAGGACTTGCGATTTGTTTGTACGGAAACACACACGACCAACGAACGCTACTACTTTGCGTTCTTAGCCGCCTCAGCCCACAAGCGTTGTTCCTGCTCGCGAAGTTCCGGGGTAAACTCGGCCCCGAAGTCCTCCGCCTCGAACACTTGGCGAATTTCGATCTCAGAATCTTCGCGCATCGGGTTCGGGCACCGCTTCACCCACTGGATCGCTTCTTCGAGCGACTTGCACTTCCACATCCAGAATCCAGCGACAAGTTCCTTTGTCTCGGCGAAAGGCCCGTCGATCACAGTTCGCTTGTCGCCGGAGAATAGCACGCGGGCACCCTTGGAACTGGGATGAAGCCCGTCCCCTGCTTGCATAACGCCGGCTTTCACCAGTTCTTCGTTGAAATTTCCCATCTCCGTGAGCAGTTGCTCGCTGGGCATCACGCCCGCTTCGCTCTCTTTGCTGGCTTTGACCAATACCATGAATCGCATCGTCATGTTCCTTAAATAAGGGTTCGTGGTGTGCTTTGCTGCAATTTCGACCGGGAAAAGTGCCCCGACTCGGCTGCTAACACTTAATAGTCGTTCGGCAGCTCCCGAATTCGACATGGCGGACCGATTTTCTTTTTTTCTCGGAAATGCGGTCGCGCCGCCAGTGGCTTGACGTGTTTTTTCGCCGACCGGGGCACGATACAATGCGCGTGCTGGCACGGAGGCTGTCGGCTATCGGCCAGAAGAGGGCGGGTGTTTCACTGGCCGACAGCCGATAGCCAACAGCCGATAGCCAAATCGAAGGCGTACACGCGAGGTGAAATTATGGAACCGATCGCGCAAAAAGTCATTCCCGCCCTTCGGATCACCAACTCCGCGCGGAGCAAGGCGTTCTACGTCGACGGCCTGGGGTTCAAGGTCGAGTGGGAGCACAAGTTCGAGCCGCATTTTCCGGTGTTCATGTCCATCCAGCGGGACGGCATGGAGATCTATCTGACCGAACATTCGGGAGATTGTCAGGTCGGAGGCTTGGTTCACTTCGAGGTGGCCGACGTCGATGCCTGGCACGCCGATTTTCGACACCGGGCCGTTGCGATCAGGGAGCCTCCCAACGAGGGTCTGCCGCACCTGCGCATGATGACGGTGGTCGACCCCGACGGCAATCAACTTCGCTTCTTCACTCGCACGGGTGTTCCGCGGGACGGATCGCAGTATTCCGAATCGCTGTCTTAAGGCTAGGTGCAACGCTCGGGGAAATCTGCATGACCGCCAAAGTTCTGGGAGTGGCTGGCAGCATGCGCGAGGGTTCCTACAGCACCCGCGGTATCCACCTGTGCTTGCACGTCGCCGCCGAGCGGGGAGCCGAGACCCGGCTGCTCGACCTTCGCTTGGCCGGGTTGCCGATGTACCAGCCCGATGAGGCTGCGGACGATCATGTTCGGGTGGTCGCGGAGGCGGTGCAGTGGGCCGACGTATTTCTCCTCGGCACGCCGGACTATCACGGCTCGATGTCTGGCGCCATAAAGAATTTCCTCGATTACCACTGGGCCGAATTTGCCGGCAAGCTCTTCGGCTACGTGTGCGCATCGCACGAAAAGGGCCTGACCGTCATGGACCATTTGCGAACGGCGGTCCGGCAGTGCTACGGTTGGAGCCTGCCCTACGGCGTTTCCATACATGGAGAGCAGGACTTCGACGCAACGGGTGCAATCGTCAATCCGCGGCTAGCGCAGCGGTTGAATATGCTCACTCGCGACCTGCTGGTTTATGGCGAGCTGCTTCGAGTACAGTTCGACCGCGACTTGAATGATCGAGAGCGGGAGACGTTTGCGGCTCGGTACGGGCAGCGAGGCTGAGGCAAAAATTTGAGGCAACATTCCAATTGCACCACCAGTTGATTTGCTACTCCGGTGTTCTAAAATCCTATCCCGAAGAAAAGGTCGAATCAGCAATTCGGTTCCTGACACCTTGTCGACCTCCGATAATAAGCGCCGAGAAAACCCCACGGTACGGCAACCCAGACTTTGACCGGATTTGCACGTCGCATATCGAGCGGGCGAATCTGTCCGTGCGGATGTACCTGCGGCGCTTCACCCGGCTAACGAACGCCCACAGCAAGAGCCTCAGGCATCATACGGCTATGCAAGCCATCTTCTTCGCGTGGTACAATTTCAGCCGGAAGCATGAAACGCTGAAGGGACAGACGCCGGCGATGGCGAGCGGACTGGCCGACCACGTTTGGACGGTCAAGGAATTGTTGGAGCGGGCAGCGTGAGCGACCAAAATAAAAAGCGGTTCTATCAATCCTGGACGTTCTGGATCGGCGTGGCTGCTATCGTATTTATCATCGGTGATATGCTTGGCGTGCTAATCCCAGCATGGCAGGCTACGCAAGAGATGCAAGAACGAGATCGCGCAGCTGAGCAGGCAGAGCAAAAATAATCACAGCAACACACTAATCGGACAGTGCCGCTCCGGCTGAGGGCGGGCAACGGAGCTTAATCGTTAGGCGGCAGCGTTCTTTACGCCAACGGCGTTGCATACCGTAGCCCAGGGTTGTCCGCCGCGGCGGACTACCCTGGGTTCCGATGCCCACCACTTCGTTTACGCTGAAGGCGTTACACAAAGATCGTGCGCGGCGCTTGTGTAACGCTTTCAGCGTAAGTCATTGCACCGGTTTGGTTACCCAGGGTAGGCCGCTGCGCGGCCAACCCTGGGCTACGGTATTTAGCCACGTTGCGGTAACAAATGCGGCGGCCGCACGGGCCTTGCGAGTATTTCAAAAAACTTCTGGTGGATTCTAAACGGTGATGTCAAACTTCAAATGCAACAGTTTTGATAACTGGTATTGGTGAAAGGA
>JBBDYG010000012.1:0-19533 GCA_040901765.1 Pirellulales bacterium
CCAGCGGAAGTAATTGCCAAGTACCTCTGTTGCAATTGATTCTTGACATCACCCATTTGTAATACGGATTGAACTACTTCTGAGGACCGTCGGGGATTGGCGTCTCCTTGTCCCCATCCCGCACGAACGGCTCGCGGACTTGCTTGCCTTGCGGTGCCCTCAGTTCGCGCACCCAGATGTTCCGGAATCGCACGGGATTGCCATGGTCTTGCAGGCTGATGGGGCCTTTCTCGCCGTGCTTTTCCCATTGCGGCGGCCGGTGAAAGGGCGTGTCGCCCAAGAGTTCAAAATTGTTGAGCGTCGCCACGCCGTTGTGAAGTACCGTGATCACGGCCGGCGACTTCAGCGAACCGTTCTCCTCGAACCGCGGGGCGGTCCACAAAATGTCGTAGACGTTCCACTCGCCCGGCGGCCGCATCGCGTTGACCATCGGCGGAGTCTGCTTGTAGATCGCGCTCGCTTGGCCATCGAAGTACGTTTCGTTGTCGAACGAATCGAGAATTTGCAGCTCATAGCGGCCCATCAGGAACACGCCGCTGTTGCCGCGTCCCTGGCTCTCACCGGACGGCGGCGTCGGGGCCGACCATTCGATGTGAACCTGGCAGTCGCCGAACTCTTCCTTCGAAGTGATCATGCCGTCGCCGGAGAACGCGATGCCCTCCTTCACGGGCCAATTCTCACCGCCCTGCCACTTCGAGAGATCGTTGCCGCCGAACAGCACCACCGCGTCGGACGGCGGAGCACCGTTTTCGCCCGGCTCAATGATCGGCGGTTCTTGCCACTCGATGCCGGAGAGGTATTCCTCAGCCGATGCCGACGATAAGACGACCGAGAGTGCGGCGAGGGTCAACGAAAGATAACTATGAATTTGCATGACTATGTCCCTTGGTGGCAAAGCGCAGCGAGTTGGAAGTACGAATCAAACGGCGCGGTTATTCCTCGCGAAGTTCAGGCTCATGGATCCGCTCACTGGTGAGAGGCTTGATCTCGCGGGCCCAGATGTTGCGAAACCGTACGGGGTTCCCATGATCCTGAATATAGAGCGGCAGTTTTTCGGCATGGGGTCGATATTTGGGGATCAGGTCGGAGCGTGTTCCGCCAACAAGCTCGACATGATTCTGTACCAGCACGCCATTGTGAAGCAGCGTAACATAGGCGGGCGACTTGAGCGTGCCATCTTCACTAAACCGGGGCGCGGTGAAGGCGACGTCGAACGTGTTCCATTCATGGGGCGGCCTCATCGCGTTCACCAGCGGCGGGGTCTGCTTGTAGATCGCGCCGGCTTGGCCGTCGAAGTAGGTGTCGTTCTTGTAGGAGTCGAGAATCTGCACCTCGTACAGGCCCATGATGTACAGCCCGCTATTGCCGCGGTCTTGGCCCGACGCATCGGGCATGGGCGGTGTCATCCACTCGACGTGGAGTTGGAAGTCACCGAACGGCTGCCGGGTGTGGATCGACCCGCCACCATTGACCATCAGGCCCTCTTCGACTCGCCAGTTCTCGGCATCCGCCCAAGCCGACAGATCTTTCCCATCGAACAAGATGACGGCGTCCGAGGGCGGACCTCCGGAAGTGCCGGGATCGACCACCGGCGGCCGCTGCCACTCAAGACCCGAAAAGTACCATTTGTCCTGCGCCGAGGCGGTCGACCCCCACACTACGATGGCCAAGAACAACCCCGGAGATGCCAGTTTCCAATTGCCCACGCGAACGGCTCCTGTGGTCGAAAGATTTCACGAGCCAGCATTATCCCAGCTTTGCGGAAGTTACTCAACTACCGCGGCGACCTTGCAGACCGCACTTCGTCACGCGATATTAGTGGTCTTCCCAGAACCCATGCAATCGAGCGGAATGAGCCGATGATGCCGGTGGAACAGATCGAGAATCTCAAGCAGAACTACACGGATAAATACGTGGTGGTGGACGCTCGCCGGCCGGAACTTGCCCGGTTCCGCGACTTCGTGGGCCAAGTGAAGACCGTGAACATGAGCGGCCGGGCGCTGGTGCAGTTCGCCGATTACCACCTCAACATCGGCTGGTATGACATTGCGCTCGACTTTCTGAAGGTCGTTGACAAGCCGGCGATCGCTGCGAAGCAACCGGCGGAAAAGAAGCACGCCGCCCCGGCGAAGAAGCCGGCCGCGGCCGCCGAGGCGAAGCCGGCGGTTGCCGCCAAACCGGCCATTGCGGGCAAGCCCTCGGTGGCCGATATCCTTGCCGCGGCCCGCGGCGGCGGAGCGGCCAAATCGGCGGCAAAGGTGCCAATCGCGCCGAAAGCAGCCGCTCCGGCGGCGAAGGGCGACGCCAAGAAAATGTCGACCGCCGATATCCTGGCAATGGCCCGCGGCAAAGCGGAATCGGCGAATGCCCCACCTGCGGCAAAAGCCCCCGCGGAAAAACCTGCCCCACCCGCCGCCGCAGTGCCCCAAGTAGAAGAACCAACCCCGCCCCCCGCTCCGGCAGCCAAACCGCCATCGGGCGCAGTCGACAAGAAGTCCATGACGATCGACGACATAATCGCCTGGTGCCGCGAGCACGATAAGCAGTAAGCACGCATGTGGACGAGTCCGCCGCGGCGGACTCGAAAATGCGAGTTTCGGAGAAACTCGCCCACATGCTACAGCGTGTCGTCGAGCGATTCCTCGCCCGGTTCGGGTTGGCCCACATCGACTTGCGACCAGTCCACATCGGTCCGGTCCTCGTCGAGCACCTCCAGAATGCGCTGAGCGCGTGGAAGATCGGCTTCCAAAACGAAGATCTCAACCTCCTCGAATGCACCTGGAATAAGCTGGGCTGCTTGAGCGCCGCCGAGCGTGGCTTCGATGTCGCGATCGGCCAGGGCCGCGACGACCAGGGCGGCCTCCGCTTCGTTGGGGCGAGTCGCGAGACATACGATGTTTTCGTCGGGCTGAGGCATTCAATGCTCCCAAGTTTAGGCGAAAAGCTCGCGGATCACTTTACCGCCGTTGGCGATTTTCATGGGTCGGCCGCTGTTGCTAGTGAACACCGTTTGGAGCGAAATGCCAAGGGCCTGGCACACGGTCGCCATCAGGTCTTCGGAGGTATAGGGTTCGGTGGTGACCTGCGTGCCATCGGCATTGGTCTCGCCGACGGCGATGCCGGGCTTGATATCGCCGCCGCCGATGGCCACGCTCCAAGCTCGGGCATAGTGGTCGCGGCCGGCCGTGCCGTTGATCCGTGGCGTGCGGCCGAACTCGCCCATCCACAGCACGACCGTATCCGCCAGCAAGCCCCGCTGCTGGAGGTCTTCGACCAGGGCGCTCATCGCGCGGTCCATTTCGGGAAGCTTGGTGTCGAGCGAAGTAAAGCAGTTCTGGTGCAAGTCCCAACCGCCGAAATCGACTTCGACAAACGGCACGCCGGCCTCCACGAGCCGCCGCGCGAGCAGGCAGCCGCGGCCAAAGCCGGTGTTCCCATAACGCTCGCGCATCGGCTGCGGTTCGCTCTGCGAATTAAAAGCCTTCATTTGCTCGCTGGTAAGCAAGGCCCGGGTTTTCTCAAGTACCCGGGCATGATCCACCGCGGCGATGCCGCGCCGCTCGTCGATGAACTTTTTCTCGACCGCTTCGAGCAGCACGAGGCGATCGCTGAGTCGTTGTTCCTTGCCTTCGAACTGAAGGTCGCGAATTCGTCCGTTGGAATCGACCTGAAACGGGGCATAGGCCATTCCCAGAAAGCCCGGCCCTTCGCTCGCGCCGCCAATCGAAACAAACGGCGGGATTTCGAGACTCGTGGTCTTATCCTCCATCTCGTGCGATACCACCGCGCCGTAGCTGGGATGCTCGATGTTGGGATTGGGAACGTAGCCGGTGTGCATGTAGTACCGGCCGCGCGTGTGGTCGGCCTCGCGGGTGCTCATCGAGCGGACCAGCGAGAGATGCTTCATCTGCGGGGCAAGCAGCGGCAGCCTCTCGCTGATCTGAAAATCGCCACCTGTCGAAATCGGCTTCAGCGGGCCGCCGGTCGGCGCGCCGGGCTTCAAGTCCCAGATGTCGATCGTCGGCGGGCCGCCACTCATCCACAACAGGATGGCCGACTTATGACTCCGCTTGAGCGTCTCAGCGTTTGCCCTCAGCGACTGCGTCAGCGCGAGCGCCGGAATCGACCAAGCGGAAAGGCCTGCCAGATGCTGCACGAAATGGCGCCGCGTCATGCCGCGAGGAATTGCGAAAGGCGTCACGGAATCGTCCTCCGAGGGAAATGGACTTTCGCCTTTTAGACATTGGCTATCGGATTGTTCTAAGCTCTGGCCGACAGCCGAGAGCCGAACGCCGACGGCCTCACTCAATGATTTAGTATAAACTCATTGCTATTCAAAAGCGCCCACCAAATATCTTGTAGCGCCGCACCGACATTTCCTTCGCGGGCGGCAAGCAATTGGTTGCTGAGGGCCAGTTCGTCCCGCTCCGGCTGCCGGGCCAATGCGGCCAAATACAGATAGTCGATCTTTTCGGCGTTGTCGAGCTTGGCGTCGCCAGCGATGCGGGCCAGAAAACTACCCGGATCGGTGCTGGTGGCTTTGCGAATCAATTCGCCATTCATCATCATCAAGGCTTGGGGAATCGAGCCGTTAAACGTGGTGGCTTCGCCGTTTTCGTCGTTTCCAAAGGCCGTGTTGAATTGTTCCAGCCACCGCTGCTTTACCTCCTCGCGCTGGTCGTAGGAGAGGGCGTCGGCCGCGCCGGTCGCCGTGAGCAGCGATTCGTAAAGCTGCTCCGCCTGCATTTGCCGCAGGTAGAAGTGGCTGAACATCGGCCGCGTGCCGAGTGCCGGGTCGTCCTTTTCGTTCTGTTTAGTCATTCGGCTGTCGAGAGCGTAGGCATCGGAGAGGACGATCCACCGCTGCAGTTCTCGCAGGTTGTAGCTGGAATTTTTGAACTCCTCCGCCAGCCGCTCCATCAACTCGGGGTGCGAGGCCGCATTGTGCGGCCCCATGTCGTCGATCGGCTTGGTGAAGCCGTAGCCGAGGAAATGGCTCCACATGCGATTGACAATCGCCGGACCAAACTGCGGCGAGCCGATCACAAGCTGCGCCAGCTCCTGGCGACGATTGACGTTCGCGAGATAGCCGCTGTCGCCAAAGTCTTCGCCCTTTTCAGCATATTTCGCGGCCAGCGACGTGCCATCGACGAAGACGGGATAGGCTACCTTGAGCTTGCCGTTGCGAAGCTCGTAGTAGATTTCAGCCTTGGCCGGATCGCCCCCCTGGCCGGCGAAATCGCGGTCCACCACCCGCGCCAGCCCGCGCCTGTTCGTGTCGGACGCAATGCGTTCAACGCCTGTCTGGCGGAAGAAGGCGTTCAGTTCCCAGAACTGATTTTGCTTCCATTCGTTGAACGGATGATTGTGGCACTGCGTGCATTGGACGGCCGTGCCGAGAAAAATCTGCGCCGTTCGGGCAGTCGCCTGCACTCCCTCTTCGGCCATCTTATCGGCGAGGAAATTGGCAGCGCCGTTGAAGTCTTCATCGCCGGGCTGACAACTGCCGGTGGCCGTAATCAACTCCATTGCCAAGCGGTCGTAGGGTTTGTTCTTTTGGAACGATCGCCGCAAATATTGTTGCATGCCGGGGCGACTGGCCATCGAATCCTGAGCGGTTCCGCCCGTACGGCCAATCAGTACGTTCGTCCAGACGGTGGTCCAGTGCGTCGCATATTCTTCGAGATACTCGTCGCCCAACAATCGGTCGACGAGTCGCTGTCGCTTTCCGGACTTGCGGTCTTTAAGATAGGTTTGAAGCTCCTTGACGGTTGGAATTCGCCCCACCAGATCGAGGTAAACGCGCCGGCACCACGCGCCGTCGGGCGCGTCTTTGCAGGGAGCAATCTGCTGATCGGCCCAGCCCGTCCGCAATTGCTCGTTGATAAGCTCCGCTTGCGGCGGCGTGCCATCGGCCGAACCGGCTGGCCGCTCGACCGTCGCGGCCGAGCCTTTCATCACTGCACCAGAGTGCAACAGCAGACCAACAGCAACGAAAGCAATCACTCGAATCATGTGATGCGATTCAAACTCGGTGGAGGACAGACAAGAATCGAAACTGGACGCGCAGCCACCGTCATCCTATCGTATCGAAAGCAGCGCCCCAAAGCGCAGCGTAAGAAATTCCGCACGAATTGGATAAAGTTATTCTCGAGCAGCGAGATTGAGGTAGGGCGCTGAGTGTGGCAAAATTAAACACATGTTCGATTTTGCAACAGCAGAAACGCAACAGGCGAGCCTGGGAGCCTTGTTCCGAGCAACCCCAGGCTCGCCTTCGAGTATCGGAATTAAGGCAGGTCGCGAATCTAAGGGAGGGGGGATTAGATTTCGCTAAACTCTTCTCTGCTCTAGGATTCCGACAACAATGCTGCGTTAGCCTCTTCGTCTGCCGACCCCTCTTCATCTGTTCCGGCCCTGTCGGGAAATGCCTCTTGATTCGGGCCCGGGTCGCGACGACATTTCTACTTAAGCAAACATCATGCCGCCAACCGGACACACAAAATCAGGTGGTGGGTGGTTAAGTGTGTCCGACTTTATTCCCCGACGTTTTCGATCATTTCTCGGATGGTCCAAACGTGGTTCTCTAGGCCGTGGGCCATTGCCGGGGTTTCGCCTTTGAGGCTGCGATGCTTCCGACAGTAGTTGTAGTGGCAGAACATGAGGGCGAGAGCGGCCCGGTGATTCTTGACCCGCTTTGAGAAGCAGTAGGTAAGCCGTCCCATCCGTTTGCAGAACGTGCGAATCGAGCCGTTCATGCGCTCGCAGTGGGAAGTGCAAATCCGGTGGCCTTCCGGCAGCCCCAGGATGCGGATTTTCTTGGATTGCACTATCCGAGCGGGCGAATACTTCCGGCGATCCTCTGCGCCTCCTTCCTTGAATATCTTAATCATCATGCCGTAGTCCACCCGGCCACCAAGGTTGTGCTGCATGGCGGCAGGGTACGGACTCCAGCCATCGCTGCTAAGGTGAAACTTGCCTTCGGTGGTATGCCTTAGCTTTCGGGCGAATTTGAAAGTGTTTTCCTCATTCCGGCGACCCAGGTGCCAAGTAAGAAGTAGCTTGGTGGACCGCTCGATTGCCGTGAAGCAATAGAAGTCCCCGACGCCGCCGACAATCTTGTTGCGTTTGGCGGTGGCCTTTTTGCAGTAAACATACTGCCAGATTTCGTCAACTTGAATATCATCGCACCGGACGGCCTTGATATTATGCGCCATGTATTGCTCGCATTGCTCGCCCACCATAACGAGTAGGTCGAGAACGGTCTGCTTGTCGGTATTTGTGAGGCGACAAGCGGCCCTTACGCTCATTCCCTCGCAGAGCATCCCGATAATCTGGACGGCGCGATCCATGCCGATCCGCATACCGCCTAGCTTGCGGGTCGATTCCGTCCAGCTAATGCCGCAGTCTTTACATCGCCAGCGGATAGCGCCTGTACGGGTTGTGCCATTTCTCTTGCAGTTCTCATGCTGGCAAACGGCCATAATCATAGCGAAACTTCCCCAGGGCTGGGGCTTTCGCTATGATTCAGGTGTGTAGGCTGGAATCTGGCGAAAGCCGGTTTCTAGTTGCCCGCGACGGTGTTACAAGCACTGTCGCGGGTTTTTTTCTTTCACTGCCCTCATTGTAACTGCTGTTAATTTCGTGTCAATACACGAAATAGGTACTTAGCAAGATTTTCCTGTATTGACACGAAAGAATCGCAAGCTAGGCTTGCAGTATGGGAACATCCAAGAGTCCGGTGGGTCGACCCCCAAAAAAGGTCAAGGAAATAAACCCCGTGCGGCAGATAGGTCGCTGGCCGGATGACCAATGGGAGCTTATCCGAGCCGCGGCCGACCGCTCCGGGGTATCCGTGGCAGAATGGGCAAGGGACATTCTCTTGCGTGCCGCAAAGCGATCCGTAAAATGAAAGCGGATGGCAGGGGTTACGATCCCTTTCGGCGCAAGCCGACCCTCACCGACCGCTTATAAGGCGGTTGTGGCGTCCAGACCACGAGGCTGCCATCCGAACGCTGAGGCGTCCCGGTGGAAGTGTCCGTTGCGCAGAGACTCCACCGAGACGCTTTTTCTTGGGCCGCTCAGTCGGCCCCTAAACCCTCCTCATATGACACCTCCATTCTGATGGTGGTTTCACTCGCGGCGCGCTCCAGTAGAACGCGCTCAACCGCTTCTGGCGCAAACAGATACCGAGTTCCGGCACGTAGGCATGGCACCCGGCCAGCATCCGCTTCGGCACGAAGCCACGCGATAGTCACTCGTAACCGTCGCGCCATGCGATTGATTGGCAGCAGGTTGGCATGGCTAGATTCCATGCCTTGATTGTCGCACGGTCGAACAGAATGTCAGTTCAAGTTTGTTCTAACTTTGAGATGAGTTTAGCAACGGCTATGCCTGCACTTGTTGCCGCTATGCCCTTCTTGGGGCCATGAGGGCGGCGCGCATAATGCACCACAATAAGCTCGTCGCTGGCCTTGTGTGCTGTTGCTCGGCTCAAATTGGCTCCCGATTCGATGTCGTCTAATGTCGAAACTACAGGGTGTCTTTGCGCCAAAAAGCACATGACCGACGCGGCCTCTTTGGTTAGTACCGGCGGGTCTTCGTTGCCCCCTTCGCCAGTTGACTGGGCGCACAGATCGGCTTCAACAAGCGGGCGAAGCCTCGAAGCCAAACTGCCAATGCCCCTAATAAAGTCCCGCACTGCGCCCAATCCAAGTCTCAGGTCATTAAGACTTTCCACTCGAATAGCCCGCGTCCCCCAGCAATGTAAGTACGCTTGCTGCTTTTCCTTTGGCATAGCTAGTACATTTTTCATCCACGACTTCCTCTCGTCTGGAATCTCCGGGACAATCGCGAGTAATGAAATAATCTTGGGCAGTGTGTGCCATAGCGACGGAAGCTCCGCGTGCAACAGGGTAGACTTCTTGTTCGCTTCCCAGAGGCGAGAGAATGCCCCGAAAATCAGGAGCGCCTCTTGCATCGTAAAGTGAATCATGTAAGGAGATTTGTTCGGAACCGGACTAGGAAAATCAATTTCCGCCTGCGGGATGCGAAAAAAGTAAGAACTTTGTAGTGCGTTTTCTTCTTCGGAGATTGCCCGAAGAATGTCGAATAAAACGCCCTCGAACTCCCGCAAAACGATCTCTACATCGGCTAGCATCACTCGCCGTTCCTCCGCCGATTCAGGAAACGGTATTGGCGGTCGGCTGCTGCTATTGGCGCGACTTATTGCCGCTGCCAATGCCTCATCGAGATTATCGAATTCAAGAATTGAGCGTGCGCCCACCGGAACCACAACTTTCCGCAACTGGCCGGCCGAGGGCGCGACTCAGGCGAAAGTTGGTGAAAGCCGGAATCGACGCCCAAGGCCGATGAGCGGGGATCAGCCGCTTTGCCAGAGCGTCATACATTTTAGATAATTGCCTACGGAATGCCCACGGGCCAAAATCAGCAACTCACTATTAGGACGCCACCGTCTAACGGCAGCCGAGCGGAAGCAATACGAAGCCGCAGCAGAGCGGGCGGGGCAAACCCTGACGGCATGGATCAGGGATAAGCTCAGTCGGGCCGCTAAGAGAGGCTAGCGGAGAGCGGGGGAATCGAACCCTTCCGTGAGCGCACGGACTCCTACGGCAGGCTATAAGGCTGCTGCGCCACCAAGACGCGGGCCGCTCTCCGAGAATAGAGAGCACCCCGCCAGCAACTTTTTAGGGTAATGGACATGGCGCGTCACACCGTATACGATAAAAAGCCCGGGAAAGCAGGTTTGGACCCCACTCCGTTAGGTTTTGGACACCAAACGACACCTGCGTAGCTCTTAGGTTGTCAGGCCGGCTACGCCAATGCTCCCATTGGGCTTCCTGTTGTCGCGGGCAGCCAGAGTGATGTTCACGAAAACACCTCGGCACTGGCGACAACTCACTAATCGGTTTCCATTTCATTCAGTTTGCTGACGACCAAATTCTCACCATTTGGCGTCAATTTCCATTTTCCGTGCCCCGTGCTGTCGAGGTAGCCGTATTTCTTTTTGGCATCGAATACTGCTACCGACATCTGAGATGGCTTAGTTTGGCCAGCAATAGTAAACCAGCCACTCATTTCTTTTGGCGAGAACGTGTCGCGGCTCTCGTACTGCTTAACATAATACGCGATTGCCGCGATCCGCTCGGCAGAATTCAATAATCGCAATTTGCGAATGAATTGCTTGATTGTTGTCCCGCTCGCTTTCTGGCCGTTTGACAGGCTATTGTCTGACTCGGTTTGAGGCGGAGTTTCATGGCTTTGCGGTGACTCTGGTCGAGCCGTGTTGATGCGAATCTCGGTCAGCAGCGGCGCGAGATTGCGAGCCTCCTGAAGCACGTCAAGTATGCGAGGCGCGTCGCCTTCGATGCTGATACGTTGGGCGGCAAAATCAAACACGACTTTCATGGCGACGCCCTGTAGAGGGACTGTAGGCCGAGACTTCGAGGATTATAGTCCTTGAGTATTATATTAAGCAATACCCCAAATATAGATTTTTCTACATTCCAAACTACAACCATCCACGGCCTTACTCTCCCGCCAGCTCGTACTTCGCGCTCTTCCCCCGCACGAACTTCCCCCGGTACCGCTTGAGCATGTCCCGCACGGCCCGTGCTAGGCCCTCGGGCGTGGCATCCGTCCGGTATCCCCGCTGCCGCATCCCGACTACGATTTCAACCACGGTCCGCGGCCCTTCCTCGACCAGAACTTGCGCTACCACCTCATGCAGGGAGCGGGTTTCAATCGGCCCTTCCTCAACGTGCGATTCGCTGGCGATCCAGAGGGCGTAGTTCTGGCCCGTCTTGTAGAGCTTGCGAATCACGCCGCGATTGCACAAACGGGAAACGTAGGTGCGGACGGTCGGCTCGTTGTAAGACTTCCCGCTGGCGTCGTGTAGCCAGTGCATCATCTCGGCGATGGTGAACGGCTTGTCTTTGGGAATCAGCCGCGTGATTAGTTCGACCGTGTTTGGCCCTTCCTTGGGAACGGCCAGTTTAGGAAGCTGTGGAGGCACGCTGCGCTCCAGCGCTTCGATGGCCACAATATCCTTGCGGTAGACTCGGCGCGCTTCTGCAATCGCTGTGTCGCGTTTGGTGGCAGCGCTTTGGCGGAGTACACGATAGGGGTCCATGCCGCCATAATAGAAGCGATGCGGCACGGCTCAAGCGGGGCGGTCAGTCAGCAACACAGTCGTCGGACAGTACCGAATTTGAGGGGAAAACTCCCGCCGGACACGGCTCACGCCTCATCAGAATCAGATTCGACCGCCTATTCGATCATTTCCACAAAACTGAGAACAGTTCTAAACTGGAAGAGGCATGGCTAATTCCAGATGTTTGCCGTGATCCGTGCGGAATCTGGCGCGGTCTGGATCGGAAGGGGCAAGAAGAGTCATTCTGCTATGCGGGAATTCCGCTGGGTACATTTGCAGCAGAGCACAATTATATTGCCCATATACCGGACAACAGTGTGTTTCTAGTTTTTTTGACGCCGCAACTTGATGTGACGAAGTGGAGATTTTGTGAGCCAGACCCAGAAGTCTACGGCTATCCGATCGACCACAACACGCGATTTGGAGAGAAACTATGGCCAACGGATTAGAACATTTTGCTGCCTTCCTCAAAAAATCTGGGGGTGAACGTGGTGAATTTCGGGCCGAACCTTACTATGAATCGGAGACAGACTCGCTGATTTTCTACACCCGTGACGTACCCACCTACAGCAAGCGCATTACGCGATATTTGACGCTGTTCCTGTCGAGCGAAGACGAGTCGTTTGCTGGGATCGAGATCAAAGGGCTGAAAACTACCTTGATCCCAGCTCTGGAAGGAATGGAAAGCGTTCGGGTTGCAAGCCCCCTTGAGATTAAAGATGAAGATGGAGAAACCGTCTATCTTGAGGTGGCCGCAAGGGTGGCGCTAGGTGACACGTACATTGAGCCGCTTGATGGTCCGAATTTCGAGCAAATCAACAAGGCGACACGGAACGTCAAGGTACATTTGCCAAAAGGGCAGCTTTGCACCAACTAACTGGTCGCAGCAATAAGCCGTACCGCAAAGAAGCCTCGCCCCGGCGAGGCTTCTTTTTGCGACCTTCAAATTAGGACTCCAAAGCTATGAACAACGCTGGCGGGATCATCCTAGCTCTGTTTGGACTCGACCTCTTTGAATGGGTCTAAGTCGTCGTCGCGATTCTCACGGTCCAACTTCCCCTGTATAGCGTGGCTTGCCTCGGGGATCGTGACTGACTCGACCACCCAACTTGGGGGCTGCACACTTAGTCACAGACCACCCACAAATCCCATGCCGCTCCCCGGACACACAAAATCACCCACCACCGGTCTGTGACTAAGTGTGCAGGGCGGTTTTTAGGCCGTCCCGAGCGCTGATACTTTTTAATCAAAACCAGCAGGAAAAACTAACGGAATGGAAAACTGGGTAGGAAATCCTGGCGTAAGGTTTGCAGGACTATTGACGGCGTTCGGATGGCCAGATAGCATGGCGTCCATGCCAGCTATCTGGCCGCGGGTGAGGCCATTTTTCATCAAACTGACGACACGTTTTCCACATCGAAAATTGCATCTGGGCTGAAAAACCGATATACTTTATTGTTGCATCCAATGTCATGGAATGGGCGATGGATTTTCTGGATGCACGCAAACGGGAAATACGGATGTGACCTTGCGCCCTGCCGAAGGTAGCGGCGTTATTTTTTGCGCGGCGACATATGTCTAAACCGCAACCTCCCGAGCCGGTTTGTAAAGCAATCCTGCTTTGTCAAAAGACGATCATTGAGGCCGATACAGAGGCAGTTAGTTTAATTGGAGTTTTTGACAGCTTTGGCGTTGGTGATGATTTGGTGACTGGTAGTGCTGAGGCATTCTGTCAGATCACCGAAGCCGAAGGCGAGTACGAGTTAACGCTTGAAATTCACGACCTTTCGACCGGCTCCATCATCGCAAGGGGCGAGGGGATAACCCTGATAATCAACGATCGGCTCATGCGAGCAAACGTAATTGTTCCAATTCCAGCAATGAAATTCTCACATACAGGGGTTTTTGACTTTGTGATCCTTGCCAACGGGGCAGAGATTGACCGGCAGACGTTCAACGTGAAATAAGCAGGGCTAAGAACATGACAACCACAGCCGGAAAATACGCGAAAGTCGTTAGCTTCCCTTCACGCAAGTCGGTAGGGGTGGGCATCGGAGTTAGGAAGCACATGAGCATTACGCGCGTTGCAAAGCCGGTAGTGCAGCTAAATCCCCCGATTCCGATACCCGATGCAAAAGGCAGCCTGAGCAACGCGAAATTGAGAAGACTCGCCAAGAAACGCCAGCCGCCCTCGTCGTGGTACGAGGGGGAAGAGGAACAACTTTTCTGAGCGACCAGTGCCAAGCGTTCAACAGGGCAGCGTTATACGCGCTTGGGTAACCGATCCTAACGGAGGAAATCCCAAGACACGCCCGCTTGTAGTGGTCTCTACTAATAGCGACATTTCCCGCGAAGGTACATTTATCGCCGTCGCGATCACGGGCCACCCGCCCGGCTCTGCTTTAGAGTCTGACGAGGTGCCGTTGCCTTGGAACGCTGAAGGCCGTTGCAAAAGTGGCCTCTCGAAACCATCTGTCGCGAAGTGTTCGTGGATGCGAGAACTGCCTTTAGCCGCCGTGGTCGATATAAAGGGCCACCTACGCGGAACCGAATTGGATGCCGTTACATTGAAAGTCTCGCAGGGTTAATTGCGAACCAAGCGAACTCCAAGTTGTCGTTTAATGCATGGCAACCGAAGTCAGACTACTCTGAAACTCTCCCATTCCTGGGAGAGTGGCCCGCGTCTTGGTGGCGCAGTCGTCTTATAAGCGACCGCAGGAGTCCGTGCGCTCACGGAAGGGTTCGATTCCCCCTCTCTCCGCTAGCCTCTCTTAGCGGCCCTGCTGAGCTTGTCCCTGATCCATGCTGACAGGGTTTGCCCCGCCCGCTCTGCGGCGGCCTCGTACTGCTTCCGCTCGGCTTCCGTAAGCCGAATCTGGAAAACCTGGCTCTTGGCTTCGGTTGGAGCGAGGGGCGGTCTACCCATGCGTTTTGACATGCCACAATTGTAATGACAAAAAATCTTTTGGAAAGCCCATTTTCTCATTGACAGGAGTCGCATTATGTAATTACAATAAGTATAGCCAATGAAAAACCCCGATGCAGCCTTGGCGGGCCACATCGGGGCAAACTAGAACCGGCTTTCGCTGATTCCAGCCTTGATACCTGAATCATAGCGAAAGCCCCAGCCCCGGGGAAGTTTCGCTATGATTGTGGCCGTTTGCCAGCATGAAAACCGTCGCCAGAACGGGCGAACCAAAGCCGGTACGCTCCGTTACCGCTGCAAAGACTGCGGCATAAGCTGGACGGAATCCACCGCCAAGCTAGGCGGGATGCGGATCGGCATGGACCGGGCCGTGAAGATTATCGAATTGCTCTGCGAGGGAATGTCGGTACTGGCCACTTCTCGATTGACCAACAGCGACCCCCACACGGTCATCGACCTCATGGTGCAATTCGGCGAGAAATGCACTCAGTACATGGAACAGAACATCAAGGCCGTCCACTGCGAGGAAATCCAGGTGGACGAAATCTGGCAGTATTGCATTGCGATAGCTCAGGACTTTCGGACAGCGGCGGGGGCCGGATAATGGTCCACGGCATTGCAAACCACGTATGGATCGTGCGAGAACTACTGGAGCAGGTGGCAAAAGGCTGAAATTGGCGAATAGCACTTCTATTCTTCGTGGCCATCACCGCCGACTGGTCTGGTGAAGTGTACGAATATCTGAGCCAGCGACACCCAAAGCACAACAAGACAGCCGAGGGTCAACACATCGGCTGGTATTTTCGGAGGTGGGTTCCCAAGCCACTTTGACTTTGCAAGAAGAACGGTAAATTCACAAATCGAATACGCAACGGCGGTTGATAATCCCACAACCAGGATTCCGCCTATTGTTGGCGGACTGGCATCCGTCATAAACCCCGGATTCCACCAGTCGTCCCTTCTCCTTGCCCAAACGAATAGGTACGCACAAATTGTGCTCACGACTATGAAAACGCTAAGCAAGAGAGTATTCCTGCGGTGCGCGCGTTACTCACGTGCTCGCTTAACCTTCACGGTTAACACCAGCGCAACAGCACCCACCGCTAGGCCGATGCATAGTCGCGAAATAGACGTGGTGTTGTCCGGAAAAAGCTCCGCAAGCGTCAAAGCCGCGCCCATTGCCGCTACAAGTGCCCCGCCGACAGGGTAGCCGAGATAGCCCATAATGTTTTCGCGAGACGAAGGAACAGTGAACTGAACCGCGAAGGTCGCGATTGTGCGCAGATCGAATATGCCGGACAAGAGCCTGATCCTACTTTTTTGCGACAATCCGCAGGGGACTTGGCTCTGCCGCCCATTCTAGCAAGCAATCGGTAAGCCGCGTTTGACTAGTGAGTGCTTATTCAAAGATTTCTTGGCTATGTGTCAAAATAGTCGCTAAAATCGACAAGATCGCTTGTATTTGTCCTTTCGGATAGACCGAGAAGCGGCGGCAAAAGTTCGCAGATTGACACTGGAACTGCCTGAATGGCATCCAATTGATCGCGAGTAAGCCATTACGGCGGTTTCAGACGGCCCTTCGATTAAAACCGAACCACAACCTTGAAGGCCGTGTTTTTTCACTCTTATAAGAAAGGAGGGGGTGGTGTTTAATGTGTAAATCGAACGGCAAAAACCGTGCCTTCAATTTGCACACAAAATCACACACCACCGGCTTTCAAGGTGAGTGATGAGGGCGCTTATCCAAAGGTCGCTCAGTTCCGCGATTGTGTCGCCCTGCGAGCACGGCTGAATGAACTGGACGTCATGCTCCCGCTTGATGACCATGTCCAATCCGCTGCCGAGGGTTCGCCACTAGCGCAGCCGATCGACATTGGGCCTTATCGAGTGGGTAATCGGTGGTGCATCCATCCGATGGAGGGTTGGGACTGCAACCTCGATGGCTCGCCCTCTCCGCTTGCCATTCGGCGCTGGCAGAACTTCGGCCGCAGCGGTGCGAAGCTCATTTGGGGTGGTGAAGCCGCCGCAGTAAGGCACGACGGGCGGGCGAATCCAAATCAACTGTTGGCGGTCGCCGAGAATCGCGACGGGCTTGCTGAACTCCTCAATCAGTTGCGACAAACGCACCGCGCTGAAGTTGGCGATGATGCAGACCTTCTCGTTGGCTTGCAACTCACCCATTCGGGTCGATTCTCCAAACCCAACGATCACGGCCGATTGGAACCGCGGATCGCATACCACCACCCGTTGCTCGATGCCAAGTTTCGAATCGACCCCCAAAACGACGCCATCGTTTGGACCGATGACGAACTGGAGCGGCTGATCGACGATTACGTGCGGGCGGCTGTACTCGCTGGGGAGGCGGGATTTCAGTTCGTCGACGTGAAGGCGTGCCACGGTTATTTACTGCACGAGTTTCTAAGCGCGCGGGTTCGACCGGGGCGATTTGGTGGCGATCTGGAAGGCCGGGCTCGCGTCCTGCGGACCATCATCGGACGCATCCGCACCGAAGCGCCGAATCTATTGGTCGGCGTCCGACTGAGCGTCTTCGACCTCGTGCCCTACCAGACGAGCCGCGAGATCGGCCAGCCAATGGAGTTCAATCGGGCCGAGCCGTACCGCTGGGCGTTCGGCGCCGCGGAAGACGATCCGCTGGTGATCGATCTGGCCGAGCCGATGAAGTTGATGAAGATGTTGGTGGCCGATGGGGTTAGCCTACTTAATTTGAGTTGCGGCAGTCCTTACTACAACCCGCACATTCAACGACCGGCGATCTTTCCGCCCAGTGACGGATATCAACCGCCGGAGGATCCGCTCGTCAGTGTGGCGCGGCAGATCGAGGTGGTGCGGCAATGCAAGCAAGCACTCGGCAGCGTGCCACTGGTCGGGACCGGCTACTCTTATCTGCAAGAGTTCTTGCCTCACGTCGCGCAAGCGGCGGTGCGCGAGGGCTGGGTTGATTTCGTCGGCTTGGGACGCATGGTGCTCAGCTATCCGCGATTGCCAGCGGATGTACTGGCCGGCCGGCCAATGCAGCGCAAGCGGATTTGCCGCACGTTCAGCGACTGCACCACCGCTCCGCGGCACGGACTCGTTTCTGGCTGCTATCCGCTCGACGACTATTACAAACAGCTTCCCGAGCGGTCGCGACTTCTAGAGATCAAACAGGAGTTGCGCCCTTGATACGGTTGTAATCAGTCCGATTGCGCTTTTCGATTGGCTAGCATCCCGCAGCGAAGCAGTTCGTTCGATGTAACTCTCTGCCAGAGCGGATCTTGCGCCTGGCCAACAAGTGGTCGGCACGCCTAGTGCGATGTACGGCACCGGCTCGGTGGTCGAGCCTGCCCCCCAATTAGACATCCGGCGCGATGCAGACGCCCCAAGGAGAGAGAATATGTTGAAGCGTGCAATGTTAGCGTTGACGTTTGTCGGTGCGTTGATGGTCGGCAGTTTGGGCGTAGCTTCTTCTGCCCAGGCGTACCACGGCCACTGCGGCGGTGGCGGCTGGTACGGCGGTGGACACTACCCGCATTACCGATCCTACTACGGCGGACATGGGCCGCGTTACTCGGCTTATGATCACCGCTACGGCGGGGGCGGACACCACCATCGACATCACGATTACTATCACCGCCCAAGTTCCGGAGTGAGTTTCTACATCGGCTTCTAATCGCGCAATTTCCCGTTGCGAAAAGAGCGCGCCGCGTCCGCTCGGGCGCGGCGTTTTGGGCGCTCGGGAAGCCGGCCTCCGCCGTCCAGGAATTACCGCAAGTTACTGCGGTAGTGAGCATGTTTACTCCGTCGGCGTAATGATTGGCACGCCGAATGCGGATTCCCCGATGGGGAATCAACAACGAGTCCCAAGCCGAGAAGGAGAAGATCATGTTCAAGCGAGCCACATTAACGCTGTTGATGCTTGGAACGTTGGCCATCAGTAGTTTGGCCGTTACATCGACGTCGGAAGCGCAACGATTCCGCGGTTGGTATCGAGGCGGGCCAGCGTACTCCACGTACTACGCGCCAAGAAGCTACAGCTACTACACTCCGCGGTACAGTCGTTGGTATGGCGCGCCCTCGCGGTACTATTACGACACGCCCTACGCGCCTTACTATTACAGCGCGCGTCCTGGAGTCCAAGTCTACTTTCGCTAGTCGGTAGTTGAGCGGATGCGGCAGGATGCTCTCATCGCACCTCCAGCATCCGCTCCAACGCGACGAGCGACCACTTCGCCGTCTCGTCATCGACCTCGATGACGTTCACGGGCGTTCCCGCTACGAGATTCTCTAGGCTCCAGCAGAGATGCGCTAGATCGATGCGATACATGGTGGCGCACATGCAGACGACCGGGGATAGGAAGTGAATTTCTTGGTCGGGATGCTCCTGCTTCAGGCGATTCACTAAGTGAAGCTCCGTGCCGATCGCCCATTTTGACCCCGCCGACGCCGCCTCCACGGTGCGAATAATCTTGCCCGTCGAGCCGTGTTTGTCGGCCAGTTCAAACACTTCCTGCGGACACTCGGGGTGAACGAGAATCTTGATTCCCGGATGCCGTTCACGGAGCAACTGCACGTGCTCGGGGCGGAACATCTGATGGACGCTGCAATGGCCTTTCCAGAGAATAACCTTGCTTTGCTCCAGTTGTGCGGTGGTATTGCCGCCCAAGGCTTCCGCATAGGGATCCCAAACGGGCATTTGGGCATTGGCAATGCCCATGCCGATAGCGGTATTGCGACCCAGGTGCTGATCGGGAAAGAACATCACGCGGCTGGTGCGGGCAAAGGCCCACTCAATTGCCGCCTGGGCGTTACTCGACGTGCAGACGATCCCGCCGTGCCGGCCGACGAACGCTTTCAGGCTCGCCGCCGAATTGATATAGGTCACCGGTGTTAGGTCGTTCGTGTCGAGCACTTCGCCGAGTTGGTCCCAAGCGTCCTCGATCTGGTCGATCGCGGCCATGTCGGCCATCGAGCAACCGGCGGCCATGTCGGGCAGGATGACGGTCACTCGTTCTCCGGCGCGTTCGGCGAGTTTTTGTGGCCGGTTAGCCAGAATGTCCGCCGTCTCGGCCATGAAGTGGACGCCGCAAAACGCGATGTAGCGGCAGTCGCGGCTGTCCGCGGCCATTTGGCTGAGTTGATAGCTATCGCCCCGCAAGTCGCAGAGGGCAATCACTTCGTCCTGCTGGTAGTGATGGCCAAGCACCAACAGACGCGGGCCCAACTCTTCGCGGACTGCTTGAATTCGCGCAGCGAGCTGCTCATTCCCTAGCGATTTGTAGGGCTTCAGGTCGAACGCCGGCGGTGGGGAGAGCAAAGTATTCATGGGCTGATAGCAGTTACTGTAGTGAGACGCAATCAAAGTCTCCATCATTATACGCTTGACCGACCGACTTAGCCGCGCTCGCTCGCGACGCGCTCGACATGTGAAGCGCGTCGC
>JBBDYG010000012.1:19543-48369 GCA_040901765.1 Pirellulales bacterium
CGTCGCGAGCGAGCGCGGCTAACCTTTGGAGGCGGGTGGCAAACTGGATGAAGTTTACCGGTTCCGATGGCCGATACCAAGCGAAGGCAGACCGTTGTCCGCCCCTCGCGAAGCGGATTGAAGGCATCGTTCCATGTCGCAACCGGCTAGTTCCAATACAGTCCCGACCAGTAGTGACGACCTCACGCTGCCGGCTTACTCTCGGAGTCTGCTGAAGATCCTGGTTCCGGTAACCGTTACGCTCGCCACCAAGCGGCAATCGGTGCGCGAGGTGATTGAGTTGGTTCCGGGAGCGCTGATTAGCTTCGACAAGCCGTGCGACGAATCGCTTGAGTTAGCCGTCAACCAGCGGCCTTTAGCGCGCGGGGAAGCGGTCAAAGTAGGCGACAAATTCGGCTTGCGAATCGCCGAGATGGTTCTGCCCGAGGAGCGATTCGAGGCAGTACAGGGCCAAGCATCCGGGTTATCCTCTCATTCGGCGTAACGCACCAGCGTGTCGGGCGTGACGCGCAGCCGGTCCCGTTTCTTGTCGATTGCTCGGTTAATCTTCGCCGTTAGCTTCGGTCCTTCGAGTTCACGTTCGAGCACGCGTTTCAGCCCGTGCCCTAACTCGCGAGCCAACGAGCCATGTAGTTCGCCAAACCGGCTTAATTCAAAGTCGCGGACGTCAACCTGAACGTCGGTCGCCACCGGCACGAGTTGGAACCCGGCAAACAGGTCCGCCGGCGTTGCTGAGACGGCAAGTTCAAAGTCGGCGCGAACCGTCAGCGCCGTGGTGCCCTCGGTTGTTAGCGTAATCACGTGGAGGCCGCGATTGTACACTCGGGCCTGCGCCCACCCTTGGAACTTGCCATCGAGCACCAGCGATAAAGCCGCCTTGCCCGCGGCCAGACCGCGCAGGTTTTCAACGTGAACCTGTAGAGAATCCGAATCGGCCAACTCCACTCGATAGCGTTTCCAAACGCCGTGATCGACTTCCTTCTTGCGCCTCGAAAATTCGAGCTTGTCCACGCGCAAACCGGTAGTGATGCGTTTGGTCCGTCCCCAGTCCTCGTCGCGTTCGTAGGAACGCGGGACCGCTTCGCGGACGAGTTCGGCTAGGACGCGACCCAGCGCGGCGTGCTGCCGTTCGCGGGCAGCGACCGGTGGCGAAGCCTCTGCCAATACCCGCGGACCATCCGCTACGGTGACGGAAGATGCCGCAAAACAAACCGCCGCTAGCAGCGCGATTCGAAAGATCATCGGTCAGTGCTTGGAAAAAGAAGTGGTTGTCCGCGTCATGTACGCAGAACGGAGAGGGTGGTTTTAGGGGATTCAAAAATGCCGTTGCTTCCAACGAAAAAACCTGCCCCGAGCACGAGGCCCGGGACAGGTTCGAAAGGGGGAATCTAATTACGGGTTTGTGGTCCCCGGTTGATTGCTAGCGAGCAAAGCTCGTCTTGACCACGTTCCGTTGGCGACCGACGGCCGCGTTCGGGTCGGCCATGGGGGCCGGTGGCATGGGGCGGGCTTCTTTATCCTTCACCTCAGCGGGCGCCGGGGCGGGGGCGGAATCGTGGCCGTTGCCACATCCGTCGCTGCATCCATCGCAGCAGCCGTTGCCGCAAGTGTCGCAGCAGCCTACGCCGCAGCAACCATTACCGGCACAGCAGCTCGGTTCGCAGCAGCCATTGCCTGCGCAGCAACTCGGCTCGCAGCAGCAGCTTGCTTCGCAGCAGCCGCCACGGTGGCAGCGGCCACCGAACAACCGGTCGAGCAAGCAGGGCCGACGGCAGCAGCTCGTGCCGCAGCTCGGGGCGCAGCAGCAGCTTGCTTCGCAGCAGCCATTGCCCGCACAGCAGCTCGGCTCGCAGCAACCATTTCCGGCGCAGCAGCTCGGCTCGCAGCAACCATTTCCGGCGCAGCAGCTCGGCTCGCAGCAGCCGTTGCCCGCACAGCAGCTTGGCTCACAGCAGCAGCTTGCTTCGCAGCAGCCGCCGCGGTTGCAGCCGCCACCGAACAGCCGGTCGAGCAAGCAGGGCCGACGGCAGCAGCTCGTGCCGCAGCTCGGGGCGCAGCAGCAGCTTGCTTCACAGCAGCCATTGCCCGCACAGCAGCTTGGCTCGCAGCAACCGTTGCCGGCGCAGCAGCTCGGTTCGCAGCAGCCGTTGCCAGCACAGCAGCTTGGCTCACAGCAGCAGCTTGCTTCGCAGCAACCGCCGCGGTGGCAGCAGCCACCGAACAGCCGGTCGAGCAAGCAAGGCCGGGCCGAGCAGCAGCTTCCGCAACCGGTGTTGCAGCAGTCCGCCGCACAGCAGCTTGGCTCGCAGCAGGCGTTGTCGCTGCAGCAGCCAGGCCCACAGGCACACGATTTTTCACAACAACAGCAGGACGGCTCACAGGCACAGCCGCACCCGCAGCCGCACATCCGATCGAGCAGGCCATAGCCGAAGCTAGTGCCTGCCATCGAGATGCTCAGCAAGAGCGCTCTCAACAGGTTCCATTTCATCGAACAACGTCTCCTTTTGGCTGGAGCCCCCTTCGCCATGTTCACCTCTACCGACTTCCAGCAACGCGCGATGTCGCCCCACGCCGACCAATCGTCGGCCGCGACGGCAGTTGCCTCCGGCGCACGCACTTGAGGCAACGTGACCGGCGTAAGGAGCACTTCAAAGTGCCGGGAGTCAGAGAGATAGCGGGATGTGCAAGGGGGGATCCGCACGGTAGGGCGTCAACACCAGTCGAACCAATCCTTGGCTCGATTCAGTCAGGGCCGGTAGGTTGACGCTCAACGTGTGTGCCGCAGTTGGCACTTGGTGCTTGGCATGCGACATCAATCCGTATCGACCGCCCGAATTGGCCCCTTGAGCACACGCAACCGTTTTAGCCTAAATGGTTTACGTCAACTGTTGCGTAAGTTTTTCCATCCACGGAAGGTGATTAGATTGTAGCGATTGTGCGGCCCGCGGTTGCCCGGTCGATAGCCCCATGCGCCGCTCTTTGCTAGGCTAAAGAATCGACTGCCAACGCGGAGCTTGCAGCCCTTCGATACGAACCATCCACCGCGTGCTTGCGTTGACAGTTAAATGGCCCGAGTGTCTCCCCCGCCACACTTCTGCCCGCCGACGTGCCTCCGATTCCCGAATAGCTGTGGATTCCCGCCTCGAAGATTCGGCGTTCAAATTCAAGGTTTGCATCATGATTGGTCCTTTCCTGGCTCCCGTTCGCTCTCGTTTTCTTAGCGGGGTAGCCTGCCTGCTGGCTGGTTTCGTCTGCTCGGCGGCGCTTGGCCAATCGGAAGGAGAAGCTGACCCCCTCGATTGGCCCAATTGGCGCGGACCGCAGCAGAACAACACCTCGCTCGAAACGGGCCTTGTTGATAGCTGGGATCCCGAAGGCGGTGAGGGAAGTAATCTGCTCTGGAAAAAAAAGGGGCTTGCCGGACGTTCCACGCCCATCGTTCTACGGGGCAAGCTCTACACGATCGTCCGCGATCAGCCCGGCACTGCGAACGAAGGTGAGATGGTCGTTTGCGCCGATGCCGCCACCGGGGAGATCGTGTGGAAGCACCGCTTCAACGTTTATCTGTCCGACGTGCCCGACACGCGCGTCGGTTGGTCGTCGTGCGTAGGCGATCCGGAAACCGGCCGCATCTACGCTCAAGGCGTTGCGGGGTATTTTTGCTGCCTGGAAGGCGATACCGGCAAGCTCGTTTGGGACCGCAGCCTGCACGAAGAGTTTGGGCTGATTTCGACCTACGGCGGGCGGACGAACTTCCCGGTGATTTACGAAGACACGGTAATCGCCAACGCCGTGGTGGTTGGCTGGGGCGACACGCCGCAGTGGGATTTGCTGGCCCGCCCCGCCCACCGATTCATGGGCTTCGACAAAGCGACGGGCGAATTGCGGTGGCTAAAGGGCACGAGCATTTCCCCCCCCGACACAACCTATAGCACGCCGGTCGTGACGCGCCTTGCCGGCACCCCGGCGCTGGTGTTCGGTTCCGCCGACGGCCAGGCCTGGGCCTTGCAAGCCGGCACGGGCTTGCCGATTTGGAACTACCCCTTCTCGCGCCGCGGGCTGAACACCCCGCCGACCGTCGGCCCCGATGGCAAAGTCTACATCGGCCACAGCGAAGAGAATCTCGTGGGCATCACGATGGGCGCCGTCGTTGCCATCGACGGCAACATGAAAGGCGATCTCACCGACAAGGAATTGTGGAAAGAGTTTGAAGTGCTGGCCGGGAAGACCGCTCCGATCCTGATTGACGATCGCCTGTATGTCACCACCGATTCCGGCAAGCTGCGGATCTACGACGCCAAGACGGGCGAACTTACCAGCCGCGGTCTCGTGCGATTGGGAACTTCGCAGCGAAGCACGCCGCTCTATGCTGACGGCAAGCTGTATGTCTGCACGAACGAAGGTCGTTGGTACATCCTCGAACCGAACGAAAGCGGCGCGAAGATTATCCATCGCTTGCGGCTGAGCGGCGAGTCGAGCGATGGATCGCCAATCGTTTCGCACGGACGAATCTATGTGCCGACGGATGAGTACCTGTACTGCATTGGTAAAGCCGATGCGGAACCATCTGCCACCGAAGCTCCGACGAAGCCCCAACCTCCTGCGCCGGACACCACCGCGACGCTCGTGCAAGTAAGCCCCTGGGACACGGTTCTGGCACCCGGCGGCGAGCAGCCTTATCGGGTGCGGCTGTTCAACAAACGGGGCGAATTCATCCGCGAAGCAAGCGGGGGAGACGTTCAATTCACAGTAACGGGACCGGGGCAGATCACATCGGACGGCCTCTACACCGCTCCCAAGCAGTCGAACCACGAGTGCGCCCTGGTGACGTGCAAGGTAGGTGAGTTGCAAGGAACCGCCCGCATTCGCGTCATTCCTCCCCTGCCCTGGAAGTTTGATTTCAACGAGGACGATGACGTTCCGCTCACGTGGATCGGCGGACGGGTGCGATACGAGCTTCGCGACGTGGACGGCGAGCGGTTCATGGCCAAACGAACCATCCTGCCGACGTCGAAGAATCCGAGGAACAAGCTCGGAACCCGCAGCCAGATGTGGATGGGGCCAGTCGATCTGGCCAATTACACGGTTCAGGCGGATGTCCAGTTGCAAACGGGGGTTGGCAGCGAGTCGCTTGCCGAGACGCTGGAGGACACGCCCGACGCGCCCCCCGATGCGAATGCGTCGGCCGTGAAAGTCGCCGACATGGGTTTGATCAATAGCCGCTACGCATTCACGATCAGCGGCGCGAGCAAAGAGATACGGCTCTATAGCTGGGGTGTGAGCGATCATCGCACGCAGGCCAAAAAGTCCTATCCGGTCGAGCCGTCGGTTTGGTACACGCTCAAGGTCCGAGTCGAGCCAAAGGGCGACACGGCGCTTGTACAAGGTAAAATATGGAAACGAGGTGAGACGGAGCCGAGCGATTGGTCGATCGAGTTCACCGATCACGCCCCGAACCTGCACGGCACTCCCGGCCTGTTCGGCAACTCCCAGCAGGCTGAGTTCTTTGTCGATAACTTGACCGTCACCCCGAACTAGTGCTGTTGCCCCGAGAACCTAGCCACGGATGAAACACGGATCGAACACGGATTATTCAGCATATGATCGCAAAGTCGATTGCTTCGATCCGCGAGAACGTGTCTCGATTAACAGTTTCAACTTTTTGCAATTCCCGTCCTTTTTTTTCATCCGTGTTCAATCCGTGTTTCATCCGTGGCTAAAACTCTTTATTGGAACGGTAGCAACTTGATAGCGAGGATCGAATGCGAATTGCGAAATTAGCCAGTACATTTGGCTTGGCCTTTATGAGCTTGGCATGTGCGTGGTTCTTGCGCGGCGGGGACGCCGTCTCTGCGGAGGCAGCGAAAAGCGCCGCAAAAGCTGGCACCGCCGAAATCACGCGCGAATGGACTCAGTGGGGCGGCACGCCCGACAAGAACAACGTGCCGGTCGGTGAGAACATTCCGCACGAGTGGGAAATCGGCGACTTCGATTACAAGACCGGCGAGTGGGATCCCAGCGGCGCGCAGAACATCAAATGGATCGCGCGGCTCGGTTCGCAGACTTACGGCAACGCCGTCGTCGCCGACGGGAAGGTGCTCGTCGGCACCAACAACAGCGGCGCGTACTTGAGCCGCTACCCGTCCGAAGTCGATCTGGGCGTTCTGCTTTGTTTTAACGTCGAGGATGGAAAATTTCTGTGGCAGCACAGCAGCGAGAAACTCGCCACCGGTCGCGTTCACGATTGGCCCATGCAGGGCATCTGCTCCGCCCCGCTGGTCGAAGGCAAGCGGTTGTGGTTTGTCACGAGCCGCGGCGAGGTTCGCTGCCTTGATATCGAGGGTTTCCACGACGACGAAAACAACGGTCCCTACAAGGATGAAGAGGTAGTGTCCAAGGACGAGGCCGACGTGATTTGGGTCGTCGACATGATGGGCCAACTCGGCGTGTCGCAACACAACATGGCAAGCTGCTCGGTCACTGCCGCCGGCGATCTGCTGTTCGTGAACACGGCCAATGGCATCGACGAAGAGCACAAGTACCTGCCGGCGCCCGAGGCCGCCAGCTTTATCTGCCTCGACAAGAACACGGGGGAGATACTGTGGACCGACGCTTCGCCCGGCATCAACGTGCTTCACGGCCAGTGGTCGTCTCCCGCCTACGCGGTGATCGACGACGTGCCGCAGGTGATCTTCGGTGCGGGGGACGGCTGGGTTTACAGCTTCGACGCCCAAGGCGAAGAGAACCCCGACGGCCCGTACCCGCGCAAGGCGAAGTTGCTCTGGAAGTTCGACGCCAATCCCAAGGAGTCGTTCTACACGGTCAGCGGCAAGGCGACGCGGAATCACATCATCGGCACGCCGGTCGTTTACAACAACCTCGTGTACGTCGCCGTCGGCGAAGACCCCGAGCATGGCGAGGGCGTTGGCCATTTGTGGTGCATCGACCCCACGAAACGCGGCGACGTCAGCACCGAACTGGCGTTTAATTCCGCCGACCCCGACAACCCGATCGCCCACAAACGCCTGCAGGCGGTGGTTGAGGAGGATGGCGATTTCGCGCGAGCCAATCCGAAGTCCGCCGCCGTGTGGCATTACAGCGAAGTCGATCGCAACGACGACGGCGAAATTGATTTCGAGGAGACGATGCACCGCACCTGCGGCACGGTCGCCATCAAGGACGACATTCTGTACCTCGCCGACTTCAGCGGGTTGTTTCATTGCCTCGACGCCAAGACCGGTAAACCCTATTGGGTCTACGACATGCTCGCGGCCTGCTGGGCGTCGCCCATGATCGTCGACGGCAAGGTTTATGTCGGCGACGAAGACGGCGACATCAGCATCTTCAAACATTCGTCGAAGCCCGAGGTAGCGATGAAGGACGAAGACGGCGAAATGCGGCCGCACTACGGCGAAATCAACATGCTCAACTCCGTTTACACAACCCCCGTGGTCGCCGACAACGTCCTCTACATCTCCAACCGCACTCACCTGTTCGCAATCGAACAGGAAAAAGAATAATCCACTTCGACCGAAGGTCGTCTCGCCACTGACTGCTGCCCTCTGCCTACTGCCCGCTTCGATCCCATGTCCCACCGTATTCTCGATGTCGGCCAGTGCGGACTCGATCATTCGACGATCCGCTCCTATCTGACGGCGAATTTTGACTGTGAAATCGTGCAAGCTCACGGGGCTGACGATGCGCTGCGCTCGCTCAAGCAGAGCGAGTTTGACCTGGTGCTGGTGAACCGCAAGCTGGACCGAGATTATTCCGACGGCATTGAAGTCATCCGCCAGATCAAAGCCGACGCCGAAACGGCCGAAGTTCCCGTGATGCTCGTGACGAACTACCCCGAGCATCAAGAATCCGCGGTCGCCGCCGGCGCCGTTCACGGGTTTGGCAAACTGGAGTTTGGCAAGCCGGAGACGCTTCAAATGTTGAAAGCCGTGCTGAAATAGTTGAGGGCCATGCAGCGAACGAAACGTCACCTGTTGAGTTGGCTCGTGCTCTCGATGGGTATGGCGACCGGGGTGCAGGCCGAGCCGCCAGAGTTCGACGCCGCAGCGGCGGGGCGATTCATCGAGCAATACTGTCTCGACTGCCACAATGCGGACGATCCTCAGGCGGGGTTGAATCTGGCCGGCTTTTCCGGTGCGGAGTCGCTTGCAGACGCGCGGCCGAAATGGCAGAAGCTCATGCGGCGCGTGAAGCAGCATGAAATGCCACCGCCGGACGTGGACCATCCGCCGCTGGAAGAGCGAGCGGCGTTCACCAACTGGGTCACTGCAACACTGCACGAGCAAATCTGCGGCGACGGCATTTGGCGCGGCCCCGCGCCGATTCGCCGACTCAATAAGAGCGAGTACCGCGCCACGATCCGCGACCTGCTGGGCGTCCACTTCGATGCGGCGTATGCGTTGCCGGACGACGGCGCGGGCGGGGAAGGCTTCGACAACGCGGCGGAGACCTTGTTCCTCTCGCCGCTCCATGCGGAGATGTACCTCGAAGCCGCCAAGCAGGCCTTGGCTTACGCCGCCAAGGACGCGCGGGCGCAAAAGATCATCTTCGACGGTCAACCTAGCGCCGATCTCTCGGTCGTGGATGCAGCGCGGAAGGTGCTCGAACGTTTCGCCCTGCGGGCGTTCCGCCGGCCCCCTACGGCGGAGGAAGTCGATGCGCTCTTGTCGCTCTTCACGGCGGCCCGCCAGTCGCAACAGAGTTTCGAGGAAGCGATTCTCTATGCTCTGCAAGGCGCGCTCGTCTCGCCCAACTTTTTGTTCCGCGTCGAACAGCGCAGCGAATCGGATCAGCCCGAGCCGCTGAACGACTACGAGTTGGCCACGCGGCTGTCGTATTTCCTGTGGGGCAGCATGGCCGACGACGCGCTCCTGGAGTTGGCTCGCGAAGGCAAGCTGCGTGACGAAACTGTTTTGCGCGAGCAGATGGTCCGCATGCTCAAGGACGACAAGTCGCGCGGTCTGGCCGAGAGCTTCATGGGCCAGTGGCTGGGTGTGCGTCGCCTGGGTGTGGAGACGAAACCGAACGCCGAACTTTTTCCGGAGTTCAATTATGAACTTGAGGACGGCATGCGTCAGGAGCCGATTCGCTTCTTTCAGGAAATCCTCGCCGAAGACCTCAGCTTGATGACTTTGATCGACGCCGATTTCACCTATGCCAACAAGGCGCTCGCCCGGTTGTACGAGATCGACAAAACCGCGGGCAAGGAAATCAACGAGTGGACCATTCGCTTGCCGTTGCCGGAGGGAAGTCCGCGCGGCGGCGTGCTGACGATGGCCGGCGTGCTGACGGCCAACTCGTATCCGCATCGCACGAGTCCCGTGCTGCGCGGCAAGTGGGTGCTGGAGACGCTGCTCGGCGCGGGGCCGCCTCCGCCCCCGCCCGAAGTACCGGCGCTGCCCGAAGAGCCGCAGGAAACGGCCGTCACGCTCCGCGCCCGTCTTGAGCAGCATCGGGCCGACGCCACTTGCGCCGCGTGTCACAAGCTGATGGATCCGGTGGGCTTTTGCCTCGAGAACTTCGACGCGATCGGCCGCTGGCGAACCGAGGACTCGGGCCAGCCAATTGATGCCACCGGCGAACTCCCAAGCGGCCAGCAGTGCGATGGCCCGGAGGGCCTTAAAAAACTGCTGCTGGAGCGGAAGGACGACTTCGCCCGGCACTTCACCACGAAGCTGCTGGGCTACGCGATTGGCCGGGGACTGGTCGATAAAGACTACTGCGAAGTTGACCGGATCGCCAAAACGCTGCAAGATAGTGAGTACAAGGCCCAGACCCTCGTGTGGGGCATCATCACCAGTCCACCCTTTACCATGCGCGGCAATTAACACCCGCCGCTCGCTGCTTAGCGAGTCTCTCATGCGTAACCGCTTTCCGCTTTCGCGACGCACCTTCCTTCGTGGCACGGGCGTGTCGCTTGCGCTGCCGTGGCTCGAAGGGATGTTGCCACGCGCCTCCGCAAGCGCTGCCGTCGCGGATGCCGCGCCGGTGCGGATGGCGGTGCTGTTCATGCCCAACGGCGTGCCGCCGAAGAAATGGTCGCCGAGCGGCGTCGGGCGTGAGTTTGAGCTGTCATCGATTCTTGAACCGCTCAAAGATTTTAAGAACGACATCGTAATTCCCACGAACCTATGGCATCAGGCGAGCAACACGGGCGACGGCCACTACGTCAAAACCGCCGGGCTGCTCACGGGAACCACGATCAATAAGACTGTTGGGCTCGATCTCAATTGCAACGGTGTGTCACTAGACCAGGTCGCGGCGCAAGCGATTGGTCGGCAAACGCCGCTGCCGTCTCTGGAGCTTGGCACCGACCCGGTCGATCTCGGCGTCGATGCCCAAGTTGGGTACACCCGCGTCTACGGTGGGCACATCTCCTGGAGCGGCCCGACTCGTCCGGTTGCCAAGGAGATCCATCCGCGACTCGTTTACGAGCGGTTGTTCCGCGCCGCGCAACCGCACGATGCAGCGGCCACCAGCGACAAGCCGTTGCTCGATCTGGTGCTCGGCGACGCTAAGCGGCTGCGGGCGCAGCTTGGGGGACACGACCGTCAGAAGATTGACGAATACCTCGAATCGGTCCGCGCGCTGGAGCAGCGGCTTGATCGCACCACGTCTTCCGACCGCCAAGCCTGGAAACCCCGTGCGGCGGTGGAACATGCGGGTACGCTGCCGGCGGCGATTCCCGAGAGCCATCAAGAACACGTGCAACTGATGCTCGACATGATCGTGCTGGCGTTTCGCGCCGACGTGACGCGGGTTTCCACGTTCATGTTCGGCAACTCGGTGAGCGGCACCGACTTTTCTTTCCTCGATGGCGTGAAGGGCGGCCATCACCCGCTCTCGCACCACCAGAACGAAGAAAGCAATCTCAAGCAGTACGAACTGATCGCCCGCTGGCACATTGCCCAGTACGCCTACCTGCTTACGAAGCTTCGCGAGGTGCGCGAGGGGGAGCGGTCGCTGCTGGAAAACACAATGGTCATGTTCGGCTCCGACCTGCACGACGGCAACCGGCACAGCCCGCACAACCTGCCGATCGTGCTGGCCGGCCAGGCCGGCGGCCGTCTGCAAACGGGCCAGCACCTCGAGTTCTCCGCCGACACCCCGCTGGCGAACCTCTATGTCTCGATGCTCACGGCGATGGGCGTGCCGACCAAGCGGTTCGCCGACAGCACGGGGCCATTGCCGGGCGTGCTGGCCTAGCGACGGATTTCGGATTTCTCGTTCGAGAGTATCGGAGAGTTGTTTCGTTTTTCGCATGCGCCGAGCAACTTTCCTTTGGTTTTGCGAATCAATTCGGGTTTCCGCTTGAGGGTTAGTGCAGCCGTAAGGCGTTGTGTGGCAAACCATTGCGATTTTTCTCGTGTTGCTATCTCCTAGGAATTCTTGCGCCGATTCTTTCACGGGTGCGCAACAAATCGTGCTTCGTTAGCTCCGCAAGATGCACTCCGCGCACACTGCGAGCGCTGACCATTGCGTAACGGCAACGTCGATGGGAGCGCGCACCGCGAACGATGTCCGAATGCCCGCCGCGGCGGGTGCGGAATTGTCCCCTCTCCCTGCGGGGGAGGGCTAGGGTGGGGGCGATTAAGGTGGAGGGCGGGCGGGAGTTTTCATGGCGTATAGTATACATAGTTATACTTATCTGTCAAGGGGGCTGCATCGTGCGGGGTGGCTGGGGTCGAAGGCGCTAGCCGAAGCCCCCAGCGGAAGTGGCGTAGAGTCTGGCGGATTGGTGAGCGCAACGTAATGAATGCATGTCAACTCTGGCTTCGCTGGGGGCTTCGCTTCGCTGCGACCCCAGCCACCCGTTTTTCAAGGCCGAGTTGCTGCGATCCCTGCCGGGATCGTGCGGAGGGATTAATTCGCTGTCCGGTGGTGCGCTGCGCGACCACCAGCCAATTGCTGTCATCCCGCTGGGATGAAGGACGGAGCGTGGCAGACGTGGCGGGGCGAAAGGAGTTTGTGGCAAATATCGGAACGTTCACTTTGCCGGAGTGCGCTATCCTCACAAAAAGGCCTCGAAATAGTACTGTATGGTCGATCGGAGCCAAACCTTCTGTTGCAGCAGCGCAGTTCTACCTAGATAATCAAAGTGAGGGGCAACGCGCTGGATAGCCGATTACAAAAGATCAATACTTCGCAACATTATTGGTTGAGAACTGTTCTATGAACACGATTGAACATATCGTCGCTCTTAAGAGCAAATCCAACTTTGGCCGACAGGCTCCGCCTCAACCGGTAGGAGAGATTATGCGGCTATTGCCAGAAACCATATCGAGAACCTTGCGAATGGCTTTCGAGGGACGCAGCACTGCGAGCGGCACAGCGCCTGCATGGCTAAATCGCATGTCCGATATTCGGTTCGTCGATTACGATGGAAACGAGGACACGATTCTCAAATTCTCGTGTCCGACAGTTGGAGCGGCTGCACCGGAGTTGTACGGGCAACGAGAGTTTCCCTGGTCGGAAAGACCTGATGAGAACGACACGGGATTTGACTTATTGGGGGACGTCTTAGCAGACCTAGCGACAAAGAACACCGATAGCCAACTCTTCGATGGCTCCTTGCTGCGAACTCTCTCACGATTCAAGAACGGAATCAATGGAACATTTCAAGAAATAGAACTCTCTGGCCACCGATTCACTAAACGCCATCCAGCAGTTATAGATCAAACCGTTATCAATACAGCCAAGGCCTTCTCTTCGGACACGCCAGCTCCCGAACCAGTGCGCATTGTCGGTATGTTGGATATGGTACGAGCTAGCACGCAGGCGTTCGCAATCAAGCTCGATGACGGACAGGAAGTGCGAGGAGTAATGTTGAACGGCGAGATCGGAGGTCTGTCACATCTCTTGGAAAAGCGAGTATTGGTTCTCGGCCGAGCCGTCTTCCGTCCATCGGGGCGATTATTGCGAGTCGACACGGAATACGTACATCCGGCAAGTGCTGACGACGAGTTTTTCTCGCGAGTGCCGCGTGCATCGCGTCGTAGATTGGATGTGCGGCAATTCGTACGAGAGCAATCAAACAAGCGCGGCGTTGCAGCAATTATTGGCAAGTGGCCTGGAGATGAAACCGATGAACAAATCGAAGTCGCATTGCGGGAACTTAGCTAAATGGCGAGCACAATCGGCTACATCCTAGACACCAATATTCTAATACGCCTCATTCGCAATGACGCGTTAGGTAAGTCGATTGACGCCGCGTACAATCTCCGCGCGTCGCTCGCGTCAAGCATGATTTGCGTCGTAACTGTCGGTGAAATACGAGCCTTCGCCAGGAAGATCGGATGGGGGAAAAAGAAACTGGACGAACTTCAGAAAATCGTTGATGAACTCGTTTGGATAGACATCAACCGAAGCGAAGTCATTGATGCGTACAGCGAGATTGACTACTACAGCGAGAAGGTTACAAAACCGGCTAATCCAATTGGACAGAATGACATGTGGATTGCGGCTGTGGCGAGAGCGTCTGGTGCGACACTTCTAACGACCGACAAGGATTTTGATCATCTCCACAAGGGAAATTACGTCCATAGGATATGGATCGACCCGAGCGCGACTACACCCTGAATACCGATGATGTAAATGTACGCGAATCGGAATCCAGCGGGGGACACGCAACGACCTGTTCTCAAAAAACATTCCGCGCTCTCTCCCCTTTCCCCCGAACCTCGTGCCCGTCTCCGCCCTGGCACTTTCTGTCAACTACAAAAAACCCGCACCTATTCACTTCTACGCACTCACGCGAGCTAATAAGGTCCATGCGAAGGAGTTTGCCACCCAAAAAAAAGTGGACAACTTGGTTAACCTCCAAGAAACACGGGAAATCCGGACGTACAGGTAGCTCCACTGCGCAAAACGTAGAAGAGATCTCTTTTTGCCAACATGACGTGCGCGCAGCGTGGCACAGTGGCACAAATTGAGAAAACTGCTTCTCGGCGAGGCGTCTAGGTAATCCCACGGGCCGGACTTCGGGTTAGCACCGATATCCTCAGCACACGATCGTACCACGCACAAGTCATCGGACTTTACTTTGAGCTTCGCCCAACCGCCTCAATCGTCACCGCTTCAAACCGCGCCGCGGACTCCGGCGCTCCGCCCACGGTCAGCGCGATGCGAATGCTGCGGTCCCACGGGGGCAGGTAGCTGCCGTCGAGTGTGTCGCCCACTTCGTTCCAATTCTGGCCGTCGCGACTGTATGCGAAACTGAACTGGCTGCCGTTGTGGGCGGTCATGCGAAGGTGGAACTCGCCAGTTGATGGAAACCCTACTTCAGCAGGGCGATCTTCGCGGCCGGCACGGCGTTGCCAAAGGATGGCGCGGTCACGGCGGACAGCCAAGCCGATGGCGTTGTCTAGGTCGCCAATCGCGGCGATGCCGGCGAACGTGCCTCCTTCGCTATCGGTTAGATCGATGACCGTAGTGGCCTGATAGTCGCCCGAAGTACACGAGCGGCCGATCACCGCGGCAGTGAACGGCTCGCGCGAATTGTCGGGAACGGTAAGGACCAGCGCGCCGCCCGTGAGTTCGTATAGTGGCACCCGATCTTGCGGCCAAAGCCAGCCAGTTTGCAGCATGGCGCCATCAAATTCGTCGGTGAATGAAGCCTCGTCGTTTCGGCTTGCTTCATTGAACGGCGCTTTGCCGCGGACGGTGGGACCGCCACCGTGGCCGATGCGCGGCCAGCCTTGGTCGTCGAACGTGATGGGGTCGAGCAACATCTCGCGGCCCGTGGCGGTAAACGTGTCGGCGGCATAGGCGTGGTAGAGGAACCAGTGCCGGCCCTGCGGATCGACGACGACGCTGCCGTGGCCGGGGCAGCGCCACGATTGGTTGCCGGTGAGAATCGGGTTACCGGGATATTTCTCCCACGGGCCTTCGACGTTTTGCGCGCGGGCAACGCCGACGGCGTAATTGCAGTCGCGGCCACAGCAGCCTGCGCCGGCGTAGAGCATGTAGTAATAGCCGTCGCGGAAAAAGATGAACGGGCCTTCGACAAGCTGGCCTTCCCACTCGGCGTCGTTGCGAAGAATCTCTTTACGCTCGCCGGTGAGCTTGAGGCAGTCGTCGGTAAGGCGCTGAAGCCACAGCGGCGTCGGTTGCTTGCGGCTGTTGCCGTCTTCTTTCCAGACGAGCCAGCGCTGGCCTTCTTGATCGGAGAAAGCCATCGCGTCGATCGAGCCGGCTTCTTGCGCCACAAGCTCGCCCTGGTCGGTGTAGGGCCCGGTGGGTGAATCGGCGGTGGCGACAGCGAGCGCGAGGCGATTCTCTTTGTTGCGGCCCGTGTAGTAGATGTAGTACCGGCCGTCGTGCGTGGCGATTTCCGGTGCCCAGAAGTTGCTGGTGGCCCACTCGGGCCGCTCGAGCATTGCGAAGCCCTTGAGTTCCCAATTCACGAGGTCGCGCGAGTGAAGTATTGGAAACTGCGGACCCCATTCAGACGACGTGGCGGTTGCGTAGTAGTCGTCGCCGACGCGGATCACCGACGGGTCGGGGTAATCGCCGGCGCGGACGGGGTTTACATATTCCGGTTCCGGCTCGGCGGCAGCCACGTTCAACGGAACCAGAAGCAGTGCGAGTAGGACAGCGCGACAATACATGGGTATGCTCCGGTGCGAGTAATTCAGTGAAAGTCGATTGTAGCAGGAAGAACAAAGATAACCACGAGCCTCAGCGAACTCGGTGGAAGAAATCGAAAACCGCTGATAGACGCTAATGTCCGCTAATGGAAATCAGTCAGAACTTGTCGCATTGGGACACTTGGCAAATACGGTGAGGACGACAGAAGATCGTAAAGATCGCAAGCGAGAGACAGGATTTTATTAGCGCGAATTAGCGTCAATTAGCGGTTTGTAATTTGCTAGACCTGCTTCCGATTGCGGCTATTCGAAAGTAGTTGGCGTGATACAGGAGATCTGGTATGATGGCATTCGATTCAGCATCCCGCCGGCCGCAGCCCCCCCACCTCTTATGGCCGTGAAGCGACTCATTGCGTTCGTATTATTCGCTGCGCTGGCGTCGCGCGCTTTCGCGGAAGTGCCGATTGATATCGTGCCGCCGCAGATCGACTTTATCCGCGACGTGCGGCCGATTTTTGAGCGATCGTGCTACACTTGCCACGGCGCGGAAAAGCAGAAAAGTGAGTATCGGCTCGATGTGCGCGACGTGGCGCTAAAGGGTGGCGAGCTTTACGCACCGAGCATTGTGCCGGGGAAAAGCGATGAGAGTCCGCTCCTCCAGTTCGTAACAGGCGACGGCGACCTGACGATGCCGCCCGAAGGCGAACAGCTTTCGGATCGCGAGATCGCAATCCTGCGCGCGTGGATCGACGGAGGAGCGGTGTGGCCTGATGAAGTTGCCGGCGAGGTTGTTGATAAGGCCGACTGGTGGTCGTGGCAACCGCTCACGCGGCCCGCAGTGCCTGAAGTGGAGCACGACGGTAATTCGCCGCGGATTGCCAACCCGATTGATGCGTTCATTGTGTCGGAGCTTGCGCGGCACGAATTGCGACAGGCGCCGCAGGCCGATCGGCGGACGCTGATCCGTCGGGTGTATTTCGATTTGATCGGCTTGCCGCCGACGCCGGAAGAAGTGGCGGTGTTTCTCGCGGATGACGACCCGCGAGCGTACGAAGTATTGATCGACAAGCTGCTTGCTTCGCCGCGTTACGGGGAACGCTGGGCGCGACACTGGATGGACGCCGCACACTTTGCCGAGACGCATGGCCACGATCAGGACCGCATTCGCGAACATGCCTGGCCCTATCGCGACTATTTGATCGCTGCGCTCAATTCCGATAAGCCGTATGGGCAGTTCATTCAGGAACAAGTCGCGGGCGATGCGCTGTTTCCCAACGATCCGCAGGCGACGGTCGCGCTGGGGTTTCTCGCCGCGGGGCCGTGGGATGAAAGCTCGCTGCGCGACATCCTGGAAGACACGATCGACCGGCAGATCGGGCGATACCTCGACCGCGACGACATGTTGTCCAACGCGATGAACAACGTGGTGAGCCTGACCGTGCAGTGCGCGCGGTGTCACGACCATAAGTTTGACGCGATTCCGCAAGACGATTATTACGCCCTGCAAGCGGTGTTCGCGGGAGTTGAACGGGCGAATCGGGTAGTGGATCATTCGCCCGAAGTGAAGCATCGCAGGCTGGAACTAACCGCCCTGAAACAGGCGCTTGAGCAGCCAACGGACGAATTACATGCCGAACTCTTAGCCGTCGATGCGCAGCGGCAAGTCGCTGAGTGGGAGCAGCAACTTAGTGGCAACCGCGTTCGCTGGTTGGAGCTTGATCCGGAAACGTTTACATCGGCCGAGGGCACAACGCTTGTAGAACAGCCCGACCATTCGTTGTTGGCCTCCGGTGCGCGGCCCGATCGGGATACCTACACGATTACCGCGCCGCTTCCGCTTGAGACCGCGACGGCGATACGGGTAGAGGTGCTGACGCACGACAGCCTGCCGCTCGGCGGGCCGGGGCGGCAGGACAACGGCAACCTGCATCTGTCGGAAATCGAAATCCGTGCCGGCGACGCCGAGGATCCGCTGGTGGCGATTGCCTCCACCGCGGCCGACTTCAATCAGCCGGATTGGGGCATCGAGAAAGCGGTCGATGGTGTGTCGCAGACGGCATGGGGCGTTTATCCCCGCGTCGGCGAGCCGCACGAAGCGGTATTTGAATTGAAAGAGCCTTTGCGCGCGCCCAGCGCGTCGCGTGTGACGGTGATTCTGAAGCAGAACCACGGCGGCGGTCACCTGATTGGGCGAGTGCGATTGTCGGTGACGGACGCCGCTCCGCCGGTGGGGATCGACCTGTTGCCCGCCGAAGTCGCGGCGATTTTGAAGGTTCCCGCCGCCGAGCGAAGCGACGCGCAGCGGCTGGCGCTTGCCGTGCATCAACGTCGAACCGAGGTCGAGCGAGAACTGGCGGCACTTCCGCCTTCGTCGCTCGTGTACGCGGCGGCGAGCGACTTTGAACCGGATGGCGGCCTCAAACCGCCGCCCGGGCCGAGACCAATTCATCTGCTCCACCGCGGCGACATCAATCAGCCGCGCGAATCGGTCGAGCCAGGCGCGCTGTCGTGCGTAGCGGTCCTGCCATCGCGGTTCGACGTCTCCACTTCGGGCCATGAATCGGAGCGCCGCGCGGCGCTTGCTCGCTGGCTGACCGATCGGAACAATCCACTCACCTGGCGATCGATCGTCAATCGCGTGTGGCACCATCACTTCGGTGCGGGCATCGTGCCGACACTCAACGACTTCGGCCACCTCGGCAGCACGCCGTCGCATCCACAGTTGCTCGACTGGCTGGCGGTGGAGTTCCGCGACGGCGGGCAGTCGCTTAAGACATTGCACCGAATGATCGTCACCAGCGAAACGTACCGACAGAGCGCAAGCATCGCGGCGCACGATCCGAATGTTGCAATTCACGCGCAAGCAATCGATGCCGACAATCGTCTGCTATGGCGAATGAACCGCGTGCGGCTCGATGCGGAATGCATTCACGACGCGGTGCTGGAGTTCACGGGGCGGCTCGACCTGCGGATGGGTGGCCCTTCCGACCGGCAGTTTTCAACGTCGCCGGGCGTGCATGTGACGCCGGTGGTCGATTACAAAGCGTTCGACGTGAACGGTTCCACGGCGCAGCGGCGCAGCGTTTATCGATTCTTGTTCCGCACGCTGCCAGACCCGCTGATGGAAGCGCTCGATTGCCCTTCGGGCGATCAGATCACACCGGTGCGGGCCAACACGGTAACCGTGCAGCAGGCGCTTGCGATGTGGAACGATGCGTTTGTGCTGGCGAGTTGCGAACACTTGGCGAACCGATTAGCAAATGAGACCGCGGCGTCCGACAAGCGTGTTGCTATGGCAGTGGAACTCGTGTTCGGCCGGCCCGCAACGGACGAAGAACTGCGGAATTTGGCCGCGTACGCAGAGCAACACGGCTTGGCCAACATGTGCCGCCTGCTGTTCAATGCGAATGAGTTGTTATTTGTGAATTGACAAGACGATTTTGAGAATAAGAAAATGTTTTTACAGGAGGCAGCAGAGGTAGCAGAGAGAAGGCCAAGACGAGGCGATGACGAGTAAAGGCCACCAAGTGATCTCGGCACCGAAAGCACCTTCTGCGTAGATCATATATTTCTTCCGTGTTCATTCTCTGCTTTCTCTGCTACCTCCTGTTCAAATTTGTTTTGACTTGACCATGCCTTCACGACGCGAATTTCTGCAAACGCTTGGCGGCGGTTTTGGCGCGGTGGCGCTGGCGGACTTGCTGGTTCATGCGGGTGAATTAACCACAGGTCCGCATTATCGGCCGCGGGTGCGGCGGGTGATTCAACTGTTTATGAATGGCGGCGCGAGCCAAGCGGATTTATTCGATTACAAACCCGCTCTGGAACGGCTTCACGGCCTGCCGTTCGATCCGGGCATGGGGATCCGAGTCGAGGCGGCGACCAGCGCTCCCGGGACGGTGCTCAAGCCGCCCGTGCCGCTTCGCCGGCATGGCGAGTGTGGCCGGTGGGTGAGTGATTTGCTACCTCATATGGCGCAGCATGTCGATGACATGGCGTTCATGATGGCAATGGCCAGCCGCACGAACGTGCATGGGCCGGGCAGTTATTTGATGAACACCGGATTCCTACTGCCGGGGTTTCCCTGCATGGGGGCTTGGATCAGCTACGCACTGGGACGCTTGGCGGACAATCTGCCGACGTTCGTCGTGCTGCCCGACCGGCGCGGGCTGCCTTACAACCAAAAGGGAAACTTCGGCGCCGGCTTCCTGCCGGTGCAACACCAGGGGACGGTCGTCAATACCGCGGGCACGGAGCCGATATCCCATCTGCGCGCGGCGGACATCGGGAAGTTTGTAACCGCGGATGCGGAACGTGATGGCCTCGCGCTGTTGGGCCGAATCAATCGCGCGCATGCGGCCGCAAACGACGGCGATGCGCGGCTGGAAGCTCGCGTCGAGGCCTACGAGCTCGCCGCTAAGATGCAGATCAGCGCGCCCGAAGTGTTTGATCTTTCGCGCGAAACGGAAAACATTCAACGGCTGTACGGTCTCGACGCCGAACCAACCGCTGACTTTGGGGGTCGGTGCCTGGTTGCCCGACGGATGATCGAACGGGGCGTGCGGTTTGTGCAAGTCTGGAGCGGCGCCGGCGGACCCACGAACAATTGGGACAACCACGGCAGCATGTCGAAGGAGTTGCCGCCGATGTGCGCCGCGACCGACAAGCCGATCGCGGGGCTACTGACCGACCTCAAGCAGCGGGGCCTGCTGGAAGATACGCTCGTGCTGTGGAGCACGGAGTTTGGCCGGATGCCGTTCTCGCAAGGCGGCGATGGCCGCGACCACAACGGCGGCGTTTTCGCCGGGTGGATGTGCGGCGCGGGCGTCAAACCAGGCGTCGCCTACGGTGAGAGCGACGAGTGGAGTTGGCGGGCGGCCAACGACATCACCACCACCTATGACTTTCACGCCACGGTGCTGCATCTGCTGGGCATCGACCACGAACGGCTGACGGTGCTGCACAACGGCGCGAACCGGCGGCTAACGGACGTGCATGGACATGTGGTGCAGGCTGTGTTGGCGTAAAATCTCCGGTCGGAAGGCTGCGACATAGCACGAATCCCAGTGTGGTGTAGAAGCCGGGACTGGCGATCCGTTGCGAAAGCGATTAATCGTAGGATGTATCGAGACTGATCAATCCCTATTTGTTGCATTAGTAGTTCGCGATGGACATTGTTTACATCGAAACGTCAATCGTAAGTCACGCGACTGCTCGTCCTAGCTCTGATCCTACGACTGCGGTCCCATTCTCGATGAGAATCCGGACGTTGATGCGGTTGCCGACGAACTCATCGCCCGCTCCCTAATTCCAGCGGAGGCGCGACTGGACGCTTTGCACGTCGCCACCGCGGCGCTCGCGGGTGTACAATACTTGTTGACCCAGAACTGTCGGCACATTGCAAACGCGCACGTGCTGCCGCGCGTCTACCGATTGCTCGACGACCTGGGACTTTCTGGACTGCTGATTTGCACGCCGGTTGAATTTCTCGGAGGTTTGTCCGATGACGAAAAACCCGATCCTTAACGAGTTGTATGGTATACGTGCCCGGATTCTCGCGGACCATGGCGATGACCTTAGAGGCTACATGCATAGTGAGCTTGAACGCCTGAAGTCGGAGGGCCACCCGATCGCTCGGATTAAGCAACGAACAATCCGATGCACGGGAGCGGCCAAGCCAAGCGATTTGCCGAGGGAGCAACTTTCGTCGCCTCCCGGTGATCGGTAGCAATCGGTCTAAGCAGCTTTGTCTCAGCCGCTCGGCCGCCAAAGATCGATCGGCTTCTTAACGTCGGTCGCGAAGGGCAGCATGACTTTGCGGCCCGTGCGGGCAGATTCATACGCCGCGAAGACAACTTCCAGTACGGCGCGGCCATCTTCTCCAGTGACCAGCGGCTGCTTGTCGTACTGCACGCAATCGACGAAGTGCGCCATCTCGGCATGAAAGCCGTAGTTCCATTCCTCTTCATAGATGGTGAACGACCAGCCGGCGGTGGCGCCAGCTTTCTCAACGGCATAACCGTAGCCTTCTTGGCTGTACGTCTGGATGGCGTTGCCTTGCAGCAGGTTTGCATACGCGGCACCTTGGGAGCCGTAGATTTCGGCACGGTCGTCCATGCCGCCCAGCTTTGACCAACTCTCCTCGGCGAGGGCCACGCAGCCGTTTTCGAATTCGAGAATCAAAAGCGCGTTGTCGTCGCCGCGCGTCTTGTCGGCATGCACGAGCGTGTCCATCTGCGCGTAGACCGACGTCGTTTTGGCATTGCCGAGCATCCAGCGGAAGAAGGCAATCGCGTGGCAGCCCATATCCATCGTGACACCTCCGCCGGAGCGCTCGACGTCCCAGAAATGGGCCGCGTGAGGGCCGTTGTGCTTCTCGCTTTGTTTGAGGAGCGTGGGCTTACCGATCGCGCCTTCGTCGAGCAGTTGCTTCAGCCGCACGTACTTGGGAGCGAAACACAGCTCCTCGGCATACATAAGCTTGACGTTTGCCGCGCGACAGGCGGCGATCATCTGATCGGCTTCCGCGAGATTCAAGCAAAGCGGCTTCTCGACAACCACATGTTTCCCAGCCGCGGCGGCATCCAAGGTGATGCGGCAATGGGTATCGTTCGGCGTGCCCAGGACCACCATGTCGACGTCGTCGCGACGGAGCAACTCCCGGTAGTCAGTGTAGCGATGCGTAATCTTGAATTGCCGTGCGAACCGTTCCGCGTTGCCGGGCGTCGGCGAAGCGACGGCAACAAGCCGCGCCGCGGCACACGCTTGCAGAGAGCGAGCATGAACGGTTGAAATGAATTGCGAGCCGATGATACCGACGCCGACGGGTTGAGGCATGACGGATTGTCCTCAGATCGCGCTACTGAATTTGTGCGAGCACTGCCAGCTTATCGAAAAGATCGGACGAGGTGAATGCCAAGTCAAGCGCCGTGTCGGCAAAGTCTGCAGGCTCGTCCCGATTAGGTTGGTCAGGCGCAAAGTTTTCACACGCTCAATCGAGAACGTCGAGGGACGGCGCATCATGCTGCGACGAGCCATGAGGCGAGACGCGATTACCAGAATTCTGCCCACTTTTCGAGGTACCTGATCCATGGGGACAGAATTGATGTTAGGCGATTTTCCCCGAGGATTGTGGAGTAAAACTGTCATGTCGCCGAGGACAGGTTTGGACAGAAGGAGTGAGTAGGGGAGTAAGGACGCGATTTTTGCGGTGCGCGCACCGAGTTGTGCTTTTCATAAGTCGGGGGGTTATTGATCAGTGTGGAGCGAGGTTCGATCTGCTTTTCCGGATGATTGCGTGAAGCGGTTGGGCCGAAAAAGCGCGTCGTTTGCTAACATTGTTGGGGGATTTACTCAGATTGGGCCTGTGCATTAGTCCTTGGGTGTGGGTGGGTTCGATGTTCGCGCGCAGAGCGGGCGGCGGCCGTGCTGGTTGGCAGGCCGTCGGTAGCGGCTTTAAGTGTTTATGCGTATACTATTAGAGAGGCTTTGCACTTTAATTCGCACCGACCACAATCTGTTGCCCGATGTGAGTGTGATAGCTTGCCGATCTAGTGGCTTGACACGAATTTTGGTGCAAAGCCCTATTAGAGAGGTATTTCTTTTGCAAGCGGAAAATCTTGAGACGTATGACAATCGAAGCGATGCTGCCGCTTAAATCATTCCCATCCATTTTCCGTTTCGTGAAATTCGGCTTCGGAGGGCGCGTTCGATTCACGAAGGCGCTTTGACGAACGGCTGGTGGAAATGGAAATACGATTGCGCTTCCCGGCCGAATTTTGTTGCTGCGTGAGCCACTTCTTGATACATTCAACGTGGGGCAGAGGAGCGCGTTTTTATGCATCAATCAACTTACCCGTCATTTCTTGTTCTCGTGACGGCATTATTCTTGATCTCACTGGCTTTCGGGCGGGGTCAGGCGCAGTCGATCGAATGGACTCGGCAGTTGGGAACTAGTGTGGATGAGCGGAGCTTCGGCGTGTCGGCTGACGGCCTGGGGAATGTCTACATATCGGGCTACACCGCAGGAAGCCTGGGCGGGCCATTCGCCGGGGGCATCACTGACGCATTTGTCAGCAAGTGCGACGCTACGGGCACGCTCCTGTGGTCACGGCAGTTGGGAACTAGTAGTTTGTATGACATTAGTTACGCCGTGTCGGCGGACGGCCTGGGGAATGTCTACATCTCAGGCCGCACCGACGGCAACCTGGGCGGGACAAACGCCGGCAGCAGCGACGCTTTTGTCAGCAAGTACGATGCGGCGGGAACACTCCAATGGACGCAGCAGTTCGGAACCAATAATGCTGACGAGAGCTATGGCGTGTCGGCGGACGGCCTGGGCAGCGTCTACATCTCGGGCTTCACCGGCCCACACTCCGGAGCCCTGGACGTGTTTGTCAGAAAGTACGGTGCGGCCGGCACACTTCAGTGGTCGCGACAGTTTGGAACCAGTGCGGATGAAGGTGGCAGTGGCGTGTCGGCGGACGGCCTGGGGAACGTCTACATCACGGGATCAACCCGCGGCAGCCTTGGCGGAGCAAACGCCGGGTCGTACGACGCGTTTATCAGCAAGTACGATGCGGCGGGAACACTCCAATGGACTCGGCAGTTGGGAACTAGTGCGGATGACTATAGCTCAGGCGTGTCGGCCGACGGCTTGGGGAACGTCTATATTACGGGCTCCACCGCAGGAAGCCTCAGTGGAACGAACGCCGGCGGAGACGATGCATTTATTAGCAAATACGATGCGGTGGGAACACTCCAGTGGACGCGGCAGTTGGGAACTACCGACAGAGACGTGAGCTTCGGGGTTTCGGCCGACGGCCTGGGAAATGCCTACATCTCTGGCCTCACTCGCGGCAGCCTGGGCGGGCCGAATGCCGGCGGCAGCGACGCGTTTGTCAGTAAGTACGATGCGGCGGGAACGCTTCAGTGGTCGCAGCAGTTGGGAACTAGTACGTCTGACTGGAGCGAGGGCGTGTCGGCGGACGGCCTGGGCAGCGTGTATATCTCGGGCACGACTCAAGGCAGCCTGGGCGGGCCAACCGCCGGCCTCGAAGACGCGTTTGTGGCGAAGTACTCCGATTCGCTGCCCGGCGACTACAACACCAGTGGCTTCGCGGACGCTGCCGATTACGTCGTGTGGCGAGACAACGTAGGCAGCAGCGTGTCACTACCGAACGACAGTACGGCCGGCGTCGGACAAGACGATTACGACCGTTGGCGAAACCACTTCGGCCAAACCGCTGGCAGCGGCTCGCGTACCAGTGCGAATGCCGCCGTCCCCGAGCAAGCGACGTGGTTGCTACTTCTCGCCGCAGTCCCGATGATGTGGTCCTGCCGACGCGCAACGGCCTCATAAACTCATCGACGCCGGGTGCCGCTGCTGGCTTGTCAAGTTCGTAGTTCGTAGTTTGTAGTTCGTAGTTTGTAGGATAGGTTATCCGCGCAGCGGTAACCCATCATCGCTGCTGATAAAGCGATCATTCAAAACCTAATCCTTCCGCGCGTCCATCGCGATGGGTTTCCCACGGGCGGAGAACCCATCTATGAAGCGATCGTTGTCAAGAGGTGTTTTTCCTGTTCGCCGCGTCAGCGGCGATGGTTTGTTTTCAGCGCGGGGTGTTGCGAGCCCCTCCGCCGCCGATGACTGATACGGCACGACCGCCGCCTCGGCCTGCTCGAATCGCCACACCTGAAACTTCGTCCCCAGCCACAGCGTTTGGGCATCGGGCGACGCCCACAGACCCATGGCATGGTTGAATGTTCGCTCGAACATCGCCAAGCCGGTGTCAAGCTTGCGGCCAACGAAAAATATCTTGCCGGTCTGATACGTGCTGAACGCGAGGCTGATGCGCAGCTCGGCCAGCCAATCCAAAAAGTGGCGCGAACCCTGAACCTGCAGCCAAGGTTCGATGGTTGTTGGGGCATTCTCCACTCAATACTCCTGCCCGCCGGTTCTCTCACCAGCCGCAGGCGCCGCCAGCGGCGCGACCTGCCGGACGGTTTTGTCCGCGATCTCCTGCTGGAGTTTGGCGAGCGCGGCGGCGAGGCTCATCGCGCCGAGGTCGCCGTCGATGCGGTCGCGGAGGGTGACGGTGCCGTTGTCGCGGTCCTTCTCGCCGACCACGAACATGTAGGGGATGTGTTCGAGTTGCGCCTCGCGGACTTTGGCGCCGAGCTTCGCGCCGCGATAGTCGCCGGTGACGCGCAGCTCCGCGGTGCGGAGCTTGGCCTCCACTTCGCGGCCGTAGGCTTCCGACTTGTCACTGACGGTGAGGATGCGGACTTGTTCCGGCGAGAGCCACAAAGGAAACGCCCCGGCAAAGTGCTCGATCAGCACGCCGATGAACCGCTCCATCGAGCCGAACGGCGCGCGGTGGATCATCACCGGGCGATGGGGCTGGTTGTCGGCACCGATGTATTCAAGCGCAAATCGCTCGGCGCTCGGCAGGTTGTAGTCAAGCTGCACGGTGCCGAGTTGCCATTCGCGGCCGATGCAGTCGGTGACCATGAAGTCGGCCTTCGGTCCGTAAAACGCCGCCTCGCCCGCTTCAACCGACATGTCGGGCAGGTCCATTGATTCGCAGACACGCTTTAGTTCGGCTTCGGCGCGATTCCACACGTCGGCGCCGCCGACATACTTATCGCTGTTCGGATCGCGAAACCCGAGCCGCACTCGGTAATTGTTCATGCCGAGCGATTTCAGCACGGTCTGGGTCATTTCAAGGCAGCCGCGGAATTCGTCGGCCACCTGATCCTGGGTGCAGAACAGGTGGGCGTCGTCCTGGGTGAAACCGCGGACGCGGGTCATGCCCGAAAGTTCGCCCGATTGCTCGTAGCGATACACGGTGCCGAACTCCGCCAGCCGCACTGGCAGGTCGCGGTAGCTGCGGGGCTTCGACTTGTAGATCATGATGTGGTGCGGACAATTCATCGGCTTGAGCAGATAGCGTTCGCCCCCCCCACCAGCTTTATCGCCCATGTCGATCGGCGCGAACTGGCTGTCGCTGTAGTAGGGGTAGTGCCCCGAGATTTCGTAGAGTTCAACCCGGCCGATGTTGGGGGTGTAAACAGTTTCGTATCCGCGGCGGCGAAGCTCGCCTTTGATGTAGTCTTCGAGGGTCTGCCGAATGATCGCGCCTTTGGGGAGCCAGAGGATCAAGCCCGAGCCGACTTTTTGGTCGATGGTGAAGAGTTCGAGTTGCTTGCCGAGCACGCGGTGATCGCGGCGTTTCGCTTCTTCGAGGCGTTGCAAGTGCTCGTCGAGGTCTTTCTTGTCGAAGAACGCTGTGGCGTAGAGCCGCTGCAACTGGGGCCGTGCGGCATCGCCCTTCCAGTACGCCCCGGCGACGCTCAGCAGCTTGAACGCCTTGCCGATGCGGCCGGTGCTGGGAATGTGGACGCCGCGGCAGAGGTCGATGAACTCGCCGTCGCGGTAGAACGACAGATGCGACTGGTCGGCGAGCCCGGTCTCGATGTGCTCGACTTTGAATTCTTGCCCCAGCTCGCGGCAGAGAGCGAGCGCCTCGTCGCGCGGGGTGTCGATCCGCTCGAAGGCTTCGTCCTGCTTCACGACTTGGGCCATCTCGGCCTCGATGCGTGGGAAGTCTTCTTCGGTAAGGGTGTGGGGCAACGCGAAGTCGTAGTAGAAACCGCCGCTGGTGGTGGGACCGAAAGCGAGCTGCACGCCATCCCACAGCCGCATGACGGCCTGGGCCATCACGTGCGCGCACGAATGCCGCATGATCGCGAGCGCCTCCGAATCGCGCGGGGTGAAGAGCCGCAGACGAACTTCGCCCGACTGGGGTAAGCGGTAGTTCAAGTCACGGGGCGTTCCATCGACTTCGGCCGCAATCGCGGCCTTCGCCAGACCGGCGCCAATCTCGGCGGCCACGTCGCGGCAGGTCACGGGGCGGTCGAACGTGCGTGAACTCCCATCGGGAAGCTGGACGGTTAGCATCGGATATAGTTGTGTTTGATATTGACGGAAACGAAGGCAGCAACACGGTTTATACCGCGCCTTGCTCGACCGCGCAAGGTCGAAGTAACCACGACGGCACGAAGTACACGAAGAAGAAAAGCTGTTCTTGCAGTCGATCGGTCTCACGTTCAACGCGTAATTCAGCATTCGTCGTGTTCGTCGTGCCGTTGTGGTTAGTATTTGGACGGCGCAAGCGGATAGACCCAAAATAGCCCTAAATGTTCGGGGCATACTGACCCGGTGCTGGGTCAAATCGGGGCGCGGAAAAGTCGCTTCGGCGCGCGAGTGATGGCGTCCGCATGTCGCGACGAAAAATTCTGCCCCTTATGTCGCAACGACTTACGTCGCGATCTTTCGTTCGGCACACACGCGGTGGCACGGTGCTTGCTTTACTCTGCTTCCGATAACGAACAATGCGGTGAGCCAAGAGAAACGGTTCCCTGCACCGCATGGAACGTTAGCCCCGAGAGGAGGGGGGTTTGAGAGGAAGAAATCATGCCCCTAACGTCAAACACTTGCTCTCGAATCGTGGTCGTGGACGCCGATCCGGGAGATTACGAGGCCGAAGTGCGTGGCTTGGAGACGGGACAGACGCAAGTCGAGTTTCACTCCACCGCCCGCTCGGTGCTGCGAAGCCCGAAACGTCATCCGCCCGAGTTATGCATCGTGAATTTGCAGTTGCCCGATATGTCGGGCCTCGATCTCTATCAAATGCTGATCGATCGTTGGCCGGGCGTTCCGATTTACTTGGTCGGCGACGCTTACAACCCGGAAGATGAGATTCGAGCTAGGTGCAGTGGCGCCACGCTTTACTTTTGCAAGCCGCTGGAAAGCGGTTGGCTGAGCGCGGCATCGCAGATGGTCGCTTGAGTCGGAGGTCGGAGGTCAGTAAGAGCCATCGCTCCGCGACGCTACAATCCCAAATCCCAAATCTGAAATTCCCCCCGTCCCCCCGGAGACTTTCGTTCGCCCTTTTCTAACTGCAGAACCCCAACCCCAACCCCTTCTCTCTCTGCAGCACCCCAACCCCAACGAACGAACGTTTCCACCCTGCTGCCGTTTGTCGCCGGACAAAGCGCCCTCCCCACGCCCCGGCGACAAACGGCAGTTTTTAGAAAGAATGCCGTGGTCGAGGACGACACGGCTCACCAAATCCCAAATCTGAAATCTCAAATCTGAAATACCCCCCGTCCCCCCGGAGACTTTCGTTCGCCCTTTTCTAACTGCAGAACCCCAAC
>JBBDYG010000012.1:48469-49708 GCA_040901765.1 Pirellulales bacterium
GTTTGTCGCCGGACAAAGCGCCCTCCCCACGCCCCGGCGACAAACGGCAGTTTTTTGTCACTCAGCAACTCCTTTGATTAGCCGCTCATGAGGAACTTCGACTGCCAAGCTTTTCCGGAACCGGAAGTTGCCCGCGCAGTCGCTCGACAGAGAAGTGGTGTCGTTCTTTTCTTCGGACCTCGTCACCCCGGTGGGCCGTTGCATGCCGCCGACGCGGCCATGCCGCCCATCCCTAGACTTCTATGGAGGGTCTCATGACTAGAGTGCAATCGATCCGACATTCTTGCCAACAGTCTCGTTGGTGCGTCGCGATGGCGGCGCTGTGGCTCGGCAGCTCGCTGCTGCTAGCGCCCGTCTCGGCGGCGGTGTTCACCGCCAATATCAATCCCGCCTTGTATGGGAATCTCGACCAAGACAACGTGCCATTCATGGGCGGTTGCGCTTGTGGGCCGACTTCGGCAGTGAATTCGTTCGTCTATCTGCAGAACGAAGCCCCCAATGTTTATGGGAATGGCCAAGGGCTCGTGCCCTATGCCGGCCTCGCCCCCACGCAGGCGGAGCAAGCCGCCGTTGCGACCATCCTGCAGAACGCGATGCACATGGACTCGACCGGCGGAACGTACATCGAAGATTTCATCTTTGGCAAGGTGAAATACCTCGAAGATCGGTTTCCTGGCAAGACGCGGTACGCCGCCCAGGTCTCGCTTGATTGGCGAGAAGGGCCGAAACCGATGAACGTCACCGACTGGCCGACCCACGCCGAAGATCACCCCAAGCCGGATTGGGTTCAAGATGAAACGGCGGCGACTTTGGCCTTCATCTACGAGCAGATCGATGCTCGCGAGGACGTTGAAATCTTCATCGGCGGCGGTGTGGGCGATCACTACCTGACCGTCACTGGAATCTCTTACGACGATACCACCAACCTGGGCACGCTGAGCTACATCGACCCAGCCGATGGTTTGCCCGGCGCGAGTGCCATTCTCGGTTTGGACGCAGGCAGAATCAAGTTTCAGTACGGCACCAGCAACAACGCACTGGTGTTTCACGCCGTTTCCGAGTCGCCGATTCCCGAGCCGGCCGCCATTGCATTGCTCGCGATCGGCCTCATCGGACTGTGTGCGTTTCGCAGACGGGCGTCGTTCGCTTCGCACAACTAATCGTTTAGTGACCATGCAGTAATGGAAAGTTTTGCGGGAGGGCGAGGCCCTGTCGAGCGTGCTGGTCGAGTGCGGGGTC
>JBBDYG010000013.1:0-32421 GCA_040901765.1 Pirellulales bacterium
GCTACGGTGAAAAAGGCCGTTGGCCAAATACCGAAGTTATTTTTCCCGCGTTCCTAAGAATCACTAAGTCAGCTCCCACCCGGGGCGGTACGTGCCGCGGATGATCTCGGCGGCCTCGGGGACGTTCGTGACGGTGCCCGATTTTCCGTCGTATTCCAGGGCCTTGCCGAGTCGCACGGCGACGTTGCCCAGCAGCATCGCTTCGGTCATGGTTGCGGAGTAATCGAAGTTGCTCATCGGCGCCGCATCCCCATGGATGGTGCGAATCCATTCCTGTTTTTGGTTAAGGTCGCAGACATCCGTGCCGCCCAGCCGCGCGATCGTCGGTTCGGGCCGCTGGAAACCCTCGAACTCTTTACGAGGCAGCAACACCTGGTCGCTACCATAGTCGCTGGGAGTGAGGATCGATCCTTTTGCGCCGATGAAGACCATCCCGCTGTCGGGGGCTTGCTCGCCCTGCAGCAGTTCGGCATCGGGCAGGTTCCGCTGACCCTCTTTGGCGCCCTCGTACCATGTGAGCTTCACTGGCGGCAGATCGCCGCGGCCTGGGAACTCGTAGGTGATCTTGGCCCAGGCGGGGTACGTCTCGGGATTGATGTCGCCGCTGACCGCCGATACGCGTATGGGCAGCCCCAGCTTCAATGCCTTGAAGGCCAGGTTCGCGGTGTGGCAGGCCATGTCGCCAAGCGAGCCGGTGCCGAAGTCCCACCAGCCGCGCCAATCGTGGGGATGGTACGCGGGATGATAGGGCCGCACTGGCGCCGGGCCGAGGAACAAGTCCCAATGGACGTGCGACGGAATCGGCGGCTTTTCCTTAGGCCGCGCCACGATGTCCGGCGCTTGCTTCCAGTACTTGAAAGGGCGATTGGTCCAGGCATGAACTTCTTGAATGGGACCGACCGCGCCCGATTGAATCAACTCGATGCCGGCGCGAAAGCCATCGGCGGCAGTGCCTTGGTTCCCCATCTGAGTTTGCACGTTGTACTTGCGGGCCGTCTCGCGCATCAGCCGGGCTTCATAGGGCGTATGCGTCAGGGGCTTCTGGCAATAAACGTGCTTACCCATCCGCATCGCGCGCAGCGACGCCGGTGCGTGATGATGATCGGGCGTGCTGACCACCACGGCGTCGATCTCTTTCTCCATTTCGTCGAGCAGCTTCCGATAATCGACAAACTTTTTCGCCTTGGGAAAGACCTCCGCCTTGGCGTTCAGCCGTTCTTCATCGATGTCGCAGATCGCGACGACATTGCCGAATTGCCCGGCATGATCGATGTCGCTACGGCCTTTGCCGCCGACGCCGATGCCGGCGATGTTCAACCGTTCGTTGGGCGAGTTGCTAAAGGCAATCCGCGAGTGCCCGGCAACCCAAAAGCCAACCGCGCCCGTTGAAACCCCGCCCAGAAACGTCCGCCGATCAATTCGTCGTGTCACAGTCAAGTCTCCACAATTCGACAACAAGAGTTAGGAAATAACCACGGATCCAATAGCGCGGCCGTAGCCGCAACCAAAGGATTTAACAGGAGGAAACAGAGGAAACAGAGAAGATTATAGCCATACTTTTCTCTACTTTCTCTGTTTCCTCCTGTTCCATGTATTTGGTCGCGGCCATAGGCCGCGCTGGGAAATGAGTGCCATCCGCGTAAGTCGGTGTTTAATTGAGATCGGGCTTTCCGTCGCGGTCGACGTCGAGCGCCTTCAGGTCGAGGTACGTATAGGGCCGCTGGTAAGCTTCTCGGTCACCCTTGGCGAAGGAAATCCACATCCGCAGATCGGTGGCGTCGTACACCACGTTGACCACGTTGCCACCCTTGATGGGAATCTGATTCGCGAGCTCGACCAGCGCTTCGCCATTGAGCTTGCCGTGCTCGGATTGCAACGTGGGAAATGCGCCGCGACCTTCATCGTTGTACACAACGCACGACAAAACGTGAGGCGCAAATTCGTCGGTGGGGTCGTTATCCTTCCAGATGGTGACTTGTTGGTCCGGCGATTCGGGGGAATGAGCACGGATCTTCACCGCCCGCCGCTCCTTTTGGCCGTCGCCGAACACATAGTGGTAACGCTTGGTGAGCGGCTGCGACTGGAAGATCTCAAGCGCCTTGCTGAGCGAGTCGGCGTCGTACAGTAGGTTTCGGAAAAGCACCGTGAAATGGGGTGCATGCACCTGGTAGGGCATTTCGCTGGCGGCGGCGTCGCCCATTTCGGACAACACAATGCCCCGGGCGTTCATGCCGGTGTGAGCGCCGATCATCCCGGCGAACGCCGGCACGATGTGGGGAATCCCGTGGTCGGGCACGTACATCACGATCACCGGAAACTCGTGCGCCCCAACCTCCAGGCTCCAATCGAGATTGCGGGTTTGATACAGGTGCCCGTCCGCGGTGGCCTCGCCCCAGGCGGAGATGCTGCTGCACGAATAGGGCATCAGCAGCGGCACGGCATGCACCGCCTGCAACACGGAAAGCGGCAGCCCCGAGCCGTCCGCCAGGCCCGCCAACTCCTGCTCCACGCGATCGTCGGCATAGGCGGCCGAGCGGGACCAGACCTCGCACAACACTTCTTGCGAGACGCCCAGCTCGCGCGAGATTCCACTCAGCGCCGCCGGGACGAACTGCCGGATTTCGTCGCGCGTCTGCTGCCCGAGGTGATAGCCCATTTCGTAGGGCGTGCCGCGGACCAGCACCACGGGAACCTTCACCGACCCCTCGCCGACCGTGATGCGATGCCCGCTGCCGCCGTCGGTCGTTGGCCGGGCGAAGATCGTGCTCGCCGGAGCGTCGCGGCCAACTCCGGCGCGAAGTTGTTCCGCTTTGTCCTGAGCGACGACGGTTGAAACAACCGCCCATGCACAGATCACTACCGCGAGACACAGAAATGGTCGCGACATATCATCTTCTCGGCATTACAGATCAGTAGAAAGCTGTACTTAGACCACAAGAAACATGAACAGGAGGAAACAGAGGGAACAGAGAAAAACATGGCTAAATTCTTCTCTCTTTTTCTCCGTTTCCTCTGTTATCTTCTGTCAAATCGTTGGTTCCGCTATGTCCACCGTGAATGCGCGGTTCCAACTCGGGCTATCTCACTTACGGCGATTCGGCTGACTGTCCGTCGCGGCGGTTGCCCCACCGATTGTAGACGATGGGATCGACATCCCAGGCGATGAAATGGACAGCCCCGTCGCCGAAACAGGCATTAAAGCCGCCGCTACGACAGTTCGCCAAGAAAATCACAGGCTCTCCGAGTTGTGAATTCACGAGTCGGAGACTCGTGCCACGCTCCGCTGAATGCTCAGCGGAGATTTCGGCTTCGATAAAATCCCGCTACCGCGGCGAGTGCCATGAAAACGCAGACTAGGCTAGTGGGCTCCGGCACGGCAGCGGAGCCGCTTCCAAGCTCCTCGGTGGTGTTGCCAAAGTTCGCCTTCCAAAGGTCGTACCCTGCCTGCGTGTCGTCAGGGCTGCCGCCGTCGCGCCACACGGGATAGTCCGCCGCATTCACGGTTCCGTCCTCGTTGTAGTCGCCTGGCAGTTCCAGTGGTGGATCGACGAAGGGGACGTCCTGTGCGGCCGCAAAGCGGTAAATGCCAAAAGTGTTCGGGTCGTCTGGGGAGTACGCGAGTCCCGCCATGCCTGCTGATGTAAACGTGGAGTCGGTAGCGAAAGCCTGTGGCGACTCTGGCTTTGGTTGACCTGGCTGCCAGGCGAAGGCACTCAGCTGGTCGCCGACGATGTTGAGTTCGAGAATGATTTCGCTCCCTGCATTGAAGGGCAAATCAAATGTAGTACCGATGTCCAATGTCCCCCCCAACCCGAAGGATATCTGTATATTAAGATTTCCGCTGACGTCAACATACGCGAGATACCCCTCCAGCGATGTGGGATTGATGCGTCCGAGGACGACTAAATTGCCCCCGGTGTTGTTGACGGGATCATTCGGGTCCGGCATTACGATACCCTGCGTACGGACATAAGTGTCGTTGAAGTTGAAGCCATCCACCCACGTTACGCTCTGACCCGTAAGGGAGTCGTCGTCGGGATTCAGGAGATAATCGCCACTTGAAGCGTCATAGATACCAGGGAAATAGGGGCTGCCGCCCGCGTTTTCGATCCAAGTGACAGGATTACCGTCGGTGACGCTTCCGTCGTTAAAGTCATCAAACCATCCCGCGGCGAGTGCCGCCGGTACGATGCCGACCGATAGTGCCAACGCTGCCACGAATTGCCAAACGCCGATCCGAGCAAGAAACATTTGTGACCCTCCACCTGAAGCGCGAATTAAAAAGGCCTAAATCTTAGGAAAAAGCGATGCCGAAGCTGCGAGACGGGGCCGAGCGATGCCGGCCGTCTCCGACTGTACAGAACTTGATGTCGATGCGACATGTTTTGTGAAAAGTAACGCCCCGCGGTTCTGGGATTCCAGAACCCCTGCAATTACGAAGGTAACGACAATCGGGGCGTTTGTCCAGCAATAAATGGTTATTTTCCGTGCAAAGGTGGCAATAATGGCATCCGGGGAACGAATTCAGACTGGTCCGGACTTGCCGGTACGATGCGTTCTAGAGCTGGAATTCCAAAACGCGCTCCGCTCCGAACTGCTATGCCGAAGGGGCAGCGTCGCGGCTAACTTGCCGTGCGATCATCCGACTTCCTGCATCGGGCGCACGCGCGGCTCGGGAAGCCGCCGACCCTCGGCCGCAAAGTGTTCGAGCACTTTATCCACCACGCATAATTCGCTGTACAATGTCGCGGGATCGTCGCCGTGAATCCCCGTCACGACGTCGGGGCACTTGCCGATGTACGTTCCGTCCTCGTCGCTCCACTCGACCCACTTATGATATTGATCACTCGATCTCATCGATCACCTCGATTATGCGTACAACTAGCTCGTACGAATCGTCGGAGTGGAACACTGATCTTCGCTAATCTACACTAATCCGGAGTTTGATTGGGATTTTTCCATAAGCGCCGATTAGCGTTCATTAGCGGTTCACCCCATCTCTGACAAATCCAACCACTCGTGCTCCAACACTTCAACCTCTGCGCTTAGCTTCGCTAACTGTTTTTGCAGGCCGGTCGCGTCGTCGGCGTTGGTGGCGGACATCAAACGGGCGCTCGTTTCTTTTTTTTCATCGTCGAGCTTGGCGATTTTGCGTTCGAGCGCCTTGAGCTTCTTTTGGGCGTCGCGGTCGGAGCGGCCGCGGGGTTTGGTCTCGGCGATATCGGTCTGGTGGGGGTGCTTGGCGGCCTCCGTCCGCAGACCGTCGTCGATTTCCTTTTGCACGCGGTAAACGTAGTCGTCGAAGCTCGCCGGGTAGCTAATCACGCGGCTGTCGCGGACTTCGACTACTTCGGTTGCCACCTCGCGCATGAAATAGCGGTCGTGGCTCGTGAAGATGACCGTGCCGCGATAGCGCTTCAGCGCTTCGGCAAGCGCCTGTACTGTTTCCACGTCGAGATGGTTCCCCGGTTCGTCGAGGATCAGCACGTTGTGCTTCTCGAGCAGCAGGCCCGCCAGCACAAGCCGTGCTCGCTCGCCGCCACTGAGGACTCGGATTCTTTTCTCGGCGAGTTCGCCACTGAATAGGAAGCTACCCGCCACATCTTTGATTTGCTGCATTGTGGTATTGGGCGCGGCCTGATAATCGAGATAGTCTTGAACGGACTTTTCTTCGGGGAGTGTCGAGTAAACGTGTTGGGCATAGACGCCGATCTGGCAGCCGTAGCCCCATTTGATTTCGCCCGCGCGAGGCGCAAGCGAGCCGCAGATCGTGCGGAGAAACGTGGTCTTGCCTTGGCCGTTGTCGCCCACCACGCCAACGCGAGAACCGTGCTCGATCTCGACCTGCACGTCGCTGGCAACTTCACGGTCGGGATATCCGATCGAAACGCCCTCCGTTCGCACGGCGGGGCCTTGTCGCGGCTCGACCTCGGGGAAGCTGAACCGCACGCCGGCTTCTTCGCCCCGCACTTCGCGCAGCGTGAGCCGCTCGAGCTGCTTCGCTTTGCTGCGGGCCTGGCTGGCCATGCTGGCCTTGGCGCGGTTCTTATTAATAAACGTCTCAAGCTGCCGCCGCTTCACCAGCGTCGAGGCGTTTACGCGTTCGTCGTGCTCGCGCCGTTCCGCAAGGTTCGCGAGGTAGGCATCCACGTCGCCGGGGTACATGGCCAGCTCACCGCGGGAAATCTCGAGCGTGTAGTTGCACGTCTTTTTAAGAAACGCCCGGTCGTGCGAGATGATCAGGCAGCCTGCCTTGAAGTGCCGCAGGAAATGTTCGAGCAGCATCTGCGTGCGCAGATCGAGAAAGTTGGTCGGCTCGTCGAGAATCAGCAAATTCGGATCGTGCAACAACAGCGCCGCGAGCTTCACGCGGGTCTGCCAGCCGCCCGATAGCTCGCGCACGGGCCGGTCGAGCATCGCATCGACGAGCGCGAACTGCCAGGCGACTTCGGCGCACCGCCATTCCGGCTCGCCCGAGTCGCGCATTAGGAACTCGGCCACGGTCTCTTGCGGGCCGAAGGGATCGTGCTGCCGCAGGTAGCCGAGCGTGAGCTTTTTGCTGCGGATGATCTCGCCGGCATCGAGTTCTTCCTCGCCAAGCAAGATGCGAGCCACGGTAGATTTCCCCGCGCCGTTGCGGCCGATCATGCCGACCTTCTGGTCGTCGGTAAGTGCGCAATCAGCGCCGTCCAGCAGGTGCTGGTCGCCATAGCGTTTGTAAGCGTCTTGAAGTTGGAGGACGACGGGCATGGGAGGGAATTTGGGATTTCTGATTTCTGATTTCTGATTTGGGATTGCGGATTGCGGAATCACAACCTTTTGGGTGGCACGCCCAGAGTCTTCGATGGGCGTGGTGAAGTGTGTACCAGCGTGCCCACGCCCTTCGCGGACTCAGGGCGTGCCACCCCTTCTTGTTCGCCAGCCAACGAACGCCAGCGCCACGCAGGCCGCTAGGCACGAGCCGGCGAACCAGTCGCCCGTGGCGACATAGAAACTGGTGCGGGGGTCGAGGGGTACCATGGCGACGATTACGTCTTCGGCTAGGCGGGTGCTTTGGTGAAGGATTTTACCCGACCCGTCGATCACCGCCGAGAGGCCGCCGTTGGCGGCGATCACCAGCGGGGTGCGGGTCTCAATCGCTCGAAACACGCCGCAGGCGAGGTGCTGATCCAGCTCGCTGGAACCCCAGTACCAGGCGTCGTTGGTGACGTTCACCAACACGTCGGGCTGCTTGCCGTCTTGAGATAATTCGCGCACCTGCCGGCGAATGACGTGCGGGATCACAGTTTCATAACAAATGCTCGGCACGTAGCGGATCCCGTCGAGATCGAATGCAACCGGTCCCGCGCCGTGCGTGGCACTGCCGGTAATTGGAGTTAAGGTATCGAGCCACGGTAGCCACTTTGCGAACGGCACGTACTCGCCGAACACCACGAGATGCGATTTATCGTAGGTCGCGAGCAACTTGCCGGCTCGGTTCACGAGGGCGGTCGAGTTGTAGGCGTCGAGCATCGGCCCCTGGCCGTCGCCGCTATGGTGCCAGTGAAGCCGATCAATGCCGACCAGCAGCGGCGTGCCGAGCATTGTCGCGAGCGTCTTCAAGTCGTTCGGTCCCGCGGCGGAATTTTCCTCTAGTGAATAGTTTGTACCTGGAGGCAGTTTATAATTGGGTGAAAACGTGGCTAGCCAGGTGCGGAACATCGTTTCGGGCCAGATGATTACATCGAGCGAACGGCCGGCGGTTTTCGCTTCGGCAACGGCTTGCTTTGAGAGCCGCAGGTAGTCGTCCATGATCCGCTTCTGCCGGCCTTCCTCTTGCTTCCAAGTCGGGAGGGTGTTGCCTTGGATGAGAGCGATGGTGGGGTCTTTACGCGTTAGCTCGCTGCGTGCCGCGGCGTCCCGCGCGTCGCTCCCCACTCCGTACATTACTGCAGCAAGAACGATGCAGACAATAACCAACACGCGCTTCCAGAGGAGACGCGGCGAAGTTAGGACATCGATGGATAGGCAACCCGTGATCAAAGCGGCCACGAGCATCACGAGGAAAGAGACGCCATACGCGCCGACAAGATCGGCGGCTTGGATGAGCGGATTAAAATGAACTTGCGTGTGCCCCAGCGACCCCATCAGAAATCCAGTCATCAGATGTCCCTGCGCGAGTTCTAGCCCCGTCCACACGACGGGCGCAACGATCCACAGCGGCCAGCGCAGGTGGTGGACGCCGACGCGCGACAAGCCGACGAACATTGGCAGGTAGGCGCCGAGATACGCGGCCAGTGCAAGCCATCCGAAGTAGGTCGCTGGATGCGGCAGCCGCAACCAGTGGAGCGTCATCAGCCAGAAGAGCACTCCCGCGAGATAGATTTTTAGATAAGGCCGACGGCCGGCAAGTTCGTCTCGTCGCACGAGCAGCAGCCACGGTATCGGCGCAAACCAACCGAGCCAGCCCCAAGCGAGCGGCGGCAGCGCCGCCCAAAGGAGCAGGCTTCCGGCGCAGGCGATTGCCCAGGTCGATTGCCGCCAAGCGGGCGGCGCTCGGGCCTCGGGAGCGGAAAATAGCCGTATGCGTGGCGTCGGTGAGATGGTCGCGGACGTGCTCATGCTGAATGGATACTCGAACCGAAAGCAATCAATCAATAGCACCACGGTGGCACGAAGAGCACGGAGTATCAATGAGCTAAAGCAATTGGATTGCTACACTTCGATAATCGCGGTTCGATGATTGTTTTCTCCGTGTGCTCCGTGCCGCCGTGGTGAGTCAAGATTTCAGTTTTCGCGACAATGTTCCGTATAGCGATTGGAGTCTACATCGCGGCACGCAGGTGTTCTTCCACCGCGCGGTGGAACTCGAATACGGCTTGATCGATCAGTTCGGGCGTCGGCGAACCGGATAGCGCATTCGTGAATGGCTCGACCAAATCGGCCGGCAGCTTGGCCCGTTCGGCGGCGGCCGATACCGAGCGAACCACGGCTGGAATCAGATCGGGCCGGGCTTCCCCCAACACGAGCAACAGGTTGCTTTTCATCGCCGCTTCCAGCAGGGCGGTCTCATCGACTCCGTGTTTTGTTCCAACGGCAATTCCGAGTTCGCGCCCGGCAGGAAGCGCGCTTTCCAGGAAGGCCGCAGTGGGCTGGCTGGCGGGATAGGACGAAGCCTTCGGTAACTCGATGCCTAGCGTCTCGGCCAGCTTTTGGCTTTCTTGCAGCAATCGGGTTTGCTCCTTCGCTGGAGCACCGGCGTGCTCGCCCAGGATCATGAGGCTCCATTTACTTCCCAACAACCACGCGTTGTGACGGGGGTTGGCGGGGTCGATGAAAGTTGCGGTGGAATCGGTTTCGGCAGTCTCCACGTCGAGCGGTAGCGAGGCGAAGTCGGGCGGCGGAACTTCGGGGACCGGCGGTTCCATCGGCGTCGTTTCCTCTGCCAGTGCTGGTTCGTCAGTTGACGGCGAAGTCGGTATCTCATGCGGCAAGAGGGTGCGCGGCTCCTCGCCTTCAGGCGGCGTCTCCGCACTGGAGGGTGACGATGGAACTTCAGTCGGTGCCGGCGCGTCGTCCAGATATGGCGGCTCGGTTGGAGTTGTCGCGTAGCGATTGCCAACAGGCGGCGTTGCTTCTGGCGATTCAACAGCCGGCGCCGAAGGCGACGGTGTTGTAGCGTAGCGGCCGCCTTCAACGGGTGCAGGTGTTTGTCCGGAAGGAATCTCGTGCGGTAAGAGAGGGCGCGGCTGCTCCGTTGACGGCACCACTTCCTCAGCGGGAGGTGGTGAGGTCGCTTCGGCTAGCGGTGGCGCATCGGCCGATGGCGGAGTGTCGGCAGTTGGTTCGCTCGACCCAAATAGCTCTTCGTCCGTGGTCTCTGCAGTTAAGGCCGCGACGGGTGGGGCCGGCGGCTCAACAACTGGCTCGGCCGGTGGTTCGGGCGTCGCCGTTACCGGCGGAGCCTCTGCCGCGGGATGTTCCGCATCGGTCGACTGTTTGACTGCCGGCTCCTTGGGCGGCTCGTACTCCACTTCGCTCCAGCAACCGGTCGCGATGAGCAGCGGCGCGGCGAACAGAAGCGAACGCTTCGCGTAGAAGCGAAATACGGAAAGCCATTCCGAGGGTACCCGGCGGAAAGCGGCGTGAAAGAATCGAGACATGGCCGTGAACATTGGGAAACGCGATTAGGAACAGCACAATTGTTGCGTCAAGCACAGTGCTTTGTGCATTTTATACCAGGAAGCTATGATTAGGCATGTGGCCCGCGTCGGGCAGCCATTCCGCAGCCGATCGAGCGCCAGGCCATGTTACCATCATTTACCTGCCTGAATCGACGGCAGTTCCTGCGGCGGTCGGCGGCGGCTACGGTGTTCACTGGGGCGGCGACGGGAATCTACACCTGGAGCTGGGAGCCGCATTGGATTGAAGTCGTCGAACGCCCGCTCACGGTTCGCGATTTGCCGCCCGCACTGTCCGGCGCGCGGGTTGTGCAGATCAGCGATCTGCACGTGGGGCCAATCGTCGACGAGACGTACATCACGTCGGCGATGGGGCGTGTCGCCGCGATGCGTCCCGATGCAATTCTCGTAACCGGCGACTTCATGACTTGCCGCGGTGTGGAACAAGTCGAACGAACGCTTCATGTGGTCGCTCATTTGCAACCGCGGCAAACGCCGGTTTTTGCGATCATGGGCAATCACGACTACGGCCACGGATGGAGAAATAGAGAAGCAGCCGAGCAACTCACCGATGGCATGAAAGCGTGCGGAATCAACGTGCTTCGGAACAGCGCCGCCGATTTTCGTGGTTTGCAAATTGCCGGTTGCGATGACTGGTGGGCCGATCGTTGCGACGTGCCAGGCACGATTGCCCAGCTCGACGACCGCCGCGGCGCGATTTTTTTGTGCCACAATCCCGACGTTGTCGATCTGCCGGTGTGGAGCGGATACGAAGGCTGGATCCTCGCCGGCCACACCCACGGCGGGCAGTGCTGCGTTCCAGGCTACGGCCCGCCGATTCTCCCCGTTCGCAATAAGCGCTATGCGGCTGGTGAAATAACGCTCGACGCCGGCCGCCGGCTCTACGTCAACCGCGGACTTGGATACAAGCACCGTGTCCGCTTTTTTAGCCGACCGGAGATTACGCTGTTTCACTTGTCGGCAAACGGATACTCGTGAGCGACGTTTTTGCGATTCCGCGCCCTTCTCGAAGCCTCTCGGACATTTTTTTCGTTAAATACCCGCCGAGGGGTAATTTTCTGACAGCGATTTTTCGAAACGGCGGCCTTTAACAGGTAGCCCGAGGAGTCGTTTGTCCAATTGAATTCCCGAGATTTATCGAGGACTTATTATGTGGCCGAAACAATTGCGTCTTGTAATCGCAACCTTCTCACTTCTCGCGATTGCGCTGTGCTCGACGGGCGTGAAAGCGCAACTTCCCTCGTCGCTCGACCGGTGGCTTGGTCCACAAGAATGGAAACGCGACACCGACGGTCCAGTGATTTCACTCGGCAAGGAAGGTGAGTTCGACGACACCCACTTGCTTGCGGCGATGGTCGCCAAAGAGGGCGATAAGTATTTCATGTGGTACGGCGGGTCGAGTGGCTTCGCCCACGATCTCGCTGGGAAACGTCTGCCCGATAAGCGGGTTTACAAACTTGGCTTGGCCACCAGCAACGACGGCAAGCATTTTGAGAAACACCCCGACGGGGCTGTGTTTGGACTGAACGAGGGAACGCGGTCGGTGCTAACGCCAAGCATCTTGCGAAATCCCGATGGCACGCTGTTGCGAGTCGACGGAAAGATTCGCATGTGGTTCAGTAGCGCCAACCTGGGTGGCGGCGGCAGGCCCCATTCCATCCAATCTGCCGAAAGCGAAGACGGCATTCACTGGACGAACGTGTCGCCCGACCTTATCACTCGGGCCTACTGTCCCACAGTGATCAAGGAAGGCGACGAATATCGCATGTGGTACACCGAGCCAGGGGCCTACCCGTGGGTCATGCGCCATGCCCGCAGTCCCGACGGTTTAAATTGGACCGTCGATGAGAAGACGGTGATCGAGGAAACCCAAGATTGGGAACACTTTGTATTCAACTATCCCACGGTTACGAAGATCGGCGACGTTTATCTCATGTGGTATGTCAGCTATGCCACCGAGGACAAGTTGACGACGGCGATCGGGTTTGCCGTGAGCGAGGACGGCCTGACGTGGCACAAGCATCCGCAAAACCCGGTGCTGCGGCCCGATCCGAGCCGCGAATGGGAATCGCACTACGTGTCCTGTGGCTCGACGATCCGCATGCCCGACGGCAGTTTTCGGATGTGGTATTTCGCCCGCAAAGAGCCGCCGTTTCTGAATCTGTACTACGCGCTTGGCACGGCGACGTGGGCGGGACCGAAAGGGCTGTAACGGCCGCGTCATAAATCGCATAATCGCGCGATTCCATACCGCTGCGGTTATTCGCGGTTCAGTTTCCGCAAACTTTTCGATTCACCGTCTCTGCGGTGGACAGCCCCGCCTTTGCGCCGCATGAAAATAGTGGGGAAAGTGCGCGCACACGTCCATTCAAGAAACGGCCTAATCGAAGATGATCTCCACTCCAAGCAACACCGCCTCGTCTCAACTTACCAGCGTCCTCAAGTCCGGTTTCAACAAGCAGACGCGCAGCGCGGAGCCTGCGGTCGCCCGAGATGAGTCGAAGGCCGCGGCGATGCCGCCCGCTCCGCCGGAGCCGCAAACGCTCGCCGAAGCGGGTCTTAGCGAGTGCGACGTCGAAGCCCTGGTGCTCAAGACGCTCTCCCAAATCGGCAACTCGACCGGCAGCGAGATCTCGCACGAAGTCTGCCTTTCGAGAAGTCTCTTGGGCGAAACCTTGAGCCGGTTGCGAGACGAATTGCTGATCGCGATCAAGGCGTCAACTGGGCTGAACGACTACGTCTATCAACTCACCGAAGCCGGCGCCGCCCGCGCCCGACAGCACGTTGCGCGTTGCAACTATGTTGGCGCGGCGCCCGTGCCACTGGCGGTTTACACCGATGCGATTCGCCGGCAATCGATTCAAAACACGCGGCTGAAAGTCGAGCAACTACAGTCGGCGCTTGCCGATCTCACGCTCCGCACGGAGCTTGTCCAGCAAATCGCCCAAGCGATTCACGATGGACGCGGACTGTTTCTTTACGGCGACCCGGGCAACGGCAAGACGACCATCGCCGAGCGAATTCTAAACGCCTTCGGACAGCACTTGTGGATTCCACGGATGATTGGCATTGGCGGAGACATGCTGCGGTTGTTCGATGCGACTTGCCACCGCCCAGCCGACGCACCGCAGCTTGCGATTACCAAATACGACCGCCGGTGGGTGCTTATCGAGCGGCCCACCGTGGTCGTTGGCGGTGAGCTAACGCTCGAGCAACTCGATGCCCGCTTCCACCCGGCGGTCGGCATCAGCGAAGCGCCCGTGCAAATGAAAGCTAACGGCGGAGCGCTAGTGATCGACGACTTCGGCCGCCAGCGGGTCAGCAGCACCGAGATTCTCAACCGCTTGATCGTTCCGCTGGAGAAACAGTTCGATTACCTCAACCTCGCGAGCGGCCGGCAGATTCAAGCGCCGTTTGATTTGTTGTTCATCCTCTCGACGAATCTCGAACCGCGGCAGCTTGTGGACGAGGCATTCTTGCGGCGGATTCCCTACAAAATCCGCGTCGGCGACCCAACCGAGCAGGAATTTCGCGGATTACTGGAACGAATCGCGAAGGACAAGGGGTTTACAATCGATGCCGGGGCGGTCGAGCATCTGCTCGACGCCCACTACCGCCCGCTGAATCGCCCGCTGAGGTTCTGCCATCCACGCGATCTGCTGCGGCAAGTAAAGAACTTTTGCGAAGTGCTCGAACGGCCGTCGCGGGTGAGCAAGGAAGCGATCGATGCCGCCGCGACGAATTACTTTTCAACGCTGTAGGTCAGGCTGTGCCTGACGAGGCCGTAGGTCAGGTTTTCTTGCCTGACAAGCCGTTGGGATGGACCGTCCACGCCGTTACTTGTCAGGCGGAGCCTGACCTACGGCGCGATTGCGCCGCCACATCCACACCGACCAGCGCACTCCACGCTGTCAGCATCTGGCGGTAGATCGGCCCCGGCGTGCCGGTAGCAATGGGCGCGCCGTCGCAGCGCACGACCGGAAGCACACACACCGAAGTGCTGGTGAGCCACACCTCGTCCGCCGATTTCAGCTCGGCCAGCGTGATGTCGCGTTGCTGAAAGGGAATCTGCAGGTTCCCGGCCAGTTCTTCGACTACGGAGACGGTCACGCCGGGCAGCACTTTCGAGAAGCGCGGCGTCAGCAGGCCCTCGCCGCTGCGGTAAATCACGAGATTGGCCGTGGATGCTTCGCCGACGAAGCCCTCCTGATCCAGCAAAATCGCCCGCGCCAGCGCCTGCGGCTCATGCGCACGAGCTTGTTGATCGGCGAGGTAGTAGTGCATCCGGCTGCGGCACTTGAGTTCTGCGGGCCAACAGTTCGTCGGCACCTGCCGCACGTCGCTTACCCACACGGGCACCCCTGTTTCATACTGCGCCGCCCACGTGTGAAACGGCAGCGGATATCCATGCACGCAAATGGTTGGCGGACCACCGGACCCAGGCGTGGCGAACGCCACGACGCTCCAATCGTCATCCGGCTCGCGAAGCGGACCGTTGAGCGACATGAAGTCGCCAATCGCCGCGTCGATCTCGTCGGCAATTAAGACGGGAAGGCCAACGATCTCCAGCGATCGCCGCATTCTTGCGACGTGCTCCGCCTGCCGAAAGACGTTGCCGCCAAAGGTGCGCAGCCGTTCGGTCACGGTGACGCCCATCGCGAAACCAAGATCAGCGACGGGAATCGCAAGCGTGGCGTCGTCAATCCAATGGCCGTTCAAATAAGCAACACGCGTCGGCATGAGTGAAGTGTAGACGATTGCGGCACGGGTAGCACGCCCCAGTAAGATAAGTGAATGTTAGATGTGTGATGTGAGAAGGCAGATGTTCGGAAACGGGGAAGCAGATCTTATTAACTTCTGCCTTCTCACATCACACATCTCACATCCCTTCCCCCTCCTCCTCAAACGTCAAATACTCCCACGCCAGCGCCATCACTTGCCGTGAGCACACGTAGAGCGCCAAGTCGTGATTCTTTCCGACATAGCCGCTGGCGTTGACCTGATAGATGCTGCCGGCGACTTCGGCGTCGATGCACGTCGGGCCGCACAGTCCCAGCGCCTGCGGTTTGCCCGCAGTGGCGCTCAGATGATAGAACCGCATCGCCGGATCGCGGGGGTTGTTCACCAGAAATAGCCGGTCGATCTGTTGCATGGCCCGGCCGTGGCATTGGCCTTCACAAAGCCAGTGAGCATGCAACGCGGCGGCCATGAACACGGCCCGCATCGGTGGCCGCTCGGGATTGACGCGAGCATCCAGCATCCGCCCCGATAGCTCGCCGCCCGCCAGCAGGTGCGCCGCGCCGGTGGCAACCCGGGCGCCAAAGCTGTACCCCAGGAGGCTGACTTGCAAGTCCGGCGGCAACTGATCGAGTACCCACGCCGTTTGCCACGCGATGGGACACGTGCGAGCGGCTTTCTCGCGGACGTCGCGCAGGGGGCCTCCGGTTTTTTCCGAGGGCCACGACCAGGTTACGAATCGAATCGGCCGCTCGTCGGCCGCGCTACGCACGAGCGCCCGATACACGAGCAGCCCTTCGCCGGCCGCTTCGTTCGACGCCACTTGATTGCCGTGGAAGAAGACAATCGTCGGCACGCCTGGCTCATGCCACGAGAAGAACTCGCTCACGTCGCCGCGCCGCCACTGGCGGCAGCCCGATTCGTCGACGACTTCGAGAGTCGAATAGCGCAGACCGTTTGCCAATCGGTCCGCATCGGTCGTACACCCGGCGCCGCGACTGCTGAGCACGACGAACTGGTCCTGCGGGCGCAGGCCGCAGCAATCGACCGATTGCCCCAGGGCGGGCGTGGCGCAGAGCAACAAGAGTGCGGCAGCCAACAGCCAGCTCAACATCGTCGCGACCTTGCGGATGGGGGCAACTTTTCCGTGTCGCGGAAAGTGTAGCACATTTTCCACATGCAAGTCCGCCACATGTGGAAAAAAATCAACCGTTGCGTTTGCACGTCACCGGACATGATGTAGATTTGCACAGCCCGCCGCTTCGCCATAAGTGCGAGCCAATGAACCCACCTAAAGGTGTCTGATCGGACAATCGGACACGGCAATTGGAGTAGTTCCGGCGGAACTGCCCCAACAGGAGAATGACACACATGAGGAAAATTCCGATTTTGCTGGCCGTAGCGATCATCGCGGCCCAAAGCGTGGGCTGCGGCTGCTGCAATCGCATGCGCGACTGGCTTTGCCGCGGAGCGTACTGCGGCGCGCCGGCCCAGACGTACGTCGCTCCCGCCCCATGCGCCGTGCCCGCCCCGATGATGATGGGTGCCCCAATGGCTGCGACCTGCCCGACCTGTCCCCAGGGCTACCCCATGGAGACCTCGTTCGAGCCGAGTTGCGGCTACGGAGCGGGAATGCCCATGTACACCGAAGGCGGCTGGGCTCCGAGCGGCACCACCGGCGGTGGCGTGATCATGACCGACCCAGGCCCCGGTCCGGGCCAATAAACGGAAACAATCGATTCAACTTGACCCCCCTCCCTCCCCCGCTCGGTCGCGCCATCCTGAACGCGATCGGGCGGGGTTTCTTGTTTCGCATTCAAGCCGGAGGCTTGGCAGCTAATCGCCGGCGGTAAGCGCTAGCGCTTTGGGTGCCACTGGCTGTGCCAGTGAAATCGCACTGGCATAGCCAGTGGCACCCGGCGCAACGTGATACACGATTCCTCCGGTTCCCTCCCCTCGACGGGGAGGGTTAGGGAGGGGTGTTGACGTGTGTACCAGGTTCGCCCCCCTCCCCAGCCCTCCCCGCAAAGGGGAGGGAGCCGGAAAATGTACCGTAGCGTATCTGCGACAAAGCGTTAGCGGCGTAGAGTGGCACCCGAATACGATGAAATTCCGGGGCCTCCGAGCTACAATGGAAGCATCACCCTTGCTGAACGCCCCTCATGAAAACCGCTGCCTGTCTATTCGTATTCACCTCAGCGCTGATGCTGCCGCAAGCGGCGAACGCGCAGCTTAAACAAGATGCGCCGGACAGCAGCGCACTAAAGTACGGTGAGCCAGTCGTCGGAAAATTCCGCGTCGGCGCGGAGATTAAAGCCGGCAAAGGCGCGTGCCGCGACGTGCGGGCGATGATCGCCGTTCCCTTCGAGTGCGCCGAGCAGGAGGTCCGCATCCTCGACGAAGATATTTCCACGGAGGTGGACCGCGTCGAGTACCGCGAGCTTCCCGGCGGCGGCGCGAAACAGATGCTCATCACGATCCCCTTTTTGGCCGACGGTGCAACCGCCCGGGCGGTGGTGACGTTCGAAGTTGCGACGCGGCCAATTTTGCCGACCGAGCAGACTGGCGAACTAAAGATTCCCGATCGCCTCGACAACGACATGCGGCGGTTCGTGCTGCCGAGTCCCTTCATCGAGGCGAAGCACAGCGAGATTCGCCGGCTCGGCCGCGAGGTGCTCAAGGGCTTGGAAGAAGACGCCACCGATTGGCAGAAAATCGAAGCGCTGTACGACCACGTGCAGGAACACATTGCCTACGTCGAGGGCGACGACAAGAGCGCGCTCGACACGCTCCGCGACAAGAACGCCGATTGTCATGGCCGCAGCGCGCTGTTCATTGCCCTGTGCCGGTCGATGAAGACGCCGGCCCGCATGGTGTGGGTACACAACCACGCATACGCAGAATTCTACATGGAAGACGCCGAAGGCAATGGCACGTGGTTCCCGGCCGAGAGCGCCGGCACGCGGGCTTTTGGCGAGATGCCGCTCGCGCGGACCATCCTGCAAAAGGGAGACAACTTCCGCGTCCCCGAACGCCCCGGCGACCGGCTCCGCTACGCGACCGACTATCTGATGGCACTGCCCGTCGGCAAAGCGGGCAAGCCGACGGTGCAATACATTCGCGAGCAGGTGGAGTGAAGGTGGATGTCAGATGTTAGATGTAAGAAGGCAGAAGTTCGGAAAGAAGAATTTGCAATCGTCTTACTTCTGCCTTCTCATATCTCATCAAGTGGGTGGCTGGGGTCGAAGCCGAAGGCGCAGCCCCCAGCGAACCCTGTGTGGACGTAGCTTCCGAACTTGCAACCAAGATTGATCCGCGCTTCCGCTGGGGGCTTCGGCTGGCGCCTACGACCCCAGCCACCCCTCGTTTTGACTACGGATTATCGCGCGCCAGTGCCTTCGCGACTTGTTCTTCGAGCTGGTTAACACGATGCCCTCGCCAGAGCAGCATACCGTCGCGACTGAATAGATAGAACGTCGGATATCCGGGAATGCCGAGTGCATCGAGCGCCGGCTCAGCGCCGAAGCCGATTGGCCAAGTCATTCCGTCTTGACCTGCAACAAATTCGCGTACGGTCGTCGTCTGTGCTCCTCCTTCTGGAGTAAGCCCGATCAGGGTAACTTGGTCGCCGAGTTGACGATGAAAATCGATTAACTCTGGCATTTCCTTGACGCAGAAGCCACACCAAGTGGCCCAGGCGTCGATCACCACCAGCTTGCCGCGGAGCGCTTCGGCGTCCGGTGGCCGGTCGGCGTTGATCCAGCCCTCGGCCATCAGCGGCGGGAGCGGCTGCTGCCCAACCGCTTCCTCCCGTCGAAACGATTGCCGCAGCACAAACACGACCACCACGCCAAGCACGATCAGCCACAAAACGCCGGTGGAGGAGGAACGCATGGGGAGGGGCGAGGGTTGAGGATCGAGGAGCGAGGACTCGATTCAATGATACCCGACATGGACCTGCGAACAAATCCTCTCGCTCCTCGTTCCTCGCCCCTCGCTCCTACTCACTCGATTCTTCTACGCAGTTTAATAATATTCTCCACGTTCACATCTTCGCCCGGCTTGAAGCCGACCGGCAGGGTGCGGTCGATGATGTAAAACGCGCGGTGTCGCTTGATGTCGCCCGTGTCGCTGCCGATTTCCTGCGCCAGCGCGTAGCCCTGAGGATAGACGCGGTCGTAAAGCGTGCGGTTGCCGTTAAAACGAGCGCGAACGGCCTGTTGCTTGGCCGCGTCGGGGTCGTCCCACGACGGCGCTGGTTCGACTTCGAAGAACCCGACGGTCACCCACACAGCGAAGACGTTCGACCGGGTGGTGGTCATGCTACCTCCTCGCGTCATCGGATTGTACGCGATGCCCGGATTACGAGTGGTGTCGTAGAATGGCAAATCGTTCCGTCCAGATAGAAATGGATTGGGGTCAATCACGTCAGTCGTATTCGTTAGGTCAATCTCGTCAAACTCATCAATAACTCCGTCGTTATCATCATCGACGTTCGGCGCACCCCATTGGCCATCGGTGCCGCTCGTAACAAAACCTCGACGTTTCGTAGATACGTCTACGCCAAATCGCTGCAGTTGAACGAGGGGTACAAGATCGCCTGCATCGCCGGCGCGGAATGGATTGGCAAAAATCGTGGGAGATGCCGGGTCGAGAAACCACATCGATCCGCCGATGCCGCCGTATCCGCGGCGCGTATCAATGAGGCCGGGTCGATTGTCAGCCGCTATGCCGACAAATCCCGGCCCTAAATGTCCCGTGGACTGGTCGTATCCACCTGGCCCGGTTGCCAAAGGTTGCCGATGCATAATGCCGCCGTCCCACACGCGGGCGTCGAACACGGTGTTCAGATTCACCCGCCCCGGTTCGCGGTATTTCGACACGCGGTTGAAAGGGGCGAGGAGCGAGGAGCGAGGGTCGAGGGGAGACAAAACCGGCGGAACGGGCACGGGTCGGGTCGGATCTCCGGCGCGATTGAACACGCCCGGATCGAGCAGCGTATCGGTACCCACGAACTTCGACGGCACGTACAGGTAGTCAAGCACGCGGTAGAAGTTGGGTGCGCCGACATAGATATACTGCGGATTGTTGGGATCGGTAGGATCGACGCCATTAAAGCCAGCGGGAGTGGCCAAAGTCTGGAAGAAATTCATCAAGTGGCCGAAGTGACCGCGATGATTCTCATCGCGAAAGTCGTTGATCTGCGCCGGCGTAGGTGTCGCCGGCGGAGGCTGGATGCCGCCGTTGTAGGGATCGGCCGAACCGTTTGGATTGGTGACCGTGTAAGTTCGCAGTATCGCGGAACTCGACCGCGACGGCACTTGCAATAGCTCCATGCCGCTCGCATAGGGGCGGTTGTTCCAGGCCAGCCAGGGGTAGGTGGAATCATTGATGTCGTCGCTGTCGGTGCGGTCAATGGCTGGCCCTCCCACTGCACTTGACGTGGGTGCGGTAAACTGCGGCGGGTTTGGATCCCAAGAAAAGAGATTTCCGATTGCTTCGTTGCCGAAGCCGAGGGAGTGCTCCAGAACCATGTCCACTTGCATCGTGTAGCCTTCGTCGTCGTAACCGGCCGCTCGCAATTCGCGACCAGCCATGGTCCGACGAAAGTCCATTCGGTCGCGGGGGTCTGGCTCGGGAGGGGCAGGCGGCACGAGCGGATCGACCCACGGATAGATGTCAAGAAAATCCTCAAATAGGTTGGGCGTGTTGTTGAACTCTGTGAAGCCAATTCGTGCCGGCTCTTGCTGCCAGATTGCGCGGGTCGGAAAGGTTTCATTTGCAGGCCCCCTGAGTGTCGTCATAGCGGCGGTAGTACCACGCTCGTGAGTGCGCAGCCGCACCCACTGCCCTTCCCAGCCATTCCCTTTCCGCCGAATGTTCTGAACATAACGCGTGATTTCGCTGCTATCGGAGACCCACGGGCGAAGCTGGTTCTTATCCACCTGCAAGGTGCCAGCTTGGCTCGCTTCCCTTTCGGAAACGCCATTGAAGGCGGTCAAGTCGGAGCTCGATGAATCGATCGTGCGGTACAGATTGACGGTCAGGTTGGGTTGATGCTCATCATCCTGCGAACCGTCGGCGCGCAACGGCGGAGGGTTCCACGGTAACAGCGGATTGGCGAGCCGCTGCAAATGAATCATGCGATAGTTGAACGTGGTGCCGGTGCGAACCAATTCCGGCGCGTCGTCGAAAGGCGTATCGAAGGAGTCCGGGTTGGTCGGCGGCCGCCCTGTCCCCCGCGCGTATGATCCTTCGCCTTTCATAAGCGTGGGATTGAACGAGATTGCCGCAGCGCCGGCAGTGCCCAGACCACCTCGTTCCTTTTCTGTCATCTCGAATTCGCGGGCTTGGTATTCCCACGGCGGCTCGGAGATGTTCATGTCGTCCACGGGGATTGCAACTGCGGGACCAAAGCGGCCTTCGCTGGCCGTTCCCGCTAACAGTTCGTTGTCCCGAGGAACACCCACTCGGCCGCCGTTTCGCTCGACGAACACCTGATTCGGGTTAACGAGCGGATCGGCGTTGTAAGCACGATTGCGGAGGGCCGGCATGCGATCACGACCAACTCGCAAATCGATCCGCCGCCGCTTGGCAGGCTGCATCGGCCCGCTGTTGCCCGGCGGCATTTGCTCGTCCTCGATCCGTAACCGGCCAACCGTGGTCGTGAAGGTCTCTTGCAGCTCCGTGGTGTAGCTGCCGGTATAGCGGGTACCGGCGGAGCCGATCACACCGTAACTCCCCGGCACAACGGGAGCAATATGCCACCGCGCATTGGCATCGGCAGGGTCGGCGGGATTGCCCGACCGTTCTGCGTCGTGGTGAACGAATTTCTGCGTCTGGGCAATCGCATTCGCGTTGCGACCGCTGCCGCCCACAAGGCGCAATTCGATCCGTCGATCGGGAATCCGTAATCGAAAGTCATTGTCGGTTTGTGAAGCGTTGTATCGCGACGAAGTACGTGTAAAGCGGGAATCGGCCTTGCTGAGTGGACGGGAATAATTTGAGGTGAGGTAAAACTCGCGTTCAACGTACGGATACGGAAGCGTGAAGCGATGCCGAGTATACTGCCAGTCGGCAGTCTTTGGAGGCTGGAATACATACTTCCCGTTGTGAACCGTATCGCGTAATCCGCCGACCGGCATCTTGGAATAATCGTAATATTTGAAACTCCATTTACCCCAAGCAAAGTCGGGGTCCGTATATCGAAATCCATTGGTATTGGAGGCAACGGGGATCTGTGGATCGGCTTCGGCGTCGCCTCGCTCATCGTCCAACGTGTCTTCGTTGCGATATTCGGGGTGCTCTTCCACCACAATCAGCCGCCATACGGGCGAACGACGGCCATCGATTTGGCCATTGTCGGTAAAGTCGCTTACGCGGCCAAGCTCTACGCCGAAGGACGGTATGGCAGGCAGAACCGGATTACCCATGGCGTCACGGCTGTGAAGACTGTACAACTCCGCGGGTTTCTGTCCGTCGCCCGACCATGGATTGTAGACCTCGACAAAGAGCGAACCTTCGGGTCGAAGTCGTTGGTCGAGATCGTCGTCCTTCCACAGATCCTTCGTGGGCTGCTTACCGAGCTCGTTGTGCCCAATCGCACTCGCCGACTGCAAATCCTCCGTCCGCCGATCATGCAAGGCAAGTGTCTCCGTAATGAGTAACTCGGGGCGTTCTACACCCCACACTAACCCGCGGGTTTGCTCGCTCACTGTGGGCAGATCGGCATCGGCCAGCTTCACATAGGCGCGACCGGGGCCGGTACTGGCCCAGTCGGTGTAGTGCCCATAGCACTCATCCGTGGCCGAGTCTCCATCAATCGGCAGAACAATCGGCGGATTCGACGAATTGTAGTGGACCACATTCCAACCGTCCCACGGATTCTCGTCGTACTCGAACGGTGTCATGATTACGTCTGGGTCGCGCATCTCGGCGGAGTTGGCGGCCCATTGGGCGACGTCACGGTATGTGAGTTTCTTGCGTGCGACCAGATCGGCTATTACCTTTGGCGATACACCGTTCAGCGTCGCCTCAGCGGTGACCGCCGGATCAGTTTCGAGATCCTTCTTGATTTCGTCCAGCCAAGCCCGCAGTTGCGGATTATCTTCGTCGTAGGGTGCGACATAGTTTTCGTCCATCGTAAGTCGCGCCAAGACGTACAAATGCCGGGCATAAAGCTGGCGGGCGTAGTCGCTGGCGGGAACGACAACACCATCCTGCGGATCGACAAAGTCGCCATCCGCGTTGGCGTCGATTAGAACCCGCGGCGCGTTGCGCAAGTAATCGACTGCGGCGGCAAATTCACCCGCCTCGACAATCCCGTTGGCGTTGACATCATTATGCCACAGAAAATCTTGAGGCCCATCGTATCGCCCGTTGCCATTCAAATCAACGAACGGTTCGCCCGCATCCCACCGACCATTAAGAGTGTTGGCGATCAGATCCACAAACGGTTCGCCCGCTTCCAGCGGTTCATCGACCACGCCGTTGCCGTTGTTGTCGCGGCCATCGCCGAATGGGCGGTTGAGGTCCATTTTCAGGCCGGCCAGGATGTCCGGCGGCAAGAGTTGCGCTGGCAGCGCGTCGTCGTAGCGGTTATTTCCATTGGCGTCAGTGAACGTCTCTCCGGCGTCGAATCGCCCGTTGCCGTTGACGTCGACAAACAATTCACCCTGCATTAAAAATTGCGCGACTTGATGAACCTGAGTCAACTGCGCGACCGTAAGTGGTTCGCTCCAGTTGTTTAGCACCGTCAATCGCCGCCGGGAATCGTTCCAAATTTTATAGTGCAACGTGTCCACTATCGTGGCGGCGGCGCGAGAACGTCCGGTAATCGCCGCCAAATCGTCCGAGCCGGGGAACCCAATCTCGGCGGCGTCGTCGACCAAACCGGCAGGGTCGTTGTCGTCATTGACGCCGGCTCTGCCTGGTTCACCGTCGATGCCAAGATCGGAAACGTAATTAGGCAAACCGGCGGCCGGGGCGGGCATGTCCCAACTTTCGGTCGTTACGAGTCGGCGGTTGATCGAGGCCTCTGCATTTGCTTGGAAATGGCGCACCATCGGGTCGGATGGGAAGTTCACCAGGTACCGCGGCGTGGCGGCCAGCTTCACGGGGTCGAAGGCATCGACCAGGTTCCACAGCCGATCGGGCAGCGCGCCGGCGTCGGCGTCGAACGCCCGCACGATGCGCTCTAGCTCGGCGACGGCAAACGGGGCGTCGTCGTTCTGCGGCGTGCCGGCGCTATTGCTCGCCTGCATCGCGACCGAGTCGGCCACGGTGTCGTTCCGGAATGCTTCCGATAGGTCAAGCTCGTAAGGCGAGTCATCGACCAGCGGCCACAATGGCAGAATACCCTTCCCCCAGGACGAAAGCGAACGTTCCCAGGTCGATTCGTAGACCGGCTGACCGATGTAATCGATGCCCAGCGACGTGCGGCCGCGCAGGTCAGGGGCGGTGCCGAAGGAACTCGGCGTGGCTTTTTGCAGAGCAGCGTTCCATGCACCGCTGGCGATCAGCGCTTGCCTGAGATTGCTCTGCGCGGCACCGCCAAAACCGGGCCAATTGTCAACGAACACGCGATTCACCCAAGTGGCATCGAAGACCGGGTAACCGACGAAGTCGAAATTGGTGTGCGGGTCGCGGGTTTGCAACCTTTGAGCTAACTCCAAATTATCGGTGGGATCTAAAGGTGGTTTGAACGATTTACCGGGCTGAACATCGCCGACGCCGCCGACGAGTCCCATGGCGGCATTGGGCTGCATCAACTCGTAACCGCCGTGTCGGCCGAACGTGACGCGGCTGATGGCGGGCATGTTCGGCCCCGCTGGTTGTGCGGGTCGGCCATATAGCAGCCGCGCGTAGTCGTCGAACACCGGCAAGAGGTTCGGATTCGCAATCACCAACGGCGCTCCAGTGTTATCAACTGGATGCGGGAATATCGGCCGCAGGCTGATTTCCGCGGTGCCCCAACCGGTGCCCTGGGCAAGATTGTTCGATGACACGTTCGGATTGTTTGCCCCGCCGGCTAAGTTGCCAGCCGAGCCGTTCGTGGCGGCGAAAACATTATCGAGCGGCGCATTCACCAAATGCTCGCTCGTGCCGTGGGCGTTGAGGTTCAGCTTGCCGTCTTGGTCGATGATCAGGAACGCATACAGCGGCTTCACGAGCCGGCCGTCGGCGGTCTCTTGCACGGGGTCGCCCAAGTCAACCCAGATGCTGTCGTTGATGCCGTCGTTGTCGTTATCAACGTCCCACGGGCCGATGACGTGCCAAGGGGGCGAGCCTATTGTTCCCGATCCACGCCTCGCAATTTGCGGGCGCGAAGCCGGATTGCTGCCATCGAAGCTGGGATGATCCTCCGACAGCGGCCGAAGAATAAACTTGCGCTTAATGGCCGTGATTTGCGCCGCTTGCTGCGGGTTCAATCCGGGGCTTGGATTGCCGTTCGCTTGATACGGATTCAAAATCGCGGCGGTGCGATCCTCCGGGTCGGAAATCGCGCCGGTGAGCCACGGCGCGTTAAACAGCCGTTGGAACCAGAAGTACGCCAGATCGGGCCGATGAAACGATGGCAGCGGCACGTCGTCGATCACCGGGCGGTACATGGTGAAGTCAGCAAGAAGCTGCTGCGCCGCTGGATCGTCGATCTCGAAGGGCATTCCGGTCGAGTCGACGATGTGCCCCCGCGCCCGCGGCGTGACCGATAGCAGGGCCAGGTACATATTCTGAAAATCGGCGGCGTCGTAAGATTCGTCGGTGTCGCCCACGCCGGAAAAATTCGGATAAGAGACAGCGGCAGCGGAGTTGAGCGCCTTAAAAGCGTTGTTCGGTTCCACGACCATTGGGTCAGTAGAAATTGCAATCGTCGGGTCGAGATAAGTCGCGTTGGCTGGGAAGGCATATACGGCATTTGGCGACAGCGCGAATTCGGTACCGATCCACTGGTTATTTGCAAGCTGCACCACTTCGTAAGCGCTCAACCGGTGGCTGCCAACCGCGGCCAGCGGGTTGTAGCCCACGCCGGTGCCGTTGAATGGGCGACCGTTGACCATGAAGCTCACGCCGGTCAGGTCGTTGGGAACAGTACTTACTATCGGCGCAAGCTCGAGTGGCGAGCCGTCTGCACGAGCGCAAGCCATGATGCAAAATCGCCACAGTGCGGTGGTCGGATCGGTCGGATCGCTTTGTGTAAACGCGTAGTCCAATACTCGCACCGACTGTCCCGCCGCTGTGCCGCTCATGAACGTCAGCAGTGCGCCGTTGTAATAGTCATTGGTCTGCGGCAAAACGTGGTTCTCCGTCACGCCGAGCGCGTTAGGCTCCAGCTTGAGCGTGCTGACCGCGCCGCCACTGACAAACAGATCAATAAGCTGGCCGCGCGTTACGCCCAATCCCGACGCTGGCAAATTCGATGCATCGGCGCCGGAAAACTCGGCGACCACCTGCGATGGCAGACCATTGCTGGTCGGCGGCATGACAAACCCGTCGGCCCCGTACATATCGCGCAGCAAGCTATGGTACCGCACCACGGAACTGGCGTTCTGCGTGTCGCGCAGGACTTGCTTCAGCGCGCGCTCCAGGAGATCGGCGGGTTGGTTCTCGAACTGGTTCAGCCGGCCCGCGTTTTTGGCATTCTGGCGGTACTGGCTGCTGGTCATTAAAAACGCCGTGCCGACGAGCATGAACAGCACCAACATGCTCAGCACGACCAGCAGCAGCACGCCGCGGCGCGCCGATTTCGGATTTCGGATTTTGGATTTCGGATTGGGTAAGGGTTTTTCAATCCGCAATCCGCACGGAGTTAACCTGCCGGGGCGGGCAATCCGCAATTGTTTTTTTCGGTTCCGGTCAATCATGACAAGGTTTCCTTCGAGCGTGGTTCTGGCCCGCTCGGGAAATGTGTGATGTAAGATGTTAGAAGGCAGAAGTGAAGAGGCTGAGAAGACTTCTTTCTGAACTTCTGACTTTTCACATCTGACATCTAACATTCCTTAACATCTGCCTTCTAACATTACACATCTAACATTCCTCTGAACTTCTGCCTTTTCACATCTCACATCTGACATTCCGTGATTGGGTGGTTAGTGGTCAGGGGCAAGTGAATCAATTACCAGCCGTATTTTCGCGGTATCGTTGGCGGAATGGTGGGCGCTGTTGCCCAGGCGGAGCCGGAGTTCGCGCCGCCCGACAGCCGCATGGTTTTGGTGTGGACGGCGACTGCGCCGTTGTAAATGCCGACGCGCAGGTCGTTGGAAAGGAGCGTGCCAGTTGTGACGTTGGCGGCGGGCAGCCACGGCCAATCGGGACCGCGCAGAGTGACGATACGGCGATCAAGCGGCTGCGGATTGGTCTGAGGCACACCTTCTTCGTTCAGGTTTTGTCCTTCCCCTTCGATGGATACGACTCGATACCACTGGAAGAACAGAAACGGCTGAGCGTTGTTTCCTTGCGGGTGCGGACCGTAGAGCGTGACGTACTGGCCGAGCTTGAGGTGCTCGAACGGAGTTGTCGCCGATGTATCTTTGGTAGTGCCACCGGATCCCTGGGGAGGTGGGAAGCGTGTCAGCAGAAGCTGTCCGCCTGAAGTGCCTGAGCTGATAACTGCGGCCAGAACCTGCCGCTCGGCAGCGGGTTCGCTCACTGGTCGGCGATGAAAGACGGCAACGGAGACATCGTAGAGCGAAGCCCCAGGACTGCCGGCCCACAATCCCACAGTGGCAGCATAGGTGGTCGGAGAGACCGTCGCGATCCAGGAATAGTGCCCATCGTAAGCCCTTGTCGTGCCCGTGGCGTCCCAACGAACTTGGCCTGGTCGATCGTTCTGTTCGGGGAGTTCAATCGCGAGATCGTCCTGACTGTAAAAAAGTTGTTCGGCAATTAATCCCGCGCGTTGACGTTCTGCGGGAGTGGCTAACGGAAGCATTGGATTCAAGGTTACGCGTCGAATGGGGTATCGCTTTGTGGCGTAGTTCCAAGGCTGCCACGACGGGGAGTTTGCGCCTGTGCATGTGAAATTGAAAACGTTAACGATCGGAAACTGCGAAACCACGGGCGGGGTATAGCCAGCGGTTGTGGGTGCCGACATGACACCTAAAGGATCGAGCACATAAACCGATCCCCACGTCGAGTGAGGAAAGGTGGCCCGCTGCATGGCAGTGGCATTCCAATAGCGCTTCGGCAGCGATTCGTTCCAAAAACTCGTAGAGTTTCCCATCATCCACGCCTCGGGCTGTAGCATCCCGCGATTGACCAAATCGCTGAACGCGGCTTGGGCGGCGGCGGAGCCGCGGTCGGAGATTTCGCCTTTGAGCAGGTAATAACTGCCGACCGGGAACATGGCCGCCACGCCCAACAGGCCAATCGCGAGCAGGCCCATCGAAATGAGAACCTCGGTGAGAGAGATGCCGCGGCGGCGGGGCTGGGGGCTGGGGGCTGGGGGCTGGGAAGACGCACCCGAAAGGGGCTGGGGGCTGGGGGCTGGGGGCTGGAAAATGGCCGCTTGCGGCTTAGCGTGAAGGGGTAACACGCGCGCACCGACCGCTAAGCCGCAAGCGACGGTGGCTTTTAATCCCCAGTCCCCAGTCCCCAGTCCCAAGTCCCTCTTCATCTTATCTGCCTCCAGTTCGCGTCATCTCGCGTGCGAACTCGCGTGCCCGGCGGATTTCTTCATTGCGTCGGTCGAATCCATTGCTGAGTGCCAGAATCCGGTTGTCCCGCGGTTCCACAAACGCGTTCTCGACCGTCACCACGTTGCCGCTCTGCGGGCCGATCATGACCCAGCGGCTGTCGAGGTTCAGCCAATTGTATTCGGCCTTCTTCTCTTCAAGATCTTCCTGAGTTGAAAACGTTTGCGAGAAATCAGACGGCTCCACCGGCACGTTCTCCCGCAGGCCGATCAGCAAGAACAGGTTGTAAGTGGTCGGCGAATCGATGAAGGAGGTGCCGCCGATCTGGCTCGGAAGGAGATTCACGCGCACTCGCTCCACCGAGCCTTCTGGTGTGAACATGACGATCACCGCGTCGCCGTTGTCATTCCTTTGATTCTGGCTTGGATCGCCATCGGGAGCATGGAAAGACACCTCCTGATCGCCCGACGCCCGCAGGTCGATCGCCGTCCCTTCGGGAAGTTGGTACGGCTCCGTCGAGGTCATCATCGGCTGGCGGAGAATTTTGTAGGGCAGGGGGGCGGTCCAATGAAGATACTCCCGGTCGTACAGTTCGGGGTCCAACTCCTTGAATGAAAAATTCAGAAAGTAGCCGCTCGGATCGAGTGGTCGGATGAGAAGCTGGCCGTCGGGATTACCGCTTCGATGGAAGTAGAATCCGTCCGCGCCGCGATTGGTGTCAGTAAACTGGTATCGCTTTCCACCGGCTTCAATCACGTCGCCGGTGCGAAACACGCCCGGCGGGACAGCGTCGTTGTCGAGGCCGGGCGGCAAATAGTCGTCCGTCACCTGATCGGGTGAGACACGGGTCAAAAACTGCACGCGCATTCCCCCGTTCTGCTGGCGGCGATCGAGCGAGAACCGCACGCAGGCTCGTTCATCGAAGCCCGCGAACGGCGCGGGCTGTTCGCATTGAAAAACTTCGAGGCACACGCCGTTGTCGGCGGGGCTATTCGTGTCGCTCGATAGCTTTTTGAGGACGATGCCGTGAGGCCGGCCGGTGTTGATCGCCCGCGACTGGGCCGAGGTGATGTAGGTGTTCAGCGCCCGGGCCGCCTCGCGGATGCGGCGGGCGTCCGAGGCCGGCGCCATGAGCGGAATCGCGGCCGCGACGAGCGTGACCATGATCACGATCACGATCAGGAGTTCGATGAGGGTTATGCCGCGGCGAGATTGCGGATTGCGGATTGCGGATTGCAGATTGGAAGAAGTCACCCCAATCCGAAATCCGCAATCCGAAATCCGAAATTGCTTCAATCCGCAATCCGAAATCCGCATTCCGCAATCTGTACTGCCTGCTCTCTGTCGCATCGCGGTTATCTCGTGCCGATCAGGTGGTTGTGGATGTTGTCCGTGGCGTCGGCGGTATTAGGAAACCTCGCGCTGTCAATTGGTGTGCCGGTGAAGTTCGTGGGCGTCATCGTCGGCGGTATGTAGGGTGACAGCCGCGGTGCGAAGTAGAGCGGCGGCGCCACCGCGGTAGGTGCGGTCATGTTCCCCGTGTACCAAACCTGCTCCGCATCTCTCGTCTCAATGCCGTACAGTTCGTCGCTGCCTGCCGAGTAAATCAGCGGCACGAGGCGGAACGCATCGGCTTCGCGGCGGAACATGTCGAACGGGTCGTGATCGCTCGCTAATGCTTTTGCTACGGCCTTACTACCGTCCGAGTCCATTGGATCTTTCGCCGCTGCATCCGCCTTAATCTGTGCCAAGCGTTGCGGGCTGAGTTGCGCGTCGGAATCGAATCCCGGCGCCCAGCGCAAGAACTGGATCGGCTTGCCCCACGAATCGACGAACTCGGGCGCTCCGTCGCCGTCGGTATCGCCGATGTCCGTCTCGGCGAACTGCGCGCGGGATTCGCCGTCGCCGCAGGCGTGCATGATCGTCAGGTAGAGGCACTCCGCAGACTGATTCTGGGCGATCTCGGTCGGCGTGGCCGTCGCCAAGAGGCGATCGTAATGCCGACGGTAAAGGGATGAGAGGCCGGTCCGCTCGGCACAATACAATGGTGTCCGCCACGGGGCACCGGCGCTGACGTTTTGCACGTTGTCGAATACAATGTCGCTCCAGCGATCGGGCATTTCCATCAGCATCAGCTCGCGGAGGGCGTAGAGCCGCGCGGTGGCGAGCATTTCGCCGCGGACGCGGGATCGTTCTTCTGGCCGGCGCATATTGACGTGTGCAGTGATGATTGTTTCAAGGGCGGGATTCAGCTTCACGCGCCGCATCTTGTACGTGTCGTAATGCTCGGTGAGCAGTGTGTGGAGCCGGGTAATGGTATTGCGGGTGCGGGCTTCGCGGGCGGTGGTGGTGGCGACGGCCGCCACGCCGAGGATCGCGGTGGCCAGGATCGCGATGATGGCGATGGTGATCAGCAGCTCGACGAGGGTGACGCCGCGGCGGCGGGGCTGGGGGCTGGGGGCTGGGGGCTGGGAAGACCCCGAGGCCTGCGCTGGGTGGCACTGCTGGCTTGTCCAGCAGTGGGCGCCGGGTACCCGCTTCGCACTGCTGGACGAGCCAGCAGTGGCACCCGAGCGCGAGCGGCCCGCTAAGCCGCGAGCGGCGGTTCCCTGACCCCTGACGCCTCGCTCCTCGCTCCTCATCATGGCTGCGCGTCCTCAAGGGTGCTGTCGGTGAAGTTGGTGACCGTGTCGGCCAGATCGAGCGTGAACGGACCGTTCGGGAAGAGCAGCATTTGCGTACGCAACTGTCCGGGGGTTTTGTCAATGATTGACATTTGGTCGATTACGTCCTCCGAACCCCAAGCGTCATCGAGTCCACAGTGAAGAATCTGAAACTTGCCTTCGTTCGCATACCTAATTTCACTTGAACCTGCTGTAGTACCACTTGAAGCTTGCTTTAGTGCGTGAAAGTGAGGCCCGGCTAACGGCTCGACATCCATTAACGGACGTGACGTGTCGAAATAGACCAATGGTTCGGTCGAACCCGGCGGATAGTATTGCCAGAAGTTAATGCGGTAGGTGGGACCGTTGCTTGTTAATTGAAATTGCATCGAGCGCCCATTGAAGTTTCCATCGTCGTCGCGCGGACCGAGCCGAGTAACCTCGAATGGAAACACAGGTGTACGGCCTTCGATACCGCCGTTGGGATCCGGATTAGAGGGAGACTGCGAATTGAAAAAGGCGGGGCCGCCGCTGCCAGTGATCGGAGCTTTAGGATCGCTGCTGAAACCATAGAGCCAGAAAACCAAGGCTTCGGAAGGTGTCATTCCCCCCGCGAGCATGGGGGGATTTCCAATCACATCGGGATCATTAGTAGGATGCGGCTGAACTCCCGCAAGTCGCTTTATTAAACCGACTGGTTCACGGTGCCGGGGCGCAACCTTCTTAAAGTGCCGAATAAGATCATTTGTGACTGCGACTGGTGTTGCGCTTGCTGGCGAACTCAAACTGGCCATCTCCGTGCCGGTGATCGCATTCGGCGGATAATCTCCACCCGATACATCGTTCTTGTATTGCTCCATACCCTGGTGAATGCTGTCGACTTCAAGCTTAATGCGTGCGAAGCGCGCGCGGTTCATGGCGGCGGTGGCGGCCACGACCAGCAGGCTCGCCAGGATCGCGATGATGGTGATCACGACCAGTAGTTCCACCAGCGTGAACGCGGAGGAGCGAGGGGCGAGGAGCGAGGAGCGAGTGGGGAACTCGTGGCGAGCCGGTTGCGTCAGCGGCCGGAGCGAATTGCGTAGCATGAAAAAATTCCTTGTATGAATCTGACAGGCCCGCTCCACTTCTGGGAGGACGGGCGTACCATTTTCGCAAGAGAGCCAGGGAGAGTAGTCCACACGCTCCGCATGTGGACGAGTCGTCACG
>JBBDYG010000013.1:32431-205001 GCA_040901765.1 Pirellulales bacterium
ACCACACTCCGACTAATAATTCCAGTTGTTCCGTTTGCCCCCGGTCCTGGCCCGACCGGTTATGCGTCGCTTACGCGCTCCGCTGCGCCTCGCACTGTTTTCAATTAAATACGGCGGCTCGGCGTCGCGGCTAACATCTGTCTTAACTGCCTACTGCCCTCTGCCTACTGCCCTCTGCCTACTATTTCGACAGCCCTTCAATCAACTTCACCAGTGGTAAGAACAATGAAATGACAATGAAACCGACCGCACCGCCGAGGAAGATAATCAGCAGCGGCTCCATGAGCTTCGTGAGGCCGTCGGTGAGCACCGCTACTTCTTCGTCGTACACGTCGGCGACTTTGTAGAGCATCGTGTCTAGCTCGCCCGTCTCTTCGCCGACGTCGACCATGTTGACGACGATATCGTCGACGATGCGTTGTTTGTATTTGAGCAGGTAAATCAGCAACCCAATGATCGGCGGCCAAAAGAAGAAGAAGAACGCGGCCATCGGGTGAAAGCCCGGCACGGAGTTTTCCTTCATCGGCTTGGCGATCGACTCGCCCTCGCGAATCGCTTCGCTCACTTTTTGGTACATCCGCTCGAACGTGGCGTTGCCGGACGTGTCGCGGGTGATGTTGAGGGCTTCCAAAATCGGCACGCCGCTCGCCACCAGGGTGCCCAGGGTTCGGGTGGTCCGCGCGAGGACGTTCTTTTCAATCAGCGGGCCGAAAATCGGCATCTTGATTACGAACTGGTCCCACCCGATGCGGCCATGCCGGAACTTGCGCAGCAACTTAATGAACAGCCAAATGCTGACCGGAACGCCCGGAATCAGGTACCAGTAATTGACCGTCCACTCGGAAACGGCAACGAGGTACTCGGTCATGATCGGTAGGTCGAGGTCGAACTCCGTGAATATCTTGCGGAACTCGGGCACGATCTTGATCATAATGAACGTTAAGATCGCAACCGCGACCGTGACGACCACGACCGGGTAGATCATGGCTCCTTTGACTTTGCGTTTGAGCGATTCGGCGCGTTCCTGAAAGTCGGCCAGGCGTTGGAGAATCACTTCGAGCGCCCCGCCCGCCTCGCCCGCCTTAATCATGTTCACGTAGAGGCGGTTGAAGCACTTGGGCGACTTGGCCATTGCTTCGGAGAGCGTCGAGCCGGCTTCGATTTCCTCGCAGGTGTCTTCGAGTGAGTACTTGAGCCGACCAGGTTTGGACTGGTTGGCAAGAATCCGCAGGCTGCGCAGAATCGGCAGGCCGGCGTCTTGCAGGATGGAAAGCTGCCGCGTGAAGGCCGTGAGGTCGCGGGACCGAACGCCGCCGAAGACAAAGCCCCGCTTCTTCTTCGCCTGCCCGGTCGCCTCGGACTTCTTGCGGCTCTTCTTGACCGTAATCCGGGTGACGAAGTAGCCCATCTGCCGAATCGTGGCTTGAGCTTCTTCTTCGGTCGCCGACTCGATCACGTCCTTGATCTCGGCGCCGGTCGCGTCCATCGCTTCGAATTGAAAGGTAGGCATGGCAGTGGCGATTGATTTCGGATTGCGGATTTCGGATTGCGGATTGAATCAAACGTTTTCAATCCGCAATCCGCAATCCCAAATCCGCAATTCCTACGCCTCCAAAATGGTTTCTCGGATTACTTCTTCACAGGTCGTGGTGCCTTCGAAGCAGGAGGCCATGCCCGATTGGCGGAGCGTGACCATGCCTTGCTTCACAGCTAAGTTGCGCAACTCTTCGGTCTGCGCGTTGCTCATAATGAGGTCGCGCATGTCGTTGGTCATCATCATCAGTTCAAACAGTCCGACGCGGCCTTTGTAGCCGGTGTTGTTGCAAATCTCGCAGCCCGCCCCGCGATAGAACTTCTTGCCGCGGATGTCGGCTTCGGTCAGTTCCAAGTCGGCGAGCACCTCACGCGAGGGGTGATATTCCTCGCGGCACTGTTTGCAGACCTTCCGCACCAGCCGCTGGGCGAGGATCGCCTCGACCGTGGCGGTGACGAGAAACGTGGGGACGCCCATGTCCTTGAGCCGGGTGATCGTGCTGGGGGCGTCGTTCGTGTGGAGCGTGCTGAACACCAGGTGCCCCGTGAGCGAGGCCTGCACGGCAATCTCGGCCGTTTCCAAATCGCGAATCTCGCCGACCAGAATCTTGTCGGGGTCTTGCCGCAAAATGGACCGTAAGACATGGGCAAACGTATTGCCGATCGAGGCATCGATCGGCACTTGGATGATGCCGTCCATGTCGTACTCGACCGGGTCTTCGGTCGTAATCAGCTTGTCTTCGATCACGTTCAGCTCGTTGAGGGCGGAATAGAGGGTCGTCGTCTTGCCCGAGCCGGTCGGTCCCGTCACCAGCACAATTCCGTTGGGCTTGTGAATTACCGAACGAAATTGCTTCATCGTCGCATCGTTCAATCCGACCTTTGCCAGATCGAGCGAGACGACCGAGCGGTCGAGCACTCGCATGACAACGCTCTCGCCGAACATGGTGGGGAGCACGCTCACGCGCAGGTCGATGGGGTGGCCACCCACGGTAAGCTCGATGCGGCCGTCCTGCGGCAGCCGCCGCTCGGCAATATCGAGATCGGCCATCACCTTGATCCGGGTGGTGATTGCAAACGCCAGGTGCCGCGGCGGCGGAACCATTTCGTACAGCACGCCGTCGGCCTTGATGCGGATGCGGAATTCGTCCTCGAACGGCTCGAAGTGCAAGTCGCTGGCGTGATCCTTGATGGCCAGCAGCAGCACCATGTTGAGCAGCTTCCGCACCGGCGCGCTGTCGGCCAGGGCCTCGACGCTCGTGAGGTCGATCGCGCCATCGCCGTTGACCTCGGCGGCCGCGCGGGCCAAGTCCGCGTCGTTCTCCAGTGCCGCAACGATGCTCTCGACGCTCTCTTGATTCTCGCCGTAGTAGCGTTCCAGGGACTTCATGACACCCGCTTCGGTGGTCACGACGACGCGGATGTTGTAGCCCAAGAAGGTTCGCAGCTCGTCCTGCACGCCGAGATTCTGCGGATCGCACATGGCGACGGTCAAGGTGTCGCCATCGAACTCCGTGGGAATGATGCGGTACATTTGCGCCATCGGCGCGGTGACCATTTCCAGGATTCGCTTGTCGATTGTCAGGTCGCCCACGCTGACCGTGTGCAGCGACATCTGCTCGGCCAGACCCTGGGCGAGTTGCTCGTCGTTGATCAGGCCCATGTCCATGGCGACCCGGCCGAACAACTGGCCCGGATGTTGGGGCAGTTCGTCCACCAACAACTCGAGCTGCTCGTCGCTCAAGAAGCCCATGTCGACCAGAATTTGTCCGATCCGCCGCATTGCCATGGTTGTAGGTCAGGCTGTGCCTGACATTTCGAGGTACGTCAGTCTCGTAAATTAACTCTTGATCGCTTCGTTATCGCATCCGTCAGGCGGAGCCTGACCTACGTTAACCGTACTGCTCTTCCTCGGGATTTTCGGGTTTGTCGTCGAAGATGCCGCGTTCGGCGGAGGCAAATCGCCGCATTAATTCGTCGGGCGAGTTGCATTTGCCAATCGCGTCCTCCTTCGTGACCAACCCGGCCTTCCAATGTTCGAAAATATGGTCGTCCAAGAGCTTCATGCCGTGCTTGGCGCCGGTTTGAATCGCCGAAGTGATGCGAAACACCTTGTTCTCGCGAATCAGGTTCGCGATGCCGGGCGTCACGACCAGAGTTTCAAATGCGGCGACGCGGCCGCCGCCGATCTTCTTCAAGAGCTGCTGACAGAGAATGCCGATGATCGCCGAGGCGAGCTGCGTGCGGATTTGGTCTTGTTGATTGGTCGGAAACACGTCGATGATGCGGTTGATGGTGCCGGCCGCGCTGGAAGTGTGGAGCGTTGCGAACACCACGTGCCCCGTTTCGGCGGCCGTGATGGCCGCTTCGATCGTCTCCAAGTCGCGCATCTCGCCGACCAGAATCACGTCGGGATCTTGTCGCAGCGCGCGGCGAATCGCTTCGGAGAACGATGTCACATCGGTGCCAACTTCACGCTGATTGACGGTCGACTTTTTGTGATTGTGCTGAAACTCGATGGGGTCTTCGATCGTAATGATGTGATGATCGACGGTTTCGTTCAGGTAATCGACCATCCCCGCCAGGGAGGTGCTTTTGCCCGACCCCGTCGGGCCGGTAACGAGCACCAGACCACGCGGCCGCATGATCATCTTCTTAAAGACCTCCGGCACACCGAGCTGGTCCATCGTCCACAGGTCGATAGGAATCTGACGCAGGACGATCGAGATCAAACCGCGTTGCCGGAAGACGGAAACGCGAAAACGGGCCGCATCGCCAAAGGCGAACGCAAAGTCGGTGCCGCCCTTTTCTTGGAACTCCTGTTGGCATCGCTCGGGCGTGATGCTCTTCATGAGCGCCATGGTGTCGCTAGGCTCGAGAACCTTGGTCTTGAGCTTTTGCATCCGGCCGCTAATCCGCAACACCGGCGGCTGGCCGACGCTAATGTGCAGATCGCTAGCGCCCTGCTTGACGCAAGCCGAGAGCAATTTGTCGATGAGTATCGTGCCCATGAATAGCGCTTCCCGCAGCAACGAATCGAAAGCACAGCAAATGCCACAGAATAGTAGGCATTTGGTGTGCTGAGTATCGCCGGGGAAGTCTCTGCTCCGTTTCCACCGGCTCTATTAATCGGCCCCAGTCGATCAAACAGGCATCTTGGTGGGGCTGCGGAATGCCGCGAACGGTCGGGCTGGCCGGCCCAATACATCTCGCTTGGCAATCACGCAGCCAATCCCATTATTCGCATAGTTCGCGTTGAACTCAAGTTTTTGGCACCTAAGGGCTTAGGTCGATTTCAGTTTTCCACGCGCTTGGACACCCGGAAGACTTCTTCGAGCGTGGTAACGCCATTGAGAACCTTGAGAATCCCGTCGTCGTAAAGTGGTGTCATGCCGAGCTTTATGGCCTCTTTCCGGATGTTTTGCGTCGACGCCCCTTGGAAGGTCAATTCGCGAATCCGCGAGTTCATGGCCATCAGCTCGAAAATTCCCAAACGACCCCGATAGCCGCTCTTGCTGCAGTGGTTACAGCCTTTGCCTTTCATGAAAGTTGCTGAAGCCGCCTGCTCCGGGGTGATCCCAGCGGTTTCCAGTTCCGCGTCCGATGGCGTATAGGGCTGCTTGCATTTTGAGCAGATGACCCTTATCAGACGCTGTGCCAGGATGCCCATCACGCTGCTGGCAACGAGGTAGGATGGCACTCCCATGTCAACCATACGTGTAACGGCACCGGGCGCATCGTTCGTATGCAGTGTACTAAATACCAAGTGTCCAGTCAAAGAAGCCTGAATTCCCATCGACGCAGTTTCATAATCGCGCATCTCTCCGACCAAAATGACGTTAGGGGCTTGCCGCAACATGGCCCGGATAATCAACGCAAAATCGAGGCCGATCGAGTGCTTTACCTCGACTTGGTTAATGCCGGGCAGGTAATACTCCACGGGGTCTTCCGCCGTGATGATCTTCCGGTCGGGCCGGTTCAGCTCGTTCAAGGCCGCATACAGGGTCGTTGTTTTACCGGAGCCCGTGGGACCGGTAACTAGGAAGATCCCGTTCGGCCGACGGATCATACCCCTAAAAACCTTGAAGTCCCGTTCAGATAACCCGAGTTGCCGGACGCCGACCTTGATGTTGTCTTTATCCAAGAGCCGCATCACGCACGACTGGCCGTGACTAGTCGGCAGCACGCTGACTCGGAGGTCGATCTCCTTTCCGCCCGCAGTGATTTTAATCCGACCGTCTTGGCACCTGCGGCGTTCCGCAATGTCCATCCGGGCCAGAATCTTTACCCGTGAGAGAAGCGCTCCCAACATCCGCCGCGGCGGGCTGTCCCGCTCCACCAGCACCCCGTCAATCCGATAGCGAATTCGCACCCGATTCTCGAACGGCTCGATGTGGATGTCCGACGCCCGCAACTGGACCGCTTCGGAGATCATGAGTTGCACCAGCCGGACGACCGGGGCACTTGCTTCGTCGACATTGTCGTCGTCGTCGCCGCTACCCTCTTCGGTTTCGGTGAAGTCGATCGCCGTATCGGTGAACTCCTGGAGCATCGAGTCGGCGCTTTCATCCCCCATCTGGCCGTAGTTGCGGTTGATGGCTTCCAGGATGCTTTCGCGCGTCGCCAGGGCAATGTCGATCTTGCGGTTGAGAATGAATTGCAGCTTTTCGATCGTGTCGTAATCGTAAGGATCGCTGACCAGCACTTTCAGCGCTCCCTCATTCTCCGACAGGGGAATTACCGCGTTTTCACGAGCGACCGATTCGGGAACCAACTCCACGACTGACGGCGGAATCGGAACGTCTTTAAGGTCGATGTACTCATAATTTTCCATCAGCGCAAGCGCTTTGGTGATCTGCTCGGACGACGCATAACCGAGTTTGATCAAGGCGTCGGAGAACTTATGCCCATTCTTTTGGGCCATCGCCTTCGCCTCGGCCACCTGCTCGGGGCCGACGATTTTTTTCTTGAGGAGAAATTCGCCAAAGTCTGCCATGAGATAACAATCCGCCGATGAGCTACGGGATGCCTCAAACGTTCCGCACTAAAATACTGCGATCCTGCTGCGTCAGGCAACTTAGCGTAGCTTCGCCTTCTTTGGGAGCCGCCGAGCGGCGACGCATTTACGAGCCTGCCACGAATGGTTCGCAAGTCGCGCGTCGAATGCTTCCGACGCTCGCTCACGACGGCAGCTATAGAAGAGCCGAATCGACGCTAAACCCTGACTACTATTAGACTAACGACCAGTCGAGCGGAAGTCAATCAGCCGGTCTCCCGGGAACGGGAGTTAATTGCTTGCCATTATAGCGAAGCAGGGGCACCGGCTCCGGGCGGGCCTGTTGCCGAAGTCGCTGTGCCACCGCGCGGACCTCGTCCGCCTGCGGATAGAGACCCTGGCACTCGAGGGCGTGGGCGGTGATGTCGAGTTGATGGGCCGCGTCCCGTAAAGCGACTTGCGTGCCGAAATCGGACGGGGATCCTGATGACGGCGACTCTTCCACCGTGGACCGGGCTTGGGCCACCAGCGCGGTCCGTACCTCGCGTTCTGTGGCCTCCTCCGCCGACTGAGTTGAACCGGGAATTGCATCGCTCCGCCAAGCACTGCCTACCGACTGTCGCAATCGCAGAATATCATTCGCGACCTGGTCCACCGACTCGCCCCACGTGCTCGTGGCGGAGATATCCGCCACGTCCTGCGCCGGCCGAGATTCGTTAACCTCGTCGGCAGAACGAATTCGCGTTGCGGGCGCAATAACAAGCAGCAGCGCTCCGATGAAACAGAACCCGCCGACTCGCGGACGTCGACTGACTGCTGCTGACATCGTTGGTTTCCTACACAAAGTACACGGCGCAGCCCACTCGGGCCACGCCGTGTCGTGTGGCCTTCTTTGTGGTACTCGGCATTAAACCATCTGAATCGGCAATGAGAGTCCGACGGTTGGTTCGCCTACGTTGCCGTTCTCGTGAGCAAAATCGCGCTCGAACCGTTCCGGCCAATCGAACTGTTCGCGGTAGTCGGGTCGTTCGCGGAGCCGGCGGGGGTCGTACTCGTCGTAAGCCGCGAACGCGCGCGGGTCGTCGTAGGCTTGATGGGCCGCCGCGCGGTAATAGTTCACGCGATAGGGATCGCTCCGCCGGCGGCGAGGTCGATAACCGCGGGCACTGGCGACGGCCTGGACGGCCCACTTCGTGAGCAATGCTCGGAGCACCGTGAGCGAAGCGCCACCGGTATGCTGCTGGACGACCCACGTGGCTTTACGCCAGCGGCCTTCGCTGCGCGCCAGTTCGATGAACTCGTGTCCGGCGTTGGTCAGCCGCACACACGGCGTGGCGGCAGTGGTGCGATCAATTTCTTTCACCAGCCCCGCATCAATTAACAGCCGAACGTGGTAGCGAACCCGCTCTTCGGCGTCATGCGCAAGCCCCGTGCGAAGCGCGCCGAGCGAGCAGTCCGCTCCTTGGGCTTCAAGATCGAATAATAGTTGACGAGCGAGATCGACGTCGCGCTTCATGGGAATGCACCTCCGTATGCACGCAGTATCTGGGTAGGCCGAGATGTACCCCCGCGCTCTCGGCACAGAAAAATTGCGGTCGAAAGATCGCCGCGGCGGCGGGAAGCCAACGGCCGACCGATGCCATCATGCGACGAAGCATCGGGCAGGGTCAAGAGCGATTTGTGGCCCATGCGGACTGCTAGCACGCGCGCGAGCCGCAGCCGAATCAATTCAATTTCGCGCCATCAATTCGCGTCAGTTTCTGAATCACCAGATCGCGTTCCTCGGGCGATCGCGCCCAAACCTCCGTGGGCCAGAACATCCTAGCGCCGAAATCCCGCATCGGCAACGAACCGCAATGCAGGTAATTCGCTTGAATCAGAGCGTCGAATTTGTTGGGCGCTTCGGGGGACATTAGTATTAATGCGAATCGCCGACTGCGAATTGCTTGCTCCGTCTCGTTCGTGGCTGGCTGATACTTGTCTAGGAAGAAGAGCGACGCTTTCACCGGATGGCCCGCCCAAAGATCGATATGGGGCCAAGTAGTAACCCAAGTCTCACCGGGCGCACTCCGCACAACCTCCATAAGCGCGGCGTGTTGCTCGCGGTCGATAACACGTGGCCTTACGCGACGCCGATCTCCACAGGCCTCAATCGTGATGATCGAATAGCCGATAATTACAAAGATCACCGCGCAGAATCGCATACTCGCCCAATCGTGCGTATGCAGTCCACGACGGATGAGGTCCGCGGCGGGAATCACGGCGAGTAGCAACAGGATGATATATTGCGTGTACCAGCCGCCTAGTTTTCCGGCGCCCAAGGTGGAGACCAGGTAAGTTATCACCGCAACGACAAAGAACTTCCCTTGTGCTGATTTTAATTCAAATCCCCGCGTTAACCAGAGTAGCGGGCCGAACAGAATGATGGGGGTGATTCCCACCAATTCGCGCAAGTAAATGGAGGCATCTATAAAGCGGAAAGGGTGCGAGGCCGGTTGGGTGAAGACCCAGTAGATGTAGGGATCGTCGAACCAGGCAATCATAGCCGCGGTAGAAGCCGCGATTCCGACGGCAGCAATCCCGACAGAAATGAGATAGCGGCGATTTACGATAGCAAGCGCCAACGGCGCCGCTACAAATAGCGCGCCCGGCTGCTTGACCGTGTAGGAGAATACAACGACTAAACCGACCAGAACGTACTTTGGTCGCCACCTGTCATCGAGACAGAGCGTGAGCCAGAGAAGCACGATCGATAGCAACAACATCGCCTCCAGCCGCGCCAGGTCGATCCAGGTGAACAAGGGATAGATCGCGAGGACGACAAATGCCCACGTCCACCCCAGCCGGCGGACCTGCATGTACTTTCGACCGATAAACTCAATAGCTACAGCGCACAGCAATAGCGGCGGAACCACCGAGGCGATGCGAATCGGCGCTGCCTGGAATCCGATCAAGGGGTGCAGAGCCCAGAGATAGAAGTAATAGGCGGGATTGTAAATCACGCTCTCGGACTCGAGCGCAGGCATCTGGTAAAGATTGCCCAGACTTTCCGCCATGCGGTACACTAGGTAGATCGTCGTGCTTTCCTGATGCTGTAGAATGCCCGGAAATGTGAGCCGCGCGTACACGATTCGAAACACGAACAGGACGACATACACCCCGAGGCTGATGTTCAAGACGGATAGCAGGGCCGCCGCGTAACGCGCTCGCTTGTCGTCGATTTCCGCAGCGTCCATGCCTAGCCCCTCGTCTCATGCCTGCGAATCACCGGAGCGAATGGCATCGTAAGCGAAGGTGGCGCGCGCGTCTAGAGAAAGTCCGCCCGACGGTAGCGGTAGCACTTCCTTTAACGGCGCGGCTACGGAAACCTGCGATAAATGTCGCTTCTCGCCAGCACTCGCACGAAGTCCACCGTGTCTCCCACGATTCGTACACCAATTCGATAGTTGCCGACGCGAATGCGATATGCATCGGGTGAGTCGGCCAATTTCTTGATATGCGGAATATCGGTCCAACGCACGGCCTGCTTAACGTCGTCGATCGCTTGCTGCACGCGCGTTTTAATTCCCTGCTTTCGAATCCGCTTCACGTCACGGGCAAAGTTCGTGCGAAAGGTGACTTTCAAGAGTTCTCCTTCAACAATTCCATCACTTCGGCTTCGCTAATCGGCTCCGTCTGAAGTCCTTCATCCATTCGTTGGAGCAGGGCGATGTCTTCGAGCACCTCTGCGAGGATTTCCTTAATCAGTTCGCTATTCTCAACCAGCGCCTCTTTAACTGCTTCCTTCATTAGCTGCTTGAGGTCGAGCTGTTGTTCGACGACGGACATAAGAGTCTTGCTCCGATATGGTTGGATGAGTTAAACGCAGCTTGCTAAATCCATTGTCCCTGCGCGCCAGCAGGGGTCAAGCATCTCATCCCACCCGCTTCACTACCGCATCAATCGTTTGCCGCAACACAAGACCGCTATTGCGGATGCCTTGCACTTCCTTGGGCCACAGTTCAACTTCGAGTCGCTGGAGGGCGCCGCCGCGGCCGACGACGGTCGGCACCGAAAGAGCCACGTCGCGGATGCCGTAGCAACCGTTCTGAACGCTAGAGACGGGAAGAATCCGCCGGCTGTCGAGTGCGATCGCCTCGATCACGTCCCGGATGGCGATGCCGACCGCGAAGCCCGCGCCGCCCTTGCCGCGAATCACTTCCGCGCCGCTACCCTTGGTTCGCGTGAATACTTGATTCGCGAGATTGGTCGACCAGGCTGGGAATTTTTCCAACGGCAGGCCGGCTATCGTGGCGCTCGACCAAATCGGAACCATGCTGTCGCCGTGCTCGCCAAGGATGAGCGCACTGACCTGCGTCGGTGGCGACTTGAGTTCCTGAGCGATCAGGCTCCGAAAGCGAATCGTGTCGAGCTGCGTTCCCAAACCAATGACCTGCGTGGGGGGCAGATCAAGTCGTCGCGCAGCGAGGTAGGTAAGCACATCGACCGGATTGGAAACCACCAGCACGACGGCGTCCTTCTTCACTCCGGCCTGTTTCACGCTGTCGAGAATCGTGCTAAACAGATCGACGTTCCGATTGATGAGGTCGAGTCGGCTTTCATCCGGCTTACGACGCAAGCCGGCGGTGATGCAGATCACGTCGCTCGTGGGAATGTGTTCGTAGCCGCCGGAGCCGATAACCTGGTCGGCAACGCTCGGGCCGCCGTGCAGCAGATCGAGCGCCTGTCCGGCCGCTAGTTCGGCATTGACATCCAGTAGCGCGATGTCGCGCACGATGCCGCCACACTGCAAAGCGAAGCCGGCACACGAGCCGACTAAACCGCCACCGCCGATAATGCTTGTTTTCATAAGAGAGGTCAGAGTTCGGAGGTCAGAGTAAATTACTTCGCGGCAAGAGCCGCCATCACGCGTTCGGTGATTGTGGCGACGAGTTGGTCTTGATCCACGGAGGCAGGGCCGGTTGGCGATGCTCCGTTGGAAGCTTGTACTTGCCGTAACGGCGGGGGGGCATCGAATGCGCGGCGCTCGACTCCGGCATCCTCCCACGAACCGCGGAAAATGTCGTTTGCGCAGATGTCGCAGTTTTCATATTCCTTGGTTAGCCGCGGGTCGGACCAGCCCCATTGCTGCTTCAGGTCGAGCAGCTCGCGGGTCTTATCGTGACCAAGATAATGGACGTTGCCGAGTTGCTTTGCCAGCAACAGAATCCGGCAATAGGAATCGAGGATTTCCGTCCACCAATACGCCCGCTCAACCGTCTCCCCGTAGCTCACGGTACCGTGATTCGCAAGGATGATCACGTTCGTCTTCTGTACGAACGGTAAGATCGTTTCCGCAAACGTCTTTCCGCCGGGTGTTTCATACTTGGTGATCGGTACGTCGCCCAGAAAGACCTCAACCTCCGGCAGTACGCATTGCGGAATCGGTTCACGGGCCACGGCAAATGCTGTCGCGTGGGGCGGATGGCAATGGACAATGCTCTTTACGTCTGGCCGGGCCTTCATGATCTCAAGGTGCAAGAGTGCTTCGCTGGAACGTTTCTTGCTGCCACCAAGTTGCTTACCCGTCATGTCGATCGTGCAAATGTCCTCCGGTTTAAGAAAGCCTTTGCAGCAGAGCGTGGGCGTGCAGAGCACTTCGTTTTCGCTAATGCGAATCGTAATGTTGCCATCATTCGCGGCGGCGAACCCCCGCTTGTAAATGCGGTCGCCGATCTCGCAGATGTCTTGTTTCAGGCGATGAATGTTTTGCATGAGAGGTCGATGGTGGATGTCGATTACAGTTTCGCCCACTTAGCCCCCGGCCAATGGCCGGGGGTTAAATGGGCCGGAAATAAGCGCTACGTTAAATGAATGTCATCAAGGATCGCGGCACAGTAGGCGTCGACCGGTTTGAGATTGGGGCGAAACGGCTGCGCCGCTTCGGCGCCTTCACTAAATGCGATCAGCGAACCAATGCCGGCGCCAAGCTCGTCCCACACGACCTGCGTTTCGCCAGTCGGCTCTTTGGCTTGTTGAAGTTCGTCAAGCGACAGGGGCGTGGCGAGCCGCAGCCGGCAACCGGCAAAGCTTTCGTGGCCGCGACTCAGTGTCACGCTTCCTTCAATCCGAGCAATTCGCATTGGTTAGCCTCGCAACAGTTCAATTCCATGTTTTCTAAGCTCATCATGCACGGCCGGCGTGACTACGGCGGCTTTCGCTACACGCACGCTGCGTATTCCGTCGATTCGACCGCGCAAGGTCGCGAGCGTCACCAGGCGTTCACTGACGGTGAGCGACGCATCTTGGCTCGGCGCCGCCGCCAACTCTCCGCGGAGCCGGCGGACTACCTCGCTCACAATCCATTCGAGTTGTTCTGCAGATAACGTCATGCGTCGGCAATTCCCATCACGCTCCATCGAACCGGCGTCGTCGGGTCGCCGACCATTTCCTGCGTCGCGCGGCCGTCGCTGGTAATTACCACCCAAGTGCCCGCCCCGGCACCGCGGTTGTCGATCGCCAGCAGCGGATCGCCGTCCGGCGTCGCGTTGTCGGGACCGTAGGGCTGCACCACGAGCATTCGCCATCCCGCGAGGGACGAATGCTTGACGGTCGCGGTGGCGGTGCCGATGACTTTCGCGAGATGCATCTAATTTGGGATTTGGGATTTTATTTGGGATTGGTTAGCCGCGACGCGGAGTCTTCGGAGCGGAGCGCGTTGCGGCACAGTGCTTTACGCTTTTCCCAGGATGTATAAATCGTCGATCAGCGAGCACCGGCGTTCGCGGGTGAAAGTGAGTGGTGTGGTGACGCCTTCGCCGGTCGGCGTCGCGATCGAGAACGACAGGTAGCCTTCGCCGCCCAGACCGAGCGACGACATACAAGGGCCGTTCTTTACGAACAGCGTGGTGTCGAGTGCCCGGCCCATCTTGGTCATGTTTCGCACGTTGTTGGTGTGAATGATCGCGGTATGGCCGAAACCATGCTCGTAGTGCTTGGCGAGACTGATCGCTTCGTCGACATTGCGGCAACGGACGAACGGCAGGAAGGGCATCATTTGCTCGACCGGAACAAAGGGGTTAGTCTCTGCGACTTCACCGAACAGCAATTCGGTTCCCGCGGGCACCTGCCGGCCCGCGGCGCGGGCCAGAACGGCGGCGTCCTGGCCGATAAACTCCTTGGCCGCCACTTCGTGACGGTGTTCGCCTTCGCCGACCGTGGTGATCGCCACTGCGGTTAGTCGCTCGATCTCCTGCGCGTTGAGCCGCACCGCGCCGTGGCGTTCCATTGCGGCGAGCAGATCGTCGAACACTTCATCGACGCAGAAGACTTCCTTTTCGGCGATGCAGAGCAGGTTGTTGTCGTAAGCTGCGCCTTGGATAATCGCCTTGGCCGCGCGGTCGAGATCAGCGGTCTCATCCACCACGACGGGTGGATTGCCTGGACCGGCGACGATCGCCCGCTTGCCGCTGTTGAGTGCCGCCCGAGCCACGGCGGGGCCGCCAGTAACGCAAATGCAGGCGATGTCGCGATGCTTGAACAGCGCGTTGGCTGTCTCCAGCGTCGGCTCGGCGATTACGCAAATCAGGTTGTCGATTCCCACATCGGCCGCGATGGCGCGGTTGAACCGCCGCACGCCTTCCACGGCGACCCGCTTGCCGCTGGGATGCGGGTTCACGACCACCGTGTTGCCGCCGGCGATCATGCTCACGGCGTTGCCGGTGATCGTTGGTAGCGAATGAGTGACCGGCGTGATTGCTCCAATCACACCGAACGGAGCGTGTTCGATTACGCACAGCCCATGATCGCCGCTAAAAACTTCCGACTTAAGGAACTCGACGCCCGGCGTTCGTTCGCCCAGTGTCTTGAGTTTTTCAATTTTGTGTTCCAATCGGCCAATTTTGGTTTCCTCCATCTCCATCGTGCCAAGCTCGACGCATTGCTCGATCGAGATCCGGCGAATGTGGTCGATCGCCCGCTTGCGGTCGGCAATCGGCCGCCGACTCAGTTCGTCAAACGCCTCGCTCGCCGCGGCGACGGCTTCATCGACCGACGTAAAGATGCCGTACCGACCATGAAAGTCGCTATTGGTTCCACCGACCGGCGGGATACGGCCCACTTCGGCGAGAACTTGTTGCACGACATTGCGGATGATGGATTCGCTAATTTGCATGGGAAGTTACTGGTTAGCCGCGACGCGGAGTCTTCGGAGCGGAGCGCGTTGCGATGATGATTAAATGCTATTTTTCGGCCTGTTCATTCTTGAAAACGCATCGTTGATCGACGTCTACACGATCGACGATGCCAACCACCACACAATCGATCGGCAAACTTTTCGTCTCTGGCGTCAACCGGGCGCTGGAGCCTTGGGTGATGAGCACCATTTCGCCGACGCCCGCACCGAGCGTGTCGACGGCGACAAACGTCCGGCCGGCGCTCGTGAGGGACTTGCGCGTTGTTGTGTCGAGGCGAAGCGGCTCCACGACGAGCAGCTTTTGGCCGCGCATCGTCTCAACCTTTTGCGTCGAAACCACCGAACCGGTGACTTTGGCAAGGAACATGCTAATTGCCTTACGTTATTGCAACCGCTGAGAAACGCTAATACTCGCTAATAGGACGAAACTAAATTGAGTTCGATTAGTGTCGACTAGCGTCGATCAGCGGTACTCTTCTTTTTCCGTAATAGTTCTTCGGTCTGTCTCGCGACGATCAATTCTTCGTTGGTTGGCACCACCCAAATCTGCACGCAACTTTGCTCGGAGTGAATCGGCCCTTCGCCGCGCAGCGACTCGTTGCGAGCCGGGTCGATGACGATCCCCAGTTCTTCCAGCGAGTCACACACGGCGGCTCGAATCTGCGGCCGGTTTTCGCCGATGCCGCCGGCGAACGCAATCGCGTCCGCGCCGCCTAGTTCCACGAGGTAGGCGCCGAGGTAGTGGCGGATGCTGCTCACATATACATCCACCGCGAGGCGAGCTTGTTTGCTGCCGGCCTCCGCCGCGGCGGCCACGTCGCGGATGTCGCCGCTCGTCCCGCTGAGGCCGGCCAGACCGCTCTTGTTTGCAAGGATGCCGAGCACTTCGTCGAGCGACTTGCCGGTACGTTCCATCACGACCGGCAGCGCAAACACATCAAAATCGCCGACGCGGTTGTTCTGCGGCAGACCCGACTGCGGGCTCATGCCCATCGAAGTCGCGATGCTTTGTCCATTGCGAATTGCGCACAAGCTGCTGGAGCCACCCAAGTGGCAGGAGATCACCCGCAGCTTGTTGCTGCCCAATAGTTGTGCCGTCCGCTCCGCCACATAGCGGTGGCTCGCTCCGTGAAACCCCCACCGCCGCACTTGGAAATCGGTCGCCCACTCCAGCGGAACGGCGTAGTGCCGCAGGCGGTCGGGGATCGTCTCGTGGAAGCCGGTCTCGAACGCCGCCACGAGCGGGATGTTTGGCATCTGCTCGTGCAGTTGTCGCATTGCCGCGAGGTACGCCGGGTTGTGCGCGGGCGCCACGCGGTTCATTGTTTCCATCGCCGCGAGCAATTCTCCATCGACCCGACGAACACCGCCGGCGCTGCCGCCATGCACCGCCTTGAAGCCAATGGCCGCCACGTCGCTAGCGCTCGCGAGACACCCGTGTTGCGGGTCGGTCAACTGCACGAGGCAGGCCTCGAAAGCCGCGACATGATTGGGCGCACGGACCGTCAATTCTTGCCAAGCGCCGCCGATTTCTACGAACGCCGGACTCGACTCGGCGCCGATCCGCTCGACGCCGCCGCGCGCAAGCTGCTCGTCCCGGTCAGTGTCAAACAACCGGTACTTGAAGCTGGTCGAGCCAAGATTGGCGACGAGGATTTTCAAAATTGTGAGCCCTTCAAGAGTGGCGCTCTATGCAGTTAGCTGTTTCAAATGATCGTCACTTACGATAACGGCTGCTCTTCATCCCGGGAGGGATGGCAGCGATTAGCCGGTGGTCGCGAAGCGCACCACCGGAAAGCAAACAAAGTTTGGTACGACCCCGGCAGGGGTCGCAGCAATGCTCCATTCTGCAAACTGCTGGCACCCCTACCGGGGTGCTTCCCAATCATTCCTCACCGTTTTCCGGTGGTGGCGCTTGCGCTTACCACCGGCTAATGGCTATCAAGCCTCCGGCTTGAAACGACGTTGGCATTTCCGTCCGCAAAAAAGCGTTAACGGCCAGTCACTGCGCTAACTCAAAAATGCAGCGACCACTCCGTCCGAAGGCCGGGCGATTACATGGCTCGAAACAAGCTCACCGATCTGGCTCGCGGCCGCCGCACCGGCTTCCACCGCGGCGCGGACGCTTCCGACGTCTCCGCTAACGACGGTCGTTACATATCCGCCGCCGAGATCGACACGCTTCTCAATTTTCACATTGGCCGCTTTGGCCATGGCGTCGGTCGCTTCAACGAGCGGCACGATGCCCTTGGTTTCAATAAGTCCGATTGCTGGTTGCATAAGTGGAACCTTTCTCTGAAGATCGTTTGAATTCATTAAACAGGAGGGAGCAGAGGAAGCAGAGGTGTGCAACGACGAATGACGATGTTCTCGATTGCCTTTGGTTTTTCGTCATTCTCTCTGCTTTCTCTGCTACCTCCTGTAAAACAACTACACGCTACTTAGCCGGCTTCTTGACCAATTTGAGCACCGTTTCGATGTCTTCATGCGGGCGGGCGATCACCTGCACGCTGACGACGGTGCCGATGCGGCCCGCGGCCGCTGCGCCGGCGTCGGTCGCGGCCTTCACCGCACCGACATCACCGGTGACGAAGACTGCCGCCAGTCCGGCCCCGACCTTCTCCCAGGTCAGAAACTCTACATTCGCTGCTTTAAGCATGGCGTCGGTTGCCTCGATCGTGGGGACCAACCCCTTCGTCTCAATCATGCCGAGCGCCTCAACTACCTTGGCCATTTCGATTACCTCTCGTGGTTAAAACTGAGTTCTACAATCGCATTGTCGCGCGAAGTCATCCGACCTTGCGGTCGGCGCTAACGCTTGTCTTCAATCCCAAATCCCAAATCTGAAATCCCAAATCATCCATGACATCCGCACCCACCGTCCTGCCGCACCAATTCAACTTTCGCGGCGTGATCTAAATCCGCCGCGTTGCCTTCGTCGGTGTCGATGTGAACTTCGAGCTTGCTCGTTTCGTCGGCCCGTACGAGCAGATCCTCAAGCACCGTCGTGCAAGCGGAATCGATCTTTAGTTTCATGCGGTCGCCATTTTTCACTCCATAGCGATGGGCGTCGCGGACGTTCATGTGAACGTGCCGCTCGGCGCGAATGACTCCCTCAGGCAGTTCAACGACCCCCGCGGGTCCAACCAGCACGCAGCCCGGCGAACCGGCAATCTTGCCGCTGGCCCGCACCGGCAAGTCGATGCCTAGCGAAATGCCGTCGGTGAATGCCAACTCCACTTGGCTGAACGATCGCGTTGGGCCAAGCACTCGCACGCTGGGAAGCATCCGCCGCCGCGGGCCGACGACCATCACCGTCTCCTCTGCCGCGAAGAAGCCGTCCTGGTACAGCGGCTTTGCCCGTGTGAGCACGTGCCCCGGACCAAAAAGTCGTTCCACGTGCTCGTCCGTCAAATGGACATGCCGCGCGGAAATGCTTACCACGAGCTTCGGCCCCACCGGCTCGGCTGCGCCATTTGCGAACGCGAACTGCTGGCGGACGATTTGCCGCACAATGCGTTCGACGGTCGAGCGTTCGAGGGTGGCAGTCACGGGGAGGGGTCGGAGGTCGGAGGTCGGAGGTCGGGGAGGGTTTCGTGTGCCGCAGCGAGATGCAACCTTGCCCCGGCTGAAGTGATTCGATCGCGCCACTCGGGCGTCAAGGCTTCATCCACGACGAAGTGGTGGACTTCGCTCAAATCGCAAATGTGGGCCAGGCTTTGGTGGCCGAATTTTGTGCTGTCAGCGACGACGATCACTTCCTCCGCGGAGCGAATCATCGCCCGCTGCGTGTTCACCAGCAGCAGGTTGCTGTTGTACAAACCTTGCACGTGAACTCCCGCCGCGCTGATGACTGCCTTGCGGACTCGCAACGACTCGAGCATCTGCACGGCGTAGTCGCCTTGGATCGCGCCGCTTCGCGGGTGGACGTAGCCGCCGATTACCACCAAGTCGATGTTCGGGGAGGAATTAAACAAGTTCGCCACGGGCAACGAGTTGGTGACAATCTGCAGTGGCCGGGCGACAAGTCGCTGGGCCAGTTCGTAAGTGGTGCTGCCGCCATCGAGCAGCACGGTGTCGGAGTCCTCAATCAGCCCCGCGGCAATCTCCGCAATCGCCTTTTTCTTGTCCCACTGGGCCGCCTTCTGGTGGCGGAAGTGGACCAAGTTCGGCGACGGCCCGGTGTAAAACGCCCCGCCGTGGGTCCGCTTGGCTGCGCCTTCATTTTCCAACTGGGCCAGATCGCGGCGGACGGTCGATTCGGAAACCTCTAGCGCGCCGGCAAGGTCTGGCAGCGACGCAAACCCTTGCCGCTGCACGATTTCCAGCAATCGAGAACGTCGATCGGTCGTGATCATACTGTAAGTTTAGGCCAAGGCGACCAATCGGATCGGGTTGCCACCTTTTAGATTGTGACAGAATTCTCTCAGAGTTCAAGCACCAAATTGAAATATATCTTTCATTTGTAGCCAGAATCCGTCAACAAAGAGTCACCAGTCGGCCCCGATCTGGCGATGAAAACTGGTCGCGCGGCGACCAATCGGCGAGTTCCTCGAGGAATATGGCACTCGGCCACGCTGCGCGCGCCATGAAACTGGCCGGCTCATGCGCGAATTCGATAGATGGCGGTTGGAATTGTACCGCTAGGTTCTTCTGAGTCTCCGCTTGGCGGAGCCATCCAACGTTTGCGCCTCATTGACAGCACCGTCAATCGCGGCGACCTTGCCGGCCAATGAACGTGCTGCAAATGAGGCATCGACTTTCCGCCCCGCCGATCGGTAGTGTCCTAACTTTGAGTTGCTGGTTTTAGTACGGCCGCGAAAAGCTCGTCAAAGCTCCAGACGTGACCCTCCAGCCCGGCCATCATGCAAGCCGTCGGACGCTTCTTGCCGCTGGTTCCGGGTCGCCGCGTCTGCCAGCAGTAATTGTAGTATGCTGCAAACATCGCGAAAGCGGCAACCAGGTTTTCCAGCTTCTTAGAGAAGCAAAGCGTCAGCCGATTCAGCCGACGCAGGAACACCCGTTGCGTGCCGTTCAGGCGCTCAACGTGCGAAGTGCATATTGTCCGCTCATCACGCTTGCCTATGCCCCGTCGCCCTTCACGCTTGGTGCCTATCATTTCCGACGGGGTGTATTCCATCTTGGCATTGCGGTACTGCTTGATGATCGTCCCGTAGCGGACGTAGGGACCGAAAGCCAAGTCCACGGCTTCCGGGTAGGCCGCGAATCCGTCGGTGCTGATTTGGGTAACAGCGGTGTAGGAACCATCGACGTAGGCGTGGCGGTCGCTCGCGTGAGGGTTGGGCATCGTCAGCCGGCGAGCTACGTCGCTCATAAACCGGCGAGCGTTGTCGGCAGACCGCTTTCCAACCGCGAAGCTCGGCATGAGCTTGGTGTTTTCGTCGATGCAGGTCCACAGATAAATGTCGCCCTGATCGTGCTTCTCGGCGCGCTCTTGCAACATGAGGCGGGATTGCTTTTTGGCAACGTAGGTCCACTGTTCATCGAATTGCAAATGCGACAGCGTGAGGTTCTGCATTCGGCTATCGAGAAACTCTCGGCAAGCGTTACCGAAGAAAACGATCAGGCGACAGATAGTATCGCGGTGCAAGCCCGTGGTTCTTTCGGTCGCGCGAATAGACATACCTTCCGTCAGCAGTCGCAGAGCCAGCTTGGCGGTATCGACCGGGATTTTCATATTGCCGAGTAGCTTTATTGGTGTATCGGCCCAGACTTTGCCACAAAGCGTGCATCGGTGACGCTGATTACCCTTACGATCCTTACCGAATTTCTTGGAATGCTCGTGATTACAGGCGGAAACTACCATGCGAAACTTCCCCTTGCTTGTGGCTTTCGCTAGAATGGCAATTGCTAAGGCTGTAATCTGCGAAAGCCGGTTGTAGTTGCCCCACCGCGACCTACCAGGGTTTCGGTGGGGTTTTTATTTGCCGCTTGCTTCGCGACATTGATTGTATTATATTGAATCAACGCACCGTTGTCAATATGATTCAATACTATTATTTCAAGTGACGCAATGGCCAAGAAAAAACAGCATGGCGGCAAACGTGAAGGAGCAGGGCGAAGGCCGTCGAATCCAGAGGGACGAACCATCGCCATCGCTGCTACGATTCCCGAAACGCTTGTGGCACGCCTCGACGAGTTAGCTAAGAACGAAGGCTGGAGTCGCTCTGAGGCGATCACAGCGGCTATCAGGAAGCTCCTGGGGCGCAAGAGAAGCAATAGCCCGTAAAAAGCCGCTTGAAATGTGGCTGTACGGACTTCGTGAGCAGCGATATAATGGCGGCAGGAGCAGGGGTCGAACCCGCGCCGGGCTATGCTTTGACGGGCTGCCCGGACTGCCGATTATAAGTCGGCTGCCTTGCCACTCGGCCATCCTGCCGAAATAGAGCTTTCACGTTGCTTTTGCGCGTGGCTGAGGTCGATCCGGTGGATTCACTTTCTCAGAGCGGAGTCCACCGGATCGCTTTGTTTCGGGCGTCTCAGTACGCCCTCAGTGGGGTATCTTCATAGCAGTTCTCCTGTCTAGGCAATAAAAAATCCCCAAGTGATTTGCGATACTGCGCACCATCTGCGCGGCATCGAAAACCACCAGGGGATAGCTAATGCTACGGCTCTTGGCCAGCCAATTAAAAACGGCCGCCTCTCAGGTAGTTACCACACCACTGTGAAAGGCGACCGTATAATCGACTCAGAATTCAGTGGTGTGGTGAGTGCATTATCCAAAATTGGAAACGCCAGTCAACATCACCTACAGCAAATTCTGAAATCGAAGTATCTCAATTTGCGTACCAATCGAACTGAATTGATTGGTCAAATGACCCCATTACTAGGAGGTAAGCGACATGACACGAAAGCAAGGGCCAAAGGCGTTTCCGTTTATCCTTTGGTTAGTTCCCCTAGCAGCATTCCTATTTGCATCCTGCTCCCAAAGATCGAGTACGCCCAATGTCACCGATGCAGACCGAAAAGCCTACGAATTATTACAAGCGATGAGTGACAAATTGGATGCTGGAGCCAATTACCAACAGTTCTCCGCAGACCTAGTAGCCGCAGCACCTACGCTAGAGGCTTATGTACGAGCAAACGCCTCCGAAGTTAATAATATAGATTCCACGCAGGGGGTGCTGATAACGGCGTGGGAATCAGCTAAAAGGATTCGGGACTTGTGGCAGGCTGCTATTGCTCGTGGTCGGGAGCCGCACGCTGCTAGAATAGAGATTCCCGCCTTCTCAATGCATCTAATAATGGTACGCGGCAAGTTTGACTGATCTGATTACTCGCAACCGCTCCCCACCAGATTGGCCGGTGTTTCCGGCAACTCAATCTTAGGACACCACCCGCCGATCGGCGGGGTAGCGGAAGGGATAACGGTCCGCACGTTTACGCCGCAGGACGTGCCGAGGTGGCTTGCACTGCGAATGCGAGCGTTCGCAGCAGAGACGCCAGCGGTGCGGCCGTGGAGTGAGGCTGACTTTGCGCGTGAGATGACGAGCAAGCCTTGGTGGCGCGATGAACGCACCTGGATGGCTACCCCCGACGACGCCCCGACCGAATTGATCGGCGCGGTCACACTCGCGATGCGCAAGGATACGCCGATCGTTCACTGGCTGATGGTCGATCCAGAGTGGCGCCGTCGCGGGATCGCGCAACAACTATTGACTCATCTTGAACGGGCCGTTTGGGAACACGGCGACCGAGAAGTGAGACTAGAAACGCACAAGAACTGGCAATTCGCAGTCGAGCTTTACACCAAACTGGGTTACCGAATCTCCTGAACAATTCATTGAACAGAAGGTCGCAAAGATCGCAAAGATTAATGTTCAAACTCTCCTTTGTATTCTTTGCGTCCTTTGCGAATTTCTGTTAAACGCATTTCAATTCCGCCGATTTCAATCCGGTATCTGCGGTTTCGAGCGCCGCGTGTCGGCGGCGATTTGAACTCGCCGGCCGTTTACTCGAATCTTGCCGCGGGCGAGCAGGCGAAGCACGTGGGGGTAAGCTTCCTTTTCGATCTCGAACACCCGCGCGGCGAGCGACTCGGGCGTGTCGTCCTCGAAGACCGGCACCGGTTGCTGCCAGATGATTGGGCCGTGATCGTACTGGTTGTCGACGAAATGGACCGTGCAGCCGGTGACTTTCACGCCGTGTTCCAGCACCGCCTGATGGACGCGATGGCCGTACATGCCCGGCCCGCAGAATGCGGGGATCAAAGCGGGATGGATATTCACCACCCGGTTCTCGAAATCGTCCGGCACCGGCACGAGTTTTAAGAAGCCTGCCATCACGACGTAGTCTACGTCCGCGGCGCGGCAGGCCGCGAACACCGCCGTGCCGTAATTGGCATCGGTGTCGTAGTCGTTTCGCGGCAACACCTGCGTCGCGATTCCCGCGTCGCGGGCGAATTGCAGGCCACCCGCACGGGCACTGCTGGACACAACCAGCCGAATATCGACCGGCAGGGAACCCTCGGCCGCCAGGTCGATAAAGTTCTTGAGCGTGCGGCCGGAGCCGGAGATGAGCACGGCGATTCGCAACAATGGCAAATCGCTCATTTTGCCACCTGCATAGACAGCGATAACTTATGGCCCCCTAGTTCAATTAGGATTTCCTCGGCCCCGGTCAAAGTTACGTCGAGCAATCGTGACGCCAATGTTTCTTGGGCGATGTAGTCGCGGTGTTCTTGGATCGCTGCGGCTAATTCTGACGAGTCAGTTTTCAAACCGACGTCGATCCGATCCGTGTATTCACAACCGCAAGCCTTGCGGTGATCCTGAATAACCCGCACCAAATCGCGCGCTAAGCCTTCCGCTACCAAGTCCGGCGTCAGTTCCGTGGCCAGCACGACCACGCAGCCCTTGCCCTGTGCGGCGGCCCAGCCTTCTTTCGCTTGCAGTCGGACTTCGATGTCTTCGTTGTCGAGCGCGATCGTCTCGCCGCCCGGCAGCTTAAGTGCGATCCAACCGGTCGATTTGAGTTCGCTGAGCAGCTTTGCGCCATCGGCCTCGCCGAGTAGTTTTTTCACCTGCGGCAGGTGCTTGCCGAGCCGTGGGCCGAGCCGCTTAAAATTCGGCACGACGGAGTAACTGATGTACTGTTCGCCGTGGGTAGTGAAATCGACAGCTTTCACATTCAATTCTTCGGCGATCAGATCGACATAATCTTCGAGCCACGGTTGATGCTGCGTGTCAACCAGCACGACTTCGACCTTAGCGAGCGGCTGTCGCACCTTCAGGCTCGCTGCGTTGCGGGCGTTGCGGCCAAGGGAGGTGATCTCGCGGACGAGGTTCATGCGTTCCGAGAGTGCTTGATCAACTAGCGATGCATCACCGGTGGGGTAGTTGGCGAGGTGGACGCTGTTGGGGAAGGGGCTGGGGGCTGGGGGCTGGGGGCTGGCCAAGTTCTGCCACATTGCTTCGGCGATGAATGGCGTGAACGGGGCGATGAGCTTGCATGTCGTCAGCAGGCATTCGTAGAGCGTGTTGTAGGCGTCGAGTTTTTCGGGCGCTTGCTTGTTGGCCATCCAAAAGCGGTCGCGCGACCGGCGGACGTACCAGTTCGAGAGCGCATCGACGAACTCGGTGATGTGCTGACACGCGCCGTAGTTGTCGTAGGCGTCCATCCGTTCGACGACGGCGGCGCAGGTTCTATTCAATTCACTCAAAATCCACCGATCAATCTCACTTCGTTCTCTTGCTCCCTCCCCACAAGGGGGAGGGGGATCGGACGGCCGAAAGCCGTCGATGTTCGCGTAGATTACGAAGAAGCTATACACGTTCCATAGCCGCAGCAGGAACTCGGGAATGCTGTCTTTGATCGCCTGCTCGCTGTAGCGGATCGTGGTCCAGGGCGGTTGGCTGGCGAAGAAATACCATCGCAGCGTGTCGGCCCCGTAGCGGTCGAAGATTTCATTCGGCTCGCGGTAGTTCCGCTTGCTCTTGGACATTTTTTGGCCGTCTTCGCCGAGCATCAGGCCGAGGACGATGCAGTTCTTGAATGGGTGGGGATAGGGGACTGGGGGTTGGGGACTAGGGGCTGGGGAATTTGTATCAGCAGGCGTAGCCCGTAATTCCTTCCCAAGTCCCAAGCCCCCAGCCCCCACTCCCCCCCACAACATCGTGCTAATCGCCAACTGGCTGTAAAACCACCCCCGCGTTTGGTCGATCGCTTCGCTGATGAAGTCGGCGGGGAATTGGTTGTGGAAGCGTTTGGCGGCGCGGGCCAATGCTCCGGAGCCAGAAGAGTCGAAAGGCTCACCGCGATAGCCCCATTGCGCGAACGGCATCGCGCCGGAGTCGTACCAGCAGTCGATTACCTCGGTGACACGCTCCATCCGCGCGCCCTTGGCGAACGGCGAGTCGTACGATACTGCGTCGATGTAGGGCTTGTGGACTCTTAGATCGTCCGGCAGCTCGGGGTTCGCGCGCTTCGCTTCGTCCCAAACTTCGGTGCCACGGACGCTGGGCTTGGCGAGCAGCTCGTCGTAACTGGCGACCGCCTCCATCTGGCCGGTCTCGCTGCACTTCCAAATCGGCAGCGGCGTGCCCCAGTAGCGCTCGCGGCTTAGCGCCCAATCGACGTTCGTCTCCAGAAACTTGCCAAAACGGCCGGTCTTGATGTGCTCCGGCAGCCAGTTGATCTTCGCGTTGTTCGCGAGCATTTCGTCCTTGAACTGCGTCGTGCGGATGAACCAGCTTTCACGCGGGTACTGGATCAGCGGATCCTGCTCCGCCCGCCAGCAGAACGGATACTCATGAACATATTGCTCCTGGTGATAGAGCAATCCGCGCTGCTTGAGGTCGCGGATGATGTCTTTGTCGCAGTCTTTGACCCAGCGACCGCGGAGAAATTCGGGGGCTTCGTCGGTGAATTTGCCGTCGGGGGCGACGGCGTTGAGGAGTGGTGGGCCTTCGCCTTCCGGAAAGCGATCCTGCTCAAATTGGAGCACTCCATAGTCATCCTCACCGAATGCAGGCGCGATATGAACTACACCAGTTCCACTGTCTGTTGTTACGAAGGTTGCAGGAACTATGCGCCAAGCAAGGCGATTTTCAGTTTTCCTGGTTCGAACATCGTCATCATCGTGATCGCACCCGTAGTACAGTGCTTGGTTACCTTCTGTCGCAGAGTGCCAATTGAGGCTTTTGGTCGGATTTCCTTGCGAGACATAATCGTCAAATGGTGGTGAATATCGACGACCAAGTAATTCCCGTCCTTCAATCTCCCGCAGAACTCTCAAATTGCGCTTTGTTTTCCCGGCGAGGGCGTGCACAAGGTGGCGCTCTAGCATCAACTTTTCACCCGACTCTTCATCCTCGACAAGCGAGTAGAAATAATATTTATGCACCGCGACGAACTGATTACTCGGCAACGTCCACGGCGTTGTCGTCCACACTAGCAGCGATGTATCCGTCACATTGCCGTCATCATCCAACAGCGGAAACTTCACATACACACTCGGATCCGCCACCTCGCGGTAGCCTAACCCGACTTCGCCCGCGGAAAGCGCCGTGCCGCCTTGTGCCCACCACCAGACGATCTTGTGGCCTTGGTAGAGCAGGCCGCGGTCGAACAGGTTTTTGAGGCTCCACCAGACGCTTTCGACGTAGCTTTGGTGGTAGGTAACGTAGGCCTGTTTCAGATCGACCCAGAAGCCGAGTCGCTCGGTGAGGCGTTCCCATTCTTGCATGTAGCGCCAGACGCTTTGCTGGCATTTGGCGATGAACCGCTCGATGCCGTACTGTTCGATCTCTTCCTTGGTGTGGATGCCCAGCTCTTTGCAGACCTCGACCTCGACCGGCAGGCCGTGGGTGTCCCAGCCCGCTTTGCGTTCGCAGCGGTAGCCGCGCATTGTTTTGTAGCGCGGGAACAGGTCCTTGATCGCCCGGGTCAGGCAGTGGCCCGGGTGAGGCATGCCATTGGCCGTCGGCGGGCCTTCGTAGAACACGAACGGTGGCGCGCTTGCGCGCTGCGCGAGCGACTGTTCGTAGATGCCGTGTTCCTTCCAGAACCGCCCGACTTCCTGCTCTAGCTCCGGAAACTTCACCGATCCATCGACGGGAGAGAACATGGCGGAAGCGCTGAGCGATGAGCGATGAATGATGAACGGAAGAAAACGCAAAGACTACGACACTGCCTCTACCAAGAACCCGATTGAACAATTCTCCGACAGCTCATCACTTATCGTTCATCGTTCATCGTTTCGAACATGGTGGAAGCGATGAGCGATGAATGATGAACGAAAGAAAACACGAAGATTACGACATTGGGCCTACTCAAGCACCCGATTGAACAATTTTCCGACAGCTCATCACTTATCGTTCATCGTTCATCGCTTCCCCCTACTCGCCCTCAAAATCAGGATCGGCTTTGATGATGCCGGGTTCGGGGTCGTCGGCGTATTCGGGGCCGAAATCGTCTTCATCGCCGGGCAGGACTTCGTCCCATTCTTCTTCAAAGTCGTCGTCGAAATCGTCGTCGAAGTCGTCGTCCTCGAAGTCATCGAACGGATCGGCCAGCTTGGCGGGCGGCAACTCGGGCTTGGGAAGCGGCAAACTGAGGGGTAGCTCATCCACCTCAAGTTCGTCATCAGGCTCTAAATCAGACTCAGGTTCGGGCACAGACTCAGGCATCAAATAACGCTCCAAAGGGATCGGACAACCCGCGCGTCGGTTAATAGGATTCGGGGGCCGGTCGCGTGCGCGGGGGTCTAAGGCAATAATATACCAGTTGACCGGGGTGTTGCTCGACCCCCTGGCCTGCCTGCCCCTTCATGCAGGGAATTATGCCTTCGGATGCCGTCCAAGAACTGCCGCAATCGCTCGACGTGATCGCCGTCGGCGCCCATCCGGACGACGTGGAAATCGGCTGCGGCGGCACGCTGGCGCGGCTGGTCGAACAGGGGCACCGCGTGGGGATCATCGACCTCACCGACGGTGAGCCGACGCCGCTATCGCCCGGGCCAGAAGTCCGCCTAGCTGAGGCGCGGGCGGCGGCGGAAGCGCTCGGCGTGCAAGTGCGGCTGACGCTCGATCTGCCCAACCGCCGGTTGTTCGACAGCTACGAAGCGCGGGTGCTGCTGGCCAGCGAGTTTCGCCGCTATCGGCCTAAGCTGGTACTGGCGCTAGGCGACCGCACGCCACTCGCTTCGCCCGACCACTGGCAGACGATGCAGATTACTGATGCGGCGGTGTTTTATTCGAGGCTCACGAAGTGGGACGATTATTTCCCCGATCTACCGCCGTTCCGCATTGAAGCCTATCTGTACTACTACCTCGGATTCCACACGATTCTCAACCCGCCGGCGGCGACGTTCATCTCGGACATTTCCACCACGCTCGACAAGAAACTTGCCGCTGTGAGGAAATACGAAACGCAGTTCCCCCCCGCCAAGAGCGACATTCTGGTGCGGCTCGAATCGATGGCCCAGCACTTCGGCCACTCGGCCGGCTTCGCCTACGGCGAATTATTGGCCAGCCCGCGGGCGATCGGGATTTGCGACGTGATGAGCATCGTGAGTCCCTCCGCGCCGGAAACGGCGATTAAATAGCCCGGTCATCCTGGCCGGGCGCATAGAAATGTTGCCACTGGAACTCGCCGACCCAGGATGGGTCGGCTATGTGGGCGATCGCTTGCGCAGCTCGTCGCGGATTTCGCGCAGCAGCACGATGTTCTCGGGTGGGAGCGGAACATCCGCGGGGGGCTGCTGCCCCAGGCGCAGTCGCGCTTCGGCCACGTTCATTGCCTTCACAAGCATAAACACGGCCCAAGCCACGATCAGGAAGGAAATCACGTTGTTGATGAACGCGCCGTAGTTGATTGCCACGGCTGGCTTGTCGCCCGCAGCTTTTTCCAATGTAAACGACAGATTTCTGAAATCGACCCCGCTGGTGACCATCCCAATCGGCGGCATGATGATATCGTCCACGAGTGACTTCACCACGGTTCCAAAGGCGGCGCCGATGATGATCCCCACCGCCATGTCGATCACGTTGCCGCGCAGTGCGAACTTTTTGAACTCTTGGAACATGCTCATGGGGGAGGGGCTGGGGGCTGGGGGCTGGGGGCGAGGGGCGAGTAGTTAGTCGTTAGTGGCAGGGCACGAAGGGTGGCGATTGTGCGGGTGAGGTTCGGGGGCAGGGGGGCGGTGAATTCCATTCGCATTCCGGTTCTCGGGTGATCAAATGCTAATCGTTGGGCATGTAGGGCCTGCCGCGCGAGTACGATCTCGTCGGATTGCTCGGTCGATAGCTCCCCCAGTCGTTTCGGCGGCCACAGTTCGCCGCGTGTGACGACTGACCGACCGCCGTACACGCGGTCGCACAATACGGGATAGCCCGCACTTGCGAGATGAATGCGTATCTGGTGCGTGCGACCCGTCTTCGGTTGGGCCTTCAGGATTGCAAAGCGAGCGAACCGTTCGGCGACGTGGTACACGGTCACCGCCTCACGGCTGGCGGGGTCGTTCGGCCGGATCGCCATCTTTTCGCGATAGGTGGGATGCACGCCGATCGGCCGGTCGATAACGTCCGCGTCGCGGTCGGGCACGCCGGCCACGATTGCCAGGTACTCCTTTTCGACGGTGCGGTTCTTGAACTGGTCCGCGAGCAGTTCGTGTGCGCGGTCATGCTTGGCAACCACGATCGCGCCGGTTGTGTCGCGGTCGAGCCGATGAACGATGCCCGGCCGCGCCGCGCCGCCGTGGGTGCTGAGCTGCCCGAAATGGAACGCCAGCGCGCTGGCGAGCGTGCCGGACCAATGCCCTTTCGCCGGATGAACGATCATCCCCGCGGCTTTGTTGACAACGATCAAGTCGTCGTCTTCGTGCAGAATATCGAGCGGAAGCTCCTCCGGCTGCGGGCCGGGACGGGGCACGTCAAGCGCGCCGACCTGGACCACGGCTCCTGCGCCAAGTCGAAACGACGCCTTGCGATCGCGGCCGTCGACCGTCACGTTGCCGGCGACGATCGTTCGCTGCACGCTGCCGCGGCTTATCTCCGGAAACTGCTCGCAGAGAAAGGCGTCGAGCCGCTTGCCGGCGGACGTCTCTTCGACGACAAACTCTTGCAGCGCGGCCGAGTCGATGTCAGCGGTGTCGTCATCGTCGATCATGCCGAAACGCGTACCTGTCGGGTGCCTCTACGCCGTTCATGCCTTGTTGAAGGTACAAAAGCAAAGAATCGCAGCGCGCTTCATCCCGAAGGGATGACAACCATTAGCCGGTGGTCGCGCAGCGCACCACCGGATAGCAAGTGCATTGCCCATACGACCCCGGCAGGGGTCGCAGCAGGTCGGGACGCAATGCGGGCTGGCACCCCTGCCGGGGTGCATTTTCTGTTATCGCAAGACCGGCAGTGGCGCTGCGCTTACTGCCGGCTAATGGCTGCCAAGCCTCCGGCTTGTGGGGCGACAACGCCGCACGCTCAACGGAGTACTTTGATTAGCCGCCATCAGTTTCGGATTGACGCATGACCGGTTACAGCTGCGGAGTTTCGACAGGCGGCGCTTCGGCGAATGGATTCTCCTCCGCGGCTGGCTCCGCCGACGGCGCCTCTTCCGTCGGTGGTTCCGCGGCCGGGTCTGTTGCCGGCGGCGTGCTTTCCGGCTCGGTCGCTTGTGGCTCTTCTGTCGGTGGCTGTGGATCGGTCGGCGGGGTTTCTTCGGTCACGCCCGGCGGCGGCTGATCGCCCGGTGGATCGTACCGATCACCGGAGTCTGGCTGCGTTTCGCCGAGGCGCTTGAGAATGTCATCGAAAGAGGGCGTCGCTTCAGACTCCGCTTCGGGAGTGGCAAGGTCGTCCACTTGGAAGTCAGGCCGCACTCCGGGCGTGCCCGGTCCGGCGGGAAATACACGGCGCGGCGCTTCGGCGATCGCTAGCCATTCGATGGCGGGCGCCGCTTGGTTGCTCTTCAGTCGCGCGAGCCGCTGTTTGGCGAGCGGCTCAAATGGCCCGGTCACTTTTGCATATTCGCTCTTGGCCTTCTCCAAATCGGGCTGCATCTCGTATGCCCGCCCGAGGCCAAAATGGGCGCGGCTTACCAACAGCGGGTCGCTCGCCGTGCGAATCAGTTCTTCGTACGCTTTCGTAGCGCCTTCCAAAAACTCCTTCGAATCGGTCTTGCTGGTAAGATAGCTATTGCTTGCGCGAAATAGCTGCCCATCGGCCCAAGTCAGTTCCGATAGCGCTCCCACCGGCGTGTCTGCGTGATCGTCGGCCGATTTTTTGAGCAGCTCCAGATCTGGTTCCGGGCCCTCGACCGCCATGTTGTAATCGAGCCAATCTTTATCCTGCCGCCCCGCCGACGAACGACCGACCCACGACCAGAGCAACAGCCCGACCACGATGGCCAGAGCACCGAGTGCCGCCGCTTGGGCGTAGGGCTTGCTCGAATCGATCCACTTCGATAGGTGGCGGGCCAGCGTGTTGGTTTCGAGTTCGTGGCGATGTTCGCTTTTCATACTTAACCACTCCAGCTTGCCGACAGGCGTAAGCCGTCGGAGTCGGACCAGCAAAACCGAAGTGTAGGCGTGGACTGGGTTTAACGTCAAGATGGGCGTATATAGCCGCGGCATCCTGCCGCGGTCGCCGCCAGCAAGTGATATAAGGAAAACTATCCTAGCCGCGTTAGCGGCGACAGCGCTTAGCCGCGGTTCGTAAGCCCGCGGAGAGCGGCGCTAAGTCATTCCACAAGCCGCGGAGCGGCGACATCAATTCGATGTCGCCACTCCGTGGCTGGGGAGATACAGCTACTCTTTCCGCGGGCTTACGCACCGCGGCTAAGTTATATCACCGCTCCGCGGCTGGCGTTGGTCGTCAATCCAACGGAAAACCTCGGAGCGTTAATTCCCGCCGGTCTTAGACTCCGGCCAATCCCTGCACTGTTTCTACCGCCCGCTTTCGCGCGGCTCCGGCTCCCATTACGATTCACAACTCGCCCTGTGAATCGTTAGGACCATCCGCGTGCCGCCCGATCTCAACCCGGCCCAGCTTCAAGCCGTGCAAACGCTGCGCGGGCCGCTGCTGGTGCTGGCCGGGGCGGGGACCGGCAAAACGCGGGTCGTCACCTATCGAATTGCAGAGCTGATTCGCCACGGCACGCGGCCGGATCGCATCTTGGCCGTGACGTTTACTCGCAAGGCCGCCGGCGAAATGCAACAGCGGGCCACGGAGTTGCTCGTCGGAAAGCGCCGCCGCGCGAAGGACGCCCCGCGGCCGGAGATCTCCACATTTCACTCGCTTTGCGTGCGGGTGCTCAGGCGGAACATTGCCCGGCTCGGCTATCCGGCAAGGTTCACCATCTGCGACCGCGGCGATCAAGAAAGCCACGCCCGCAACGCCCTACGGGAAATACGCGCTCCCGGCGATGCGCTGCGGCCGGGCGATTTGCTGGGGTTCATCGGCCGATGGAAGATGAAATCGATCTGGCCCCACCAGGCGGAAGGCGCCGCCGAGACCGATCGCGAGCACCTGGCCGCCGTCGCCTATCGCCGTTACCAGACGAGCCTCAAGTCGTCGGGCCTCGTCGACTTCGATGACCTCTTACTGCTCACCGAAGACCTATTTACCAAGTTTCCCACCGTGCGGCGCGGCGAGGCGCAGCGGTTCGACCAGGTGCTGATCGACGAGTATCAAGACACGAATCACAGCCAGTATGAAATTGTAAAAGCACTCGCGATGGGGCATCGCAATTTATGCGTGGTGGGCGACGACGATCAATCGATCTATGGCTGGCGCGGCGCGGAGGTCGCCCACATCCTGCGGTTCAAGCACGACTGGCCCGAGGCGGTGGTCGTGCGGCTCGAAGCCAACTACCGCTCGACGGCGGCGATCTTGCAATACGCCAACACGCTGATCGCATTTAACCGCGAGCGGCATGAAAAGGTTCTGCGCCCGCTCAAGCCTGTCGGTGCCCGCCCGCGGGTTTTGCAATACAACGACGAAACGGAAGAAGCCAAGGGCGTCGTATTCGACATTCGCCAGCAGATTCAGCAGGAGCGCGTCGAGCCGCGAAACATTGCGATTCTGTTCCGCACGAACGAACAGCCGCGGGCTTTCGAAGCGGAGTTGCGAGCGACGGGCGTGCCGTACGTGTTGATCGGCGGCATGTCGTTCTACGACCGCCGCGAGGTCCGCGATCTGTTGGCGTATTTGAAGGTGATTCACAACCCGAGCGACGAGCCTTCGCTTTTGCGGATTCTCAACACGCCACCGCGCGGCATCGGCGACGCGGCCAAGAAGGCGCTGCTCGAAGACGCCGTCGCGTCGGGCGTTCCCCTGTGGAACGTGCTGCCCACCGCCCGCCGCTTGCAGCTTAGCGAAACCGCCACCAAAAGCGTGGGCATCTTCCATAAGCTCGTCGAAAGCTGGCAGCAAAGGGAACAGAAGCTGACGTTGACCGCGCTGGTGCGAACCGTCATTGACGAATCGCGCTATCGCGACGAGCTGGCCCGGTTGTACGACGATCCGCTGGAGCGCGAGTCGCGGCTCGGCGCGATTGAGGAGATTGTGAACGCGGCAGCAAGTTTCGAGGGGCAGAAGAAGGGGCGAGGGGCGAGGGGCGAGGAGCGAGACGGGCTGTTGGGCGGTTTTTTGGACGCAATCACCGTTGGCGAGCGGGACGACAGCGAGGACAAAGAAAACCAACTTCAGAAAAACGCGGTGGCGCTGATGACGCTCCATTCGGCCAAGGGCCTTGAGTTTCCGCACGTCTATCTGGTCGGCATGGAAGAAGGCGTGCTGCCTCACAAGCGATCGACGGAGGGCGGCGACGACGTGGATGAAGAGCGCCGGCTGTGCTACGTCGGAGTGACCCGCGCGCAAGAGCGGCTGACGCTGTCGTTCGCCCTCACACGACGCAAATGGGGCAAGCCTCGCGACACCCAGCCGAGCCGATTTCTGTATGAAATGACCGGGCAGGCGGAAAACGCGCGGGCGCGGCAAACAGCGGCGAAACGAGGGGCGGCGAGGAAGCGGGCGACGTAATCGATCAAGCGGAAATCGACCGCTTGTTGAGTAGAGCCCCGGCTACGAATGCGAACAGCCGTAGGTCAGGCTGTGCCTGACGAGAGAGAAATGTTGTCAGCGGGGCTACGAATGCGAACAGAGCAAGCATCCATGCACATGGCTCGGGAACAACGGCCAAATCACCGCTCCCGCCGGTCGCGCCAAAATTTCTCCTCCACAAGCTGTAGTCGCTTTTTTCGAAGTTTGGCCCCTCCAGTCCGTCACGCCAGACAGTGTAGTCGGCCGCGTCGACGACGCCATTGTGATTGAAGTCGGCAACGTGTATCAATTCGAGGAGAATGTTGTCGACCACCACGTCCTTCGAATTGATAACGCCCGAGGGACTGCCGATCCGCAGGTTATTGAACGGCGCAGTGAGGGAAGGCGCGATCTCGTAAGTTACCGTCGCGTCGAGGCCGATTGGCCCCACGCCCGCGTGGCCGGTGTTGTGCCGCCCGTCACGGAACAAGTCGAACTCGAAGGTCACGCTGGTGAGCGAGATGATGGCCGTCCACCGATGCCAACCGGAACCGATGTCTGCTCGAGTGACAATTTCATCAAAATCGTGCGGACGATCCAGAACCGGGTCGAGTTGAAAATACTGCCAGTCGGGGTTGCGTACCAATCCTCCAGCGGTGGGCGTCGGGGCGGGAAAAACGGCAATCCGGACGGCGTAGTTCTTCTGGGCTTCTGTGTACTGTGGCTCGGCGGGTGGCGCGTTCACGGGATCGTAGGGGTCGAATACATTTGCGTTCCAGTGCCCTAATTCGATGATGTTCGCGCCGGCCGAGTTGCGCAGGCCGACGGTGGCGCGCGGGCCACCGGAGCCGTCGTCAAAGATATCGGCGCTTAAGCGGATCGATTGCGTTGCGGTCGGCAACAGATTGGCCAGCGCAGCGGTGGCGGGACCGTTGTAGACGTTAATTCTCGACAGAATGTTGACGGCTTTGCCTTGCAGACCCGACGGATTGTCGTTGGGCGGCGTCAACCCGGCGTCGACGTTGGGCACTAATATGCCGTACGAGGAAATATCAGGCGGCGTCCGCACCCACACTGCGTCGAATGCGTCTTGATTGGCATACGAATCGAACATCTCATTGAGAATCGTTGCCTGAGCCAACGTCGGCACGTTTACCAGGAGTGCGGCCGCCAGCGTTGCTGTAAATCGAGCATTCATGGCAATCACCTCCAGGCTGACGGCGGGCACAATGGCATAGCGACCACGCATTGGAAACGCCCACTCTTCTAAGTCTAGCAGAAAGAGACGTTGTCAGCGGGGCACGTCAGGCTAAGCCTGACCTACGGGCTGGAATCCCACCCTGATTCGCTCGTTGGCGTGTTTCGGTCTGCCGGCTCGAATTCCGATATTTGGTCGGAAATTAGGTTGCCATGACTTGCCCGATCTTGGTAGATTAAACTTCTCACCGGAGTTTGGGGCCACCGCCGCCGATGACCCTACGGAGCGGGCCGATTGGGAGGGTACTTTTCACGATGGCTAATCACCCACGCAATCGCCGGGTAGCGTTTACGCTCGTCGAGTTGCTCGTCGTAATTGCGATCATTGGAATTCTAGTCGCGCTGCTGCTGCCGGCGGTCCAGGCCGCGCGGGAGGCGGCGCGGCGAAGTCAGTGCCAAAACAAGCTCCGGCAATTGGCCGTCGGCATCCTCAACTACGAAACCACGTATAAGACTTTTCCGCCGGGCGGCATTACCGACGGACCGTGTTGCGGCACTCGTAGCGGTGCTGGCTGGACGATCTTTATCCTACCATTCATTGAGGAAGGCGCGCTCTACGACAAATACGATTTTACGGAACCCAACGAAGGCATCGATATCGACAAGGACGGGCTCAACAATAAGGACGTTCGTGAAACAAACGTCGTCGCGTACGATTGTCCGACCGATGAGGAAACCGATCTGAACGACCGCACCGCTAGCGGCCCCGCAGGTTTGTCCATGTACAACCGTGGTTCGTATCGCGGCAATGCCGGCCTCTGCACGGTTGAGTCGGGTGCATTTTGGGACAGTCCAAATCAGGGAAACAAGGCATTTGCTCATGAGCGCGGGCCGTTGCCGGGCGTCGGGAGAATGCTTAATAATCCCTGGATTCCCAACCCCGTAGAGATGCCCAACCCTCCCTGGACCATTCGGTCGCCAACTTCGCTTAAAGAGATTACCGATGGCACAACCAGCACGGTTCTGCTGGGCGAGAAATCGCATACGGGAACGTCGGTTGAAGCTCGTCGCCGCCGCACTTTTTGGGCCTACACCTACACCTCGTATCAGCGTTCGCTTACATTCCTCCAAACCAGGTCGATTATTTCAGACTACGACCGCTGCGTGAAAATCGGCGGCCCGTTCGGCGACGATCCCTGCAAGCGGTCGTGGGGCAGTCTCCATCCCGGTGGCCTGAGTGTTGCGTTGTGCGATGGCTCCGTACAATTCATTCCCGAATCGGTGGACATTTTTGTTTTCGGCGCCATGTCCACCATCGCGGGCGGGGAAATCATTCAGCGGAACTAATGCAGTACGAAGAACTTCTTTCGACAAAACATTTGAACAGGTGGCAACAGAGAGAGCAGAGAAAAAGATGGCTATGTGTTTCTCTCTGCTTCCTCTGTTACCTCCTGTTAAATTCTTTGATTCCGGCCGTAAGGCCGCGCTTCTCGTTTTCGGTCTGAGAACGTCGATGCGTCCACAGTCGTTGAGTTGCATTCTGTTGTTGTGCGCCGGTTGCGGCGACGGGTTGCCGGTGGCCCCGGTATCGGGAACGGTGACCTTTGAAGGGAAGCCGCTCGTGGGGGCGAGCATCACGACCCAGCCCATCGCCTCCGGTTCCGACAATCCAGGTTCCGGCTCTTTCGGCAACACCGACGAACAAGGGCGGTTTGAACTCGAACTCGTGCAGCCCGCCGTGAAAGGAGCGATCATCGGCGAGCATCGCGTGATGATCTCTCAAGCGTCAAAGGCGCAATCGAGTACCATAATTCAAAAGACCGCGGACGGTGAAGAATTTCGCACGGACGATCCCAACGCCCACCGCGCCGGCATCAGCAAGTGGCCCGCCGAATTCACGAACGGCTCACTGCAATTAACGGTGCCGCCTGAAGGCCGCAGTGACGCGAACTTCGATCTGACACTGAAGGCCGGGCGGTAGACGGAGTCACTCTCCTCCATATTTTTCCGCTTGATGAACTCGGCAACCGGTCATATCCATCAGATCTGTCGCCACTTCAATCCGGGCCAGCGACTAAACCCGCGATCGCCGGTTACGAGTTCGTTACCGCTTTCTTTCGTCATCGCTGCCAAATAGGCATCACTAATCAAATTGCCCTTCGCGCTGCCGGCGCGGCAAAGCTCGACAAAGGTGTCCCAGTGCGTAGGACCGGGCTGAAGCATGATGCATTGCGGTAAACTGCGAATCTGCTCGGCGAACAGCAAGCCGTCTTCAAGAGTCGACGGGGGAGTGAATACCTTCGGGTGTGTGACAATTCGCAAAAACCCGCTCCAAACGATGCTCGGCACGGCAAACGGATCGGAGTCGGAGACAAGCGACTGTAAGTAGTCGGAGTTTCGCTGATGATCCGGCGCGTCGCCCCGATGGGCGTTCACCAGTACATTAACGTCGAGTAGGTCCATCGTGCTGATCCATGAGATCGGCCAGCGCCGCGTTGCTGCTTAGATCGACCCCTGGCTGTAATCCCTGCCCACGCACGATGTGCAATTGGAGCGGCTGCTGCGGCACTTGTTTTGACCGTTGCTGCGCGAGAAATACGCGCAGTGCATCCTCGACGATTTCTGTCAAAGTTCGCCCACGATCCAATGCCAGTTGTTTGGCATCCGCCATTAAACCGTCATTAATTCGCAGCGTCGTTCTCATGCATCAATTCGCAGCGTCGTTCTCATGCATCTAAGCATACGAGACAGGCGTCAATATGTCAACCCGGCCATTTTCCATGGTATCCCGCTGAATTGCCACCCCCCAAAAAGTGGCCACGTGGCAAACATGATACCGTCCCACGGATTCTGTAATTGCTAGCACAGCGATTGCCGTGGTGGCCTGAGAACAAGAGGGCGAGCCACGCAGGTTTCCTAGAATTGTTTTTGTTTCAAGAAGCAATTAAGGAGACCCGGCAGGACTCTCGCCATTCAGCAACGCCTTCTTGATGGCATCGACTGGATTCGTGACAAACGCATCTCGCCTGGCCAGCGTCCGAAGTTGGCTGAGACTCGGCACGGCCACCGAACGCCCGCAACCACAAGTGAATGCGCCGCCGGAGTCTTTGGTGAATGCGGAGACTGAGCGGCCACAGTCTCAGGGAGGGTGACTTCTAGTTTGTGAGCGGAAGTTGCCATGAACAAGCAGGCGACTTGCTGTATCGCTACTGAATGATGCTCAGAACCGTTTCAAATTCCGCGAAAAACGGATGCCGTAGACGATCGCTAGACCAATCGCTGCGAGAATCGCTGAACTTGGCTCGGGAACGGGCAAGTACAAGGCGTGAAAGAAGCCATCGTCGTCCCCTAATTTCTCGGTGAATACCGTACGTCGAAATGCACCGGATTGAGTATCGAATTCCAATAGCGAGGTGGACCAGTTGTAATACTCCTCATCGGACGTTCCCATCATCACAAGAAAACGCCCCCTATCGTCAAAAAATGGGTTGTAAAAACCTCTATAAGGGCTCAACGCACCGAAGGGATTAAGATCAATAAAAGTGCCCAAGAATTGCTGCGATTCGACGTCGAAACGCATGACTTGATTCGCGGTGATAAAGTTCAACAATCCGTCGGGGGAAAAAGCCAACGAGTGACTACCCGGAGGGAGAGAGACTATAACTTCCGCTCCTGCAGCTAACGTTGAATCGACCTTAAGTAGATCAGAGGAACTGTACGGCTGCCGGAAGTAAGTCGAACCATCGGGTGCCATCACCAGATCACGCCACGGAACATCTGTCACTACGCTATTATCCAATAGGGTGACGACGTCGGGGGGTGATGGATTAGCAACCGAGAATCGCACCAGCGCATGTTCCAAATGGTCGTAACGCTGCTGTCCTTGTGAGTTGTATGCCCAGAATTCAGCAGCACCAAAGGAATAGAGATGGCCGTCAGGATGAAAGAGAATTCCGGTTTCTTGATGCCCGGTCTTGATGTACGCGCCGCTGCAACCAGTGCCACATTGAGGATTATGGTCGGCAAAGAAAGAGGAGCTTTGCCAAAGTGGCAGATTATATTCCGAGCCATATTCGTCGGTAAACTTTCGTGAAATTTCAAGCCCCGTGTCGGCGTCGAACTCGTGCAGCGAAATTGTGCCCAGACTGTTGCCTAAAGCGTAAACTCGCCGATTTGGTCCCAGTCCGATGCTAAGCATTGCCTCGTCTATGAAATCGGACTCATCGCCCGGATAATAGCCGCCGGTTCGATAGTTAAAAAGGAGTTGGCCATCGTCGCTGTATCGCACGAGGCCCCACAAAGTGGAAAACACATAGTCCGCGCGAACTGCGCTCGGAACCACCGATGCCAACAACACACAGTGGAGTCCCGCAATGCGAAGCGCCGACATATCCAGTTCCCCTTGCCTCAAAGCACCCTCACGAATCCGAAAGCCATCGTACTCTGGTCAGCGACAACCTGCAATCAGCCTGCTAGCATTCTTGGCAGGCCGGATTGAGTTTTATAGAACGCCATTGTTGGACTCGTAGCTATATAGTATTCGCTAGCACCCACCTCGGAATGAAGTTGGAGAATCCGCCTCCACTAGGTAAACTGCGACGTTGATTATCGCGGCAGCACTGCCCGCTGCCGTCTGCCTACTGCCCGCTTTTTCCGCCGCATGGAGGCGTAACGGATGTCGCAACCCGCGCTGCGGCTGGTGCATGCCAGCGATTTGCATCTGGAACGGCCGCTGTACGGACTGGCGGAGATACCCGACCACTTGCGCGAACTGTTGCGCGACGCCCCCTATCGTGCCGCGACGCAGGTTTTCGACACGGCGCTGACCGAGAACGCTGACGCGGTGCTGCTGGCTGGCGACGTAGTAGATATATCGCGGGCCGGACCGCGGGCGATTGTCTATTTGCGCGAGCAGTTCGAGCGGCTGCGGGCGCGCGAAATTACCGTCTACTGGGCTGGCGGCGTGAGCGATCCCCCCGACGCCTGGCCCCCTGCCGCGCCGCTCCCAGACAACGTGATCGTCTTTCCGGTCGGTCGCGTCGAGCAATACGAACTCAAGCGTGCGGGCGAGACAATCGCCCGCGTGCAAGGCACGAGCGTCGGCGAAAGCGGCGTCGCTACATCAACCGGCTTCCATCGCGACGCGAACGGTCGATTCACCGTCGGCGTGGCTTACGGAACGAACGAAGCACCCGGCCGCGAGGGAGACCGCGTTCACTACATGGCCCTTGGCGGGCGGCATCGCCGGGCGACGGTCGATACCGAGCCGGGCATTGCGCACTACTGCGGCACCACTCAAGGCCGTTGCCCCGACGAGGCCGGCCCCAGTGGCTGCACCGTCGTGCAGGTCGATGAACAGGCCCAAGCGAAAACCCGATTCGTTTCCACCGACGTTGTCCGCTTTATGGAAGAAACGCTCGAAGTCACGGCCAGCACGACGCGCGAGCAGTTGCTCGAACGCCTCGATGAGCGAATCGACAAGCTTCGCGCGAAGAGCCAAGGAGTGGATCTGCTCGTCACGTGGACGATCCGCGGCGCGGGGCCGCTGGTGAATCAACTGCGCCCCGGCGGAATCACGCCGAAGCTGCTGGCCGATCTGCGCGGCCGCGCGGGCCGGCAGACGCCCGCACTTTGGAGCGTCGATTTGCGCTGCGACGTTCCCGCCTACACGGCCGACGAGTGGCATGACCAGGACAACATCCTGGGCGACCTGCTGCGTCAATTCAAGCAGTTTCACCAGGTTCCAGAGTTGGGTCTGGCGCTCGACCAGTTTTTCCCCGCTGGCTTGCGTGAAAAGTCTCTGCTTGAACTCGGTGAGGTTGCGGCAGGACAGGAGCGGGAGCTGTTGCTTGAAGAGGCAAAAAAGTTTGGACTCGATTTGGTAACGAAACCGTAATTGGCGACACAGCATTCACGTTGAAGAACCACGGATTTCACGGATTTCTCGGATAATAATTGAAGTGCAAAGAGTCATGCTGAAATTAGTGGCAATACAGAATGGCTCGATCAATGGTGTCTCGCATTCCCAAACTCCGATCCGCGTAATCCGTGCGATCCGTGGTCGTATTCCATTGGCAATTGACAGCGTGTAATTACTCCACGGTACAAAGTTTGTGAAAATCTCCGACATCCATATCGACGGCTTCGGCGTCTGGAACGACCTGCAGCTTGGCAAGTTGTCGCCCGAGGTGACCGTGTTCTACGGTCCGAACGAAGCGGGCAAGACGACGCTGATGCAGTTCGTGCGGTCGGTGCTGTATGGGGTGTCGCCGGAGCGTCGCGAGCGCTACCTGCCGCCGCTGGCCGGCGGCCGGCCGGGTGGCAAGCTCGGGCTGCATACCGACGACGGCCCAATTGAAGTCACACGTTATGCCGACCGTGGCGATAGCGATCTCGGCCGGGCGACGGTCCTCCTGCCGAGCGGCGAAACGCAGGGCGACCGGCTGGTGCGCGAATCCCTCGCCCACGTCGATGAGCCGACCTACAACAACGTGTTCGCCGTCGGCCTCGATGAAATTCAGCAGCTTGGCACGCTGTCGGGCACCGACGCCGCCCAGTGGATCTACCGGCTCACCTCCGGCATCGACCGCGTCTCGCTGTACGACGTGATCATCGATCTGCGCAAGGCGCTCGCCAAAACGCTTTCGAGTGGCGACACGCCGTCGGAGATCACCACGCTCTTGGCTCGCCGCGATCAGCTTACCACCGAGCTTGACGAGTTGGTGCTGAGTGGCCGTCGCTGGTCCCAACTGGCGGTGGAGCTGCGCGAAGTCGATGAGCAAGTCGAAACGCTCCAAACGGATCTAAAAAAGGTCGATCGCCGCGTGCGGCGCGTCGAGACCGCCATTCAAGTCAAGCCAAACTGGCTCAAGCGGCTCGAACTTGACACCGAACTTTGCCGTTACGATGGGCTGTATCCGCTGGAACCAACGGCGATTGCCGATCTCGACGAGCAGAACAAGCAAATCCGCGAGCATCAGCGCGAGCGCGACGTGGTCCGCGGCCAGCGGCAGCAGTTGCGTGAGGAATCCCAACGGCTCGGCATCAACGAGGTGCTCGTTCGCAACACGGCCCGCATCGACGCCTTGGCCGAGCAGCAGGATTGGCTCGAATCGCTGCAGCACCAATCGGCCGAGATGGACGCCGAGGCCAAACAGCTTCAGTCGCGCGTTGCCAGCGAGCTTGACCGGCTGGGGGGTCAATGGACCGGCAAGCCGAAAGAGACGCCGCAGCTTACCAAGGAGATGGTCGAGCAATTGCGGCCTCAGGCCGAGGAGCTGCATCTGGCCGATGTGGAAGCCCAGGCCGCGCTTCGCGAGCTTGAAAAGCTGCGCGGGCACGAGTTGCAATACCGCTCGCAGATGGAGTCGGCCCTCACGAGCGGCGAAAAGCTCGGCTTGCCGACCACCATTGAAGGCGCTGGCGAATTGGTCGCCCGGCTCCGCCGCCGGCTGCAAGCCGAGCAAAAGCTCGAGCAGGCTCGGCGGCACGCCATCGAGCTGGAACAGGATGGCCACGAGCTGCTCGACGAGCAGGTGACGCCGCTGTGGATGTTCGGCCTCTTAATGTCGATGTCGGTCGTGGGCTTCGCGATGCTGGCGGTGTATTTCATGTCGTCGGACCCCGAGATGCGAACACTCGGGGGCTGGCTCGCGGCGCTCGGCATCGGCGGCACGATCTTCGCCTGGATGTTCAAATACGGCTTCGAGGAAAGCTCCGCCGATCGGCTCGATGCTTGCCATCACCAGATGGATGTCGTCGAGCGGCAGATCAAGGAAGCCGAATCGCAAAAGGAACAAATCGACCGCGAGATTCCCATGACCGAAGGATCGGTGGTGTTGCGATTGCAGCATGCCGAGCGGCACTTGGCGGAACTCGAGCAAATGCTGCCGGTCGAAACGCAGCGCCGTCAGGCCGACACGCAGTGCCAGGCCGCCGATCGACGCCATCAACAGACCCGCGAACGGCTGGCCACGGCCACGCGAAACTGGCAAGGCAAGATCAAGGCGCTCGGCCTGCCTGCCGAGGTCATGCCCGACGATTTGCAAGTTCTGGCCGGGCAGTACGAACAACTTGCGGAAATGCAGGCCCGCGCGGCGCATCGCCGCGACGAAATCGAACGCCGCCAGCGCGAACTGGCCAAAGTTGCGGGCCGGATTCGTGCGCTCAACGACGAGGCCGGCATCAAGGTCGATAGCCCCGAGCCGCTGGTGCAACTGCAAAAGCTGCTCGAAGAGCGCCGCCGGCAGGAAATGAACCTCGCGCATCGGCAGAAGCTTCGCGAGCGCTCGGCCGCCTTGCGCGAAGAGGCGAAGCGGCACGCGCGGGCGGTATTGGGTTTAGAGCGCCGCCGCGAGGCGCTGTTCCACAAGGCGAGCGTGGCGACCGAAGAGGCGTTCCGCCAACTCGCAGCCGAACTCACCGCCGCCGCCAAGCTCCGCGAGCGGCGCGAGGCGTTGTCGCGCGAGATTGCTGCCGCGGCCGGAAAACTGGCCGGCGACGAGGAATTCCTGGCCCTGCTCGCTCCCGAGGTAATCGGCCGGCTCGACGGACGCTATGACTCGCTCACCACCGAACACTCAGCCCTCGACAAATCGCTTAAAGAACAACTGGCCCGCCGGGGCTCGCTGACCGAGCAGCAAAAACTGCTTGTCGACGATCGCCACCTGGCCGACAAGCAGATGGAGCTTGACTGCATGGAGACACAACTCTCGCAGTCGAAACAGAAGTGGCGTGTGCTTGCGACGTTGAGTCTGATACTGGAACTAATCCGCCACGACTACGAAGAACATCGCCAGCCCGAGACGCTCAAAGAAGCGACCGAGTTTCTTAAGGCATTCACTCGCGGGCAGTACGTCCGCATTTGGACGCCACTTGCGAACGACATATTGCTGGTCGACACGGCCGACGGCAAATCGCTGCCGGTAGACGTGCTCAGCCGCGGCACGCGCGAGCAATTGTTCCTGAGCATCCGCCTCGCGCTGGTTGCCATGTACGCCCGGCGTGGTATACAGCTTCCAATGGTGCTCGACGACGTGCTAGTGAATTTCGACGCCGGCCGGTCGGCGATCGCCGCCCGCGTGCTGCGCGACTTCGCCAAGCAGGGGCACCAGCTCTTGGTGTTCACGTGCCACGAGCACGTCTGGCAGATGTTCCGCGAGCTACAAATCGACAGCCGCCGGTTGCCGAGCCGCTTCGGTGAAATCGAACCAGAGCCATTCGTCGCGGAACCGGTGGCCGAAGAACTCGAAGAACCCGTCGAAGAAATAGTAGAAACGTTCGAGCCAACTACGGAGCCGGAACCCGAATACGAACCGCTCGAATACGAGCCGCTTGATTACGAATACGGCGACCTCCCGCCGCCGCCGGTCGAAGAGCCAGTTATCGAATTCGAATACCGCCACGACCGCGAGCCGCCCCGCGTCCCGGAGTCGGAGCCGCGCGAGGTCGAATACTACTGGCCCGACGAACCGCTCAAGAGCGACTGGTATGAAGAAGACCGCGCGATGCTGCCTCTGGAAGAACCGGTGGTGTTCACGCATATATAGCCCGGCCATCCTGGCCGGGCGAGCAATTACGCAGCAGTTATAGCCACCAATGCTCGTTCGGATCGCCTCGAAACCGGTCTCCTCCGAGTTCCTTCGGTGGGTACAACGGTTCGATCCAATCAAACGGATCCGCCGACAATCCAATTCGGAGATTATGATCGCGAACGTACTCAATCGCGTTGACGAGATGCTTCTCGTTGAAGATGTACCGAGGGAACTTGCCGGAAGTCCATAACGAGCTTGGTACAGAGGATTGGCCTTCGTGTCGCCGCAGCGCAAGAACTTCCATGGCGGAACGACGCTTCAATCGCGCGATAACTGTTGTGATGTTCTCCCGCAACGGTGCAAACACCAAGTGGATGTGTGTCGCCTGAACCGCAGCGGCAAGAACGCGATATTTCTGCTCGCCGACGATTTGACCAAACACATCGGCGACGATCTGCCTTTCCTTCTCATTGAGGATGACGGCATCCGATGTCATGCTGGCCTGAGCCGCAGCTTCAAGAAACGGGTCAGGTCCGATCAGTCGCCCCTCGAACCAAGATCCCCGCGGATCGCCGTGGAGCCACGTGCCATAGGTGGTGGCGGCCCAGTGAATTCCCAAAGTGCGGCCCATGGTGGTACTCTCTAATTCGCCGACCCAGGATGGGTCGGCTATATATCACACCGCCCCCGGCCCTCTTTTCCCATCGCTAACCTGAATCGTTTCCTCCATCGGCAACACAAAAATCTTGCCGTCGCCGATGTGGCCTTCGGAGCTGGTGCGGGCGAATTCTTCGAGGCATTCGATGGTCCGTTCGACGAAGTCATCGTTCACGGCGATCTCGAGCGAGACTTTGCGCAGCAGGTTCGTCTTGTATTCGTGGCCGCGGTAGGTTTCCAGATGCCCGCGCTGGCGGGCGTAGCCCATCGCGTCGCAGACGGTCATCCGCGTCACCTCAATCCGCTCCAGCGCCTTGAGCACGGCGTCGAGCTTGGTGGGCTGAATGAGGGCGATGATCATCTTCATGAGGGGCATTCCTCTCCCATGTGGACGAGTCTCTCCGAGACTCGAATTCGCGTCTCGGAGACGCGGCCACGGCCCTACGGCGTCGCTGACATTCTGGCGTCGACCACCTTAGCGATTCGCGCCGATGATTCGGTGAGGTGCGCCCGGGTGTAGTCATCGAGCTTTGCGCTGCCGCCGAGCACGCCGTCGATGCGCGACTTGAGCCGGGTCAACTCCAAGAACGCCAGCGATTGGCAATCCTCCGGAGCGGCACCGTTATTGAGCGCCAGCCGCGACATCTGCCGCAGGTACGACCGCTGCAAGTTGCGGCGCATGCTGGTGATGGCCGGCTTGCGGTCGGTGAACTCGCCCTCGGCCAGCTTGTCGAAATTCGCGAACACCGTGCCGGTCAACTCGCGCAACAATTCAGACGTCGTGAAGACGTCCTTGTCGCCCGGCAACTTAACTTCGGCATCGTAAATACGCGACAAAGTCAGTGGCGAAAGCGTCCGAGCGAGGATGCGATCCTGCCACATGAGGATCACTTCGTGAACCGGGTAGTCGGGCCGGTCGACTTCCTCCGAGCCCCAGTGACTCCACCGCGACGGAGCGAGTTGATTGTACATTTCGGTCGGAATATTGAACGGCTGATCGGTGAAGACGTGCTCGCCGAGCATTTTGAGCGCAGCCCGCTGCTTGTCCGCATCGACGATTCTAAATGGCGGCTGCGCATTGGCGTCGCCCTTGTGGCTGCGGCTGACTTCGACGCCGCCGATGTACCGCGACATCATGTACATCGCCTGGCCATGCGAAGAGAGCAGCACGCCAAACGCGCGGCGGGCCTTCTCGTACCCGTCGCCCTCGGCGGTCATTTCGTTTACCAATCCCGGCATCGCCTCGGCCACGAGCTTCGCCCGCAACGTGGCGAATTCGAGCAAATCCTTGCCCATGTCGAACCGGAAACTGTGGGGATCGGGATCAAAACCGCGGGTGTCCTCGTCCGTGGCAAACGCCAACCCCGGCTCCCCGCTGCGGGCGGCGATCTTCTTTAGCTCGGGTAGCTCCGCTTCGGCATTGCCACCACCGATCGGCTTGTAGCCGTATTCGATCGCCCAGTAATCGTAGGGGCCAATCGTCGTTGAATAGAAATCTCCCTGCGTCTCCTCTTTCGCTCGAATATTGATCGGGTTGTAATCCATCACCGAGGCGGTGGTGCCAGTGAGCGAGGTCTTGGCGACATCGTTAACTTCACTCATGTCGTAGAACGCGCTGGCCTTAAAGTTGTGCCGCAGGCCGAGCGTGTGGCCGACCTCGTGCATGGTCACTTCCTTGAGCGCCTGCATGATAAGCTTGTCCATCTCCTCGGGACTGCGCTTACGAATGGCCGACACCGACGCGGCCAGCGCCAGTTGGTGCGATACGCCCGACAGGAGATTGCACGCACAGTGGGCCGAGTGGGAGTTTCGCAAGTAGGGCGGCAAGCGACGCTGTTCCGCATGGTAGCTTTCGAGGTCGATCGGCCCGCCGGTAAGCGCCTCGATGCCCTTGGGTGTGAACGTCTCGTACGACTGCTTCCAAACTTGCAGGAAGTCGGAGTCGAAAATGATGTCCGCGTCGAGAATTTCGCCGGTCAGCGGGTTAACGCGCGAGGGCCCCATTGCGAAGCCGGCGCCCGCGGTGATCCAACGGAACGTGTTGTAGTTAATGTCGCCCGGCTCCCAAGTCGCATCGTCCGGCTGCTGCCGAACATCAATGGCGTCGAAGTAGCCCGCCTTCTCAAACGCCTTGTTCCACTCGGCAATGCCGTCGCGGATTGGTTTACGGTACTTGAACGGGATCGTCTTTTCCAACCAAAAGACGATCGGCTCCTTGGGCGGCGACATGGCGGCCTTCGCATCGGCCTTTTCCAAGTTCCAGCGGTTGATGTACCGCACGAATCGGTCTTCCTCTTCGCTCTTGGAGAAGTCCTTGGCAACCGTCAGAAAATAGCCCACGCGGTCGTCGGCCAAACGCGGCTTGTAGCTCGTTTTCGGAAGATGGCTGATCGAGTAATGGACGTTGATCGTCACGCCGCGCGAATCGGCCACCGAGTCAATTTCCTGATAGCCGCTGGAAGAATAAGTCGCCGCGACCTGAATCTCGACGTTCTTGGGATGGCCCTTCACGTCGGCCCAGGTGCTGCGCGGGGCGGAGAATGAAAAGCCCGGCAGCGCCAGTGAAATCTGCGGCAGGTCGCCCATGAACACCGGCGCGAGGCTCACAATGTACGAACCGCTCGGACTCTTCGTCGCGATCGGCAGGCTGAACAGCACGCTGTCGGTGTAGGCCAGCTTCACCGCTTCGGCGCTCGGGCTGCCCGCATCGGCAGTGAAGCGGACGTTCCGCCGCACGACGTGAATCCGCTCGCCCGACTTGCGAAACTGCCAGACCCAGTCGTCGCCGAAGCCCCAACTGTAGCCGCCCAAGATCGGAGTCTGGCCGATGCCCTTGGCGATCGTAATCAGTACAATGAAGTCGCGGTCAAAGTCGGTCGGCTTCAGTTCGACGAACAGTTCTTCGTCCTTGCGATGGAGCGTGAGCAAGCCGTCGATCTTTTGCGCGTCCTTCAGCACCTCGGCGATCGGCCGGTACTTGGGCTTCTCGGCGGCTGCCGCGGGAGTCGCGGCCTGCGCGGCTGCAGCGGCCGGGGGAGGCACATCCCCTGCGGCGGCTTCGTTCTTTTTGTCGTCCGGCTTCTTATCGTCCGACTTATCGGCAGCGGCGTCGGCGGGTGGAGTCGTCGGTTCGTCGGCGAGCAACGGGCTGACGGCCCAGCCGGTAAAACCAAGGACGGTGACTACCAAGGACAGGTACGACAGTCGCAGGAGGCTCAATCGCATGGAGGGGCACCTGAGAGGCGGGGTGGTAGAATGAGGGCCAAAAGGGACACAGTGCCCCGGCCAGTGAGTATAGCGTATTTTATGTCATCCGAACGATCCGCACAGTCCGACCTCGAGGCTTTTTTGGGATCGATTCCCAGGATGGCTGGGCAGGACGCCGAAGTGGCGGCGGTTTTGGCGGAGTTTTCCGCCACGTCCGCGTTCCACCGCGTGATACCGCTCGCGGCCCACGGCGGGCTTAGTGGAGCGCGACTCTGGCGGATCGAGACCCGCGACGCGACGTTCGCCCTGCGACAATGGCCCGCCGAACACCCTCCGCCCGAACGGCTCCGATTCGTCCACGCGGTGCTCGCGCATGCGTTCCGCCGCGGCTGCACTCGTTTGTCCGTGCCTGTTGCCGCTCGCGACGGCGAAACATTCGTCCTCCGGCAGGGCCGCCTGTGGGAACTCGCCCCGTGGCTGCCGGGGGAGGCCAGTTTTGAACGTAAACCCACCAGGGATAAACTCGCGAACGCGTTGCGCCTGCTGGCCCAATTTCACTTGGCATGCAGCGATTTCGATCCACGTAGTGGCTCTTCCCCCGGCCTTGTCGAGCGAACCCGCCGCTTGGCAGAGCTCGACGCCCGACTGATTGTTTCACTATTTCGAGCGATTGAATCCAACCCCGTCGCCTCAAAAGTTGACGATCTCGCTCGCTCGGCACTGGCGAATCTGCAAAACGGTGCTGCGGCAGTGCGACCGCTGCTGGCATCGGCGGCCAGCCTTCTATTCCCTTTGCAACCCTGTCTGCGGGACATCTGGCACGGCAACCTGCTGTTCACCGGGGACGAAGTGACTGGCGTCGTTGATTTCGGGGCGATGCAGATCGATTCACCGGCGCTCGATGTCGCCCGGTTGCTGGGGAGCATGGCCGGCGACGATGCCGAGAAGTGGCGAAGCGGACTGGCGGCGTACGAGGCGAGGCGCCCGCTATCGGCCGACGAACACGCCGCAATTCCCGCCGCCGACGCCAGCGGCACCGTGCTGGGCTGCGTCAACTGGCTGCGGTGGCTGTACGTCGAACGCCGCCAGTTTAGCGACCTTTCCGCGGTCGAAATGCGTATGAAGAGTCTAGCGATGCGCCTGCGGCACCTCGCCAGAGCGTAGGTCAGGCTGTGCCTGACGCAGTGCGAACCGTGCCTGACGAACCTGCGATAAATGCGTCAGGCGGAGCCTGACCTACGGATAGACTGGCCTTTGCCGCCGCCTGCGGCGTCCGATAAAATGGCGTCTTGAGATTGTTAAAATAGGGAATGTGCGGAAAGGCGTCTGATATGGCTAACCAACCACGGCTGTGGAATCAAACTGGAATGATCCTGGCGCTGGCATTGGCCTTCGCACCAGCGGCGTCGAGCTTCGGTCAGTTCGAGTTCGATGAAAGCGGACTTGGCGCGCTGTTGGGCGGCGATGACGAAAACCAAGTCACGGTCTCCGCGCAGTTCACTCCCGCCACGGGCGACAGGCCCGCGGTGCTGATGGTGACCGCCGACATCGCGCCCCAGTGGCACATCTATCCGCTAAAGATGGCGGGCGGTATTGGGCTTCCAACCAAGATCACAATCGACGACTCGCCCCAGTACCGCGTGATCGGCTCCTTCGCCGCCATTCCCGAGCCACAGATTCACAAGAAAGACATCGCCGGAAAAACCGTCGACGCTGCCGAGCATGCGGGCCAGGTGACGTTCTATGTCCCGATCGATCTATCTGCGGGCACCGATCCCAACAAGTTAACCATTCGCGGCAAGGTCGATCTTCTCGTTTGCAAAGACGACGGGCAGTGCGTTCCCAAGGAACTGCCGTTCGCCGCGCAGCAGGGCAAAGGAGTGCCGATCGGGCCGCTGGCGCTCGAGTCGTCAGCAGCACCAACGGCAAACGATGCCCCGCCGCTTGAAGGCCCCGTCTCCACCGGCAACTTTCGCGCGAAGGACTCGGAGGTTACTTGGACCGGCTGGCTGGAACCGGCGCAAATCACGCCCGGCGGCAATGCCACGCTCCATCTTAAGGCCGAACCGACGGCAGGCTGGCACATTTATGCCCGCGCGGATCAGGTCCCCAAGATCGGCAGCAAGCCGACGCTGATTGTGGTCACGCATCCCGCGGGCCTTGAATTATTCGAACCACAAACTACCGCCGAAGCCGTCCCGAAGGATTATTCCAAAATCGGTTTCGGCGTGGTGCGGCAGCATGAAGGGATGGTCACATGGACGATTCCGCTCCGAGTGCCCGATTCAGCAACGCTGGGCAAGCACACCCTCGGCGGCATCCTGGCCTATCAGGCCTGCGAGTCGGGCGACGACGGCCTGGGAAGCTGCGAAATACCCACGGGCGTACGCTTCCAAGTTCCGGTCGAGGTCGTCGCAGCTACGGACGGCGCCGCGACACAGCCCGTCAGCTTCGCGGCCGCAAATTACAGCGACGCCGCGAAAGCCCTCGGCGACGTAAAGCCGCTGCCAGCTAGTCCCCCCGAACCTAGCGGCGAGCTTCAGCTCACCGCCGGCCCGACATACGAACTTGACAAGGTCGAAGTCGAGTACGTCGAAGGCTCGCTGTTCTTCTACTTGGGTCTGGCTTTTCTGGGCGGACTCATTCTCAATCTGATGCCCTGCGTGCTGCCGGTGATTGGGCTTAAGGTTATGAGCTTCGTGGAACAAGCAGGCCACAACCGCAAGAAGGCACTCACGCTCAACCTGTGGTACGCCGCGGGCATTGTCTCAGTGTTCGTGGTGCTGGCCGCGGTGGCTGCTACGTCGTCTAGTTTCTCTTGGGGCCAACAATCGAGCAGCACGCTGTTCAATGTCGTACTGGTTTCTGTTGTGTTTGCAATGGCGCTGAGCCTGCTCGGCGTGTGGGAGATTCCCATTCCGGGATTCATTGGCGGCGGGTCGGTGCAGCAGGCTGCGGCGAAGGAAGGCATCACGGGAGCGTTTCTAAAGGGAATCGTAACCACCATTCTCGCGATTCCCTGCACGGGACCGTTCATGGCGACCGCGCTTGGGTGGGCGTTGGACAAACCCGCGCTGACAACCTTTCAAGTCTTTGCCGCGATGGGTTTCGGGATGGCCAGTCCCTATATCCTCGTGGGAGTGTATCCCCAGCTTCTGCGGTTTCTACCCAAGCCGGGCATGTGGATGGAAATCTTCAAACAGGCGATGGGCTTCGTGCTGTTGGCAACGGTAGTCTTCATCTTGAGTTACATGGAATCGCCCGCCGTGGTACCCACAGTGGCGCTGCTCGCGGGTATCGCGCTGGCGTGCTGGCTCTTTGCGAGAACCCCCGCGACTGCCGAATTCAACGACCGCGTGCAAACCTCGGCGTTGAGCGCCGCCATCGTCGCCGGTTCGGCGCTGTTCGCATTCGGGTATCTCTACTCCCAGGTGATGGTCCCACGGTTTGACCAACGCGTGGGAATGCTCGCCGCCGCCACCTCGGAATCCCGCGTGCAATCGCTGATTGGCGAATTTCGCGACGTGACCAGTCCCGCCGAAATCGACGGGGCGATTCAGCGGTTCGAGGCCAAAGTTGCAGCCGACACCCAGGGCGAGTGGCAGCCGTTTTCGTTGCGAAAGCTCGGGCAACTGGCCATCGAGGACGGTCGCACCGTGCTCGTTGATTTCTCTGCCGAGTGGTGCGTCACCTGTAAGACGCTCGAGCAAACAGTGCTGCACACCGAACCGGTCGATCAAGCGATTCGCGCCGGCAACATAGTCACGCTTTACGCCGATTTTACAAACTTTCCGCCAGAGATTCAGGAAACGATCAAGGCCCTGCGCAGCAGCGGCGTGCCGGTGATCGCGGTTTTCCCCGGCAACGATCCCTATCGCCCGATCGTCTTCCGCGGGCCGTACACGCAGAGCGGAATCATCGAAGCGCTGGAAAAAGCCACCGGGCGAAAGCTCGATGCGGCAGCGGTGGCGATGCAGGCGAGCGCGGGGGCACCACTTCCCCAAGGAAACTGATGCGCTACGAAATCATTCTGTACTGGAGCAAAGCGGATCAAGCGTTCATCGCCGAGGTACCGGAGCTGCCGGGCTGCGCAGCGGACGGCGCAACCTATGAAGAAGCCGTTCGCAATGCGGAGGTCGTGATGCAGGAGTGGATCGAGACAGCGATGGAAGAAGGCCGTCCGATTCCGGAACCGCGCGGCCGGCTGATGTTTGCTTAATTGGCCCTATTCAATGCGAGGATTCATGCGTCGTCGCGATTTCCTGCTGTCCACGGCCGCGACTACTGGCTCGCTACTTCTGCCATCCGTGGTTCGATCGCAGCAGAGACAACACAAGTTCGACCTCGCAATCCTCGGCGGCAGCCTCGGTAGCTGTGCCGCGGCCCTCGCCGCGCTGCGTAACGGTCTTACGGTCGTATTAACCGAAGAAACCGATTGGATCGGCGGCCAACTCACGTCACAAGCGGTGCCGCCCGATGAGCATCGCTGGGTCGAGACCCACGGCTGCACCGCTTCGTACCGCACGCTGCGCGACGGGATTCGCGCCTTCTATCGCCGAAACTACCCGCTCACCGCGGCAGCGCGGGCCAATCCGTACTTGAATCCCGGGAATGGCGCCGTTTCACGGCTCTGTCACGAGCCACGCGTGGCGCTCGCCGTGCTGGAAGCGATGCTCGCGCCCTACGTCAGCACTGGCCAGCTTGCGGTGTTGCTGGAGCATCGCGCTGTGGCGGCTGATGTCGAGGGGGATTCCGTCCGAAGCGTTCAGGTCCGTGATCTCGGCGGCGGCGACGTGCGGACCTTGGAGGCGCCGTGGTTCATCGACGCGACAGAACTCGGCGACCTGCTGCCGCTCGCCGGCACAGAGTTCATCACCGGCGCGGAAGCCCGCAAAGATACCGGTGAGCTCCACGCGCAGGAGCACGCGGTCCCAACCAACCAGCAGGCGTTTACCGTCTGTTTTGCCGTCGATCATCTCGCAGGCGAAGACCACACGATCGACCGGCCGCGCGAGTACGAGTTCTGGAGAAATTACGTGCCCGATCTCGCGCCGCCCTGGCCGGGAAAGTTGCTCGATCTCACCTACTCGCAACCGGCGACGCTAGAGCCGCGCACGCTTGGCTTCGTTCCCAACGGCCAAACACCGGAGGGACAACTCAACCTGTTCAACTATCGGCGGCTGATCGACCCCGCGAACTTTGAGCCGGGAGCGTACCGCAGCGGCATCTCGCTCGTGAACTGGCCGCAGAACGACTACCTGCTCGGCAACCTCATCGGTATCGAGGAAACCGAACAACGCCAACACATTGATCGCGCGAAGCAGCTTAGCTTGTCGCTCCTCTACTGGCTGCAAACAGAAGCCCCGCGACCCGATGGCGGCACCGGCTGGCCTGGCCTGCGCTTGCGGGGCGACTTGCTCGGCACGGACGATGGTCTCGCCAAATACCCCTATGTGCGGGAGGCACGGCGCATCCGTAGCGTGTTTACGGTTCTCGAAGCGCACGTCGGGCGCGAGATGCGCATGCAAGCAACCGGCAAGCCCGCGGGTGAAGTAACCGCCGCCGACTTTTTCGATTCCGTCGGCATCGGCCATTACAACATCGACCTTCATCCCACGACCGCCGGCAACAATTATATCGACTTCCCCGCGCTGCCGTTCCAGATTCCACTCGGCGCGCTGATCCCCGAGCGGATGCGCAACCTGTTGCCGGCGTGCAAGAATATCGGAACTACGCACATGACCAACGGTTGCTACCGGCTTCACCCCGTCGAGTGGAACATCGGCGAAGCCGCGGGCGCGTTAGTAGCTTTTTGCCATCGGCAACACAAAGTGCCGGCGCAAGTGCGGGAGGACCGCGGCACCCTCGCGGACTTTCAAACGTTGCTCGAGAAGCAAGGCGTGGAACTACGTTGGCCGCAGCCGTAAGTCAGGCTGTGCCTGACGACCTACAAGCCAGTCAGGCACAGCCTGACCTACGCCTACGCCCAGCGCACCGCTCGATCGCCTTCGACCACCCGGCCGATGACCCAGCTCACCAGCCCGCTTTCTGCAAGCTGCTGTTGGATGCTTTCGGCGTAGTAGGGGCTAACCACGAGCACCAGGCCGACGCCCATGTTGAAGACGCGGAACATCTCCTCGTCGTCTACTTCGCCCAAGCCCTGCAACCACGCAAATACGGGCGGAGCGGGCCAACTGTTACCAACAATCTCAACCGCGACGCGCGGCGGCAGAATTCGCTCCAGGTTTTCAAACAGCCCGCCGCCGGTGATATGGGCAATGCCATGCACCACCTGCTTTACCGTGTAGTGATTTAGCACTTTACGAATCGGCCGGGTGTAAATCCGCGTCGGTTCGAGCAACGCCTCTCCCACGGTTTGGCCGAGCGCCTCCACCTGATCGCTCACGTCGAGCTTTGCGATGTCGAACACGATCTTGCGGACGAGGCTGTAGCCGTTCGAGTGCAGGCCGCTCGACGCAATCCCAAGTACCGTGTCGCCGGGCGAAATCGTCTCACCGGTCAGTAATTTACGCTTCTCGACAACGCCCACGCAGAATCCCGCCAAATCGTACACGTCCGATGGATAGTGGTCGGGCATGATTGCCGTCTCGCCGCCGATGAGCGCCGCGTCACTATCGACACAACCGGCGCTAATTCCCTCGACGATCGACTCCAGAAGCTGCGGATCGTCGCGGCCCATCGCGACGTAGTCGAGAAAGAAGAGCGGCTCCGCGCCGCAGCAGAGAGCGTCGTTCACGCACATCGCCACCAGGTCGATGCCGACTGTCTGATGGACGCCGGCCCGCTGGGCAACTTGCAGCTTCGTGCCAACTCCGTCGGTGCATGCCACCAGAACAGGATTCTCGTATTTTCGCGAGAAGAGCGGGCCGCAGAAGTCGAGTTGAAACAGTCCCGCAAATCCTCCCTCGAATGGCAAAACGCGCGGCGAATGGGTCCGCCGCAGTAACCGCGGCAACCGCGACATCGATTCGGCGTAGACCTCCAGATCGACGCCCGACTGTTTGTAAGTTGCTTTGGCCATAGAACTTAGAGAGGCTGAAAGGACGGCTGGCGACGATTGTAGGCCCCGCCGACGGCGGGTGTCAACGCACCCCGGACGCGCCATAGCGAGAGTCGTTAAGCTAGGGTTGCTCTGTGAAGTCCTGCGGGGTTAAGCCCGTTGCTCCGGACCGAACGACTGCGTGAACCCGGGCGCGCGTCCCCCGTGTGTCGCTTTGCACGGTGGTTCGGATCGCTTGCGTGTTGGCCGTTCGATGCGCAAGTGCATCGCACAACGACGATTCGGAACATCGAAGCTTCGCGGCACGATAACCCAAACTTGAATTTCTCTGCGAAGGAAAGTCGAAGGTCTAAAGACGCGCACGTGCACTGGTCCAACCTGGTTTATCACCACGCACAGCTTTTTAGCCTTCACTCACAGCAGGGAACATGCTTACTTACGGAACGTCGATCCTGGCTCGCACCGCGAGCGTCGTCATGGCCAAAGCGCAGCCAGTTTTTCAATTCAGCTATCCACTCCCCTACGGGGCGGTGCTGCGCGACGGTGGAATTCAGTTTGTCGTCTACAGTAAGTCCGCAACGGCCATGCGGGTGCTGCTCTACAACGGGGTCGATGACCGCGAGCCGAATCGACTGATCGAATTCAACCCCGACACCGACCGTTGGGGAGATATTTGGAGCATCTTCGTCCCCGGCTTGAAATCCGGCACGCTCTACCATTTCCAGGCGGACGGGCCGTTCGACCCCGAGCGCGGCCATCGCTTCGACCCGCGGGCGCGGCTGATCGACCCATATACACACGCCCTGGCCGGCACGTATCAGCTTTCGAGCGACGGCGTCGTTCGTCCGCCCAAGTGTGTTGTCGTTGACGATCATTTCGATTGGCAGGGCGATCGCCACCTCAAGCGGCCGCTTGCCGAGACGGTGATCTACGAGCTGCACGTCCGCGGCTTCACCCGCAGCGCCACGAGCGGTGTTAAAAATCCGGGCACCTACCTCAGCATCATCGAGAAGATTCCGTACCTGAAGTCGCTCGGCGTGACCGCGGTCGAGCTGATGCCCGTCCATGAGTATCCGATCATGGAGTCGGACGGCACGAAATCGGAGCGGCCCAACTACTGGGGCTACGACCCGATGGCCTTCTTTGCGCCTCACCGAGGCTACATGACCGGCAACAAGCCGGGCGATCAGGTGCGGCAATTCAAGGAAATGGTCCGCGCGCTGCACTCCGCGGGAATCGAGGTGATTCTGGACGTCGTGTTCAACCACACGGCCGAAGGAAACGAACGCGGGCCGACCTTCAGCTTCAAGGGCCTGGAGAACAACGTTTACTACATGCTTGCGCCCGACGGCAGCTATAAAAACTACACAGGCTGCGGCAACACGGTTAACGGCAACCACCCGATCGTCCGCGAGATGATCCACCATTGCCTGCGGTACTGGGTTTATAACTATCACGTCGATGGATTCCGTTTCGATCTTGCGTCGATTCTGAGCCGCGATCGGCAAGGAGAGTTGATTCCCAACCCGCCGATGGTCGAGATCATTGCCGAAGACCCGATGATGGCCGACACGAAGATTATCGCCGAGGCGTGGGACGCCGCCGGTGCATTCCAGGTCGGTTCGTTCGCGAAGCTCCGCTGGGCCGAATGGAACGGACACTACCGCGACGATGTTCGCCGCTACTGGCGCGGCGACTACGGCATGACCGGCCCCATGGCGACGAGGATCGCTGGTTCCAGCGATCTCTACCAACCTAGCGGACGTCATCCCTATCACAGCATCAATTTCATCACGTCGCACGACGGCTACACGCTTAATGACTTGGTTAGCTACGAGCGGAAACACAACACCGAGAACGGCGAGCAGAACCGCGACGGCGAGAACAATAATTACAGCGCGAATCATGGGGTCGAAGGCCCGACGCGGCGGCTCGCCGTCACGAAGCTTCGCTTGCGACAAGCCAAAAATATGATCGCCTCGCTCCTACTGAGCCAAGGTGTGCCGATGATCGTCGCCGGAGACGAAGTCCTCCGCACCCAGCGCGGCAACAACAATGCCTACTGCCAGGACAATGCTGTCAGTTGGTTCGACTGGCGGCTCATTGAACGCAACACCGAGATGCTGCGGTTTGTGCAGGCAATGATCGGCTTTCGCCTGAGCCAACCGACCGTCCGCCGCGAGACGTTCCTCACGGGCACCGCCGAATCGCCAAGCCAACTTCCCGATGTAAGCTGGTACGGCGTGAGCGGCAGGCCGATCGACTGGAATCATGCGTTCCACAGCCTATCGTGCGTGCTTGGCACAAGCTGGCTCAACGACCCCGCCGCCCGACACGTGATGATGATGCTCCACGCCGGCAGCCAACCGCAAAAGTTTGTCGTTCCCGAAACGGCCCGCCACATCCGCTGGCGTCTATTCATCGACACTGCCGCCGACGCCCCGGGAGATATCTACCCGCAAGCCAACGGCCCGCTAATCGACTCCACCAAGCCAATTACACTGGAGCACCATTCAATGCGGTGCTACGTGGCGGCGTCATAAACTCCGCGTGCTACAAGAAGATAGGTTCGCGACTCGTGAATTCTTTCCGGCTCTCTCCGCCTTGCGGGGAGGAAATTGTTTTTCTCCGCCTCCCTCCCCTCGGCGGGGAGGGTTGGGGAGGGGGGTTGCCATTAGGTTGATTTTGCCTCACCCAGCGCCCCCCGAATCAATTCCATCACCCAGTGAATGTCCTCATCCAACTGATGATTCCAAAAACGAATGACTCGGAACCCGCGAGAGTCCAACCAGGCCGTTCGGCGGGCATCGTGGTCAGTTGTAAGGCTGTCAGCGTGTTGCGGTCCGTCGAGCTCGACAATTAGCCGTTTCGAGAAGCAGACGAAATCGACGACATACGGGCCGATCGCCGCCTGACGCCGAAACTTGTGGCCCTCAAGTTGTTACGCACACAACAGTCGCCAAAGACGTTTTTCCGTCCCTGTCATTTGTTGGCGAAGGCTTCGGGCGAAGTCGCGTTGGTCAGCGTCTCGATACATGATGACCGCATTAACCCCCTCCCCAACCCTCCCCGCAAGGGGGAGGGAGCCGGAAGATTTTGATGGAAGGAGAAGGGCTTTAATAATCCCCTCCGATGTCCCCTCCCGTCGAGGGGAGAGGACCGGATGAAGTGCTGCCTCACGCAGTGCCCACCGGATAGTTCTCTGAAAGCTGATCATCAATTGTTGCTATTTGCCACATTCTCAACGCGATAAAGGTGCGTCTTCGTGCGCAAATAGAGTGCGCGCTCATCGACCGCCGGAGACGCCATCAGGCCGTCGTCAAGCGTGTTCGTGGCGACCGCCTCGAACTTGCGGCCGGGCTTGATGATCGTTGTTTTGCCCTCGCAGTCGCAAAAGTACAGGTGGCCGTCGCCATAGATGGGCGACGCGGCGAAGGAGCCGCCGATCCGTTTCTGCCACACGGGGTCGCCGCCGTCCGCGTCGATGCAGTTGACGATACCGTCGTCGGTGGCCATGTAAATGAGACCATCGATGAGAATCGGCGAAGAAGTCTTGCCGACGCGCGATCTTTGCCGCCACAAAACGCTGTCCGAATCGGAGACGTTGCCTTTCGCATCCGTGCGAATGGCCCACAATTCGGTGAGGATGTTGCCGGTCGGCATGTAGGCAACGCCATCGTGGTAGAGGGGCCGCGGGGCCACGGAGAAATCGTCGAATTCCATCCGCCACAGTTCGCCGCCGGTCCGCGGATCGTAGGCGAACGCCGCCTTCGCGCCGCCGCTCAACATTTGCAGCCGGCCATCGGGCGTTTTGATGACCAGCGGCGTACTGTGCGCTTTACGCATGTCGCCATCCATAGCGCGCTTGGCCGCTTCGGGCGATTTGCCGGTTACGTCCTGGTCGTTCCACTCGACGTCGCGATCGGTCTTCCAGACGGTATCGCCCGTTTTCTTGTCGAGCGCGACGACATATTGCAGATCGGCGCCATCGAGCGTCAGAATCACAAGACCCTCGAACAACACCACCGACGATGATGGCCCACGATAATGCCGGCACGGCAAGTCGTCGCGCTGCCACAGCACGTCGCCGGTCGCCGTATCGAGACACGCCGTGCCGTAACTGCCGAAGTGAACGTACACCCGGCCCGGCTCGATCGCCGGCGACGGCGCGGCGTAGCAGTTTACCTCGTTTCCCAGCGGCTCCGGCGCGTCGCAGTGGAAGAGTTTTTTGTTGTGCAGGATCTGGCCCGAGTCGGCATCGATGCAAATGGCGGAAAAATCGTGGCCATCCTCCGTCGCGGTGGTCAACCACACCTGCCCGTCCATGACGACCGGCGTCGACCAGCCGCGCTCGGGAATCGCCGTTTTCCAACGAACGTTCTCCGTCTCGCTCCAAGTCGTCGGCAAGCTAATCGGCTCACTGGCCCCTTCGGCCAACACGTGACCGTTGCCGTAGGGCCCGCGAAACTCAGGCCAATCGCCGCGAGCGACCCATGGGAACGTGGCAACCAAAAGTAGGACAAGCGTTTGCCGAGTCATGAATGCAGCGTAACCGGCAAAATGTAACGCGTCAACGATAAGATGTTCATCGGGTGCCACTGCTGGCTTGCCCAGCAGTGAGAACCGGGTACACGGACTCAACTCCTAGGCGACGAGGTTCTTTACGCCAACGGCGTTAAATATCGTAGCCCAGGGTTGTTCGCGTAAGCGAACTACCCTGGGTCGAGCGACCCGCAATTTGTCCACGCTGAAGGCGTTGCACATCCGCGCTTGTGTAACGCTTTCAGCGTAATGAATTCATCGGTTGCGTTACCCAGGGTAGGCCGCTTCGCGTCCAACCCTGGGCTACGTTAAGTAACCGCGTTGCGGTACAGAACGCCGGGTGCCACTGCTGGCTCGCCCAGCAGTGAGAACCGGGTACGCGGTCTCCACCCTAGGCGGCGAAATTCTTTACGCCAACGGCGTTAAATATCGTAGCCCAGGGTTGTTCGCGTAAGCGGACTACCCTGGGTCGAGAGGCCCGCAGTTTGTCTTCGCTGAAGGCGTTGCACATCCGCGCTTGTGTAACGCTTTCAGCGTAATGAATTCATCGGTTGCGTTACCCAGGGTAGGCCGCTTCGCGTCCAACCCTGGGCTACGTTATGTAACCGCGTTGCGGTACAGAACGCGGCAACATCGTCGGGTGCTACCGCGGACTTGCCCAGCGGTGAGAACTAGGTACACGGTCTCCACTCCGATGTCAGCTCACGAAATGTAACCCGATCTTCCAACAAAGAATTCGGCTGCCCCGGTCGATCGTCCGACTCAAATCGACCAATAGCTTCTCGTTCGTGAGCAGCGGCAATCGGTGGAAACAAGAGAAAGTCAATTCGTGAAATTCGCCCAAGTCATCAAAGTGACGAACTCGCTTACGATGCGGCAGAGGGAGGAAGCATGGTCGCCGTAATTTAGTTCGAGTCAGTGGATACGCTTCCCACTGCTGGACTAGCCAGCAGTAACACCCGATGACGCCCGCCTAATGGCCTAAGCCATTCTTCCTTTTCCAATCCAGTTCCGCCGTTTGCCGATACTCATTAAATTCGGGTTTTGCAATTACGGTGGTAATGGTGTCCGCGGGAATTACAATACCGATTCCGGTATTGATTTGCTTCGCCAACGACCCCACGTAGAAGTGCCCCTTAAGCAACCCAATGAAATACACGGCGCGGTCGTAAGGCCATCCAACATTCACAAATACCGGCGAGCCGCTAAGACCGCCAATAGACCGCACTTCCGCCAAATATGCTCGCGTCGGACCACGAGTTGTATTAACTGGCTCTCCGGGCATGGCAGCAATTGTTCCAGCACGAATTATGGGGATGTTTGCCGACGTGTGAACATGTTGATCAAACAAGCCGGGAAAGAATAAATCTGACCCCGCCTCAACTTTGTGAGACGCAACAATTTCGTCGGTCAAATACAACTCTTCTGGTAGACATAGATGATCGTAGACATCGTGATCCAGATCGAATGGCGCCACTGCAATGTCGACGGCGCTACTGTCGTGCTTCACCCATTTAGAAAGTGGCACGGCAATATGCTGTGCTCCGTGCTCTCGCGTATTTAACCTTAGATACGTGTTACCGTCGTTCCCTGGCTGATCAATGCCCTCAATCACATGAGCCGCTGTGACAGCGAACGACACGTACTCCTTAGGTTCACCTCCAATACCCTGCGAAACAAAGAATACCGTTGCCCTCTCTTCCTCTCTCACTGCCTTGCTCGCTATGAACGCCACGCACTTTCTTATTTCGTTAGCAGCGATTTGCATTTGAACACTCCATGCACGAACTGCGTTGGCAAAACGTTACCGCGCTCGGCCATGTTACCACAAATTGATGTCTGCGGGCTTAGTGCCTATGCTTACGGCAGTTGAAGGATGTTGAACATTGACCACACTTGTGACGATGCCGAGGGGGCCAATTGGGGACACCCATCCACCCGCTTCCAAAACACTCTCCAGTGTCATGTCACCGCCGCCACACCCCGCTCCCCCCAATCCAAGAAAGTTCCAAAATAGCACTTGACTTTTCCGTTCAACGGTATACTATACATAAGTATCGTTTCGCCCAGGTATCAAGCCGAGCCGGCCCCATTTCCCATAAACGGGGTGGCCGGCATCGAAAGAGCCCGCGGCGGGAACCCTCCAGTGGTTCCCGCCGCGGGCTTTTTTGTTGCTTCACCAGATTTGTTCCCACAAATCAGATGTCCACCAACGCACGACCGCCGCCTCAGCAATTCCCACCCTAGCCCTCCTCTGCGGGGGAGGGAATTCCCCATTCCGCACTCCGAATTCCGCATTCGGAGGCCGCTCGCGGTGCGCGCTTCCCATGACCTTGTGGCCCCGCACAACGGTCAGCGCTCGCTGTGTGCGTTGAAACGCGTAATGGGGAGCAACGAAGCGCGACTCATGTCGCACCCGCGACATAATCGGCGACATGGCTGATCGGAGAAAGTGACGCGCTGAAACTCGCAACCGTTTGGCACTCAACGCCTTACGGCCACGCTAAGGCTCATGCGGAAAACCGAATCGAGTCGCAAGTATAAATAAATGTTTACAGCGCGATGCGACGCAACAAAAGAACCTGACCCGAACAGAGGCCAGAGGTCAGAGTTCGGAGGTCGGAAAGTCCGACTCCTCCGACCTCTGACGTCCGACCTCCGACCTCTCAACAGTGTGCCGAGTAGAAAATACCCAAATCGATGGACTACAATCACTTACGACGACTCGCCAGTCGGGATGAAGCAACTGAAACAGGAGCGAATGTGGCAATTCAACAGAAAATCGCCGTCATCGGCATGGGCGACGACGGCATCGACGCCCTCTCTCCCGCGATGCGGGCGAGGATTTTGGACGCGGACGTCATTCTCGGCCCCGACCGGGCACTGCGGATGGTCCCGGCCCAAAGCACTGCCCAGCGGGTCGCGATGAGCAGCGACCTCGAAGAACTCGCCCGGCAAATCGCCGCGGCCCAGGACCAGAAAACCGTGATTTTGGTCTTCGGCGACCCGATGTTCTACGGCCTCGCTCGGTACGTCGGCGACCGGGTCGGCCGCGACCGGTTCGAGGTGATGCCCCACGTCAGCAGTATGCAGCTTGCGTTTGCGCGGGTGATGGAGAGTTGGGACGAAGCCTACCTTACGAACCTCGCAAGCCATCCGCTCGACGCCGTGGTGGAAAAGATCCGCACCGCGCAGCGCGTGGGCCTCTTCACGAGCGACACATGCGGCCCCGCCGATGTCGCGCGCGCACTGCTCGACAAGCACATCGACTACTTCACGGCGTATGTCTGCGAGAATCTCGGTGCCCGCGATGAAACGGTCACGCGCGGTACGCTGGAGGAAATCGCTCGGCAAACGTTTGGCCCGCTCAACGTGATGGTTTTGGTGCGCGAGCCTGATGCGCCCGACCGGCCGCGCGAGGCGGTCGGCCGTCGCGTGTTCGGAAATCCCGACGAGGCGTTTTTGCAATCGCAGCCGAAGCATGGCTTGCTTACGCCGGCCGAAGTGCGGGCGATGGCCCTGGCCCAGATGGACATTGCCGCCGGCAGCATCGTCTGGGACGTGGGCGCCGGCAGTGGTTCGGTGAGCATCGAGGCGGCGCAGCTTGCCAGCGACGGCGCGGTGTACGCCATCGAGATGGACGCGGAGGATCACGGCCTGATTCGTCAGAACGCCGAACGGTTTCGGGTGTCCAACGTGATGCCCGTACTGGGCAAAGCTCCCGATGCCTGGAAGGGTTTGCCGGACCCCGATTGCATCTTCATCGCCGGCAGCGGCCGAGAAGTAACGCGGATCGCCGACGCCGCGTACCTGCGTTTACGCGCCGGTGGTCGGCTCGTCGTAAACCTCACCAGCATCGAGGACGTGGTCGAGCTGCAGCGCACCCTGCGGGCGCGCTCAACCGACGTGAGCGTGTGGATGGTGAACATTGCCCGAGGGACCGAACAACTCGAACGGCTAACCTTCGAGGCGCTGAAGCCGAACTTTCTGATCGCGGCGAAGAAGGGGTAACGATACTTGCGCAGCAGCGATACCAGCCGCCACTGAGCAAATACTAGCGATCAGTTACCTTTGGATGACCGTAGAGATAATGATCGATGTTTACAGCAAGGTCCGGAATTCCCGTGTCGACAGCAAAGTCACTCATATTGAGTAGCGGATCGTCGTCAGCAATCGTCGCCTCTTCGTTCGCCTTCACGTCGACAATTGTCACGCGAACCTTCGTTCCTTCGGACAAATGAACGCCGTCATCGAGTACCACAACACCGTTCCGGACTTTACCTGAATACACCATGGGTCTTTTCTCGCCAGAACTGAATTTATTCGCTCGTCTACGTATGATAATCCGCGTTCAGCCGCACGTATTCCGCCGTGAGATCGGTCGTCCAGAACCGGGCGGCGGAAGTGCCTTCGTCTAAGAGCAACACGAGGTGCGTATCGCGATTCTCGCGAATGGACTTTGAGACGGCTTCCTCGTCGAATGTTACCGGCGCGCCCCGTTCGTAGACGAGCAGGCCATTGATGTGCAGGCTGATTTGCGTCGGGTCAAACGGCACGCCGGCATATCCGGCGGCCGACACCACGCGGCCCCAATTTGGGTCAGCCCCGGCGATGGCCGTTTTCACCAACGGGCTGTCGGCGATGGTTTTCGCGATCTGGACCGCGTCGTCGCGAGTGCGGGTACCATGAACTTCAACTGTAATGAGATGGGTCGCCCCTTCGCCATCGGCAGGAATCGACTGGGCCAAATCTTCGCAGACTTCAAACAACGTGGCGCGAAACGCATCAAGAGGTTTGCCGGTCAGCGCCGGTCCACCAGCGGCGCCGTTGGCCAGCAGCAGGACCGTGTCGTTGGTGCTCGTGTGGCCGTCGACGCTAATGCAGTTGAACGATTCGTCCACCGCGTCGGTGAGCGCTGCTTGAGCGTCGGCCATGCCGACGTTCGCGTCGGTCATAATCAGACAGAGCATGGTGGCCATGTTGGGGCCAATCATCGCCGCGCCTTTGGCCATACCGGTCATGCGTATCGGAAATCCGTCGATCTGGACCTCTCGGCCGCGAAGTTTGGGGACCGTGTCGGTGGTCATCATGCCCCGCGCGGCCCGCTCGAGCGAGGCCGCATCGTCGCCAAGTTTGGTGACGATTTGTTGGATGCCCGGGCCGATCTTGTCGAGTGGCAGATGGGAGCCGATTACACCGGTCGACATGACGAGCGTTTCCTCATCGCGTAGGCTGCAAGCCGCCGCGGCGAGGTGCGCCATTTCCCAGGCATCGCGATCACCTCGCTCGCCCGTACAGGCATTGGCGACGCCGGAGTTAATTACGACGGCCCGAATCGATGTGCTTGGAGTTCGGCTGCGATCGAGCGCGACGGGCGCGGCGTACACCAAATTACGCGTGTAGACCCCCACGCCGACCGCCGGCCGGTCGGAGACCACCAGCGACAGATCTTCCTTCTGCGGATTGCGCTTCACTCCGGAGTGAAGACCGGCGCCACGAAAGCCTTGAGGGAAGCGGAGGGACATGGGAGAGGCCGGAGGTCGGAGGTCAGAATACATGTAATGCAGTTGTTTCGGGGAAACCTTGCATCAAGTTAAAATTCTGGACGGCGGCGCCTGAGGCGCCCTTGATGAGATTGTCGATCACGCTCACTACAATCACGCGGCCGCGGCACTCGCGTACCGCGAGGTGACAGTGGTTCGTGCCAGCGACATCCTTTGTCGTCGGCAGGTCGTCGCGCACCTGCACGAATGGTTCGCACTCGTACTTTGCGCGCAGTGCTTCGAGACATTGCTCCGCGGTCGCCTTGCCCGTGGGGGTCGCATAGCAAGTGCTGAGGATGCCGCGATCCATCGGCACCAAGTGGGGCGTGAAAACAACCTCGACGCTTGTGCCGCCGATGGAAGTTAGCAGTTGGTCGATCTCGGGCATGTGCCGGTGCGTACCGACGCCATAGGCAGAAAAGCTCTCATTACACTCTGGGAAGTGAAGATTCGGTTTGGTATTCCGCCCCGCCCCGCTCACGCCGCTTTTGCTGTCGACGATGATCCCGTCTGGCGAGACGAGCTTCTCGCGCAACAGCGGCGCGAGCGCCAGGATGGCGGACGTCGGATAGCAACCGGGATTAGCGATGAGCTTCGCTTCCCGAATCTCGTCACGAAAAAATTCCGGCAGACCGTACACCGTTCGGGCCATGCGCTCGGGGTTGGGGTGCTTCACGCCATACCAATTCTCGTACGCGGCCAAGTTATTGAGACGATAGTCAGCGCTGAAATCGATGACCTTCGTGCCCGCTGCGAGCAATTGCTCGACCATCTCGGCGCTTGCGCCGTGGGGCAGGCAGCTAAATACGAAGTCCGCGCGATCCGAAATCTCGGTCGGAGTTAGCTGCTCCATTCGCAAGTCGAGCTGACCCGTCAGCGAAGGATGAACCTCGGAGACATGCGGGGCTTCGGCCTGTCGCGTTGCGAGAGCCGTAATCCTGGCCTGTGGGTGGCGCAGCAAGAGCCGGATCAGTTCCAGCCCGGTGTAACCTGACGCACCCAGAATCGCGACCCTAACCATTGCCAGCTACCTCTTCCGTACGAAACGCCTAGAACTCGCCAGTGTACCGACTGGCGGAAGAGCAGGCCACGCCCAATCGGGCGGCCTCTAATCGCGGCGACGACGCGGGCGGATAAGGCGCTCCTCGATGATTGCGAGGATACCACGGGCGACCGCTTCCTTGCTCCCTTGAAGCCGCTGGAGAATCTCCCCGGCCGGGGAAAGAATTTCGACATCGTTATCGAGGGCGTGCATGGCTTCGGGGCCGTTGGAGATCATCAGATCGCAGTGCTTGCGCTGGAGCTTGGCCAAGGCCCGCAGGCGGCGGTCGTCGGTTTCGAGGGCGAACCCCACGACCCACCTCCCGCCTTTCTGCTGGCCGAGCGTGGCAATTACGTCATCAGTCTCGACCAGATGGAGCGTCAAAGGTTCGCCAGTTTTGGCAATTTTCTCGGTCGAGACGAAAACCGGGCGATAATCGCAAGGCGCGGCGGCACCAATTGCCCCGTCGCAGGTGGCGAACTCCGCCTGAGCCGCGGTCAGCATTTCGTCGGTCGAGAGCACTTCGACGAGCGTTGCCGCCTCGGGATAGTTGATCTGTACTGGGCCGGTGATGATCACCACCTCATGCCCCAGCTCGAGAGCGGCTTCGGCCAAACCCCGGCCCATTCGTCCGCTCGAAGCGTTCGTGAGATACCGCACCGGATCGAGGTGCTGTCGCGTTGGGCCAGAAGTGATGAGGATCCGAGCCATCGTAGGTCAGCCTTTCTTGGCTGACGGGCGGTGATTGGAGCAGAAAATAAATCTGTCAGGCAGAGCCTGACCTACGCCAGCGCGCCCATGATCGCTGCGCGAATCTCGTCCGGTTCAGCCATTCGGCCCGCGCCTTGGTCGCGGCAACTCAACCAACCTGAGCCGGGACCGATCAGTTGGTAGCCGTCGGCCTTGAGCTGATCGGCGTTCCGTTGAACCGAAGGCTGCGCCCACATCTCGGAGTTCATTGCCGGCGCGAGAAGCTTTGGGCCGCCGAACGATAACAACAATGTGCTTAATAGATCGTCGGCAATACCGTGAGCCGCTTTGGCCATTAGGTTAGCCGTTGCCGGAGCAACGCACAACAAACCGGCTTGTCGAGCAAGTTCGATATGCGCTCCGAGCGGATAACTCGGGTCGAACAGGTCGCTCACTACCGGGCGACCGGTTAGCGCGCGGAAGGTCGCCGAGCCGATGAATCGTTTTGCGGAGCGCGACATAACGACGGTTACTCCATGTCCATCCTGGACCAACCGGCTGACCAGCGCCGCTGTTTTATACGCCGATACACCGCCGCCGACACCGATTAGAATTTCGCGGCTCATGGTCGTTGAACGCCTCGCCGCGGTCGAGGACGACGCGGCTCACATTTGTCCCAATTCCGCATTCCGCAATGCGAATTCGTTACATGCTGTCGAAGTCGAAGTCCATAGAGCTGCCGCCGCGGGAGGGGGGCGCCGTCGTGCGAAGCTCGTTCGAGGAGTCCAAGAAGATCTTGTCCTGCAGGATTTCGTGTACCACGATTTCCATTTTGTCGTCGGTGCCGATGTCGACCAATGGCCGCGCGCCGGCGTTAAGAGCCACCAGCCGCTTCTGAATCAATGTCGAAAGCTTAAATCGCCCGCCGACCTTGTTGACAATCTGCTCTTCCTTCAGGGCATCAATCATGCCGATAAACCTCTCTGTTTTAGTATTTCTGAAATCTCTTCCACCGCCTCGTTCACTTTATAGTTGATTACGCGATGAGCGTAACGGTTGGCGTGGACCATTTCCCCACGCGCAACCTCGAGGCGGCGCTGGATCGCCACTTCCGATTCCGTGCCGCGAAGCCGAAGCCGGCGCTCGAGCTCGGCGTCCGAGTCCGGAGTAATGAAGATGGTAACGGCATGGGGAAACCGCCGAAGAGCCAAGTCCGCCCCTGCGATATCCACTTCTAAAATAACCCATTGACCCTCTTCGAGGCTAGGCTGCACCTCGTTCAACAGGGTGCCATACCAGTGGCCGCGGCCAAAAACTTCGACGTATTCAAGAAAATCGCCATCATCTCGCCGGCGCACAAACTCTTCGTTGGTGAGGAAGTAATAGTCGCGACCGTCAATTTCGTCAGGTCGCGGTGGCCGCGTCGTGGCGGAAATGCTCAGCCGCACTCGCCTAGGAAATCGCCGCACCAATTCACGGACAATGGTCGACTTACCGACGCCCGACGGGCCGGAGATGATCACGAGTTGCCCGGGCGGCGTGGACATACGAAGTCTACTCCACGTTTTGAACTTGCTCGCGAATTCGCTCCAATGCGGTCTTCATTTCCACCACGTGCTGCGAAATCTGCACGTCGTTCGCCTTGGAGCCGATTGTATTTGTCTCCCGGCCCATTTCCTGAACAATGAATTCCAGCTTGCGCCCTGAACTCTCGGCCAATTCCATCGCCGCCTCAAATTGTTCCAAATGGCTGCGGAGCCGGACGATTTCCTCCGAGATGTCGCTGCGGTCGATGTACAGGCTCACTTCGCGAATCAATTCCGATGGCTGAACGGAGACGTTAAGCTCCGCCAAAGCGCGATTGACTCGTTCCACGAGGCGATCGCGGTACGAATCGGCAACCAGCGGCGACCGTTGCTCGATGGCATCCAACTCCGCGGCGATCGTGGCACAGTTCTGCCTCAAGTCAGCCAGCAGCGCTTGCCCCTCTGCAGCCCGCATTTCCGACAATGACTGCAAGGCTTTCGTTAGCAGCGACTCGATCGCAGGCCAATCGCGATCAAGCTCGGCAGTCGGTTCGGTGTCTTGTTCGATGACCCCCGGCAGTTCGAGCAAGGCCTCCAATCGGACCGGCTCATGGGGACCGAGCACGCTGCCGAGCTCATCTAATTGCCGGCGATAGCCGCGAAGCACTGCGGGATTGATCCGATAATCATCTTCCGACGCGGCCCGTCGGACCCGGAGATTCACCTGGACGGTGCCCCGGCGGACATGGGACCGCACGAGCGCATCGATTTGCGGCTCCAGCATGCTGTAGCCTTCGCTAGTGCGTAGGCTCAGCTTATAGTGGCGATTGTTGATCGTGCGGATTTCAACCGACAGAGCGAGAGTTTCGGTCGCTACATGGGCCTCGCCAAAGCCAGTCATGCTAAGGAGCACGGGCTGTTGACCCTCCGGTTCACGGTGTCGATTCAGGCGCGGGGCTTGCCGACGCGGGTGCATCCGTCGCCGGCGCCGCCTCCGCTGGAGCTTCTGTAGGTGGAGCCGTGTCGCTGCCGGTGGGTGGCACGAAATCAGGACCGGTGGTCGGCGTCTCCGGCGCGGGTGGAGCAGGTGGCGTCGCCCCACCGCCAGCCGGAGGAAGTGATTCGCTTGATCCAGGCGGGCGACCGAGTTGGCCACCCCCTTCACCAAAGGCGCTACTCTCCCGGCTAGCCCAGTAGGATGCCCCGATTGCGAAAATCACCCAGACGACGGCCGCGAGAATCGTAATCCGAGTAAAAACATCGCCCGCCTTTGCGCCAAATGCGCTCGAGCCGCCCGGACCACCCAATGCACCGGCCAGCCCGCCGCCACGGCCTTTCTGGACGAGCACCAAGAGAACGAGAAACAGACTCGTGATTGCTAAATACAACTGAAATAGCAGGGACGAGTCAGCCGTCATTGCCACCCACACCAGGAGCAACGCAGCAACGACGGTGATCAGAGGAGCTAAAGGATTCATAACCGAAGAACTTGTGATGAGTTAAGCGACGATGGCAAAGCCAACTATTTGGATTGAGGTGCTGCTGACGCGATGGCTAAGAAATCTGCGGCCTTGAGACTGGCACCACCCACGAGTGCCCCGTCCACATTCTCCTGCGTAAGGATTTCGGCCGCATTGTCCGGCTTCACACTGCCGCCGTACAGGATACGCACTCGCCCGCCCACTTCGGCATTGTACCGCTTTGCCAGCAGCCTGCGAAGGTCAGCATGCACTTCTTCGGCCTGCCCTGGTGTTGCGACTTTTCCGGTGCCAATCGCCCAAACCGGCTCGTAGGCAATGACCACCTGTTCGATTTGCTGCTCGGTAACTCCGGCCAGCGAGCCTTCGAACTGCCGCTGTATCACTTTGGCCGTGCTGCCCGCCTCGCGCTCTTGCAGGGTCTCGCCGACGCAGACGACCGGCACAAGTCCCGCCGCTAGTGAAGCCAGCGTCTTCTCGTTTACGACGGCGTCGGTCTCGCCCAAGATATGACGCCGCTCACTGTGACCGAGAATGACGTATTTCGCCCCCACGTCTTGCAGCATGGTGGTGCTGATCTCGCCTGTAAACGCGCCGTTCTTTTCGTGGTACACATTCTGGGCACCGACGGCCACTCGCGAGCCAGAGAGCGCTTCGGCCACCGGTAGCAAGTAGGCAAATGGCGGACAGACTAAGAGGTCCGCGTAAGGCGCTTGGAGCGCCTGCTCCGCGATCGACTTGGCCAGCGCTACGGCGCTCGCCCGATCGGTGTTCATCTTCCAATTGCCGGCTATCAGTATCTTTCGCATGGACCGTTCAAATTAAGGTTCGACTGTGATTGGAATGAGTTTAACTACAAAGGCACAACGGGCACCAAGAAACATGCAGTTGTAAGCTCATCAATTAATTCCATTCCTTCGTGTCCTTTGTGCCGTCGTGGTTTCTTCCTATCCAATCGTTTTGCCGAGCACGTCGGCGATCTTTTTGATCTGATGCATGACTTCGGCGTACTGGTTGGGGAGCAAGGCCTGCGGACCGTCCGAAAGGGCGTGCTCCGGCGAATCGTGGACCTCGATGTGGACGCCGTCGGCACCGGCGGCAACACCCGCCAAAGCGCACGCCGGTATCAAATCGGGCCGGCCCGTCGCGTGGCTCGGGTCCACGATGATCGGCAAATGCGAGAGCTTGTGAACTTGCGGCACCGCCGCCACGTCGAACAAGTTCCGCGTCGAAGGATCGAACCCCTTAATACCACGCTCGCACAGCACTACCTGCGAGTTTCCCTGCGCCAGCACGTATTCCGCGCTCATCAGCAGATCGTTGATCGTGGCGCTCATGGCCCGTTTCATGAGGACAGGTTTGTTGGTCTTACCGACCTCCGTCAACAGCACAAAGTTCTGCATGTTACGGGCGCCAAGCTGGATCATATCGGCCCACTCGCACACCACCTCCACGTGCCGCGGATCGACCACTTCGGTCACCACGGGCATGTGGTGCTTGTCGCCGACTTCGCGCAGAACTTTAAGGCCCTCTTCGCCCATGCCCTGAAACGCATACGGGCTTGTTCGGGGTTTGAACGCTCCGCCCCGCAGGATATTTGCCCCCGCGGCACGAATCGCGCCGGCAATCGCGTCCATCCGCTCGAACGACTCGACCGCACACGGCCCGGCGATCATACCTAAATGGCCGCCGCCGATTTTTACTCCGGCCACGTCCACGACCGTCGCTTGCGGATGCGCCTCGTGGCTGGCCAGCTTGTAGGCCGGCATCACGGGGATCACCTGCGCGACTGCCGGAATCGCTTCCAGCACGCCAATCTGCACCTGCCGCTCGTCGCCGATCACGCCGATAACCGTCCGGTACGTTCCGCGGCTAAGATGGGCGCGGAACCCCAATTCCTCGACCCGCAGGACAACGTGGTCGACTTGGTCGTCAGTGGCGGACTGGTCGAGAATGATGATCATGGGCAGGTGATGGGGCGATGCAAAGGAAAGCCAAGCCCCACAATCTAGTCGATCGCCTCGCACTGCGCATAGGAGCCAAGCACCTCCAGCCGCAGCGATTTCTTGCCAAGCGCGGCAATCGCCCGTCTGGCCCTAAGTTCCGTCTGATGGCCTACAAACTCGACAAAAAACAGGTACCTGCCGCCGCTGCCTGGAATTGGAAACGATTCGATCCAGGTCATATTCAGGCGATTCCGCTTGAACAGGTTCATCGCGTCAGCTAGCGCCCCCGGTTCGTGGACCACTTCAAACATGAGAGCGGTCTTGTCGTTCCCGCTCGGCGAAGCGGGCGAAGGGCCGATTACCGCGAATCGGGTCACGTTGTCGGGATTGTCCTCGATGTTCTCGGCCAGAATGTTAAGCTCGTGCTCAACCCCCGCCTGCCGGCTCGCAATAGCCGCCACTTGGCGGTCATCGCGGGCAAGTCGCGCTGCTTCCGCCGTACTGGCGTTGGCAATTACTTCGGCCTGCGGCAGATGGCCGGCCAGCCACTTGCGGCACTGCGACAATGCCTGTGGCTTGCTGTAAACCCGCCGTATGTCGCGCCTCTCGCCGCTACCCAGCAGGCAATGGTGGACTCGTAATGGCAGTTCGCCGCAAATCCGCGCTGGACTGCGAGAAAAACAATCGAGGGTATCGCTTATCCGCCCGTCGGTCGAATTCTCGAGCGGCACAATTCCGAATGAGCAATTGCCGCTCTCGACCTCCTCGAACACTGCGGCGATGGACCCGACCGGAACCAGCTCGCTCGACCGGCCAAACCGATGGTACGCCGCCAGATGGCTGAAGGTGAAGTCGGGGCCAAGGTACGCCACCCGCTGAGGGGCGACCAACTCCCGGCAGGCCGCTGCGATTTCGCGAAAAATCGGTTCAAGTCCTGATTGTTGCATTGGCCCCGGGACCGTGAGTGCATCCTCGGGGACGGCGGAATCGGCGACCGGCTTGCCTAATTTCGCGCGCTCCACGGAAAGTCCGGCCCGACGCTGAAGCATTTCGGCCAGATCGCGGTCCAAATTCTTGATCGCCCGCGTCAATTGCGCGGCCGAGGGCGTAGCCGCATTTCCAGCCGGTGCCTCGGAGGCAGTGTCGGTCCGATTAGATTTGCGTTTGGCCATGAATATCTACATTTGTCACGAGACTGAAAGAGCTAAGCTATTGTGCCACTAGGATTTGTGTTCGGCAAACTGCCATTTTGACAATCGAACCGCAAGATCACTGGCAAGTCCGCAAAGCGGAGAGCGTCAATTTGGCAGCCGCTGCCAGGAATTCACCCCAGAATAATGCCTACCCGCGTGGCCCGATAGCTCGTAATCCTTTTCATGTCATACAGTTACGAAATTGTGTGCATCGGAACTCAGGGGCGGCATATTGTTTGCTTTCCGCTTGCTTGGCAAAAACATGCGGCCGATAGGGCTATGATATGCGCCCAAGTCGGCAGCGTCGCATATTCAGTTTCAACGGCAAGATAAGCTAGTCGAGACCGGTTGGTCTCGTGGCGTGAAAAGGAGATTCTCAAATGGCGTCCGGCGAAAAAATCATCGGCATTGACCTCGGTACCACCAATTCCGTGGTCTCCGTCATGGAAGGCAAAGAGGCGAAGGTGATCCCTAATCCTGAAGGAAACCGCCTCACGCCCAGTGTGGTCGCCTTTACCGACAAGGGCGAGGTGCTGGTGGGGGAACCGGCGCGCCGGCAAGCCGTGACCAACCCCCGTAAGACGGTCTATTCGATCAAGCGGTTCATGGGCCGTCGGCACAACGAGGTCGCGAGTGAAGAGAAGATGGTCCCCTACGAGGTCGTCGGCGGACCGGATGACTATGTGAAGGTCCGCGTCGGCGATCAAGAGTTCACGCCGCCCGAAATCTCTGCCAAGATTCTCCGCAAGCTCAAGGAGTCGGCCGAGGCCTATCTGGGCCACAAGGTGAACAAGGCCGTCATTACCGTGCCGGCTTACTTTAATGACGCCCAGCGTCAAGCGACCAAAGACGCCGGCCAAATCGCGGGCCTAGAAGTCGCCCGCATCATTAACGAGCCGACGGCCGCGTCGCTCGCCTATGGCCTCGACAGGAAGGCCCAGGAAACCATTTGCGTCTTTGATCTCGGCGGTGGCACGTTCGACGTGTCAATTCTCGAAGTCGCAGAAGGCGTCTTTCGCGTTGTCGCCACCAATGGCGACACGCACCTCGGTGGCGACGACTTCGACGAAGCGCTCATCAACTACGTCGCCGGCGAGTTCAAGAAAGAGCAGGGCATCGATCTGCGCAAGGACCAAATGGCTCTACAACGGCTGCAGGAAGCCTGCGAGAAGGCCAAGAAGGAACTTAGCTCGGCCCAATCGACCGATATCAATCTGCCGTTCATCACGGCCGACGCGACGGGTCCAAAGCACTTGCAGATGAACATCACCCGCGCCCAGTTCGAAAAGCTGGTCGATGGTCTCATCGAACGTTGCCGCGGCCCAGTCCTTAAGGCCATGGACGACGCCAAGCTCAAGCCTTCCGACATCGACGAAGTCGTGCTCGTGGGCGGTTCCACACGAATACCCAAGGTTCAGGAACTGGTAAAGGGGATCTTTGGCAAAGATCCTCACAAGGGTGTGAATCCCGACGAAGTGGTCGCCATTGGGGCCGCTATCCAAGGTGGCGTTCTCTCGGGCGAAGTGCAAGATATTCTGCTGCTCGACGTGACTCCCCTTTCGCTGGGCATCGAAACGCTCGGCGGCGTGATGACCAAGCTCGTCGAGCGGAACACGACAATCCCCGTCGAACGGAAGCAGGTCTTCAGCACGGCCGACGACAACCAAACGGCGGTCACGGTCCGCGTGTTTCAAGGCGAGCGAGAAATGTGCGCCGACAACCGGCTGTTGAGCCAGTTCAACCTCGACGGGATTCCTCCCGCGCCGCGCGGCGTGCCGCAGATTGAAGTCAAGTTCGACATCGACGCCAACGGCATTCTGAATGTCGCGGCGAAGGATCTCGGCACCGGCAAAGAACAAGCGGTGAAAATCGAACAATCCAGCGGCCTCAATGAGGGCGAGATCGAGCGGATGCGCAAGGACGCCGAGTCGCATGCGGCCGAAGACAAGAAAAAACGGGAGCTGGTCGAAGCCCGCAACCGCGCCGACTCGATGAGCTACGAAATCGAAAAGACCATGAAGGCCCAAGGCGACAAACTCAGCGGCGCGGACAAGCAATCGCTTGAAGCGGCGATCGCCAAAGTCCGCGACGCCGCCAAGGGCGACGACGCGGGCCGGATCAAGACGGCCGTCAGCGAGCTGGAAGCCGCCGCCCACGCCATGAGCGCGGCCCTCTACCAACAAGCCGCCGGTCCCACAGGCCAGCCAGGCCCCGGCGACGCCGCTCAAACCGACAAGCCCGCCGACGAAGACACGATCGACGCGGAATTTGAGGTGAAGTCGTAGGAAGGGCTATTGGCTTTTGGCTGTCAGCTATCGGCCATAAGGTCGATTCCTCTGGCCGAGAGCCGATAGCTGACTGCCGATAGCTGACTGCCGAAAGCGATTCTCATGCCCTTTCGCTTCGAAAAACTCACGACCAAGGCCCAGGAAGCGGTGCAGCGTGCGCAGGAGCTTGCCGCGGATGCCGGCAATCCCCAGGTCGAGCCGATTCACTTGCTCGCGGCACTGGTCGCCGAGCAAGAAGGGGTTGTGCGGCCGGTGCTGGAGAAAATCGGCTCGAACGTCTCGCAGCTCGAACGGATTATCTCCGCAGAACTAAAGCACCTGCCCAAGAGTTCCGGCGGAGCGCAGCCTCAGCCGAGCCGCGAGTTGATGACCGTCCTTGAAGCGGCCCAGGCCGAAGCCACAACGATGAAGGACGAGTTCGTCTCGACCGAGCACCTGCTGCTGGCGCTCACGAAAACGAAAACCAAGGCCCAAGAGCTACTCAAACTCAACGCCATCGGACCCAACGAAGTGCTCGCCGCGCTCCGCGACATTCGCGGCAGCGCGCGGGTTACCGATCAAGACCCCGAGGGCAAGTTTCAAGCCCTCGAGAAATACGGCATCGATCTGGTCGAACGGGCCAAGCAGGGCAAGCTCGACCCGGTCATTGGCCGCGACCAGGAAATCCGCCGCGTCATTCAGGTGCTTTCCCGGCGCACGAAGAACAACCCCGTGCTGATCGGTGAACCAGGCGTCGGCAAGACGGCGATCGTCGAAGGGCTGGCGTCGCGAATCGTCGAAGGCGACGTGCCGCAGAGCCTCAAGAATCGCCGCGTGGTGGCGCTCGACATGGGAGCGCTCGTGGCGGGCACGAAGTTTCGTGGCGAATTTGAAGAACGGCTCAAAGCTGTTCTCAAGGAAGTTTCCGACGCCGGCAATGTGATCCTGTTCATCGACGAACTCCACACGGTCGTCGGCGCGGGCCGCGCCGAGGGAGGCAGCGACGCCGCAAACTTGCTCAAACCGGCGCTCGCCCGCGGCGAGCTGCGGTGCATCGGCGCCACCACGCTCGACGAATATCGCAAGTACATCGAGAAAGACGCGGCGCTGGAGCGCCGGTTTCAGCCAGTCCTGGTAGGCGAGCCGAACGTCGAAGACACGATTGCAATTCTGCGGGGTCTCAAGCCGCGTTACGAAGCTCATCACAAGGGCGTGAAGATCAAGGATTCCGCGCTGGTCGCCGCGGCGGAGCTGTCGAACCGTTACATCACCGATCGGTTCCTGCCGGACAAGGCGATCGACCTTATGGACGAAGCCGCCAGCCGCCTGGCGATGGAGCTGGAAAGCGTCCCCACCGAAATCGATGAGGTGCAGCGGCGGCTGATGCAGCTCGAGATCGCCGCCCGGCAGCTTGCCGAGGAGACCGAAGAGCACGCCAAGCAACGACTGGAAGACATCAACCAGGAGATGACCGAACTGCGCCGCAAGCTCGCGAGCCTCCGCGAGCAATGGGAAGCCGAAAAATTCGGACTTGGCGATGTGCATTCCGTCCGCCGGCAGCTTGAAGAAGTCAAGCATAAGTACACTCAGCAGGCCGCGATCATCAAAGATAAGCAAGCCGCAGGTCAACTGGTCGATGAGGCGGACTACCAAATGCTGTATGAGCTTGATGTCGAGCGGAAGCGGCTGGAAACGCACCTCGAAGAACTGGAATCGCGGCAAGAATCGGCGCCCAGCGATGGCCGGCCGGGACGCCGTTTGCTCCGCAAAGAGGTCGGCCCCGATGAAATCGCCGAAGTCGTTAGCGCATGGACAGGCATTCCCGTGTCACGCATGCTGGAGACCGAGCGGGCCAAGCTGCTCGTGCTCGAGGAACGACTGCACCAACGCGTCATCGGCCAGGATGAAGCCGTGCATGCCGTCGCAAACGCCGTCCGCCGCAGCCGCAGCGGACTGCAAGATCCGAATCGTCCCATCGGCTCGTTCATCTTTTGCGGCCCGACCGGCGTCGGCAAGACCGAGCTATGCAAGGCCCTCGCCCAGGTGCTGTTCGATGACGAACGAGCGATGATTCGCATCGACATGAGCGAATTCATGGAGAAGCACTCCGTCAGCCGCTTGATTGGCGCACCACCGGGATACGTCGGCTACGAAGAAGGGGGCGCGCTCACCGAAGCCGTCCGCCGGCGGCCCTATTCGGTCGTTTTGCTCGACGAAATCGAGAAGGCCCATCGCGATGTGTTCAATATCCTGCTGCAAGTGCTCGACGATGGCCGGCTCTCCGACAACCAAGGGCATACGGTCGATTTCACAAACACGATCATCGTGATGACCTCGAACGTCGGCAGCCAGATGATCCAGGAGCTTGCATCCGACGGCGCGTCGCCGGAAGAGATGCGCCAAGCGGTGATGGAAGCGCTGCAAGCCCGGTTCCTGCCCGAGTTCCTTAACCGCATCGACGAGACAATCGTTTTTCAACCGCTTAACCGCGAGCAAATTCGCGCGATTGTCGAACTTCAGATCATTCGACTGGCGCAACTGCTGGCGAAGAACGGCATCGGGCTCGATGTAACTCCCGCCGCCCGGCAAGAAATCGCCAACCGCGGCTACGATCCCCTGTACGGGGCGCGGCCGCTCAAGCGTGTGATCCAGCAAGAGTTGCAAAACCCGCTGGCGACCGAGCTGCTCAAAGGCGAATACCCAGAGGGTTCCATCATTCGCATCGACTTCGACGGCGACGAATTCACATTCGAGCGAGTCGGCGCAATCCAACCGACTGCATCCTAAAGCGGAAAAATCTATTTACCACAACGGCACCAAGGACACGACGGAAAACGCTTGCGAATGATTCGTTGTGTCCGTCGTGACGTTGTGGTCAAAATTGACCTATCGATCGACTTCGGCGAGCTTCCAGTCGGAAATCAAAACCTCGGCGCCCGGGGTCATCCCGCGGAGCTTGCGGGCGATCTCGACTTTTTCCGATTGGGTCGATTTGCCCAACCGTCCTTTGAGTTTGGTCACTTTTTTGGTTCGTTTCCGTCGCCGCCGCAATTCTCGCTGTCGTTCGGTTCCCGCCACGATTGGTCGCTCCACACGCAGTTAAAGAAAATAGAAGTGACCCGGTTTTAGCAGCGAAAATCCCGCCGGTCAACGTGGCTAGATAGTAGCAGGCACACTCCGTGTGCCGTCCCGCCGGGCGAGTCGCTACGCTTACACCAGTTCAATCAAGGCGCGCCGTCGTAGATTGGCCGCCACGGACGACGCATCTCTTGGAAACTCCGAATTGACTCGCGGCCGCCGCGCTCGTATGGTCAAACAGTCAGAATTTGGTCGGGTGGCCGAGTGGTTGAAGGCACCGGTCTTGAAAACCGGCGTACGCGAAAGTGTACCGGGGGTTCGAATCCCTCCCCGACCGCCTATACCCGCAGCCGCCTTGTATTTCCCTTGGCTTTGCGGCCCATTCTGTGGCATAGTAGAGGGATGATATCGAACTCATCTCCGACCACGCCGCAGCGCCTGCATACGCTCGCCAAGGAAATTCTTGACGAGTTGCGCGAACAGCCGGCGGCCGCTGCGTTCATTCTGGGTGGCGGCGTGGCGCTTCAGCATTACTGCGAATATCGGGACACCCGCGACATCGACGCCTGGTGGGCGACCCTGCCGGCAGCGGACGCCGAATCACTCCTGTTGGGGGTGATGGAGAAAGTCGGGACTCGCCACGACCTTTCACTGCGCGTCAGAAATTGGGGAGAGACGCAAAGCTACGAACTTCAACAAGCCAGCCAGACCGTCTTTAGTTTTCAAGTCGCCGTCCGCAGCGTGAGCCTGGAACCTCCCCGCGCAAGTGCTTGGCCGCCGGTCCAAATCGAGACGCTGCTTGACAACATCGGCGCAAAGATGAATGCCCTCGTTGGTCGCGGCGCGCCCCGCGACTTTTTGGATGTCTTTACGGTCGTCGAGCGCGGATTGGCGACAGTTGAAGAACTTTGGGGCGCCTGGAGCAGAAAGAATCCGGGCCAAGAAGTCGTGGAAGCAAACGTCAACGTCCTTCGCCGGCTTCATGAATTGGAGCTCAGACGTCCGCTGGGTTCAATTGCTGATGAGGCCGAACGCGCAAACGCCGCCAAGCTGCGGGCCTGGGTCATCAATAATCTCTGCCAGAAGGAGCCGTCATGAAGACCTTCGTGGATACTTCCGTTTACCCAGACACGATCCCGCCGGAAGAGTTTTTTGCTCTTTCCCAAAAAGCCGACTATCTGCACCGGGTGCTGAGTGCCTTTGACTTTGGCTTGCCTCCTGATGCGGCCACGCTGCGCCTGCTATCGGGATGGCGGGAAGTCTTTGACGGCTTTGCGCTGCCCGGCTCGCCGGGATACCACGCCCTGCGGTCGTATTTTGGTTGGCCGGCAATTGAAAGAACCCCGTTTCCGGGCGAGCCCGCCTATCTAAAACAAGATGCCCTCGAAGGCCGCACGGACGGGTTTGAAAATCGCGTTTAACAGTCTGATTGGTTCATACTTCGATGATGGAGTGGTCCGCGACTTAGCGTCAAGTGGAAAGCGGAGTACCGGGGGGTGCGGCCAAGAGGCCGATGGCGTGCGTGAGAAACGGCTCCGTGAAACCTTCAGGAAGCAATGGCGGGTTGGATTTCGGCCTGGTAGCAATCGGGCCAAACGCCCAGATGCGCGAACCGATCCAAGACGCTCACATCGGGGTGCGACGGGTCGGCTGGTTGAAGCGATGCTTCCTAGTCCTGAATCTCGTCCACCGAAAACCAATCGGACGGCACGGAAATCCAACGTCAGTTCATCACTACTCACCCACCGATTCTGGCGAAGCCCCAATTATTCTAGCGACGGCCAAAGAAAACGCCCGGGACAGGCCCGGGCGTTTCATGCTTCTTGATTGGAAAATTAGCTTCAGTTCGCCCACCACTGGTCATCTTCCCAGGCGACGGCCAGCGCCAATTCCGAGACCTCTTCGTCTTCGTCTTGGAATAATTCCCGTTCGCTACGCGCTTCCGTCTCGTCGTCGTCGGTGACCAGCGACGCCAGTGCCAGATCGAGCAACTGGGCATTTCGGCTCAAGGCGCTCAAATCGCTGGTGAACAACCCAGCGTTGGTCGGCCGCGTAGCGGACGGGAAGGCCTCCTCAATAGGCGACCACGCGACAAAGGAAGCCGCAGACGTTGGCTGGGCGGGCTGTTGCTCGCCACCGGCAGAATTAGCAACGTACTCCGATCCACCACCAGAAGATTCCGCCGACGAGCCTTCGATGCCGATCGTCAGACCGAAGTTGTTCACAATGATGGTATAGTCCGCCGCGTCGACCCTTCCGTCGCCGTTGCCATCGGCACGCAAGTCGGTCGTTGAACCGAATGTCCCGAACCAGACCGCCTTGTCGAGGTCGTCGACGATGCCATTGTCGTTGTAATCGCCGGGCAACACGAGCGGCTGCTGAGCGGTACTCGCCCACATATAGTCTTCGACCTCGCCGATGACGGCGGGGCCGGTATAGCTCAGACCCTCCTCGCCCCAGCGGAATCTTGCACCGAGTGTCCCGCCAACGAGATTCTGCGGCGCGAAGATTGACAGTAAATATGTTCCAGGATTGAGGTCGGTCTCATCAAAGACTTGTTCGTCCGGGTCGTCATCGAAGTTTCCGTCGCCGTCGAAATCGATCCAACCATTGAGCAAACCGCCCAGGCCGGCGACGGTAACTTGCAGGGTATTGATCCCTGGCTGCAGGAGCCCTCCGTTGCTGACGATGAGCACGCCGTCGTCGTCGTTGCCGATCGCGTCGTCGCCATCGGCGTTCGCAGAGGGAATACCATTCACTTCGCCGTCAATCTTCGCTCCCAAGTGGAAACCGGGCACGACCACGTGGCTCGGCCCATTGATCGACTGCAAGGTCGTGAACGAATTCGGCAAATCGCCCCAATCGCTGGCGGCCAAGTTCTTCAGGCCGAACAAGACTCCAGTCACCGTACCGCCAGGCCCCAATTGTACTTCCCGATAGCCAATGGCCGGGGTGGTGAGCTGCCACGAAGCATCGTGCACGATGTCGACGCGAATCAACCCGACTTCAACATCTGGGAACGAAAACGCTCCGTTGCCGTCGGCGCTCATTACCGAAACATCGTTGCCGTCGAAAACTCCATTCTCGTTTTCGTCGATGTAGACCTGAAATCCAGGGATACCATCGTCGCCGATATCGCGGAATCCGTCGCCATCGCGATCGATGAAGACCACGCCGAAGATATCGCCCGGCTCATTGGTGCCGCCGGGTGGAAAGGCATCATCTGGGGGGTCCAGAAAGAAATTGACATCTCCATCATTGATATCGGCGTTGGTGATGTCGCCAATAATATCGCCCGGTCGCGCAAAGACGTCCTGTACGCCGTCGTCGGGATTGGTGTACTCCCAATTTGTTCCAGGCCGTTCAACGCCAATCGCAAAAGTGCCAGCCGCCGTGGCAGGTATCGTCAGGGTATAAACGCCCGGCGTCGCCGAGTCTTCGCTGCTGGTAACCGTCAGCTCGCCGCCGTCGCGGACCCCGTTTCGATTGGCATCCCAATACACAAACACACCGCCGTGCGGGGCGTCGTCGCCATCGAACGTGCCGTTGCCGTTGATATCGGCGAACACCGTGCCGTTCACGACAATCTCGTCGGCGGGAGTGGGATCCTTAATCAGAAAGTTCAGATTCTTAATTCCCGCCGCGAGGCTGCTTCCCAAGCCGTCAAGGAATTTCATCGGTGCGTCGAGCACCGCGTCGTACAAAACCTCGGGAACCTGGTTCACATTCAGGGGGTTGATGTCCTCGCGGTCCTGCGCGAAGAACCAGTCCTCGTTGATGTGCCATTCACTCTCGTAGTGACGCAGGAACTGCGACGGCGTGCTTACGTCTTCGAGCAGCACCCGCTCCAGCGGATCGGTGACGCGAATCACGTATTCGTCTGGCAGCAGGTCGAAGTAGTAGTTGCCGTCGGCACCAGTTAGGAACCGCGCGGTGGCGTTATCCTCTGGAACCCCGTTCACGACGCGGAAGGCCTCGACCAACATGTTCGCGGCGAACGCTTCCTGCGCGAAATCGAGCTCTCGGACGACGTCTCCATTGCGGATGATCGATGCATCGACCGGATTGCTAGGGGTGATCGTTTGAATAGAGCGGCTATAGTTAAAATCGCCGTCGTTGTTCTGGTCGGTGCCGATCAGGCCCTGCACCCGCTGCGTGCCGGCGGCAATCGCCTTGCCGTGCCACACAATTTCTAGACCTTCGAGGCGGAATTCGCTGTTGGACCAGTTCTCGACGTGGAGCTCCCAGCCGCGCGTGATCGGCTCGCCGAAGCTATCGAGCAACGGCTCGCGTGTGATGGGGTCGATGATCGCGGCCGTGCTGGTTCGTTCGCCCCAATTGCGATTGGTGCTGAACGTCCAGACAAAAGTTCCGCCATCCGTATCGAGGTCACCCGCCGGAGAGATAAGCCAACCGGACGAATTCGTTCCAGGTTGAATCGAGCCAGGAACAAGGAGCTCAAGGTCGGCATAGTAATTGTGCAGTTCCGACTGCGTTCCTTCCGGGGAAATCAATGTAATTCTAATGTGATCGAGATCTTCCGACGGTCCGCTGATGTCCACCTTCACTTCAGCCCATTCAAGATTGATCGCTGAAGTGTCGGGAACCTCAAACTCCAAATACGTTCCGCGGGCAAATTCCGAAGGGCCGTCGTAGTCGACAAACGGATCGTCCTCGAAATACTGGCTCCAGTATTCGCTAAAGCCCTCGTCGCCACCGAGCGCACCCGGGATAATCAGAGCGGACCGATCCGGTGGAAGCACCTCCGCGGCTGGCAGATCCCCAAGTGCTGAAGCGCCTGGTTGCGTTACGAACGTGGTGTAAGTCCGCTCCGTATCGGGGGCGATACCTTGGTTCAAGTTGTGCCACTGTTCGGCCATCCTGACGGCGAGTTCTGCATCGATGACGCCGTGGCCATAGCCAATCTGCTCGCCAAACGTCCCATACCCTTGGCTCACCGTGAAGCCGGCGCTGTTCGTAAACAAAGATGGCTGTGTTTCATAGTGACCTCTTCGCGACCCAAAGAAGAACGAGTCGCTAATGTTCGGATCGGCAAGCGGAAAGAAGATCGCGTCAAAAATCCCGGTCCACGCGGGATCGTTCGGATTGTACGGATCGGGATTTCGGAAGTTGCCATTCTGATTCGTTTGCCAAGTGCTAGGCTGGAATGGGTCGCGGAACTGAGTGACTGGTAAACCGGGTGCATGAAGCGGAACCTGCTCGAACTGCGCATTTTGCCGCGCACTGCGAACGAGAATTTCTTGCACGTCGCGGTAAGTAAGCTCGGGATTCGCTTCGAGCATCAGCGCAATCACACCGCTCACGATCGGCGCGGCAGCCGACGTGCCGTTGAAGCGCGAGGTGTAGTCGGGATCGGGCCAGAAGTCGCGATCGGCCTCGAACCCGTTTTCGTCGGGTAATGCGTTGGCGCCCAAATTGCCGGTCAGGTCGGTCGTCCAAATGCCGCTTCCTTGGCCGGTGTCATCGGCCACATTCTGCGCGACGTTCGACCCCGTGGGCGCGGCGATGAGGACCGACGATCCTGCTTCCGAATAGGAGGTGAAGCTGCCGTCCGAGTTTCCGTATAGCCCGTCGTGATCGACGCCCGTTACACCGATCGTGTATCGGGAATTGACCCACCCGTTGTACGAGCTGCTGTCGTAATTGCCGAAACCGGGAAAGCCGGGACTAAACGACGGACCGCCATTGTTGCCAGAAGCGAACACGTGAATCGTGCCCAACCCGTTGCGTCCGAACCTCACGGTATCGCGGAGCGTGGTTAGCTCTTCGGGAGTTAGACCATCAACGGTCCGAAGATCGGTAGCCGCACCCCAACTGTTGTTGGTAATATCGATTTCGCGCCATTGGTAGCGCAGCGCGTCATTCGGTGTGCCCTGTGCGGGAAAGCCGATAAACAGAATCGGCACGATCGACGCCCCCGGCGCGACCCCCGTGCCGCCGATGCCATTGTTCGCCGTGGCGGCGATCAGCCCGGCCACGGCCGTGCCATGAAAGCCGGCGGGATCGATCAGGCTCGGGTTCGCATTGCTGCCGCCATTAACGGCGTTGAATTTAAAGAGTTCGTGTAAGTTGGCAATGAGATCGGGGTGCGCGGTCTGCACGCCCGTGTCAAGGACAGCTACCACGACCCCCTCGCCCGTGTACCCCATGTTCCAAACGGGAACGACGTTGATATCTTCGCCGGCCACGCCGAACAGGTGTTGAAAATCGGGATTCCCGACTTCCTGGCCTTGATTGAGCAAGTGCCACTGATTCGCGAAGTAGGGATCGTTAGGCAACGAGTACGGTGCATACGTGGGCGCCGTCCCCGAGGATTGCCGCGCTGCCCACTCGAGTTCGCTTGTCCAGATCGCTTCCGCGCCTTCTGGGGTGTCGTTCGACAACGACGCCGTGTCCAACGGGCCTACGGAAAAGGCGAATCGGCTTTCGAGTTGCTCGAACAGCCATGACGTCTTTTGGCGACGGCGATGGAGGGCTTTGCCCGAACGAGCGTTCTTCTTGGTACGACTGGTGTTCCGCTTACGAATCTTCACGTTCAGATATCTCCCCTTCGACAACCAAGCTCACTGGATTGTTGTTGAAAACAGTGAGTCGGAATTGTGCTACGAATGTTCCGTTCCCGCCGGCTCGATAGCCGCTTGCCCTTGTTTTGACGCATTGAAACCGTGGAGGTGGGCTTCCCGCCCTGTCGCGCCAACGACCGCCCGCGGGGGCTAACCAGTGGCACTGGTAGCACCGGCGATCTTGCGGATCGTTCCGTGTATCGTAAACAGGCGCAATATTCCAGTCAAACCTTTTGCGCCCTAACGACTTGCAATCGCTGTCAAACTTGTGAACCGGACACCTAGTCGGCGAAAAACCGCCGGTCCACGCCAGTGAAACTGGGGGAGCCGATGCCGCCGGGCGATAAACTGCGTAGAGCAGTGTATTTTTGCGGTTTTTTCCGAAACATCTGGTTTTCGCGGTCGTGGCGGTCCGATAGTTTCTTCCGAATGACCGTCTGGTTGGAAGGTGGGCGGCCCGATGCGCCGCCAAGTGGCCTGAATTCTTGCGAATTCAGCTACCGGTATCAGAGCGAGGGGGGACTTCGATGACGCTGCGTTTGGGTTCGTGCGTTTTTGCGCTGTTGCTTGGCCACGGGTGGGCGTCCACCGCCCAGGCTCAAATCCCTGGTGGGGGAGCTCCTCCCGCCGGCCGATACCCGGTCGCCCAGGCCGACTTCGAGACCCCTTCCGGGCCGACTCGAAAAAGCGAAACGATGGTCGACGCGTATGGCCAGCCCGCCATTTTGCCCGTCCAGTACTGCGAGAGCTGCCCTCCCATGGGCGGCGCGGGCTACGGCGCCTACCCCTGCGGCGACGGCATGCCCGACGCCTTTGGCGGAGCGTCGCTCAATGTCGACCAGTGCGGGCCCCACTATTTCGATTTCGCCATCGAGGGCCTTTATTGGAGGCGCGACGAGTTGGGCAACCGCACCATTGATTTCACATCCGCCAACATCGGCGGACCGATCATTCTGTCGACCGGCGCAACGGACCCCGTGCCGGCCAACTTCCAAGTGTTCGGCGGGATTGAAAACGAATCCGAACCGGGCTTTCGCCTGACCGGCCGACTCGATATCGGCGCCCTCTCCGTGGCGGAGCTTATCTTCACGGGGTTCTACGACCTGGAATCCAGTGCCACGGCGATCGACCTGTTTCCACAAACTCCCACGCAAGGCAACCTGTTCTCGCTGTTTTCGCTATTCGGCATTGATCCGCCCGGCGGCACGAATATGCCCGAGACGGAGCAGGCGGTGCTCCATCGCCTTGAATTCGAGTCGGACTATCACTCGGCTGAGCTAAGCTTCCGCCGCTACTGGGTGGGCCACAGTCCGCGAGTCAGCGGCACCCTGCTGGCAGGTTTTCGCTACGCCCAGTTGAGGGAATCGCTCGGTTTCCACACCGAAGCAAACGGCACATTCGACTTAGTCACCATCGCCGACAATGACCTGGCCGGTTTCCAAATCGGTGTAGATGCCTGGTACACCATTGTGCAAGGGCTGCGGATTGGCACGGAAGGCAAGGCGGGCATCTATAATAACCAAACGGAAGTCATCAACAGCGGCGTCTCCTCCGACGGAACTCCCAGCATCAACGAGCGCTTCGATGACGATCAACTCGCGTTCATCGGCGAGCAACGCGTCGATCTCGTCGCGGACGTGTTGCCGAGCGTGTCGATCAAGGTCGGTGTCGAGGCCCTCTTCATCAACTCCGTCGTACTTGCCGTTGAGAACTTTAACACCGGCTCGCCCTACCCGGGAGAGGGACCGGTCCGAGTTCCCTTTGTGGCCGACCAGGGCGACGCGCTTTATTACGGCTACCACGCGGGGATTGAGTACGTTTGGTGAGGGGTGAGGAACGGGTGAGCCGCGGCGTCCTCGCCCGCGGCAACTCTAACTTTGCACCTGAGCTAATAGTTCGGGCGGCAAACCAAGCGTGTACCAAGCTTGCGGAACTGCCGCTGTAACGCTCACCGGCTCGCGGGTCATCGGGTGCTGAAAGCCGAGGTGCCGGGCGTGCAGGGCGATTGACCGCAATCGCTCATCGTCGTATTGCTCGCCGAACGAGATTGTGGCCCCGTATTGCGTGTCGCCCACGACGGGGAAGCCTCGCGAAGCGGCCTGCACGCGAATCTGATGCGTCCGGCCCGTTTCCAATTCGATCTCCAGCCAAGTGCCGGCCGGCGTCGTCGTCATGCTGTGATAGTGCAGCACGGCGAGCTTGCCGCGTGGGTCATCCGCCGGGACGACAATCGACTGCGCCATGCCATGCCGCTTGTGGAGGTGGTCGGTCCAGGTTCCCTCGTCCGGTGCGACTTGCCCTTCGACGTACGCCCAATAGCTTTTGCTGACGGTGCGGTTCTCGAACTGCGCCGCCAGCCGCTGCGCCGCCCGCACGTGCCGGGCGAACACAATCGCCCCCGATACGGGGCGATCGAGCCGATGCGGCAGCCCCAAGTAGATGTTGCCTTCCTTGCCTTCGCGTTGTTTGTAGAACTCGCGCACCTGCACTTCGAGGCTATCAATGCCCACCGGCGCCTGCGTGAGCAGGCCAGCAGCTTTGTTTATCACGAGGCAGGGGCCATCGTCGTAGAGGATGTCGAGCATAATTGCGAACTGGCTTGACATGGAAACGCCAATATTGTACAGTAAACCTGTACGCATTCAAGGAGACGAATCATGGCGGGCCATACCAGCTACACCACCGCGCGCGCGAACTTCGCGAAGCTTTGCAACCAAGTCACGAGGAATCGAGAGGCGATAATCATCAGCCGACGGGGGGCCGAGGATGTGGCGCTCGTTGCCGCCGCGGAATTATCGAGTCTGATGGAAACGGCGCACTTGTTGAGGTCGCCCAAGAATGCCGAGCGCATTTTCAAGGCATTAAATCGCGCTCTTGCCGGTGAAGGCAAGCCGCAAACCGTCGACGAACTTCGTAAGGAGTTGGCACTTGGCGAAGAAGCCAGAAAAACCTTTGCCTGAGAAGAGAGAGGCGGTTTTCCAGCCAGAGTTTCTGGACGATCTACGGTATTGGTTGCAAGTTGACCGAAGAGTCGCGGTTCGAGCGTTAGATTTAGTCGAAGCGGTGCTCCGAGAACCGTTTACGGGGATTGGAAAGCCTGAACCGCTGAAGCAACTTCCTGGAACGTGGTCGAGACGCCTTACGCAGGAGCATCGACTACTTTATTTGGTCAAGGACGATCGGATCGATTTTATTCAAGCTCGTTATCACTATCGTTAGTCTCGCCGCCCCAACCGCTTCATCACCCGATCCACCACTCGCGGCGCGATTCGATTCGCCAGCAGCAGCCCCCATCCTTGCCAATTCGGCACAATCTCGTGCTTGCCCCGGCGAATCGCTTTCACGGTCGCTCGGGCCACATACTCGGGTGTTACCCCGCGCGACTTCGCCCACGCCGGCTTTTCCCGCTCTTCCAGTAAGCTGTCAAACAACTCCGTCTCCGTGGTGCCGGGAGACACCACCAACACATCGATTCCCTCACCGGCAAGCTCCGCCCTCAGGGCTTCGCTAAATCCGGTCAGGGCAAACTTGCTCGCACAGTATTCGGCATTTAGTGGGATCCCACGGCGGCCCAGAATTGACGACACGTTTACGACCATCGGTGTTTGGCCGTCCAGCAGCAGCGGGACTGCATCGCGAATCATCTCCGCAGGAGCAAAGAAATTCACTTCCATGATCTGCCGTAGCACCTCCGGACCGCCCTCGGCAAAACGGCCGTGGGCGCTTACACCAGCGTTGTTTACCAAGAGATCAAGGCCGCCGAGTTGCTCCCGAGCAGCGTCGAGCGCTTGCCTACGAACTGCGGCGTCCGTCACGTCGCCGGCGATCGGGACAGCTCGCCGACCTAGCTCTTGCACTTCCGCAACGAGCGTCCGCAGCGCCTGTGCGCGGCGGGCAACCAGCACCAGATCGACGCCGTTCCGCACTAGCTCAAGAGCAATCTCACGCCCGATACCGCTCGAAGCCCCAGTCACCAAAGCCCGCAGGCCGTTCAGCGTGCGGCGGGCCATGGCGATTAGGCGACCTCGTCCATCGGTTTCTCGTATCGCGGCAGCGCGTGGCCTTTCGACTCCGCTACCCCATTCTGCTCTGGCGTGCGGTATCGAATCTCGGCGTCCTCGCCCCGTAGCCGGCCCATGTACTTGCGGGCCAACCGCACGTGGATCGTCACCCGGTCTTCTGCATACGTCCGGCTGAGAATTTCGCCATGCTCGGCCAGGTACGACATCAACCGGCCATTGGAAACGCTGGTCTCGATGTCGAAATCGAGAAAATGCCGGCTCATCGTCTCGCTCACCACACTCGCCAACCGCGACAGGCCCTGGCCCGTCTTCGCGCTCACTTGCACGGAACCGGGATATTTTTGGGCGATCATCGCCAGCCGATGGGGATCATCCACGCGATCGACCTGATTGAGCACCAGCAGCGTGTCTTTTTCCTGGATTTCCAGCTCGGCCAGCACCTCGTGCACCGCGTGAATTTGGTCGAGCACTGCGGGATTGCTTGCGTCGGCGACGTGGAGCAACAGGTCCGCCTGGCGCGCTTCTTCGAGCGTCGCTTTAAAGCTCGCGATCAACCGGTGAGGCAAGTCGCGAATGAACCCGACAGTGTCGCTCAACAGCACCGGCCCCCAGCCTGGCAGTTGCCAACGACGGGTCCGCGTGTCGAGCGTCGCAAACAGCTTGTCCTCCGCCACCACGTTGCCGCCGGTCAACGCGTTGAGCAGCGTGCTCTTGCCGGCGTTCGTGTAGCCGACCAGCGACACAGTCATCCGGTCTTGTCGTGCGGCAACTTCTCGCTCGCGCCGATGAAGCACCCGCGTAAGCTCAGTCTTCAGATCGTAGATTCGCTTTTCGACGAGCCGGCGGTCCGTTTCAAGCTGCTTTTCACCCGGGCCACGCATGCCGACGCCCATCTTGAGCCGCGACAAGTGGGTCCACATCCGCTTTAGCCGCGGCAGCGAGTACTCTAGCTGGGCAAGCTCCACTGCCAACCGGGCCTCGTGCGTTTGTGCACGGGTGGCGAAGATATCGAGAATTAGCTCCGTCCGGTCGAGCACTTTGACGCCGGCGACTTCTTCCAGATTGCGGACCTGGGCCGGCGACAAATCGTTGTCGAACACGACCACGTCCGCCTCGGTCGCATCGACCATCTGCTTGAGCTGATCGAGCTTCCCCTTGCCGACATAGGCGGTCACGTCCGGCGCTTGTCGCTTTTGGCTCAGCCGGCCCACGACTTCCGCGCCAGCCGATTCGACCAACCCAGCTAGCTCGTCCAAAGGTTCACCCTGGAACCGGTGGCTTGGCAACTGCACCCCCACGATCAAAGCCGCTTCGCTTTGAACGCCCCGTTTCCGATCAATTTCTTTCACGCGTGTGTTCTTGCTCCGTAATCGAGAAGGAATAACCGACGCTGGGGTAAGTGCCCCGTTGCTTCAATTATACTCCGGTCCAGGGAATTGCGAACCAGAGATTTCGCCGACTAACTCGAGTCGGCAAGACCTGGCCTAAACGCGGCCATAGACGATTTCCGGAATGACCCGTAGCTCAGGACCAACTAACAGCCGCGGGAGATGATAAAGATAATCACGAGCAGCGTCACGGGAACGCCCAGCAGCCAAGCGATTCCGTACTTGATTAGGCCTTGACGAGGGGGGAAACTCTTACGCATGACTGGCTCCTTTTCGAGTTGGAATTGGTGAAGGGTTCACGCTTACCAACGCAAAAGAGCATCTTCCGTGCCGCGAAGTACTAACTACCGCAAGTTTTTTAGGTTGCATCACTTTCGCTACGTGGGTACACACGCACGTCTCCATGTCAGTTCGCAGCGGTCACTCTTACGCTCTAATTTCCTTTGGCCTAGAACCTGGCTGCTCAGTACATTGAACAAGTTGGCTGTCCCCCGACTGCTCCCAATTAAGGTCAGAGACTCCCGAGTCAGTAAACTAGACTCGCAATGCTGAACGAGTCCTTAACCAAGTCATAGTCAGCAAGATTGCGGTAACAATAAGCGGCAACGACCCAAGCTCGGGCACTGGTGTCAATAGGAATCCGCGCAGTTCGCCGTCACGTAGGCCGTAGCCAACAATCTCTCCCGCGTTAATAGCTGCAAATGGAATCTCAAGTTGCCAGCCGGTGCCCATCGGAATTGCGTCAGCTAGGTATTGAATGCCGACCACCTCATCCATCCCACGTGGCTAAACCGCCGACCGCACCACCCACAACCTGCCCTATGTCGTTTAAAGCGTAACCGCCGACCGGAATGGTTTGTATTGCGTCAAACTCATCCCAAATGAGTGGACCGATGCCGTCCTCTCTGCCAAGTACATGACTAAGGTCATTGATCGCAGCGGCTCTAGTGGAACCGTTGGCCACCGTTGGAAGCTCGCGCATACCGCCCACTTCATCCCACACGAATGCTCGTTCGTAACCACTCGGCAGGTCAGCGTACCCAACCACCTGACCGAGATTGTTGATCGCCGTAGCGAACCCGCCATAGCCGCCGAGCGTTCCCAGGTCGCGGATGCCGTTCTCCTTGTCCCAGATGAACGGGTGAGCAATGTACTGGTACTGAAAATTCCCCGGTTCGATTTCTATGTACTCTAGTCGCTCCGAAGTGCCCACGACCTGGCCCAGCTCGTTGATCGCCACCGCCTGGCTATCGCCGACCGGCTCAAAGCCGATGTCCACCCGGCCGGTCGCTTCGCTCCAATAAAACGCCCGCCCAAACGGCACGCCTGGTCCGGGCAACGGAATCGTCGAACCGGAGCCATAGTGACCGACGATCTCTCCCGCGTTATTGATGTCAAGCAAGTTAGCGCCCACTCTTTGGTCGTTCCACAATTCCGTCGGCTGGCCGCTGTAATCCCACATCACGGGCCGCGACTGCCCCACATTCCCGCTACGGTTCAGGCGCGACGCCCCGACCACTTGCCCAACGTCGTTAAGTCCAAACGCCAGGCTATCCAGCCCGCCCGGCAATACATCGAGCGCCACAATGTTGTAGCGCACCGAATTCGCGGCACAGTTCGACTGTGCGCCAATTGCAACCAACGCGACGAAGATACTAGCACGAAATCGCATGACAACCTCTCTGTAACCGTGGACCCTAACCGATGCAGCGCACGCCGGTCAAGCAAATTGATCCGATTCTTCGAGAATGCGCGAAAACTCGCACGCGCGCGCTAACCCCATTTACTTTAATCGAAATGTCGCAGAGGCAGAGCGCGCGGGAAAAATAATTTGCGATAAACCGCGGGCATTTCGCCCCTCCAGGTCGTCTGGGGGTGCCTCGTTCCCTACCGGCTCGATCTACTTCAGCCGGCCGCTCCGCTCCGCATGCCACCAGCCTCTTCCACAAAATTCCGCAAACTTTGTGCTTGAAAAAAGCCACCCGATCTGATAGTGTACGTCTGAACAAATACCTCGATTCAGGAGTACACTTGCCATGCGATTCCATAACCGTCCCCCGCCCGTTGAGGAGCGAGAGGTGAGCAGCGAGGAGCGAGAATAAGCCGAGTAAGTCTCCGCCTTGCCTCCTTCCCTCACCAGATTCCGCACTCCGCATTCCGAATTCCGCGCCCGTGAGCGGTGCGCGCTTCCCACGACCTTGCCGCCCCGCGCGACGGTCAGAGCTCGCGGTCCGCGCCGCAGGCGCGCCGGGGGCTACTTGCTCGCGAAATGCCCCGTCCGTTTATCGACGTAAACTCCCCCGTGCCAGCCAAGCAACCAATCGCGCAAAGGTTTGCCGCGTAACAAGTTAACCGCCCTACTCGCCCACACCGCAACGCGAATAAACGTCCCGAAAAAAGAATGAGTGTGTGGCAGAAAACGGGGTCAGAACGTTCGAACGATTTACTCGGTCCACGGAAGCAAGTTCGCTGCGGAGTTTTATTCAAGATCGAACCGCAGCGCATTGTCGTTGTTTGGCTGGATCGTAGCCTTCAGGTCGCTGGTGGCAACGTCGGCGTAGCGAATCGGAATGATCGACGGGGGGGCCATGCTGTCTTTATATTTCTCGCTTCGATCGCGCGATGTGATGGCCACCATGTACTCGCCGGCAGCGATTCCATCGTTCGCGGCAATGGTGGTGACGTTCAGAATCTCGCCGAGTTCGATGTCGGCCGTCACTTGTCTCGACTTGGGTGAAATAAAGACGATCGATCCGTGCTCGAGAGGTTTTCCCTGATAGGTCACCTGGCCCGAGACGGAATAGAGTCCGTTACGCGAGCCGCAACCGGCGACGACGCAGGTGAGCAACAAGATTTGCGCCAGCGACCGCCATCGCTTTGCACGACGGCCGTGGATGCAATCGGGACTTTGTGTTCGTTCCATACCAACACCTAACGAGGCTGCCTTGGGGTTCATCACCCCATCTTGCAATCGTGACTAGTCGGCCGCGGCTTCGACTTCGTTCCCAGCTCGAGACGCGCGAGCCATGTAGGTAAAGTGATCAATGCCTTCATTGACGAACACGACCGAGGCGTCGCACATGGCGAAGTGGGCCCCGGTGGGATGCATGCTGCGAAACGTAATTGCCCAATTCCATCTCAAATCGGTCGGTTGGTTGTTGTAGTCGATGTTCCCAAGCGTGAGGTAGCTGTCGTTCTTATAGTTAATGGGATGAGCCGTGGTGGCGAACGCTTGGAAGGGAAAATCCTGATTGATGCACCAATGGCCGACCACTTCACCAAGGGCAAAGGTTTTGGAGGTGCCATCGGTAATGTCCTTGAACTTTGCCGACCAACCATATCGCGAGATAATGCCGCGGGGCGGAATATGATCGTTGCCAAACTGAAATTGTCCAGGGGCACCTGCGCCTTTCGCGCCCGTCGCGTTCCAGTAATCGCCGATGGAAGTTGCGTAGTCGGTTTCCGCCGTTTGCTCCCTGGAGGACGTATTCCACGTCTCCTGAAATCCAAGCTGGCCAACATATGGACCCGACGGACAAGTCACGACATCGAGCGGTGTTTTGATCGCCTCCAAGTTTCTTGGATCGTTAGGGGTTTGGGTGAAATCAACGAAATCGTGCAGCGTCGTTTCTTCCAAGTAGGGCAAAAGCTGTGGCAATTCACCCCAGAAGTTGGCGAGGTTCTTCTTTTTGCTCTTGCCGAAAAAATTACTGACCGGAAAGGTGCCCATCGAACCATGATGGTTGTGCAGTGCAAACGCAAGCTGCCGTAAGTTGTTGGAACACGAGCTTCGCCGAGCCGCTTCGCGGGCCGCTTGAATGGCCGGCAAGAGCAAGGCGACAAGAATGCCGATGATCGCGATGACCACCAGTAATTCGACCAATGTAAACCCCGCGCGGCGATCAGCCCGGTAAGACCTTCGCGGTTTATTGCGGCGCGACTCCATCTAAGCCCCCTCAAGTGTTAGCAGAGCGGTTTCGATACGCGACGAGATGCCGAACCATGCGTAAACAGGACTGGCAATCATTCTGCATAATGACGGCGGAAACACCAGCGGCCAAACCGGGGACGGCGAATGAATAAGCGGATTCTTGCGGAAATGCTCACGCGGTCACGCTTACGGTGCAATTTCTGTTGGCGATGAATTGCCTGACCCGGTACATCGGGCTGATGGATGTCCCCGCCGCTGTCCGAAAGTCCTGAGCTATCGCACCCCATTGTCGCAGCTTTAGCTTTTTACAGTCAGGCGACGATGACTAAAGGCTAATGCAATCCCAACTGTAACGAACAACGCCACGGACGCCGGCTCAGGCACAACTTCAGTGTCTCCCCACCCCATCGCGAGGGTAGTTCCAAAGTTGCTTCTCCACGTCTGAATATCAACCGAGTCAACAACTCCATTTCCGTTCGCATCTGCTCCGCTGAAACCGGCGATTAAAGTGCCGAACTGATCTCGCCAGGTAACGTAGTCAGCGGCATCGACCAAACCATCGTCGTTAAAGTCGCCGAGTGTCGAAGCGGGAGGGATCACTGTAATGGAAGCATCATCGAAAAACACTCCAGCGGCTGGAATAGTTTCGTTGATTGCGTAGAACTCGTAGTGCAGAAAGCGTGTGTTTGGTTCTAGCGGATGCACTGCTCCAATCTGTTGCCATTCGATCGTCGTACTGGACGTAGCGACAACGAGTGCCCTTTCGCCGAGCATTGGATCGACTCTCGCACCAGTCTCTCTTGAAGGTCTTAGTGGCGAGGGAAGATTCCTCAGTTGAATGCCGGTTTCTATTCCACCTGCTGGGGCATTCACCCAGACAGAGAATTCCACGAACAGATTTCCCGTGTCAATTGCATCAGCGAATGAGGATACGTCAACGATTTGGCTTACTTGGGAAGCAATGTATGTTGCTGGATTGACTCGAAGCATGCCGTGAGGTGAATGAGGAACAAATGGCCCGATGTTACCGACAATTAAATCAGCGTCGTCGGCGTTCCAAACACCCGGCGTCCAAGGTTCGTCGGGGTTTGCACCCGAGTAGGTAAGCGGAGGCGAACTCACGCCAAAATCCCCGTGTTCGAGCAAATTGGTAGTCGGAATAACATCGGCGATTAACCTGGCTTGAGAGAACACGAGGGCGAATGCCGACAACAGCACCAAATTTAAGCTTCGGGTCATGGGTTCTCTCCTTATTTGGGACGCCGACGATCCTGCACCGAATTTCCTAGCAAGATGCATACCGATAGTCGTGAAGATACCATGAAAACTCAAGAGATGTCAGTAACTAATAATCAAACAGTGGGCTTGGCGTTTATCTACCGCTCCTCCGCCACTTCTCCAGAATCTGCTTGTAAAGAGCCACCCCCTCTGGTATAGTATACATGCGTACTAAACCCTGCGCACGCTCTTTGAAAATCAAATCTCCCCGCCCGCGCCGTCATTCTGCCGTCCGCCTACTGCACTCTGCCCGCTTCATTCTGTCCAACCGTGTCCGCCGCGCCCTGCCAATATTCACCCCACAATTCCCCGAGGAAATCGCCCGAGATCAATTTTGTCCGCATGACGGGTGAGTCGCGAATTCCGGACAAAACCCCCGTCTATTACCCTGAAGACTGGAGTCATCCTTGCGAATCAACATTCGTCAGCAGCCCCTTCCGCCACACGCCGACCCGCGCCGGCGGGTACTCGCGCACGTCCCAGCCGGTGCTGTGCCGATCTTGCTTCACGCCGCCGGGCAAGTCGGCAAAGTCGAACCGCTCGTCCGACTCGACGACGAACACGCTCCCGGCAGGCGCGTATTGCAGCAGTGCGTCGATGAGGTCGAGCATCTCTTCGCGGCGATCGACGTAAAACGCGTAGGGCGGACTGATGAAGACGAGCCAGGGGATTTGGGATTTTGGCCCAATGGCGGAACGTGGGATTTGGGATTGAAAAACAGGCAAGTCGCGCTTGGACCACAGGAAAGCGCTGGTTTCTAGGAGGGTCGATTGATTTTCGACGCCGAGGCGGGCGATGTTCTCTTGCACGGTGCGGGCGGTGGGGATGTGGCGCTCGATGAAGGTGGCCTGCACCGCTCCACGGCTGAGGGCTTCCAGCCCCAGAGCCCCGGTGCCGGCAAACAAGTCGATAGCATGCTTTCCTTCCACGTCGGTGCCGACGAGATTGAAGATCGCCTCGCGAACGCGGTGCTTCATTGGCCGCGTGATGGGGTCGCCGTGATACCCGAGCTTGCGGCCTCGGAAGTGACCGCCGATGATTTGCAGCTCGGGCGGTCGGCCACTCTCCGAGGCGTCGGCAGGTTGTCCCGCGCGGCCGCGCGGCTTGCGTTTGGGTTGCTTGGACACGGAAGGCTCAGGCTGGGGGAAGCTTCGTGAGTTTGGTATTCTGCTGGTTCGATCATCGTAACTCGATATGCCCGTCACTTATACGCCCAACCATCGGAGTGCTTGGATGAAACCCGCCGTTATTTGCTGTTTTTTAGTGCTTCTAACGTTCGGCAGCTTTGCAACGGGCCAAGAGCCTCCGGCGGATCCCGTCACGGCGGCCGATGCGGCAGCGCCGGCCGATGCGAAGGCCCAATACCTCGCGGCGCTCGAGGCGTACAAGCAATCGGTGCGAGCGATCGAGCAGTTGCGGGGCGAATACCAAGCTGCCGACGAGACTCGCCGGGCAGCGATCAACACCGAGCTGCAAGCGCAAATCACGGCCACGCAGCAGAAGGTGGACGAGCTGGTCGATGCGGCGCTTGCGGCCTACAAGGCGGCGCCCAACGCCGATCCGCAGATTGAAGAGCTTCTGGTGGGTGTAGCCGAACACCGCGCGGTCGGTCAACCGATTCCGGCGGGCGGCAATCAACCCAGCGGCGGCAACCATTCGGGCGGAGACCAGTATGAAAAAGCCTTGCCCGTTATCAATGCACTTATTGAAAACGGCAACGAGAAGCCGGAGTTGCCCTTGTGGGGATTCATCAGTGCCTTCAGCACCGCGGACTACGATCTCGCCGAAAAATACCTGCAAATGGCCCGGGAGCGCGGGGTCTTCGATAATCCCCCCGATTCCAAGAAGAATCCGATGGCGGAGGAGACGCTTGGGCTAGCGATGCAGCTAGCGCAAATCCTAGACCAGCACCGGCAGCTTTGGGACGCCGAGCAGAAAATCCGGGCCGCGGAAGCCGAGGCCGACGACCTGCCGCGGGTGAAACTTACTACCAGCAAGGGCGATGTCGTGATCGAGATGTTCGAGAACGAAGCGCCGCAGTCGGTAGCCAGCTTTATATCGCTCGTCAAGAAAGGCTTCTACGACGGCACACCTTTTCACCGGGTGCTTCCAATGTTCATGGCCCAAGGCGGCGATCCGACCGGCACCGGCACCGGCGGCCCGGGGTACACAATCCGTGGTGAAGCGGGCCAGCCGAACATTCGCAAGCACTTCCGAGGCAGCCTGAGCATGGCTCACTCGGGCGATCCCGATTCGGGCGGTTCGCAGTTCTTTCTCACGTTTCGCCCGACGCCGCATCTGGACGGCGGCCATACCGCCTTCGGCCGAGTCATTGAGGGTATCAACGTTCTCGGCGAGCTCCAGCGGATAAATCCGCAGGCCGAGCCGCCCCATCCAAACCCTGATCAGATCATTAAGGCCGAAGTGGTTCGCGATCGCGGGCACGAATATGCGTTCGATAAGCTGCCGGGGCGTTGAATTCGTTGGAGTTCTATCGCTGGCGGGCTAGAATTAATGTGAACTTTGATCTATGCCCTGAGGATTGTTGACATGAAACTTCCAGTCACCGACGCCGGTGTTACCTTGCCGAAGTTCTGGTTCGGCGATGCCACCGAGGTCGAAGTTCGCCGCGAGAACGGTCATGTAGAGATCGAGCCGTTGGTACCTGTCGATATCGAGTCCAAGCCGATCGAGCCGTATGATCCGGATGACCCAATTTGGGAATTGGGGAAGAAGACCTCTGATCTAAATATTACGGATGGGTCGGTAAATCTCGACAAATACCTTTACGGCGATCGTGGGATTACCTAACCATGCAAGTCGTGTTGCTGGACAGTGCGTTTCTGATCGCTCTCACAATGGAAGGCGATCAAAACCATTTACGGGCACAATCGACTTGGCGGCAAGTTACGGAGCAAAAATATCGCTTTGTTACGACCACATTTATTCTGGATGAGGTGGCGACGTTCTTGAACAATCGAGGAGAGCATGAACTTGCGGTCGAGACCGGCGAGCAGTTACTAACCAGTCCGACGGTCGAGATGATCGATGTCCAGTGTCCGCTCGTAAACCAGGGCTGGATGTACTTTGTTCGCCATCACGACAAGCGTTATTCGCTCACCGACTGCATTTCATTCACCATAATGACCGAGCGGGCGATTTGCGAAGCACTAACCTTCGACGCCCATTTCATCCAAGCGGGATTCCAAACCCTGCCCGAATTCCCATGAAGTTGACCTGGACACCCCCCATCTATATCAGCGGTTAGCCGCAGATCGCGTCGGGCAAATCGACGAGTTGACAGCAGGTGCCGACAGCAGCTATGCTAATATCTGAATTCCGCATTCTAGCGTCCGCTCCTATTCATAAATGTGATTGATAGCAGCTTCTTTTCTCGGTAGCAGTGGCGACACAGCAGATTCGGTATGTCCGCCGGCGGGATCGACGGCACCGGTCTGCGCTAAGCGACTTCACTACTTAAATTCCTCCAAACATGCATACTCGTTTTCTCAAAATCTACTGCGATATCGTGCGGCAGCACAGCTTTTCCAAAGCTGCTGATCTGAACGGTATCTCACAATCCAATGCCAGCCAGATCGTGCATCAGCTTGAGGAGCGGTTGAGCGTGATGTTGATCGACCGTTCCAAGCGGCCCTTTGTTTTGACCGCGGAAGGCGAGCGGTATTACGAGGGCTGCCGCGGAATCGTCCGCCGGTACAACGATCTGGAACGCGAGGTCCGCTCGTTGCACGAATCGGTCTCGGCGCGGTTGCGGATGGCGTCCATTTACTCGGTGGGCCTGGCGCACATGAGCCAGTGCCTGCGTGAGTTCCTGGCGGCGCATCCACGAGCGGACGTGCGAGTTGAATACCTTCATCCCGATCGGGTGTACGAAGTTGTCGAAGCGGACGAAGCGGACCTGGGTTTGGTGAGCTACCCCGAGGAATCGCGATTGCTGGCCACCACCGCTTGGCGCAGCGAGCCGCTGGTCGTGGTGTGTGCGCCGGAACATCGCTTCGCGGGGGAAAACGAGTTGCCTGTTAGCGACTTGCAGGACGAACCGTTTGTGGCGCTGGAAGAAGGCTTACGACTACGCGAAGAAATCGACAACGCCCTGGCGAAACGCAATGTTACCGTGCGGGTGGAGCAGGAGTTTGACAACATCGAGGTCATTAAGCGCGCGATTGAAACGAATGTTGGTGTAAGCTTGCTTCCCGAGCCTACGGTGGCGCGGGAAGTCGCGGCCGGCAGCCTCGTACAGGTTCCGCTGTCGGATATGTCGATGGCGCGGCCGTTGGGCCTAATCCACCGTCGCGATCGCGAGCTGAACGACACCGCGCAAGCGTTTGTCGCGTTATTGCAGTCCCGTGCCCACGACGCCGGTAAGGTCGCGGCGATGAGCGGCAACGGACAGACCACTCTCGCCGACTCCATGAATGGCTGGATTTAGGAAGATAGGTATCGAGACGATCTCACGAAGGATGACTGCCATGTTGACCGACCAACCCCTAATGCATCTGCCCGCCAAGCAAGGTCTTTACGACCCGGCGAACGAGCACGACTCGTGCGGAATCGGTTTTGTGGCTCATATTAAGGGCCAACGAAGCCACCAGATCGTGGTCGATGCCGGGATCGTTCTGCGCAACATGGATCACCGCGGCGCGTGTGGATGCGAGGCGAACACCGGGGACGGCGCCGGGATTCTAACCGCGCTGCCACACGAATTTCTGCGAAAGGTGGTCCGCCAGGATCTGAGCAGCGACCTGCCGGAGCCGGGAAAATTCGCGGCTGGTTTGGTGTTTCTGCCCCGCGACGCTCGCGAGCGCGCTCATTGTAAATCGGTGGTCGAACGATTGATTTCCGCCCAGGGCCAGCGGCTTGTCGGATGGCGCGCGGTGCCGACTGAGTCGGCCAAGGCCGACATTGGACCGACGGCTCGGGCTGGCGAACCGCACATCGAGCAGCTCGTCGTCGCGGCTGTTGACGGCCTGGCAGGTGTCGCATTCGAACGCCAACTGTATCTGATACGCAAGCAGGCCAGCCATCAGTTGCGCGGTGACGCGACTCTGAAGCAAGGCAAGATGTTCTACGTGTGCTCGCTGTCCACGCGGGTACTTATTTACAAGGGGATGCTGACGACCGAGCAACTCTTCACCTATTTCCCCGACTTATCCGACGAGGACTACACCAGCCACTTGGCAATGATTCACTCGCGGTTCTCGACAAATACGTTTCCGTCGTGGGACCGCGCGCAGCCGTGTCGATTTATGAGCCACAACGGCGAAATCAACACGCTGCGGGGCAACATTAATTCGATGGCCGCTCGTCAGGGAGTCGCCGCCAGCGAGTTGTTCGGTAGCGATCTGTCGAAGCTTTTTCCGGTGGTCGAACCGGACTGCAGCGACTCGGGCACATTTGACAACGTGCTGGAGTTCCTGCTCATGAACGGACGGACCCTGCAAGAAGCCATGATGATGATGGTGCCCGAAGCGTGGCAGAACCACGAGACGATGGCAGAAGAGAAGCGGGCATTCTACGAGTATCATTCCGCGCTGATGGAGCCTTGGGACGGCCCCGCCTCGATTGCCTTCACCGACGGCAAATACATCGGCGCAGTGCTCGACCGCAATGGCCTGCGTCCGTCGCGATACTACCTGACGCACGACGACCGGGTGATCATGGCGAGCGAAGTCGGCGTCTTGCCGATGGACCCAAAGCTAATTAAAGCCAAAGGGCGACTGCAACCGGGACGGATGTTCTTGGTCGACTTCGAGCAGGGCCGGTTGATTCCCGACAGTGAACTCAAGCGAGATTTCGCATCGCGACGGCCTTACGCCCAATGGCTTCAGAACCAGCGAATCAACCTCAAAGAGTTGCAGCCCAACAACGAGCCGCACGGCTTCGAGCCGGCCACGCTTCTCGACCGGATGCAGGCGTTTGGATACACGATCGAGACGATGCACTTCATGCTGTTGCCGATGGTAAAGGTCGAGAAAGACCCGATCGGGTCGATGGGCAACGACTCGTGCCTGGCATGCCTCAGCGACAAGCCGCGGATGCTGTACGACTACTTTCGGCAGCTCTTTGCGCAAGTCACCAATCCCGCGATCGATTCGATTCGCGAGGAAGTGATCATGTCGCTGGAGTGCTACATCGGGCCCGAGCGTAATCTACTCGAGACCACCGAGGAGCACGCCCATCGGCTGCGGATTTCGCACCCGGTTTTATCGAATGAGCAGCTTGCCGCGCTGAAGCACATGGATCATCGCGGTTGGCAGTCCAAGACGATTGATATCACGTGGCCACGCAGCGAAGGTCGCGCGGGCATGGCACTCGCGCTCGACCGAATCTGCGCGGAGGCGGAGGCGGCGATCGACGAGGGCTTTTCGCTGGTCATTCTGTCGGACCGCGCCGTCAATCGCGATCGCGTGCCGCTCAGTTCGCTGCTGGCCGTCGGCGCGGTGCATCATCATTTGGTGCGTTCATCGAAGCGGACCCGCATTGGAATCGTTCTGGAAACCGGCGAGGCGCGCGAAGTTCACCACCACTGCCTATTGGTGGGGTATGGGGCCGACGCCATCAATCCCTACCTGGCATTCGAGGCGCTCTGGCAGGCGCGGCGGGATGGGTTGCTGGAGTTCCCCGAAGAGAACATTCGCTCGGAAGAATCTGGCGAAGGACGCGAACGCCGGACCGTCGAAGCCAGCCTTGACGGAGAAACCTCCGATCCGGTTACTCAAGCCGACCACGACCTCGTGAAGCGATATCGCAAGAGCGTTGCCAAAGGCATGCTTAAAGTCATGGCCAAAATGGGAATTTCGACACTGCAGAGCTACAAAGGCGCTCAGATATTTGAAGCCGTCGGCCTGCGCGACGACGTCGTCACCCGTTGCTTTGCCGGTACATCGAGTCGAATTCAGGGAGTCGATTTGGAAGTGCTCGCCGAAGAGTCGCTCCGCAGGCATGCGCTGGGGTTCCCGGAGCATCCGGCCGATTCGTTGCGGATGCTTGGCAACCCCGGCGAGTTTCACTGGCGGGCCGAAGGCGAGCGACACATGTGGGATCCGCAGGCGATCGCCGACCTGCAGGTGGCCGCGCGAGGCGACAGCCGCGATGCTTACCAGCGATTCGCCGCTCACGCGAACCGCGACGCCCGCACCCGCTGTTCCCTCAAGGGCCTGCTAGAGTTCCAGCCCAACGCGAACGGCGGACCGATTCCGCTCGACGAGGTCGAACCGGCCAGCGCAATCGTCAAGCGTTTCTGCACCGGCGCGATGTCATTCGGTTCGATTTCCGCGGATGCCCATGAGACGCTGGCCATTGCGATGAATCGCCTGGGCGGCAAGAGCAATACCGGCGAGGGCGGAGAGGATCCCGAGCGATTCAAGATTTTACTCAATGGAGACTCGAAGCGTTCGGCGATCAAGCAGGTCGCCTCGGGCAGGTTTGGGGTCACGATTTGGTATCTGGCGAACGCCGACGAACTTCAAATCAAAATCTCGCAAGGCGCGAAACCGGGCGAGGGCGGCGAATTGCCCGGCCGAAAGGTGGATGAAACGATTGCCCGCATTCGCTATTCGACGCCGGGCGTGGGCCTCATCAGCCCGCCGCCGCATCACGACATTTACTCGATTGAGGATCTCAAGCAGCTTATTCACGATCTGAAAAACGCGAATCCTTCAGCTCGCGTGAGCGTGAAGTTGGTATCGGAAGTCGGCGTCGGCACAATCGCCGCCGGCGTGGCCAAGGGATATGCGGATCACATTCTAATTTCAGGCGACGGCGGCGGGACCGGCGCTTCGCCTCTGACGAGCATTAAGCACGCGGGGCTGCCTTGGGAACTGGGTATCGCGGAAACTCATCAAACGCTGGTGATGAACGACCTCCGTAGCCGCGTGACGCTGCAAACCGACGGCGGCCTGAAGACGGGCCGCGACGTGGTGATGGCCGCCATGCTGGGCGCCGAGGAATTTGGTTTTGCGACGGCGCCGCTGATCACGCTGGGCTGCATCATGATGCGTAAGTGTCATCTGAACACCTGCCCTGTCGGCATCGCGACTCAGGATCCGGAGCTGCGCAAGAAATTTGCCGGCAAGCCGGAGCATGTGGTCAATTACCTATTTATGGTGGCCGAAGAAGCTCGCGAAATCATGGCACAGCTTGGTTTCCGATCCATCCTGGAAATGGTCGGTCGCGCCGATTGCTTGCAAACGGACCATGCAATCCGACATTGGAAGGCGGACGGACTCGATTTGACCTCGTTGCTCGCGCCCGCGCCGAAACCGCGGAAGGACGTGGGCGTCTACTGCACGCAGCCTCAAGATCACGGTCTCGATTTGTCGCTCGACCGTCGGGTGCTTCTCAACCTTGCCCAGCCCGCGCTGGAGCGGGGCGAGCAAGTTCGCGCGGATCTGCCAATTATCAACACCAACCGCACGGTGGGTACAATCCTGAGCCATGAGATCGCCAAGGCCTGGGGCGAAGACTGCCTGGCCGACGATACCGTCCACTTTAAGTTCACTGGCTCCGCAGGGCAGAGCTTTGGCGCGTTCTTGGCGAAGGGGGTGACGCTTGAACTGGAAGGCGACGCCAACGACTATGTCGGCAAGGGCCTCTCCGGAGGTCGAATCATTGTTTACCCGCCGGGGGAAGCGACCTTCGCGCCAGAAGAGAACATCCTCGTGGGCAATGTCTGCCTGTATGGCGCCACCAGCGGGCAGGCGTTCTTCCGCGGGCGAGCTGCCGAGCGGTTCGCCGTCCGCAATAGCGGCGCCCTGACCGTGATTGAAGGTGTCGGCGATCACGGGTGCGAATACATGACCGGCGGCCGCGTCGTGATTCTCGGTCCTACAGGGCGGAACTTTGCAGCCGGCATGAGCGGAGGCATCGCCTACGTGCTTGCGCCGGACCGCGACGCATTCCGTGTGGCGTGCAATTTGGGAATGGTGGAACTTGAGGAACCCGTCGACGACGAGGACATGGATGAATTGCGCGAACTGATTACGCTCCATCACAACTACACAGGCTCTAACGTGGCGGCGGAAATCCTCGACGGTTGGAATGAGTATCTGCCGCAGTTCGTGAAGGTGATGCCGACCGATTACAAGCGCGTGTTGGAACAAAGCAGAGTGAGCAAGCTTCGGCATGAGACTGAGCCGGCTGAAGTGTAGATTCATTCTTGACGCAGTTGCAACATGGCTCGGCAACAGTGAACCTGGATGCCGTCACTTCCGATCTTTAACCCCTTATTGTGCATGGGCAAAATAACCGGTTTCAAAGAGTTCGACCGAAAAGCGGTGCCGTATCGCGATCCGCTTGTGCGGCTCAACGATTATTTGGAGATCTATACCGAGCCGGCGCAGGAGCACCTCCGCACCCAAGGCGCGCGGTGCATGGATTGCGGGGTGCCCTTCTGCCAAAGCGGCACGGGATGTCCGATCGACAACCTCATTCCAGAATGGAACGACCTCGTCTATCAAGGACGATGGCGGGAGGCGCTCGATCGGTTGCACAAAACGAACAACTTTCCCGAGTTTACCGGGCGTACCTGTCCTGCGCCATGCGAAGGCGCGTGCGTGCTGGGCATCACCAGCCCGCCGGTAACGATCAAGAATATCGAGAATGCGATCATCGACCGTGGGTTCGCCGAAGGATGGGTGACTGCTAACCCGCCGAGCTTCCGGACGGGAAAACGGGTAGCGATCGTGGGATCCGGCCCCGCCGGTCTAGCTGCGGCTGCACAACTCAATCAAGCGGGCCATTCGGTCACCGTCTACGAGCGGGCCGATCGCATCGGCGGGTTATTAATGTACGGCATTCCCAACATGAAGCTCGACAAGGCCGTCGTGCAACGGCGAATCGACTTGTTGAGCGACGAGGGAGTTACGTTTGTCACTTGCGCCCACGTGGGGCGGCCCGAAGACTTTCCGCCGGGGCACATGACACAGATCATGCAGGAACGCGGCGAGAAGGTGCGGTTCATCGATCCGCAGCAGTTGATCGACGATTTCGATGCGCTTTTGCTTGCAACAGGAGCGACGAAATCGTTTGACCCCACGGTCCGATGTGGCGGTCGTGCATTGAAAGGAATCCATTTGGCAATGGACTTCTTAACTCGCAACACAAAGAGTTTGTTGGACTCAAACCTGGCCGATAACAGCTACATTTCTGCCGCGGGCAAGAATGTGATCGTGATTGGAGGCGGCGATACGGGAGCGGATTGCATCGGAACGTCTTTACGTCAGGGATGCGCGAGCGTCACGAATTTCGAGCTACTTGACTGCCCGCCCAACGAGCGGGCGGCTAACAATCCGTGGCCCGAGTGGCCCCGGGTTTATCGCCTCGACTACTCCCACCAAGAGGCTGCGGCAAAGTTCGGCAGCGACCCGCGGGAATACCACATTCTTACCACGGAGTTCATCGACGATGGGAATTGCCGCATCAAAGGGATTCGGACGGTCGAGGTAGATTGGGCGATGAAGGGCGACAAAGCACCCTTCACCGAGGTCGCCGGTAGTGAAAAAGTGTGGCCGGCGGATATCGTACTTCTCGCCACGGGATTTATCGGTCCCGAGCTTACGGTCGGCGAAATGCTCGGCGTGGAGACGCAGAATCCCCGCGGCAACTGGCAGACGTTTAAGGCCGTGCATGGCGATTTCGCGACGAATGTTCCTGGCGTCTTCGCCGCCGGCGACTGTCGGCGCGGTCAGTCGCTCGTGGTCTGGGCAATTAACGAAGGCCGCGGCGCGGCCCGGGCGATTGATGAATTCCTGATGGGCAAAAGCGAATTGACCGCGCCAGGTTTGATGGAACTGGCAGGAGTGTAAGAGCTGGTCCTACTTTTTTAATCGGGCCGTGCGTAAAGCTCAGGGCATTGGAATCGCGCTTTTAGGGCAGCCGCTGCGCAACCCGTTCGGCCTGGCCACCCTTGACCACATGCCAAACGGCTCCCGTGGTCGTGTCAAGCACATAGCATCCGTGATGGACGCCTTCCTCTCCTTGGCCGGCATAGGCAGAGACTTGATATTTACTTTGAGGCGAATCGGATTGTTGGGCATGAGCAGGTCGAATTATGTCAACTGATCCCAGAATGTATCCAAGGATTAGTCCAACGGCTGCGATTGCGGTCCATGAAGTGCGACGTGTCATGACATACCTCCCAGGGAACATACTGAAACGGCCGTCGCCGACAATTGGCAAACGGGCCCGGTAACCACTCGATCAGTCTTTCGTGCCCCATTCCAGGCGGTATTCATTTTGCGACCTTGAATCAATCATTGTCAACAAGTTTATCCTCAGATTCTGCTGAATTAGTGCAGATCGTGATGTTTGGAGCAGCAGTCTTGACCGTCCTCGAGAGGAGGGTTCGATGAGTATTCGCCCGGCTCTTTGGTTTATTGGATTGCTTTCAGTATTTGCCGCGGTTCCTACAGTTGCTGTGGCGGCCGACACCCGCCCCAATTTCGTCTTCATCATCGGCGACGACATCTCTTGGGACGACCTCGGCTGTTACGGAAACTCGGTAATTGCGACACCGAATATCGATCGGCTCGCGCGGGAGGGGCGTATATTCGATAGGGCCTATCTAACGGCCAGCAGTTGCAGCCCGACACGATGCAGCATCGTCACGGGGCGTTATCCGCACAACACGGGCGCACCCGAGTTGCACACTCCGCTGCCGAAGGGACAGTTCATGTTTCCGCAGGCGCTGCGGGAAGCAGGCTATTACACCGTTCTTTCGGGCAAGCAGCACATGGGCCCAGCGGTTCAACCGGCTTTCGACCACATTTCACCCGGCAAAGGACCGGGCAAGGAAGGCGACTGGGTGCAAACGCTGCGTGATCGGCCCAGAGACCGACCCTTCTTTTGCTGGTTCGCCGCATACGACGCACATCGCGATTGGCAAACGACCGACCACGCTCGGCGGTACTCGCCGGAGGAAGTTCCGGTCCCACCCTACCTCTACGACGGCCCGCGGACGCGGGAGGACTTGGCCAACCACTACCACGAAGTGAGCCGCCTCGATTCGTTTGTCGGCAAAGTGCGTGAGGAATTGGAGCTGCAGCAGATCGCCGAACAGACCTACATTATCTTCTGTGCCGATAACGGCCGGCCGTTCCCGCGGTGCAAGACGCGATTGTACGATAGCGGCATCCGCACGCCGTTCATTGTTTGGCGGCTCGGGAAAGTGGCACATGATCGATCCAATTCTTTGATAAGCGTGATTGATCTTGCGCCCACGATTCTGCAGCTTGCGGGCGTGCCTCTCGACGACCGTTTGCAGGGCGTGAGTTTCGCTCCGGTGCTTGAAAACCCTCAGGCAACGGTGCGCGATTTCGCCTTCGCGGAGCACAACTGGCACGTGGGCCAAGCGCATGAGCGAATGCTTCGATCAGGGAGGTGGCTCTACATTCGTAACGCTTGGCCCGAACGACAGCACTTGTGCGCGGAGGCGAACGCCGAATATCCCACGGGCGCGGAACTTTACGAAGCGCACGAGCAGGGCCTCTTGAACGAGCACCAGCAAGATGTCTTTCGTGAATCGCGACCGGCGGAAGAGTTGTACGATGTCGTCGCCGACCCCCACCAACTGCGGAATCTTGCTGGCGTTTCGCAATTCCAAGGCACGCTAAAGGAACTGCGGTCGTCGCTCGACGCATGGTCTGTAGAAACTGGCGACTCGGTTCCAGCGAACGCCACTCCGGATGACCGGGATTGGTTCGGCCGCAAGCTCCCGGACTTCGCGCGCGGCGAAATGCCAGGGGCGGTCCACGGGGCAGACGGGATCACCAGATCGGGCCCGATACGCCAGCCCAATTAGCCCTCTCACCCTGGCTTGAGGAATTTTGCCACATCCAGCCGTCCGAATCGATCTCCAATCGAAAGGAAACACGCTGAAAAAGTCGCGAAATACTGGCCTTTACGCACTCGGGCGTTCGCGGCACAATACCGCCCGCAATTCATGGCCAGGGCCCCCGCGCGACGTGCGCTGCGGCGACAAGCGCCCCTGGCATCATCACGACATGGTCAAGGATGACCGCCCGAAGCAAGGAGTGCTGACGTGAGAATCCCGTTTGCTGCCGCCTTGGCGGCCTGCGTACTGATTGGTTCTTGGACTGCCTCGACCCAGGCACAAAATCCGGCCGGCGCCAATGCGCCCAAGCACGGAATCGCGGTGGTCGATGTGGGCTACATCTTCAAAGAACATGGTCGCTTCCGAGCCACCATGGACGGCATGAAGAAGGAGATGGAGTCGATCGAAGAGCAGCTTAAAACGGAGCGGGCTCGAGTTGAGCAGAAAGAAAAACTGCGCGACGGATTCAACCCCGGCACTCCCGAGTTTAAGCAGGCCGACGAAGAAGTCACGCGCATGAAGGCCGACTTCAATGTGCATATGACGAATCTTCGCAAAGACTTCCTCGACCGTGAGGCGACGACCTATTTCGAGACCTACACCGAAGTTAATAACGCTGTTACTTACTACTGCCAGCGCAACAACATTGTGCTGGTGCTGCGGTTCAACGGCGAGCCGGTTAATCCGACCCGCCGCGAGAACGTACTTCAAGAGATCAACAAGCCGATCGTATACCAAAACAATATCGACATCACGCCCGACATTCTGGCGATTCTAAATCGCAACCCGCCCGCTGGTGGCGCGCAGCCGGGCGTCACTGCGCCGGGCGCGCCAACTGGTACCGGCGTAACCGCCCCACCGACCCTTGGCGCTCGACCCGGCGTCGCCGTACCGCCACGTTAACTCTCGGCGCGCCGGCCGCGCCGTCGGGCGCGGTCGGCGCGATGTTTTTCTCCTGCCAGTCTCCGCTTCGTCCAACACGGACATTTTCCCCGCCTGGGAGCCTCGTGGCGATGCCTTCGTCGCGTCTTCAACAGACGATTGGTCACACCGTTTCGGTCGCCGGGATCGGTTACTGGAGCGGCCAGGACGTGCAAGTCGAGTTCCGCCCCGCGCCGGCGGACGCGGGAATCACTTTCGTTCGCGACGATCTCGGTCCCGCGGCGCGGATTCCGGCGAGCGTCGAGCACCGAATCGACTTGTCGCGCCGGACCTCGCTGCAAAAGTGCGCGGCGCGCGTCGACATGATTGAACACGTCATGGCAGCCTTGGGCGGAATGCAGGTCGACAACTGTGAGGTCGGCGTCACCGCAGCGGAGATGCCGGCCTGCGACGGTTCCGCGATGGATTTTGTGGAGGCTCTCGACGTAGTTGGTGTCGTGCAACAAAGGGAAGCGGTTCGACCGCTAGTTGTTCACGAAAATGTGCGGGCCGGTAGTGGCGACTGCTGGATCGAAGCGCGACCCACGCGACGCGATCGTCTAACGATTGAATTTCATCTCGATTACCGCGCTCACCGAGCGATCGGCTCCCAGTCCCTCACGATCGAAATCACACCCGATTCCTTCCGACGCGAGATTGCCCGCGCCCGCACGTTCGTGCTGGAACACGAGGCAGCGCAGTTCGTAGCGCAGGGCAAAGGAACTCGAGTGACGCCGCAGGACATTCTGATTTTCGGCGCCGACGGTCCCATTGAGAACTCGCTGCGATATGAAGATGAATGCGTTCGCCATAAGATTCTGGACGTGATCGGAGACCTGGCTCTTGCAACTCGGCCGATCGTGGGGCATGTCGTGGCGTTTCGTAGCGGTCATCACCTCAATGCCCAATTGGTTGAGTCGCTACTTCTTCGGGAAGCCATCGAAGGAACAAGAAGAATGTCCGCCTGAAGCTTCTCCCTAGAGCGATCTGTCACGAGTAACACAAATCATCGAACTCTCGCCACTGACTTTCTATGTCGACGCGCACCGCAACCAATGCTTGGATCGATCCCCGTGCCTCGATCGAAGACGATGTCGAGATCGGCCCGTTCTGCACCATTGGGCCGGACGTACAGATTGGACGCGGTACTCGGCTAATTAGTTCCGTGACCGTCATGGGTCGAGTAACGATCGGCCGCGACAACACGATTTATCCGGGTGCTGTGATTGGGGGTGAACCTCAAGACATCAGTTATGCCGGCAGCGACACATGCGTCCTGATTGGCGACGGAAACATTATCCGAGAGGGAGTAACGATCAACCGTGCGACCGAAAAAGATGACGGAATTACCAAGTTAGGCGACCGGAATTTTCTGATGGCTGGCGCTCACGTAGCGCACGATTGTGAACTCGGAAGCGATATCATCATCGCCAACGCGACCTTACTCGGGGGACACGTACGTGTGGCAGACCACGCATCGATCTCGGGCGGCGTGGCGATTCATCACTATACAACCATCGGCAGCTTCAGCTTCGTGGGCGGCCTGGCCAAGGTGTTGCACGACGTTCCACCGTACATGCTGTGCGAGGGTCATCCGGCCCGACCGCGTTGCATCAATATCGTGGCTCTGAAGCGAAACAATTTTTCCGCCCAGGACATCGATGCGTTGGCCGAAGCGCACCGCTTGCTGTACCGGTCGAAGGTTGGCCAGCACGCGGCGCGGGAGGTGCTTCGCGGCAAGGACCAACTCAGGCCGCCGGTGCTGGAGTTACTTCAGTTCATCGAGAGTCAGCAGGAAGGCCGGCACGGTCGCGGCCGCGAAGTCAGGAGAGCCGCGTGACGCCGCTTCGTCTTGGCATCATCGGTGCCGGCCATCTCGGCAGTATCCACGCCCGGCTTGCGGTGGGGTTGCCCGAGTTTCAATTGGTGGCCGTCGTGGATCCATTAGCCGAGGCCCGAAAGTCGATTGCCCAGGAGACTGGCGCGCGAGCGTTCGAGGATCATCGGGAAGTAATCGGCGAAATCGACGCGGCAGTGGTTGCCACGCCAACAGCGGCCCATCACGCGGTTGCCGCGGAGCTGCTCCGCGCCGGCGTGCCAGTCCTTGTCGAGAAGCCGCTCGCACCGACGCTCGAACAGGCGAATCAGCTTGTGCAACTCGCCCGGCGGCAGAATCTCGTGCTTCAAGTGGGTCACGTCGAGCGTTTCAATCCGGCCCTTGAGTTAGTGGCTCGCCAAGTCCGCGATCCTCGATTCATTCAAGCGACGAGAACCAGCGGCTACAGTTTTCGCTCGACCGACATTGGAGTCGTGCTCGATTTGATGATTCATGACCTGGATGTGGTGCTGAGCCTGGTGCAGTCGCCCGTCCAGCAGGTCTTCGCATTGGGAGTCTCCGTTCTCGGCGACCACGAAGACATGGCCTACGCCCAGCTTCAGTTCGAGAGCGGCTGCGTGGCGCAGCTCACCGCGTCGCGCGTCAGCTATGTAACCGAGCGATCGCTCAAGGTTTTTACTTCCCGTTTGTTTGCGGCGGTCGATTACTCGACCCGGACGGCGACGATTGTGAAACCGCAAGAAGACATCCTGCGTCGGCAGCGGCAGGCGAATCAACTTACGGCCGACGAGCGTGAATTTTACCGCCAGCATTTGTTTGAACAGATGCTCGAGCGGACGGAACAAATCGCTCCCGCGAATAACGCCATCGAGGAGGAACTACGCGACTTCGCCCGCAGCATCCGCACGGGTAGGGAGCCGCGCGTTTCAGGTGCCGCGGGACGCGATGCAATCGCGGTGGCGGAAATGATTCTCGAAAAGATAGAATCCCACGCTTGGGACGGCAATTTTCTCGGTCGCCAGGGACCATTCGCTATGCCGGCGCTGCCAATTGTGCCGGCGGCCTTGTCACTTCCCGGTATCACCGCTCAGCCGCAACGTAAAGCGGGCTGAGTTGGCTACATGGCACAATGCGTCACGTCTGAGTAGCTTCATCGCCTGGAAGGGAACTCGCAAGCAGTTCACTGACCGCTACAGTCAGCGGTTCGAGATTCGATTCAACAACCCGCCAGATTGCATCCAGCTTCACACCGAAATAATGGTGAATTAACACGTCGCGCATGCCGGCGATTTGTTTCCAAGGAACCTCCGGCTGTCGGTCTAAAGTCGATTGGGTGACCTGCTTGACCGCCTCTCCGATGATCTCGAAGTTCCGGATCACGGCGTCCTGTGTTTTGCAGTCGGTAAGGAAACCCTCTCGACCTGCAGTGGTATAGCTGCGGATACGCTCTATCGCGTCGCGAACGTGGAGCAGATAGACGCGGTCCGTTTTCACAATGGAATGGCCTCGCGCAGTATACTGCCTTCCAAATAACGGCTGATGCCGCCGATCAGCACGACATCGACCTGGCAGCCGAGCAGAACTTCCAGGTCTTGTTGGAGCGCAACCTGGTCCAGTATCGAGCGATCAGGCTCCAGATCCACGAGAAAATCGATATCGCTCGCTTCGTGTTCTTGCCCTAGTGCGAATGAACCAAAAACGCGGACGTTGTGCGCCCCGTGCTTTTGCGCGAGATCAAGTATCTCGCGTCGTTTGCTCGTCAATACCGGTGACATGGAATTAGCACTCCATTAGGCCAAGTCGCGGTCTTCAAAGAGCGCCAGCGCCAACAACATCGCCACGGTCGAATAAAGCGCGCAATAGAGCGCCGCCATGCCGAGATAGTCCCACGGCACGCGTTGGCCGCCGGCGATGGCCGCCTGGATATTAAAGTGATCGAGTACCGGCAAGACCACCGCTACGAGTTTGCCGATGAAAGCGACAAATTCAATTTCGCCCGCCGAGCTATTGACGATCATCGGCCCCAAATGTCCAAGCACGTAGATCGAGCCGCAAATTAACAGATTGGGCAGCATTGGCAGGCGGGTCGATATGGCGACGCTGATCGCAGTGAGAACGACCGTCTCGAAGAACGCAAGCACCAGACCCGGCACGGTGCGAATCATCTCGTCGAAGCAAAGCTGCCAGTCGGGATTCGGGTTTGAGGTTTCGCGAGCATCGTACACTACCTTGTAGGAGACCGTCGCGAGCAACACGGCGCCGAGCACGACATACATCAGAAGCACCGGCCAGATGATGCCGAGGAATTTGCCGAGAATGAACTGTCGCCGGCTGATTGGTTTGGAGAGCAGCGTTAGTGCCGTACGGCCTTCAATCTCATCCGCCACGGAGACGCTCGCGGTCCAAAGGGCAAAGATGATCGACAGCACCATAATAGTGGTCAGGCCCGAGTCCTTAAGCATCTTTACATCTTCGCCGAACGTGTTGTACGGGATATAAATGTAAGCCAATAGCGCGAGAGCTCCGCCCCCGAGGAACAGCAGGAACAGCGGTTGAGCGATCGCTTCTTTGGAGGTGGCCAAAGCGATGGTAGATACGCCGGATAACAGCCAATTAACGAGGAAGTACAGCACAAAGATGCCGACGACCGATGCAGCCGCAATTGGCACGTAGTGGACTTCGGGCATGGCCACGTCGGTCGTGTACTCCATCGCGAAAGCAGCCGGGATGTCGCCTTCGTTTGTGACGTAGAGCTTCGTGACGGTGTCCTGAAAACCGCGCGGCAAGCGGCTGTTGGGAGTCCACTTATACGGTTCGTCGCCCTGGACGACCGCGATTGGTTTGATGTACGCGGCTCCCTTTTCGGAAGCAATTCGAAGATCTTGGTTGCTCTTAAACGTGTAATCCTGAAGTTCATCGGCGCGAAAGTTCACCGTGACCTCTTGGTCTTCTACTTTCGGTTTGATTTCCTGGTTGACCGTCGCTGGACCCACCGCAGGCAACCGCTGGAGCGATTCGCGCAAGCGGCTCATCGGCATCGTGAACGCGCCGATTAGGAACAACAGCATGAACGCTGCAATGACGTAGCTCAATTGTAGGAGGACTCCGTCTTGCACGGTTGCCCACAGGCTGGCCGCAGCCGGTCGCGAGATCAGCCACACCAGCCCATAGATCAATGCGAGCAGGGCCGCGCCTGCAGTCACTCCGACGGAGAGTATCCAAAGCGGCGTGAGCCAGATTTCGAGATTAGCCAGCGGTAATAGAGGGAGATTGGTCATCGCGTTAGAACCGTAGTTAATGATCTGCGAACTGTTTGCCGTCAGTGTCGGATTTCAAATGCGTCGAACTGCCCCGATGCGGGTCGGATATCAGTTGACTCGTCACGGATTTGGCCGGCGAAGTGGCGTCGTATCTCGGCGAGGAACTCGTTTAGCTCTGGTGACAAGCCCTCCGCGATGAGTTCCACCCGTCCGTCGTGTAGGTTTTTCACGTATCCCGTTACGTCGAAACTGCTAGCAAGGTTCCGCGTGGTGTAACGAAAACCGACTCCCTGGACGTGCCCGGAGTAGGTGACTCGACGTTGCTCGCTTGGCCCGGCCATCAGCCTAACTCCCGTAGTGGCCACGCGTTACTACATTCCGCCAGAGGCTTGAGTATACGCCCACGGCGCACGACATGCCAGGGTTGACCCAGTTGCCGAAGGCTCCTAACTTCCGCTCGCCCCGCGATCCCCAGGGAAATCTCCCATGCCACTATTCCGCGAATTTGTCGCGTCTATTTTCTTATTTTCCAGTTTGACGGCTGCAACGCACGCCGCGGATTCGGCGCTACAATTTGTCGTGCTGCGGAATGGCAATGTCCTCCGCGGAACGGTCGAGAAAGCCGGCGACCATTGGCGGGTCGTTTCGGCGGGAACCGAACTTCACGTGCGAACGGCCGAAGTGGACTTCCTTTGCCAGTCGATCGAGGCCGCCTATGCAGAGTATCGAACGCGACTCGCGCCGCCATTGGCGATCGGCCATCTGCAACTGGCCGCGTGGTGTGTGCGGCATGAACAGTGGGAGGCCGCAAAGGTCGAACTGGCCGCCGCTCGGCAGCTTGAACCCAATCATCCGCGGTTAACGATTCTTGAGCAGACTGCAGCCCACCTGCAACGGGTGGCCGAGTCGATGCCGCCAACTCCTGCCCCGTTGGCGGAGAAATCGGCCGATGCGGTAGTGCAAACCGGACTCAACGCGGCGCAAGTTACCGAGTTGCCAGAGGGGGCGCTCGAAGACTTTACGCGGCGCGTACAGCCGATTTTGGTCAACAACTGCACGACGAGCGGTTGCCATCGCGTGGATGGACCGCAGCAATTTCAACTGAATCGCGACCTGCTTCACGGCATGGCGAATCGCCGCTCGACGATGCGCAACTTGGCGGCGACGCTCAATCTGGTGAACGTCGAAATTCCGCTCGAGAGCGATCTGCTCGCGCTGGCCAGCGCGGCGCACGCTGGAATGGAAATACCGCCGCTGCCGGTCCATCAGCGCGAATTGCACAAACGGCTTGAAGAATGGGTGCTGCTCGTGTCGGGCAAGGATTCACCGGAGCCGTCCGCACAGGGCGCAGCCGCGCAATTTGCGGCGGTTGGCGCTGGCCAATCTGGCGGCGTCGAACCGACAACCGCCGCAACGTTACTGGAAAACGACGGCAAAGTAATGCCGGCCAGCTTCGATGAAGAAGCGCTTTCCGCGGCATCGGCACCCAAGCCGCTTCGCGTCGGGGTGCAACTTAAAGCATGGATGCCGCGCGACGAGTTCGATCCAGAGATTTTCAATCGCCGCCAAGCAAACGTCCCCGAACCGCTGCCAGTCGAATCCGCGGTAGAAAAGTAGCCGCGACTGCTATTTCGCTTGGTCGGAGGCCGAGTCTTCCTCGGTCGGCTCCGCGGGTGCCGGTTCTGCGTGCGGGGGAGTCTCTTCGTAGATGACCTCGCCCGCGGCAACCATTCCGCCGCTAATGTTCGACCCGGCCCTTCCGCTGCCGCAAGTTCCGCAAACGCAGTCCGACACGGGCGGTGAGTAGTCGTAGCAGGTGCCGCAGGCGCGGCAGCCGACTAAGGCACTGGTGCCCAGGATGAGTAACACGGCAAATCGAAGAAAAGTCATCGCTAGCATCCCAGCTACGAAGTGTGCGGAGGCCGACCTTCTCGAAGTACATCGGCTCGGACGGCTGGTGCGGATTAGGCAAAGCTTGCGGGCGGTGCATTCTCGCTAAGCCGCTAGCGGAATGACTGCGTTATTCGTGGATCGAGGAGGGTTTCGGCGATGAACTGCACTCCGGGAAAGCTCTGTCCTTGGTTGTGGTCACCGGGCACCGCGACGGTGAACGCTCCGGCCGCGACGGCGGCCCGGCAGCCGTTTTCGCTGTCTTCGAGGACCATCATTTCTGCGGAGGGTATATCGAGCCGTTTGGCCGCCAGCAAATAAACTTCGGGGTTCGGCTTGCCGTGCGACACGTCCTCGGCAGTCAAAATGAACTGAAAGTGATGTGCGATATGGAGCCGCTCGACGATGTGCCGAGCGTAGTCCCGCGTGCCGCTGGTGGCGATGGCCTTGGGGATTTCATTGGCTTGCAACCAGTCGAGTAGCACGTACAGGCCCGGCATGGCGTCGAGCCGGACGGCGATTTGTTCATCGACCAGCGCCGTTGATCGCTCCGCGAGGTCATTGAGCGTGATATCGAGTTGGTGGTAGTCGATCATCAGCTCGAGTGCTGCGTGCGCAGGCAGGCCCATCATGCGATGCCGCAGGTCGTCATCATATGCGAGTCCCCACGGTTCGAGAAGCCGATGTCCGACTTCGATGTACATCTCTTCGGTGTTGACCATCAGGCCATCGAGATCGAAGACGACGGCGCGGAGTTGCGTGGACTGCTTGTTCATGGTTCTATTGACGGAGGAAGTTCGATAGTTGCTCGAGGATTACGGCAGTGGCGCCCCAAACGTGGTCGTCCCCGATGGTAAGGCCCGGGGCAGAGAAATGCAGCGGACCACGCTGCAGCGTGACGACGCGACGGGCGGCGGGGTCGGTCAATACGGCGACGGGCAATTCGATCACGCGTTCTACTTCCCGCGGATTCGGTTGCCAAGCTTGCGGTCGGGCAATAACTCCGACCCAAGGCGTAACCAGCGTGTCGCTCACGTAAACGTAGCAGGCCTCGAGCTGATCGAGCATTTCGACACGGCTTGGGCCGAGCTCCTCGATGAATTCGCGGACCGCTGCGTCGTCGCTTCCTTCGCCCGGCTCAATCAACCCGCCCGGCAGGCTGATTTGGCCCTGATGTCGCGACATGTTGAAGTGACGCACCGTGAGGGGTAGCCACCATTGCCCGGCTTGCTCGTAAAGCGCCAGCAACACCGCTGCGCGGCGGGTCGTGACTCGAACCGGGCCGCGGTGCCGGCCGTAGCTTAATTCCGGTCCCATGCCGCCCCACCGCGGCCGCGGCCGCTCGGCGAGCGAATGTCGCAGGTTTTCAATTAAATTCTGCATCGGGTGGTGGCTCATACGTTTCCGCCCGTCGCGCTGCGCGAAGATCGTAAACGGTATAAGTTGAATTTGCATAAGGAGCGGGCAGGTTTAGCGATTCGCTCGTGTCTATGACGAGATAATCGGCGTCGTACCTCTCGGCAAGCTCTCCGATGCGCGTGGCATCGGGATTCGCGAGCGGGCCGAGAAACAGCAATTGACCGCGAGGGCGAAACACATCCTTAATTCGTCGATGCCACTCAACCATGTTCGTGGCGTCTTGGGGGATGTCTTTTCGAGTGACGACTTCCGGCCGACCGGTTCGCCATTTGAATGAATGGGATTCTCTCGGCACGAGGAACAGGGCCTCGGTCGGTGTATTCTCGCGGACCCAGTCGCACACATCGACCCAATCGGCGTAGTCGATCATTTTCCGATCGGCCGGGGCCATCGGTGAAACGCTGCGATAGTAAGTGAGCTGCGCCATTCGCCCGCCGACCACTGCAATGATTGACATCAACAGCGCGACGCCGAGCGCCTTTCGGCGGGCGAACAGTTCGGTGGTCCAATCGACCAAGAGCCAGGCCGCGACGGCGGCTGCGGTGATGTCGTTCAGGCGATACCAGTAAAAGCGTTGCAGCTTCGCGGCGGTGTGGGGGTAGTTGAAAAGTGCGAGTTCGATCGCTAAGCCGCAAGCGGCGAGGGCGAGCGCGCCGGCGGCGAAGAGGACCATGCGACCTAGCGGGCTACTGATGGTTTCGGGCCGACGTTTCCATAAACGCCACGCCAAGAGCACCCAGACCGCGAATACAACCGCGTGCCGGCTTGCGCGTTCGCGTAGCCAGTCCGAGCCGTTGTGCAACAGCGCCAGGTGATGCGGCAGACGGACGAACGTATAAATGTGGTTCGCCTCTTCGACGACTTCGGGCGAAGTGCCCCAGTTGAGCGTAAGCGTTGGCACGAGGCCCAGCAGGGCGATGGCGCCGCCAGCGATGAGTCCGGGAAGTATTGACGGAAATGGAGGCGGGGGCGAACTATCGGCGCGGATGGGTTGCGTTGCTGCTGGGGGCTGCGCCTGCTGGCTCCGACCCCAGCCACCCCGGCGGAGGACTGCCCAGACGAAGAGCGAAACGATGACCGACCAGCCGCCGACGAGCACATGAAAGGCGCTTGCGCAACCCAAAAGCAGCCACGCGCGATTCCACCGGTCGTCGACTAGGTCGCCTAACGCCAGAAGCACGAACACATACGCCACGCATTTCGCTTCAAAGCCGCCGATGACCCATTCGCCAGCGAGGTTGCCTTGCTCGATGGCGAACGTCCAGATTGCCGCGGCGAGCGGTGCGCACCATGGTCGTGGCACTAGGCGGTAGCTTAATCGCTGCCAGGCCCAGGCGAGCGCCAGCCAGGTCGCTACTCGCAGCGTCCAGGCAGTCGCAGCAAGCGACAGAAATTTTGTGAGCCACCCCAGCGAGAATACTACGAGGTAATGGGCTTCGGGAGATTCCAGAAACAAATCGCCGGCCGCCCACTCGGGCTGCCAGAAGTGTTTGAACCGGCAGAGGTAATGGGGTTCGTTGACATGGGGTGCTGGATCGCCGCCAAAGATGAAAAACACGAGGAAAACCAGCCCCACTTCGGCCCACCGCCGGGCGGTACTCTGGGTCGAAGCCTCAATGCTCGAAAAGCTCATTCCGCCATATTAACGCCCCCAGGGCACGGCGTTTAGCCGCGCTCGCTTGCGACGCGTTTGGCTAGCGAACTCCCGCATCCCCCGCAATACATCCGGGTGCGGGCACGGACTTTCCACATCGCTTGGTCGCTAGCAAGGGGGTGTTTCAGAGTTTGTGCCACTGTGCCACGCTCTGCGCGCACGAAGTTGGCACAAAGAGATTTGCTCTCCCTTTTGCGCATGTGGCGTTAGTCGGCAAGGGGCGGGCTTCGATTCGTCGTCTAGTTGCCAATTGTGCGTTCGGTCGATGGCGTCGCCGCAAATTCTACCTATAACCTAACCGTCAAAGGCCATTACCGGGGAAGAGTCCGTTCCACACGAAATTCATTACCTCTTCACCGATTTCTCTTGATCGACCGGGATGATTCCCGTACTTCTCGACCCGCGGCCTGGTCGATGAATAGCAAGGGTGCCTGGCTGGCACGCGGCGTGCTGGCAAAAGAGTGAACAGCCCGCCCGCTGGGGGCGTAGTAGCTTTGAAAGGGCAGATTCCTGAAGCGCCACGCGGCAGGAGAAAGAAAAGTGATTCCCATGGGCAGATTAAATTACCGTCCCGCCGATCCTACCGAACGGGTCCGAGAAATTACCTGGGCACTCGTCGATGATCACATCAAGGACGCCGAGTGGAGCGAGTTGCAGACATTGCTAACAGACAGCACTAAGGCACGGCTCGCGTACATCGAAGCGATGCAGCTTCACACCGACTTGCTGTATCACTTCAAGGATCGGCAGGCCGACGGGGCAGGCGGCAAGCCACGAACGACGGTCTTGAGCTTTCTCAGCGATTCAGGAACGATGAATACGCCGACGTTTGAAGTTGGAAGTTGACTTAGTTCTGCAGATTAAGGTCAAAGAAACCACAACGACACGACGGGCACGAAGAAAAAGCAAGTTATCAACTCGTCGTGTCCGTCGTGCCGTTGTGGTAAAAACCTCTTATCCCACTTCTGCAATCCGGCGGAAATCTTCTTTTAGTGACCGGTAGAGTTGCTGGTACTCTGCCATGGAGCGGTCGTAGAACTTCTTGAAATTGCCCCGCGGTTTCACGTCGCTAGTGGTGCGGATGGTGGCGTCGCAAGCTTCTTGGATATTTTTGTACTCGCCGGCGCCGACCGCCGCCAGTAGCGCCACGCCAAACGCCGGCCCTTCGTCGGCGGCCATCGCGTAGACGCGCTGGCCGAATACATCGGCTTGAAGTTGCCGCCAGAAGAGGCTCTTCGCGCCGCCGCCAGTGGCGCGGACTTCGTTCACGGCAACGCCTTGCTCGATCATTAAGTCAAGGCAGTCGCGTAGCGCGAATGTAGCTCCTTCGAACACCGAGCGCACGATTTGGGGCCGCATGTGCTTCAGCGTCAGCCCAACAAACGCGCCGCGGGCGAGCGGGTCGGCATGGGGCGTGCGTTCGCCGGCCAGGTACGGCAGGAAGTACAAACCCTCGGAACCGGCGGGCGCGGTGTCGGCCTCCGCGGCGAGTTGTTCGTAGAAATCGGCCTTCTTCCGCATTGCTGCCGCCGCGTCAGTCGCGCACAGGGCGTTGCGAAACCACTCCAGCGCCCCGGCGGCGGAGAGCGTGACGCCCATCAGGTGCCATTTGCCGCGGACCGCGTGACAGAAGGTGTGCAGCCGACCTTGGGGGTCGTACTGCGGCTCGTCGCTATGGACGAACACGACGCCGGAAGTGCCCAGCGACGTGGAGAGGAGACCGGTTCGCACGATGCCATTTCCAATGGCCCCCGCCGCGCAGTCGCCCGCGCCGCCGACGACCACGCAGTCGGTTGTGAGGCCGAGCAGCTTGGCCGTTTCGGCCGTGAGTTTGCCGGTGATTTCTTCCGATTCATGGCAGGTGGCTAGCATAGAAGGATCGATCTCGAGCTTTTCCAGCAGTGGCTTCGACCACTTCCGTTTCACCACGTCGAGCAACAACATACCGCTGGCGTCGCTGACCTCGGTGGCGAACTCGCCCGTGAGCCGGTGGCGGATTTCATCTTTGGGAAGCAGCACCTTGGCGAGCCGGGCAAAGTTCTTTGGCTCATGATTTCGTAGCCACAGAATTTTTGGCGCTGTGAAACCGGTCAGCGCCGGATTGGCGACCATCTTGATGAGCTTCTTGCGGCCGCCGGCGCGACGCTCAATCTCTTCGCACTCGGCCGCAGTCCGCTGGTCGTTCCACAAGAGAGCAGGGCGGATCACTTGGTCCGACTTGTCCAGGAACACCGAGCCGTGCATTTGGCCCGACAGTCCAATTGCTTTTACGTCGCCAGGTTTCAGCTTGGCTTGCTTGACCGCCGCGCGGACGGTTTTCACGGTGGCTTGCCACCAGTCCTCCGGGTCTTGCTCGCTCCAGAGCGGTTTGGGATGGTGACAGGGATAGCTGGCCCCGGACTGGGCGAGGATTTTTCCTTGCGGGTCGATGGCCAAGGTCTTGGTGCCGGACGTGCCGATGTCGATGCCTAAATACGCGCTCATGTCGAATATCCGTAGTTGCAGAAGACTTGCCGGTTGTGCGGCACTCTCGATCTTGATGGGATGCGGTGGGAACGAAAGTTCATCCGCACCAAGAAGCGGGTCGGCCGCTCGGCCGGCCGCCAATGTAGCACTTCGCGTTGCCGTCGTGAATGATGGCGGTTTGGTGGCCGCGATCACCAAGCTGCGCGGCGAATGGCAAGAGCTTGGCGGCGGCGAGTTGGTGGTCGCGGAGATTTCCCTGGAACAGTCCTTGGCCGAGCAGGACTACGACTTGCTCGTATTTCCGTCGCGGTATCTTGGTGAGCTATGCGAAGCAGGCCGACTACGACCGATGCGAACGAGCATCTTGGAAAGCAAGGAGCTTGACTTCGGCGACATTCTGCCGCTGGTGCGCGAGCGGGAGATCGTTTACGGCCAGCAGGTAATGGCATTGCCGCTGGGTTGTCCGACGCCGTTGGTTGCGTCGACGGAAGCCGAGCCAACAACCGTCATCGAGCCACTGGCCGACGAGTACGCCGCCTTCGTCCTGATGGCCCGAGTCGCCCCGTTGGCGCGGCATCCGAGCCGCGAGGCGCTTTGGTTCGATCCCGATACGATGCAGCCTCGGCTCACAGAACCACCGTTCGTGCGGGCACTCAAGGAACTAGTTGATGCCAAGAGCGGGCTGCATTCTCCCTGCGGGATCGGTGAGGAACTTTTGCGGGGTAGAAGCCCAGCGGCAATCGTATGGCCCTGCCGCACCAGCGACGCGCCTGGCTCAGCGCCCTCGTTAAGCGTTCGGCCATTCCCGCCCGCCACGCAGGTTTACAACTCCACCGCTCAGGCCTGGGAAACCACCCCACCCCGACAAGTCACATTGCTCTCAACTTCCGGCCGACTGGTCGGAGTCACGACCGGTTCTCGCAACGCGGCATCGGCCTTCCGACTTGCGGGCTGGTTGGCCAGCCCTGGAGTAGCGGGGCAGCTTGTAGCGTCGAGCGACGGCCTCGCGATTTGCCGCGGCAGTCAGCGGCGGATGACTGACAACTGGATCGGTAGCAGCCGATCGAGCTCGGGGCAGCAGTTTAGCGAGCAGCTCGCGGCGGCCCTTCGCCAGCGAGAAAGCGTGACGATTCCTCGATTGCGCGGAGTAGACCAGTATCTGGAAAAACTCGCGGCCGCCGTGCGATCTGCTGCAGAGGGAAACACGACCCCCGAAGAGGCACTCGCCACGGCGGTTGAGGACTGGGAAAAACTCACCAACGCGTTGGGGCGCGACCGACAACGATTGGCCTACCGCCGCTGCCTAGGCATTGACAGGTAGCGGTGGCTTCCAGTCGCCGCTAAATCGGCCGCTGGAAGCGTCGCTACGAAGCGAGGCCGAACTCTCGGCGCTTGTCAAACGCTTCTCAGCGGGATAGCTTTAAGGTTTCTGCCGTCTTGGCGGTCCAGCCCTTCTTGCGCCCCTTGCCGGGGCGGTTCGCACGGATGATTCCCACCGCTCGTAGTGCCAGCCGTATCGTGATTACGGGCCTAGGCCTGACCTCGCCGAACGGCGACTCCCTGCCGGAGTATCGCGAGTCGCTGCTCAACGGTCGCAGTGGCGTGAGCCGGTACGATATACGGTATTTGGGCGAAACCCTGGCGGGAATTTGCCACTTCGACGAGTTGAAGTATCAAAAGCGGAAGGACCGCCGCCGCGGTACCCGGGCTGGCAGCATCGCCATTTATTGCGCTCAGGAGGCCATAACCGACGCAGGCGTTGATTGGCCTAACGTCGATCGGTCACGGGTCGGCGTGTACATCGGCGTTACGGAGCATGGCAACGTCGAGACCGAGAACGAAATCAACGAGATCAAGGCGTACGACTACGATACCAAGGTATGGTCGCACCACCACAATCCGCGGACGGTAGCGAACAATCCAGCCGGCGAAATCACGCTCAACATGGGGATCACCGGCCCCCACTATACGATTGGCGCTGCCTGTGCCGCAGGCAATGCGGGCATGATTCAGGGTGCCCAGATGCTGCGGCTCGACGAGTGCGATCTCGCAATTTGCGGCGGCGTGTCCGAGAGCATCCATACCTTCGGCATCTTCGCCGGTTTCGCGAGCCAGGGCGCGCTCGCCACGCACGACGATCCGACCAAAGCCTCGCGGCCCTTCGATCGCGACCGCAATGGCATTGTGGTATCCGAAGGCGGCTGTCTCTACGTGCTCGAACGCTATGAGGATGCAGCGCGACGCGGCGCGCGAATCTACGGCGAGATCGCCGGCTACGCGATGAACAGCGACGCGAGCGATTTCGTGCTTCCCAATCCTCACGAACAAGCCCGGTGCATAGAATTGGCGCTCGGTCGTGCAAAGCTGAATGCGGACGACATCGGCATTGTCAGCACCCACGCCACGGCGACCAGCAGCGGCGACGTGCAGGAATGTGCCGCTTTGCGCAAGGTTTTCAATGATTCGCCGCAGACGTTCATTAACAACACGAAGAGCTTCATCGGTCACGCAATGGGTGCCGCCGGTGCGTTGGAACTCGCGGGTAACTTGCCGTCGTTCGACGACGGTGTGTGCCACGCTACGATTAACGTCGATAAGCTCGACCCCGAATGCGAGCTACCGGGGCTGGTGCTGAACGAAGCGCGCAACGGCCGCAAGATCAACAGCATCCTCAACAATTCCTTCGGCATGCTTGGCATCAATTCGGTGTTGATCGTATCGAAGGTGTAACTGAAAAAATTGAACCGCAGAGACGTAGAGTAGTTGTGAGCCACGGATGAAACACGGATTGAACACGGATGGAAACGCGATTAGCTGTTAGCCAGTAGCTATCAGCCAGAAGTACAACTTAATCTGGCTAATGGCTGAAAGCTGATAGCTAATAGCTATTCAGTCCGTGTTCAATCCGAGTTTCATCCGTGGCTAGACATAGTCTTGCCTGCGTCACTGCGGACACGGAATTGAAACTGGAGCAACGACGGCATGACCTCGGCTGAAATACGCAGCGAAGTTCTCGATATTCTTAGCGACATCGCGCCTGATGAAGACCTTAGCGGGTTGAAGGACGACGTGAATCTCCGCGAGCAGATGGAACTCGATAGCATGGATTTTCTGGACATTGTCATGGAGCTTCGCAAGCGTCACCGCGTGCAAGTCCCGGAGGATGACTATATCCACCTCGCCAGCATGAACAGTACCGTGGCGTACCTCGAACCGCTGATGAAGGACTTGTAGGGAGAATGACGAATCCCCGAATGACGAATGACGAATGGTAGAACTTCGTCATTCGTCATTCGTCATTCGTCATTCGTACATTCCCCATGTACGACACCATCATCATCGGCGCGGGGATGTCGGGGCTGGCGGCGGGGATTCGGCTGGCGCACTACGAGCAACGGGTGTGCATTTTAGAGCGGCACACGACGATTGGTGGACTCAACTCGTTCTATCGCCTCCGCGGCCGCGACTATGACGTGGGTCTCCACGCCGTCACGAATGTGACTCCCAAGGGAAGCAAGCGCGGGCCGCTTGCGAGGCTGCTCCGGCAACTGCGGTTTGCGTGGGACGATTTTTCGATATCACCGCAGCTTGGGTCGTGCATCGCTTTTCCCGGCGTGCGACTCACGTTTAGCAACGACTTTGATCAGTTGCGGTCGGAAATATCCCGCGTTTTTCCCGACCAGAGCGCCGCATTCGATCAACTTGTCTCGCGGATTGTCGATTACGACGATCTCACGGACGAACACGCCGCCCTCTCCGCGCGCGAGATCGTGAGCGGCATCATCACGGAGCCGCTGATGGTGGAAATGCTGTTCTGTCCGCTCATGTACTACGGCTCGGCACGCGAGCATGATATGGATTGGGCGCAGTTTTGCATCATGTTTCGCAGTATCTACATGGAGGGCCTTGGCCGGCCGGTGGCGGGCGTGCGGTTGATTCTCAAGCAATTGGTCCGTAAGTTTCGCGGCCTGGGGGGTGAACTGCGTCTGCGCAGCGGTGTGAAACGGCTTCACGTCGAACAAGGCAGGGTGGTGACCGTGGACCTCGAAAATGGCGAACAAATCGAAGCCCGCAATGTCCTATCCTCCGCCGGCTGGGTTGAAACGATGCGGCTGTGCGATGATGGGCAGCCCGTTCCGGTTCGCAGCTCCGGTCGCCTCAGCTTTTGCGAGACGATCGCCACCCTCGACGTGCCGCCCAAGCGACTCGACTACAGCAATACGATCACGTTTTTCAACGATCGGCCACAGTTTGAATGGCAACGACCTGAAGAGCCTTGCGACCTGCGGAGCGGTGTAATCTGTTCGCCCAATAACTTTGACTACAGTGAGCCACTCGGCGAAGGCTCGATCCGTGTTACCGCGCTGGCGAATTATGACTATTGGCGAGGCTTGGACGCGGCTCGGTATGAACTTGAAAAGCTACGTTGGTACGATCGGATCGCCGCCTCCGCCGTGCGGTTCATGCCCGATTTCCGCAGCCGTGTGATCGAAACCGACATGTTCACGCCAACTACGATCGTCCGCTTCACGGGCCATGACGGCGGCGCTGTCTACGGCGCTCCCGATAAGCAACTCGACGGCCGCACGCATCTTGAGAACCTCTTCATCTGTGGAACCGACCAGGGTTTCGTAGGCATCATCGGCAGCCTGATGAGTGGCGTGCGGATGGCGAATGTGCATTGTTTGAAATGAGGGGCGAGGGGCGAGGGATACTGCCTCGCGAGCCGCGGCATTCTCGCTCGCGGCGGGTACGTTGGTGGGGCACCCGATAGCCCGTATAATCTGACTCATGCCCCGCGATTTTCTCAAAGACGCAAAGCCCAGCTACGACGTGGTCGTCATCGGCAGCGGCCTGGCTGGTATGACGTCGGCGAACATTCTGGGTCGCGCGGGGCACTCGGTGTTGCTGCTGGAGCAGCACTACAAGCTGGGTGGCATGGCGACGTGGTTCAAGCGGCCCGGCGGGCATATTTTTGATATATCGCTGCACGGCTTTCCCTTCGGGATGGTGAAGAGCTGCAAGCGCTACTGGACCAAGGAGATTGCCGACTCGATTGTGCAGCTTGAGCACATTCGGTTCGACAACCCGATGTTCTCGCTCACGACGACGTTCAACCGCGACGATTTTACACGGCTGCTCGTAAACGACTTCCAGATCGAGCCGGAAACGGTCAATGCCTTCTTCAACGCCGCCCGCGGGATGAACTTTTATGACGATCAGGCAACCACGACGCGGGAACTGTTCGACCGTTTCTTTCCCGGCCGGGAAGACGTGATTCGCTTGCTCATGGAGCCGATCACCTATGCGAACGGATCGACGCTCGAAGACCCGGCGATCAGTTACGGCATCGTGTTTTCCAACTTCATGTCGAAGGGCGTGTTCACGTTCCAGGGCGGCACCGACCGGCTAATCCGCCTCATGGAAGAAGAACTGCGGCGAAACAATGTCGATATCCGCATCAAGTGCGACGTCGATAAGATTCATTGCCGCAACGGTCGCGTTGAGGCGGTGGAGGTGAGCGGCCGGACAATCCGCACGCGGGCCGTGATGTCGAATGCCAATCTGAAGCAGACGGTGTTCCGCCTCGTCGGTCCGGAGCATTTTGACAAGAGCTTCGTGCAGGACGCCGAGGCGGTGCGGCTGAACAACTCCAGCACCCAGGTCTACATGGCGCTGAAACCGGACGAGCGGATTGATGAATCGACCGGCGACCTTTTATTCAGCTCGGTCGCGCCGGCATTTCGGACCGATCTGCTCTTGAGCCGCGACATCACCAGCCGCACATTTTCATTCTATTATCCGCGGACACGGCCAGAGGGTCGGCCGCGGTGCCTGATTGTTTCCAGCACGAACGCCCGCTTCGAAGATTGGTCCAACCTGCCGGAGGACGAGTACCAGGCGAGTAAACAGGATTTGATCGAGACGACGCTCGACTCGCTGGACAAGTATGTGCCAAACATCCGCGAGCGGCTCGATTACGCCGAGGCCTCGACCCCCCGCACGTTCGAGCACTACACGCATCACCTGGCCGGGGCGAGCTTTGGAACGAAGTTCGAGGGCCTCGCCGTCAGCCGGGCCATTCCGCAGCAGATCGAGGGCCTCTACCATGCCGGCAGCGTCGGCATCATCATGTCGGGCTGGCTCGGAGCGATGAATTACGGCGTAATCGTGGCGAATGAGGTTGACAACCTGCTAATGACGCACGGTTCGCGGGCGGCAGTTTCTACAAGCATTTAACGCACTGCGGCGATCAACATTCGCGGTCTTGTGAGTTGACTATGTCCCTCGCCGTCATCAAAGCCGCCATCCCGCATCGCGAGCCGTTTCTGCTGCTTGACGAAATCGTCGAGCAGTCGGACTCGCGGATTGTTTGCCGGAAGCGGTTCACAGGCGATGAGTTCTGGTATCGCGGGCACTACCCGGACTACCCGATTACTCCCGGCGTGATTCTGTGCGAGGCCGCGATGCAGGCGGGGGCGGTGTTGTTGTCGAAGCTCGCAGTCGACTCGCCCGGCGCAGTTCCGGTCGCCACGCGGGCCAATAATGTTCAGTTCCGCAAGATGGTTCATCCGGGCGACACGATCACTATCGAAGTTGAGTTGACCGAACGACTCGCGAACGCTTTTTTTATGAAGGCCCGCGTGACGGTTGAGGGCCAACTCGCGGTGCGGTTCGAGTTTGCCTGCACGCTCACCGAGCGGGAGCAGACTTGATGGCCGGCGACTTCCTACAACTTTCGGGCAAGAACGTGCTGATTTGCGGATTGGCCAATCGCAAGAGCGTGGCGTTCCACATTGGGCAGGCGCTGGTCGAGGCCGGGGCGAATGTCATCTATTCGGTTCGCAACGAAGAGCGCCGCGAATCCGTGCGAAAGATTGTGGGCGATGCCGAGATTCTCGTTTGCGATGTGGAGCATGAGGATCAGATTGAACGGCTGGCCCAGGAGGTAGCCGCCCGATGCGACCGGCTCGATGGGCTCGTTCACTCCATCGCCTTTGCCGATTATGAGGACGGTCTGCGGCCCTTTCACGAGACCACGAAGCGGGCGTTCCTGCGGACAATGGATGTCTCGTGCTACTCGCTGGTGGCACTTTCGAACGCACTAAAAGAGCGCTTTGCACTGGACGCATCGGTGGTGACGATCTCCATCTCCACCACTCGAATGGCGAGCGAGAACTATGGCTATATGGCTCCGATCAAAGCGGCACTCGATTCGTCGCTCGCTTTTCTGGCCAAGTCGTTCAGCCGGTTTTCAGAGGTGCGGTTCAATGCAGTCGCGGCGGGGCTGCTCAAAACGTCCGCCTCCGCCGGGATCCCCGGATATGTGGATTCCTACCTGTTTGCCGAGCAGGCGACGCTGCGGCATCGGGCACTAACGACCGGCGAGGTCGCCGCGATGGCCACGTTCCTGCTCAGCCCCCGCTCCAGCGGGGTGACGGCACAGCAGATCGTGGTCGACGCCGGGATGAGTACGAACTACTTTGACGCCGAAATTATCCGGAAGGTGGTGGGGCCATGAACCGGGAGCCGGACCATCGGCAGAATCGGCCCCACCGGCTCCAGATGGCAGGCGATTTTTACCAGTAATTTATCCAACCGGCCCGAAAACTCCTGGCGTCGGATTCAAGATCGTTATAATGTAAGCGAGAACTAGTCCAGGGATTCAATCCACCAACGAGGCAAAAGAGGGCAAAGTCTCTTCTCCAGGTGGCCCCGTTCGTGGGAGGATCCGGTCAGGAGGACCAGCAAAGGAACAGAAGATCAATTTAAGGCGCGCGGTAATCGGTCCCGGAATTGCTCCCAGGGCTTGGTCGGCTGACGCTCCACACAACCACGTTCGCGAAGCGGCCCGGGTTCGCACCCTCCGGGCCGCGTCGGCGGTATCTACGAATTCACCCATGGCAGAGGTGACCACGCACAAGTTGGTGGATCTGATCAAGCGGAGTGGCTTGGTCGAGACGGACCGTCTCGACGCCTTCCTTGATTCGGTCGCTTCTTCGACCGGGGGCGAACTGCCCGAGGATCCCTCGCAGATTGCAAAGCGGATCGTCGATGCCGGACTGATTACGCGTTGGCAAGCCGACAAGCTGCTGGCCGGTAAGCACAAAGGCTTCACCCTCGGCAAGTACAAGCTCCTCTCCCAAATCGGGAAGGGAGGGATGAGCAGCGTCTACCTGGCCGAACACGTGCTGATGCGGCGGCGAGTCGCGATCAAAGTGTTGCCCCGCGAGCGCGTGAAAGACGCCTCTTACTTGGACCGATTCCGCCTTGAAGCCCGGGCGGTCGCCAGGCTCGATGATCCGAACATCGTTCGCGCCTACGACATCGATAATGAGGGCGAAACTCATTATATCGTGATGGAATACGTCGATGGAAAGGATCTCCATCAACTCGTCTCCGAGCACGGAGCGATGGATTACGAGACGGCCGCCGACTATGTCGCGCAGGTCGCCAAAGGCCTCGATCATGCCCACTCGATGGGATTGGTGCATCGTGACATCAAGCCGGCGAACTGCCTGGTGGATCGCCATCGCATCGTGAAGCTGCTCGATTTGGGACTTGCCAAGCTGGCGGAAGACGATCAGGCCTCGCTCACCCTGGCTAACGAAGAGAACGTGCTGGGAACGGCGGACTATCTGGCGCCGGAACAAGCGCTCAACAGCCATCTGGCCGATGCTCGCGCCGACATCTACAGTCTTGGCTGCACGCTCTATTTCCTGCTCGCGGCTCGCCCCCCGTTCCCGGAGGGTTCGATATCGGAGCGTCTGCTGAAACATCAGGTGGAAACGCCCGATAGCCTGCTCAAGTTTCGCCCCGATGCCCCTCTGTCGCTGGTCGAAATCTGCAATCGGATGATGTGCAAGCGGCCCGAGGATCGTTATCAAACGGCGGGCGATGTGGCTCAACGGCTTGCGGAGTGGTTGGCCCAGCGTGGTAAGAAAGTTTCCGGTGGCCCGGTTGAAACGTTGCGGCCCGATAGCGGCATTGGTAGTGGCATTTTGAGCCGGTTCCCGATCGCTCCCCCCACACCGCTGCCCGGGGCGACCCCCGCCAGCAGCGAAACGCTGGCCGTTTCCCAAGCCGACCGAGACACCGCCAAATTGTATGAGGCCGAAAGCGGAATGGACGACGACATCGGTTTGGCTCCGCTTGACGATGAAGACCGGCCAGCGACGGCGACGAAAAAGAAACCATCTCCGAAATCGTCCGGCGTGCTGAGCGATGAGTTGGGCGACACTTTTAAGAAGGCAACAGCCCCCACTCCCGCGCCGAGCGGGCCGAAGCGGTCGCTCTTGGAAGAGGAATTTCACAAGGAAGATGTTCCGGTTATCCGCCCCACGCGCGGGGCAGAGAATAACCCGCTCCATCCGCCGAACTACGTGAGTCCCTATAAGAACACGCCCTGGGGATTGTGGCTGCTGCTTGGAGTTGGCGCTCTGATTATATTGTTCGTGCTCTATCAAGTGCTGTGACCCGCCCTCCATTCGACGGCCAGCATCGTGCAGTTGATGCCGGACCCGATGCCCAGCATGGCGACTCGATCGCCCGGCTTCACGATACCTTGCTCGACGGCCATTGCCATCGTTGCGGGAAGCGCCGCTGAGCCGGTGTTGCCCAGAAATTCGAGCGTGGCGAAATCGCGTGCCGGGTCGAGCCGCATCGATTCCAACAACAGCTTGCGATGGGCAGCGCCGACCTGATGGCAAACGGTGCGGTTGATTTGGTCGCGAGTCCAACCGGCTTCATCGAGGAACCGCTCGAAGGTTGCCGTGCCTAAGGCGACTCCCTCGCGCATTAGTTGCTCGCTGTCGGTTTGCATCGCCTGGGATAGGCCTTCGCTGTGGCAGAGGGAATGGTGCCCCGTGTTGCATTGGACCGTCGCCGCGACAAGTTTGTTTCCGGTGCGGCTTAAGTCTTTGTCGCAAAGCACGATGGCGGCACTTGCCGAGCCGATGGTGAGTGATGCCATCGAATTCTTGATAGTAGCGCGAGTCAGCGAGTGATCGGCGTTGAGCTGAGCGATGGTGTTCTCGACGAGCGACCGGCCGCATTCGGTGCCGACGACAATTCCGGCTCGGATTTGGCCCAGTTCGATCATGTTCGCGATCTGCAGCGCACCCGTGAGGATTCCGAGGCAGGCGTTGGAGAGATCGTAAACGGCACAGCTTGCGGAGAGGTTCAGGTAATGATGCACTCGGCACGCGGTGGCCGGTTCCAGAAAGTCGCGACAGACGGAGCCATGCACGAGCGCGCCAAAATGCCGGCGGTCGATTCCACTCGCCCGAATCGCCAGCTCGGCCGTTTGCACGCTGATTTCGCTGATCGGGCTACCCGGCGGAAAAAATCGCCGCTCTCGGATGCCGGTCATCAATTCAAGCCGCCCTTCAGGGAGTCGCAAGCGACTGTAAACGGGCGCGAGCCGCCGCTCGATCTCCGCGGTAGTGACCACTTCGTCGGGCAGGGTGTAAACCAGGTTTTCAAGGGCAACGCGGTGGTAGCGCATGGGGGAAAAGCGGAAAGTGGAAAGCGGACGCTAATCACGTTAGCGGCGGATGCGAAGTCGTCTCCTATTCTTGGAAGTTCCGGGATAGTTGTCCACAATGGGCAAATGCCATCCCCACGCAAAGTTGTTTACGAATGGGCCATTCTTGCCGTCGCGTGCGTGTTGCCGAGCGTGGTCACTCTGGCCTATTACGTGGTCGCTCCGCAAAGCGGCGCCAGCCCAGAATTCGTTCAGGGTGTGTATGCAGTTGCCAAAGGGGTGCAGTTCGCACTTCCGATCGTGTGGGTGTTTGCGGTATGTCGCGAACCACTGCAATGGACTCGTTGGAATCCGCGCGGGGTCGGAATCGGCGTAGCCTTTGGCATGGCTTTCGGCGCGGCCATTTGGTTTGGATACCAGTTGCTGTCGAGCCAAACGGCAATCTTTGTCGACGTTGCCGAGCGCGTCCGCGCGAAGGTCGCGGACGTGGGCCTCGATCATCCGACCAAGTTCGTCGCCGTCGGTGTGTTTTACACGCTCCTTCATTCGCTGCTGGAGGAATATTACTGGCGGTGGTTTGTCTTTGGGCGCATGCGATTCCTGATGCCGCTTGCGGCGGCAATCAGCGTGTCCGCGCTCGCCTTCATGGCGCATCACGTGTTGCTGCTGGGTTTGTTCTTTGGGTGGGCTTCTCCGCTAACCTGGCTGTTCTCGCTTTCGGTGATGACGGGCGGTGCCTTTTGGGCGTGGCTTTACTACCGCTCGGGGAATCTCTATGCACCTTGGTTCAGCCACGCCTTTATCGACTCGGCCCTGTTCACCGTGGGCTACAAGCTCACGTTTGGGTGACGCTGCCCTCTGCCTGCTCCTCCGCACACTATCTTGTGCTAGCATTTTGCTCTTGACGCAAGATAGACGTGGCTTCTTGTGCTGCGGGGCAGAGCCGTTATATTTCGCCGCGTGACTTGCATTCCTTCCTGCGATCGCGTGACAACGGTCCCACCCCAGGGAGCTTTCAGCAGCTAAGCGATAGGGATATCCACGGGCGATCAGCCTTGGTTTTACACTTCGTGCGACCGCCCGTTGCAATGCGCTTCCCACCCACCTGCTAGCAAGGCAAACTTGCGACAGCGCGACGGCCAGTCTTCTCGGCTGGAACGCATTGTCGAATGTACTTTGCGGTAAGCGGCGGTCAGCATCGGTTTCAGCCGGTACTGCATGATGCGTCTCGGATAACCCTTCGACCACGCTACTCGAATGACTCGCTGGATCGTCCGGATGCCGGGATGGCATCCCGTTTGTGAGGGAGTGCATAAACTATGTCGAAACCAGTTATTGGCGTTAATGCCGACTACCGTGCTGCTCAGGGTGAAAAGCCCGCGTTCAGCTTTCTTCCGTCAAGCTATTACGATTCGATTTTGGAAGTGGGCGGAATTCCCGTTCTTCTGCCGCCACTCGCCGAAGAGGCCGATCTTCATCAAATACTCGATCAACTCGACGGCGTGCTGCTCATCGGCGGCGCCGATCTCGATCCCCGCCGCGATGGCTGGATGCTGCATCCGACCATCCGCTTGCTCGATCCGCGCCGCGAGACGTTCGATCGCATGCTCGCCAGGATCGTCGGCGATCGCCGGATTCCGGTGTTTGGAATCGGCGCCGGCATGCAACTCCTGAACGTGTCGCAAGGCGGCAACTTGTTCCTGCACATTCCCGAGGACGTGCCGACCGCGCTGCCGCATCGCGATCCGCTCGATCCGGCGCATCGCCACACGCTGGTGCTCACGCCCGGCTCGCTGATGGAGCGGGTGTATGGCGACGGCGAGCTGCGCGTCAACAGCATGCACCACATGGCGATCGACGAGTTGGCGTCGGGATTTGAAGTCACCGCCCGATGCCCCGACGGCATTATCGAAGCGATCGAATATGGTTCCCCCGATTGGTTCGCGATGGGGACGCAGTTCCATCCCGAATCCGATACCGCCTCGGCGCTCGACATGCGCATTTTCGAGGAGTTTTTGATGGGCGTGAAAGAAGGCCGCGAAGCAATGCGCCTCGTGGCATAACGGTACCTCCTTGTTCGCCTCCGCAGTGGCGGATCTGTCGCGGCCTGGTGCAGGGCACGGATGCCTGGCACCAGGCCTTTTTTTGGGAGGGGCTGGGGGCTGGGGACTGGGGACTGGGCAGAGATTTGGGATTTGGGATTGGGGATTGCTTGCTCACCACATTCCTCATCCCGGTAGGGATGACAGCCATTAGCCGGTAGTAAGCGCAGCGCCACCACCGGAACACGAGCCACCACACATTCACGACCCCGGCAGGGGTCGCAGCATTGCACAATGCGATGCGGGGTCTGGGTTCCGTTCTCTTTGTTTCGCGGCGCGCGGCTAACATTCATTTGTGTTTGCGAATCAATTCGGGTTGGCGCATGGGGGTGATCGTGTCGTAAGGCGTTGAGTGCCAAATGGTTGCGAGTTTCAGCGGCACGGGTTCTCCGAAGAATTGTTTCGCCGATTGTTTCGCGTGTGCGAAATAAATCGCGTTCATTTGCTCTGCGATCCTCGCTTCGGCGCGCACCGCGAGCGAAGCCGCTAGCGCTGGGCGATAAGGCCATGGGAAGCGCGCACCGCGAGCGGCCTCGATTCGAGCGAACGAGCAAGCGAAGCGCTCACGTTCCCTCCCCTTGATGGGGAGGGGCTAGGGGAGGGGTGATTGAGGTGGCGGACGGTTGTGGAACGGCATGGCGATTCCTCCTGAGTCGAGGGAATTGTGCAGACGTACACTATATCAGGAGGGGTGGCTCTTTGCAAGCAAGAAGTTTTAGGAAAGCGGAAATGGAGAGTAGGCAGCGGGCAGAGGGCAGTGAAAAAAAGCATGAATTCCGGTTGCGTTCCCACGAATCTCGTCGCAACGGCATCCACGGAGCGGTATAACGAGTGATGGCCTGCGAGCCAGAGCAAAATCACTCGATACAGGAGATTTTCCATGAGACACGCTTTCGCCTATGGCATCGGCTTGGCTTTACTTCTGGTTGGGGTAACCACCGCGAAATCGGAGCCGGAAGCGGTGACGATCCCGCTCGATCAAATCTGGGGCTACGACATGCCGGGAACCCAAAAAGTCGGCGAGGCGGATGCGGTGAGCGGCGATGGGCATGCCGCGGCATCACTGGACGAGATGTACGACCGGCTAGTTTCCCGCCGGGATCAACAAATAGGCCGGGTGCATTCGTATTCCGCCGCAGGCAAGTTTCCACGCAACGTGGACTTCCCGGGCCAACTGGTTCCCTATTTTGTCGACCGGGAGGGAACGGCGTGTGCCGTTGGCCGTCTGATGCAGTTGGATGGTTGCGGGAAGCTCGTCGCCCAGATAGCGACAAGTAGCAATCACATTCGGATCGAGGACATATCTCAAGGCCCGCTCGTTGACTGGATTCAAAGTAGCGGTCTGACGCAAGAAGAGTGTGCGCTAATCCAGCCCGGCTACGCGACGATTGAAGACTACCGACCCGCTCGACCATGGCAAGATGAAACCGAACGGCTCCGCCAGCATTTCACTCAGGTCGAGCACTCCCTGCAGACCCAGTCGCAGCAGAGTTTGGGCGAGGCGCTGCTCGCCAAGGTCGAGGCAGAACTTGATCGCGATCCATCCGGCCGGGCGTATAGCGAGGGCGCTCTGGCCGAAGCGCTCCACAGCGACGAGCCGCATGTGCGGATTGCGGCTACTTACGCGATCGGTCGCTTAACGCCAAGCGAGGTAAGTGCCTTTCCCCAGTACGGAAATCCCCCTCCCCGGAAGACGGTGAAGGAGGGGAATTCGGGACGGGCACTAAGTCTAGGGATGTGGATTTCGGCGTTGGGATCCAATCTGGCCGATCGCGATCCCGCCGTTCGCTTTTGGACGGCCGTCGCGCTGGAGAAAATTGGGTCCGCGTCGGTACGAGGAAGCGTGGAGTTGCATCGAAAGTCGCTACCGGTTTTTCTAGAGACATTTCGCGGCAATCAGGAGCATCTTCGACTGCCGGCAGTGATCCAACTGGCGAACACGGCACCGGAGTGCATCAATACTAGCCGGCAACTAGAGATACTCCCCGAAATTCGGGAAGCTTTGGTGGAAGCCTGCCGCGATGAGGACATCGAGATTCGCGAGTTTGCTCAAGAGGTTTTATTGACGTGGCGATGGCAGCGGACGGCCTATGAGTCGCAACGCATGAGGCGGCACTATCTCGCCGAATCTTACGAACTTGAAAGCCTGGCGGCCGAGGCGTCGGCGATGGACAGGGAGTTCGCGTTTCAGACGCCGGGTGTTCAGAAACTGCTGCAGCATCGCTCGCTGCATGATGTAAGAGAAAGCATCACGTACATGCTGCCGGTAGGGGGCACGACCGACATGCCGATCGCGGGGTCGGCAGAGGAAGCCGCGCAACTTGTGGATCGCTACCTCCGCACGATCCATGCCGATTCCTTAAAGGAGGATAACACCCCTTTCTGGAGAATCGAGTCAGTAGAGCCAGATGTAAGCGACTTGTACTTCGCAGTGACGGTATGGCGAACAGGAGATTCTGGTCCCAAGATGGTCTATGTAATTCCGCGACCATCGATGCTGTCGGAAGCCAGTGTTGCTCCGCACTCTTGGTTTAAAACGGTTCACCAGTCAGAGCAATACGTTTGGCCGGCTTCTGCGCCGTCGGTAATCCGGCCCCAGCCAGACGTTCGGGTGGTATTAGGCGATGCTGCCCGCGACGAGATAGAATCGTTCACCGAGACGTGCGACGTATTCGCATACTTTATGACTCACCACTCCCGCGTGGTCATCGACCGCAAGGTCCAAGAGTCGGCCGAAACATTGACGTGGTCGGGTCGCTTCGCCGGCATACGGAGTCACAAGACGCGATTCTTCGAGCTAGGTGGCGGTGGATCGAGTACCGTGGGCGGGGGCGGGTGGGACTTTCATCGCTTGACGTTCTCCTGCGATCGAACCACGGGAGTGCTTACGCTTTCCGCAGAGCCGATCGCGTTTGCGGTGACACCGGTGGCAACGGAGACCCTTTCGCCAGCTTGGGTGACTGAGGAATTGAAGCTGATGGGGTGGAAGCCGCTGGAATCGGTCGAATTCTTCGGTGGAAAGTTGCTGCCGCCGGAATACAGCGATGCAGTCAATCGCTTCCAACCAGACAATGAAAACGAAGCGCGGCAATTGCTCTATCGTCGCTGGCATATGGAGAAATCGCTTCCGCAGCCATACCTCGTGATGGGACTACTCTACGATCGCGCAAACCGACGGGAGGAGGCGCTCAAATGCATGGAGCGGGCAATTGCTGACGGTGCAAAGGAGCCAGGCACTTTAGCGGATGTGGCGCGATGGGAACATAAAATCGGCTTGCAAGGTACCGCCCGAAACCACGCGGAAGCGGCGTTGAAGCTTTGGCCGGATCATTCGGTTGCCAAGGACGTACTCAAGAATCTCGACGAAGCCGCCGCGGTGGCGAATTGAATTCCACTCTTCCATAAAAGTGTACCGATGACGACGAGGGCACGCCGCGCGAGCTCAGATCGGCCTATTCATCGCCGCCAGACGATGACCCGAGCCAGGAGCAGCGCGCCCAGTAGCATTAGAACGACGGAACTCAGTTCAGGCACCGCCACTCCCGATGCCGCACCCGCGAACGCGGCGTCCGCCACGTCGTCGAGCGCGCCGAAATCGGGGACGCGCTCGCCGAATTGACTCTGCCAATCGGACCAGCCGGTTCCGCCGATAGCGCCACTTGCTGTCGCGCTTGCTTGCGAGTCGCGTAGCACGGTGTAGTCGGCGAGGTCTACAACGCCATCGTCGTTAAAATCGGCGAAGGGTCGCGACCGGGCGACCATCCGCAGATGGTAGTCGAAGAAGTCGGCGCCTCCCTGAGGCGGTTGGCTCCCACCGCGGACGTACATCCACGGACCCCGCACGGCGGCAAACAGCGTCAAGTCCGAACCGTCGGACGTTGGTCCCGTGAACTTGTATACGTCAAACGGCGCGGCCACGGGGAGTTGTTCGCCCTTGAGTCCTTCGAGGTTGAGGCGTTCATCAACGTCGAGCACGATGGCAATCGTCGGCAAGTCGGAGATGATCGAACCCCATACTTCGGCGTTTTCGAAGCTGGCGAACGAGCGAGGAATGGTATCGTGGTGGAAACCGTAATGGAAGTCGTACTCGCCGATCAGACGATAACGCTCGTGGACTCCGGCAAATCCGCCGGTGATGCCAAGCGTGCTCAGCCGCGGCACGATTTGGAAGTGCTTTAGGAACTCCGGATGCTCGGCTTGGACCACCGGGACTAATGGGACGCCAACCGCAAGCATCCCCACCAAGCAAGAAAAGACGAGCCGCTTCATTTCTCGGTCCTCCGAACGGTGCCCCGTCATTGTGGAGTGTACAGCGAGACCGCCGTCGCTGTAAAGCAGGTGGCATGTGCGCGTGTCACTAATCATGCGCTCGCGGAAGCGACTTTGGGAACGACGGCGAGCTTCGCTGCTTTGGGATCGGCAACGTCTTCCCACATGCGTAGGCCGCCGAAGTAGGCGTTGTGATTGCCGCCGCGGCGACAGCCGTGGGGCAAGTCCTTGATTTCGTCGGCATTGCCGCCGCCCAGCACGATGTAGTCGGCGAAGAAGGCGGCTTGCAGGATGGCGGCCGCTTCGGCCACCGCCTGTCGCCAGCGTTTCTTGCCGTGCAAGTTGAAGCCGGCGCGGCTCAGATAGTGGTCGAACGTCTCGCCTTCCCAAAGTTTTAGGTGTCCCAAGGCGAGCGGCACAATCACGCCATCGGTGATGAAGACCGATCCCAGCCCCGTGCCTAGCCCGAGGTACAGCATTTTCCCGCCTTCGTAGCTGCCGAGGGCCTGCATGCAGGCGTCGTTCATCATGCGGACGGGACAATTGAAGGACTTGCCGAAATCGAACTCGACCCAGCCCGGCGCCAGATTAAGCGGGTCGGCGACCGGCCGGCCGTTGCGGACCTCGCCTGGGTAGCCGATTGAGACGCGTTCAATCGGCCAATCCTGGGTGGCTTGCTTGACACCATCCATCAACGCTTGGGGCGTGAGATCCTTCCCCGAGGGAAACTTCGTTTTCTCGGCCTCCTCGGTCTTCCAGATCTTGACGTGGGTGCCGCCGATGTCGATGACGAGAATGTTCATGTGCCGCCCGGAGGAAGAGTGCGACTACCCCACCTGCCAACGAGGTGGCGGGGGGTGCAATCGCCGTGCCGATTAGAGAAGTGCGCGCCAGCCCTTAATGCTGCGGCTTGAAGACGACCGTCGCCGGCGGCAGGGCGATGGACGCAGGGCGGCCGTGGCTTTCTTGATCGGTCGCAATTGCAACGCTTGGGGTTGGCTGCGCGGCAAAATTTTCCCCGGGGTGCCGCGCCGGGTTATCATGGCCGCAGCGTTGCCGTCGGCCCCGCGCCCTGTAGCCGCTCCTCTACCTAGATCGCTCCGCCATGTTTCGCACGCTGATCACCGCCGGCCTGGTCCTGTTGGTTTCCGCTTGGTCGTCGGGTCGGGCGCAAGCCGTCGGGTTTGCAGCCGAGTTAGTCGCCAGCGGGCTCGACAAGCCGCTTTATGCGACGCACGCGCCGGGCGATCCTGGTGCGCTGTACATCGTGTCGCAGCGCGACGGCGGGTCGGGGGCGGACTTGAACCGTGGATCGATCATCCGCCACGACCTGGCGACAGGCGTCCAAACCTCATTTCTCACCGTCACTGGTCTCGACGCCGACACGCAGGGGGGCCTCCACTCGCTGGCCTTCCACCCCGATTACCAGCCCGGCATCGTGGGGAGCAAAATGTACATCGTGGCGCTCGAGCCGAGCGGAACGCCATTGCTGTCGACCAGCACGCTGCAGGAGTGGGCGCTCGACGTTGCGGGTGTGCCGGAGTTCTCACGGTACCTCATCAATCTGCCCGGCTTGCAGGTGGACGACGCAACGCACGCCATGGACTGGGTCGGCTTCCGCCCCGGTGCCCAAGGCGAGGAGCGCGATTGGCTGTACGTCACGCTGGGCGACGGCGGCAAGCAGGCCGATGACAGTGGCTACGTCAACAACGCGCAGAAGCTCGACTCACTCTACGGTAAGGTGTTGCGGATCGATGTCGGTGGCGGCGACGACTACCCCGCCGACGCCAACCGCAACTTCGGCTTCACACCAACCATCTACCATGGTGACGACGACACGGGCGATGGTGTTCCCGGCACGACCTGGCCCGAAGTCTTCTACTCGGGCCTCAGGAATCCTTGGCGGATGAGCTTCGACCGCGCGACGGGCGACATCTGGATCGGCGACGTTGGCTTCATCAGTGGAGAAGAGATCAACTACCTGCCCGGCGGCGTGATGGGCTACGACCCAAGCGGCGACCCCGCGCTCCCCGCCGCCGGCGCGGCCGCGGGCGTCGATTTCGGCTGGCCACGTCGCGAGGGGCTGAACACCGGCCCGGGGGACGACGCGGGGCAACTCGATCCGGACGGCGCCGGCATTCGGCCCGATTCCATCCAGCCGCTCTACGTTCACTCGCGCAGCGGCGGCCCGTACTCGATCGTTTCCATCACGGGGGGCTACGTATACTGCGGCCCGAACCAGCACCCCGGCATCCAGGGCAAGTACCTGTGGGGGGGCTTCGACTTTCCGCTGCCCACCCTGTTCGCCGGTGAGATTGACGAGACCGGAAAATTGGCGATCGACAACATCACGTCGCAGGTCGTCGCATCGCTTTCATCGCAGGGACTGGATCTCGATCAGCTTTCGTCGTTCGCGGAAGACGCCGCGGGCAACGTCTACTTCCTCGACTTCGGCGACGAGTGCTCCGGCTGCACGTCCGAAACCGGCTGGACTGGCGTGCTGACCCGTTTTAACACGGGCGAGGTGTACCGGCTGGTGTATGTTCCCGACCTCCTGCCGGGCGACTTCAACGTCGCCGGCGCCGTCGACGCGGCCGACTACACGGTGTGGCGCGACAACCTTGGCGCGGCGGTCGGGACGCTTCCCAACGACATCGATGGCGGCGTGATTGGGCAGCCGCAGTACGTTACTTGGAAAGGCAATTTCGGAAATACATTTTCGGCGGGATCGTCTATCGAGCTAGCGGCCCTGCCGGAGCCGACAAGTGCGTTGCTATTGGCGCTGGTGGTGACGGCGGCTTTCCTGGGGCGGGGGCGCAGCACAAATCGCGTGCCCGAGCCGTTGGCACGCGATCGTGGCCGTGCTAACCCCCGCGTCGCGGCTTGAACACCACCGTCGCCAGCGGCGGCAGGGTAATCGCGATGGACGCGGGGCGGCCGTGGCTCTCTTGGTCGGTGGCCAGCACGCCGCCGTCGTTGCCGACGTTGCTGCCGCCGAACCACTCGGAGTCGCTGTTGCTGATTTCGTCGTACCAGCCGGCGCGGGGCACGCCCAGGCGATAGTCATCGCGGACCACCGGCGTGAAGTTGCAGCACACCAACAGAAAGTCGTCCGGATCCTTTGCCCGCCGCAGGTAGCACAAAATGCTGTCCTGAAAGTTGTGGCAATCGATCCACTCGAACCCCGTGTGCTCGAAATCGACCTGATATAGCGCCTGTTCCTGCCGGTACAGGTTATTTAAGTGAGCGACGTACTTCTGCAGCCCTTCGTGTGACGCCCATTGCAGCAGATGCCACTGCAGCGATTCGTCGTGGTTCCATTCGTTCCACTGGCCGAATTCACTACCCATAAAAAGCAATTTCTTGCCGGGATGAGTCCACTGATAGCCGTACAGCAGCCGTAGGTTGGCAAACTTTTGCCACAGGTCGCCGGCCATTTGACCGAGCATCGAGCCCTTGCCGTGGACCACTTCATCGTGCGAGAAGGGCAGCACGAAGTTCTCGGTAAAGGCATAGATGAGCGAAAACGTCAGTTCGTCGTGGTGATATTTGCGATGGACCGAATCTTGCCGCATGTACCGCAGCGTGTCGTTCATCCAGCCCATGTTCCATTTGAGCGAGAACCCGAGTCCGCCGACATAGGTGGGACGCGAAACGCCGGTCCACGCGGTGGACTCTTCGGCAATGGTCAGCACGCCGGGATATTGAAGGTGGACTTCTTCATTGAACTTCTTGAGAAAGTCGATTGCTTCGAGATTCTCGCGACCTCCGAAACAATTCGGAATCCATTCGCCTTCGTCTCGACTGTAGTCGAGGTAGAGCATGGAGGCGACCGCATCGACGCGCAATCCGTCGATGTGATATTTCTCCAGCCAAAACAGCGCGTTGGAGAGCAGGAAGTTGCGGATTTCGGAGCGGCCGTAATTGAAGACGAGCGTCCCCCAGTCGGGGTGCTCGCCTTGGCGCGGATCCTCGTGCTCGTAGAGGGCCGTGCCATCGAACCGCCGCAGTCCGTGGTCGTCTTTCGGAAAGTGGGCGGGCACCCAGTCGATAATGACGCCGATGCCGCTCTGATGACAAGCGTCAATCAGGTGCATCAAGTCTTGGGGAGTTCCGTATCGGCTCGTCGCCGCGAAGTAACCCACCGTTTGGTATCCCCAACTGCCGCTGAACGGATGCTCGGTGACGGGCATCAGTTGGATGTGCGTGAAGCCCATGTCGCGGCAATACTGCACAAGCTGCGCAGCAATCTCGCGGTAGCTCAACCATCGGCCGGGATTAGCCGGGTCGCGGCGCCAACTGCCGAGGTGAACTTCGTAGATCGAGAGTGGCTTGTCGAACGCTTGGTGTTCGGTGCGCTCGCCGATCCACTGCTCGTCATTCCACTGATAAGAATCGAGCCGCGTGACGATACTGGCGGTACGGGGCGGGACTTCGGCCGCGAAGCCGTAGGGGTCGCTCTTTTCAACTACGTGCCCGCCGCGCTGTTTCACCGCGTACTTGTACAGCGTGCCTTCGGCGAGGCCGGGAATGAACAGTTCCCACACGCCGGTGGGGATGTGCTTTCGCATCGAGTGGAGCTTGCGATGCCAGCCGTTGAAATCGCCGATGATGCTCACCCCTTCGGCGTTGGGCGCCCACACGGCGAAATTAACACCCTTGATGCCGTCCACCTCGCGTAGATGGGCGCCTAGCTTCTCGAAGCTCCGCCAGTGGTTGCCTTCTCCCAGCAGGTGGAGATCGTAGGGCGAGATCAACGGATCGAACGCGTACGGATCGTGCATAACCCGTTGGCTGCCGTGCTTATCGGTGACGCGAAACATATATCGATTCCGAGTGGACCCGAGTGGACCCTCATCATCCGCGGGACATATGGCCTCGTACAGTCCCGCCGGGTGGATGCGGCGCATCGGTCGGGGAGCTTCCGCAACCCCGTCCACCAGCCAAACCTGCTGAGATTCCGGCAGGAAAGCACGCACGGCGAGCGCCTTGCGGCCCTCATGCATCACTTCATGCGGTCCGAGAATCTGGAACGGGTTCTCGTGGTATCCATGTACGAGCGGGGCGATGGCGTCCAGTGCGACTTGGGTTTTCAATGAAGGCTCCTAGCGAAGACTCAAAGGGGGTTCACAGCGACGATGCCGCGAGCGGGGCCGAGACGGCTCGAGCGGCGGAAGTACAAATGTTCTGAAGCGTGGATGCGGCCCAGCGGGGTCGGTGAGTGCGGCGGGGCCGGATCGCTCGTGAGCGTTCCAAATTCGGCTGCATTTCGCTCTCGTTGGTTTTGGAACAATCAGCCGCAGCGTAATTCCTAAGTTTTCGGCGACGCACGAAATGCGGGCCGGCGAGGAACGGGTGGGACGAGCTCGTTGGTTGAGCCTCCGCCTCGTCGAACCGCCAGCAGCGGCAATCGACTTGGTGAAACGCCAATGCCCGGTCGACGCGCTGCCATAGGTCGCGGTCTCGGACCGGAACCAGCCTACCGAAACGTTCCCACTGCCAGCCATTCTCGCGCCACTCTTGCAATCCCCGCGCCAGACCCTGCTGCACGTAACGGCTGCGGGTGATGAGCGTGACGCGGGCCGGCTGCTCGATCGCTTCCAAGCCGCGGACGAGAGCTAGCAGATCGGCCCGGTCCGGATCCGCTAGAGGTTCGGTGTCGGAGGCGGCCATCGCTTGCGGCGAATCGATGCCTTGCAGTACGAACCGCCACCGCGACTGGTGATCGGGACATCCGCCTTCGGTCAATAGCAGGTAGTGGGGGATGGGGTCAGGCATTGGGAGTTGACTCGGGCAGAGTGGCTCGCCGGGAACTCTGGCATCCTGACCCCGGCGCGCCTGCAATGCTCGCGGCTAACTTCCAGTGCAAGCCGGCTGAACGAGCGGAACGAATCTGCCTGGTTTATCGTCAGACTTCCCGCGATCGCTTCAGATTTCCGGCCAGCCGCCGGTTATAGCACTTGCGCCCGTGAAAGCGGCGGTTTCAAGCGTGTTTTGAGAATCGAAAACAAGGGACTTCGTGTGCCACTGGCTATGCCAGTGCGGAACCGGACACGACGAAAGCACTGGCGGAGCCAGTGGCACCCTTAAGAATTCGGCGTGGCCGCCGACGCTAAACCCAAATAGAAGAAGGGGAGGGCGAGGTGGGTACTTCTCTTGCGGCTACCTCGCCCTCCCGGGGCACAGCGGACTCGGGTAATCAGCTCGTGATTTGTGATTAGTCCATTTCTCAAGCGGCGCCCAATTGGGGCGACTCCATCATAAAATCCCTCAGATCGGTATTCATTTGCACCGCTCGGACGTAACGCTTGCGCAAACTTCGCTCGCTGGCGAGCAAATCGGCCAACCGCTCTCGGTCGGCATCGCTCGCGACTCCGTCGATAATTGCCCAGGCAAGCGTCGATACTTCGTCGCTCAACGCGCGAGCCGCCGACGCCACGTGGCTTGGGGCGATTGTGCCGTTCATTAAGGCGGCTGAATGAAACGACATGATTGGTTCAGTGCTTAACATTCCGACCTACTTCACCAGTGAATCTTGGCGCGTGAACCTTGGCGTGTAATTCCATTCCATCATGACATCCGTGGCCATTCTTAGGTTCGCGGATAGCATTGAATGCCAGGTGTTTTGGATGAGTGACCCAATTAGCAAGCGTCGTGCCGAAAGGACATGCGCGTGCCTGGCGTCACGCCTTCAAGCATTAAATGGACGCTAAAACCGCTTAAAAACAGTGCGAAATGCATGGCAGCGTGTGACGCGATCGCAACCGGTTTCGACATATCCCCGCCGAAGAAACCGGCAACAGCTGCGCGCTTCTAAAGCACGCACGTTGCTGCGATTTGCGCGGCGGGCGGAAAAGCTGGGAGACATGCCGGTTATGTCGCCTGCGACGCCTGCGCGATTCGCCGGTCGAACTGCGTCGTGCCGCAGCTATTCTTTTGTTGGCCACTGGCGCAGTAAGCTTTAGTGCGCGCCGTCGTTCGCGAAGCGTTTCCCATTGGTGGAGTATTCGTTATGAAATTCGGACTTTTCCTTACGCGGAGCGGAGTCATCGCGCCCGAGCAGTTCATTAGCGTCTTGCAAAAGCAGCAGGAGGATCTTGTACCGCTGGGGCAACTTGCGATTGAGGAAGGCAAGTTGACGGTTCAGGATGTATTCAAAGTCCTTCGCGTGCAAACCGATCTGCCTCACGACCGTTTCGGCGAAACGGCGGTCGAACTGGGGCTGCTCGACAAACGCGACATAGCGGAACTGCTCATGGTGCAGTCGGGCCGCTGCCAGCCTTTCTCCACGCTGCTCGTGGAAATGGGATTTTTAACCAGCGAGCAGGTCGACCGCGAACTCCTGGCGTATCGCCGAGGCTTGGAGCGCGACGGCGCGGCGGGGGGAGTTCGCCGAGTGGTGCGGAAACTGGCTCCGCCGGATGAACCGAACGCTGCGCAAGTGCCGCCGACGGCCACTAACGGTCACCGGTAGCTTGCTTGCCAACGAGTGCTGCAGGCCCTAAGATGGGATGATTGTGTTGGCCCGACCAGCCGTTATTCCATGCTGCCAAGGCGCTTCGCGTGCTTCGTTCTAGGCCGCTAATTCGACGTGTCACCGTGCTGTTGAGCCTCGCGCTCTACGGCAGCGTTACGCTCGTCGGCCAGGGACTGCACTTGCTGATGCCCCATTCGGCGGTCTGCTTCGAGTCTGCCAGTGCAGCGCCATGCTCGTGCGGCCATCACGCGCGCTCGTGTTGCGACACGCCAACAACCGAGTCGGAAGCCGCTGGCGTCTCGCGATCTCAGTCGGGACACGATTGCAATAACTGCCCGATCTGCGACTTTCTCGCTCAGGCCCGCGCGGCGAGTTGGACGATCGCAACGAGCGATTCGTCGCCGCAACTTACCAGCCGCGTCTCGATTTATCGGGCGCCGGCATTCTCTTCGAGCGAAACGCTCGTTCACGTCCCCCGCGGACCACCGGCCACGGCCATTTAGGCTGCTCTGGCGCTCAGGGTGCGCTCCGCCCTGCGCTTCTTTCTCACGATCGATGTTGTGAGTGCGTGTTGCGCGCTTGCGCGTCGTGGCTGTTTCGACAAAGGAGTATGCCGTGAACCGCCGTCGCGCGTTTACGTTGATCGAACTGCTCGTGGTGATTGCCATTGTAGGCGTGTTAATCGCGCTGCTTCTGCCGGCCGTGCAGGCGGCACGCGGGGCGGCTCGGCGCGCGCAGTGCGCCAATAGTCTGCGGCAAATCGGCTTGGCGGTGCATCAGTTTGCGAACGTGCATAAAGGCGCCTTTCCCGGTGTTTTTCATAACCGGGACAAGGGCGACTCGTGGATCTTCGCGCTCGCGCCCTATCTGGAAAGCGTCGATGAGATTCGGCTCTGCCCGGACGATCTGCAACGGATCGAACGCAACTCGGGCCGCGAGACGAGCTATGCCTTCAACGGTTACTTGAGGAAGGCGACCAGAGCGGAGCGGTTCCTCTACGAAGGGACTGCGGATGCGAACGTCGTGAACGACTTCGTCAGTGACCTGTACGATCTTCCTCAGACCCACGGCACGATCATGGCGTTCGAGGCTGGAAATTCAGTTGAATCCACTTTCGACCACATCGACTCGTGGGAATGGTTTACCGAAAAGTATCCCACGCCCAATGAACGTTGGGAGCAGATTCAGCGTGAAGTTGCATTGGATCGGCATATCGGAGGCGTGGCGAACTACCTCTACGCCGATGGTCATGTGAAGCCCATCGCCGCTGAACAGATCAACGCGTGGGTTATGGAAGGCTTTAATTTCGCGCGACCGCCGCAGTAGACGTGGTCGCTGTCGCGTGCATTACTTCAGCTAATTCATCCAAGGAGTTTACCTCGTGACTATTCAATTCTTTAGCTTGGCACTAGCCGTTGTCGGTGGAACACTTTTGGCGGCCGGCCCTGTCGCCGCCCAACACTTCGACGTGTTCGTCGGCCGGCCCTCGGCGGGAGTTCAAACCGCGTTCGGTGGGATCGAAGTGGACACGGGCGGCATTTCCCTTTTCGAGCGGGTGTTTGAATCGGAAATGGGCGAAGACCCGTTCGATGGGACGTACACGTCCGGCGATCCCGGTTTTAATCACCCCGCCGACGATGCGGCGCTGCCCGTCGGGGCTGCGTCGTTGCTGGCAGGGGACGAGATTTTCGTCACTGCCTTGTCACTCACCGCGGGTGGAGTGACGGAGAGCCTCTTTTTCTGGAACGGGGTGGGTAGCGTGGCTTTTGCTCCACCGAGCAGCGTCAGCTTCGCGGTCGATACGGGCAGCATGACGGGAAGCATTGGCACTGCCGGTGCCGGCGGCGGATTTGATGACCATCCGTTTTTCGTGCTCGACGACGGCGACGCCAATGCGGCCACCTTCCCCGCACCGGGCATTTATCTGGCTGCGTTTCAAGCGAAAGTCGCCGATCTGGCTCCAACTGTTCCTCTTTACCTGGTGATGGGAACCGAAGGACTCATTACGCCCGAGTTTCTCGGCGTTAGCCAAGCCGAATTCGACATGCTAACGGATGACGACTTAGAAGAAGCCTTGGAAAGCGTGATCGAAATGGCCGTGGAGCATGTGGAACGAAATGTCGCGGTCCCCGAACCGAGCTTGCTAGTTCTGGTAGGCGTTGCGTTGGGCAGCGTCGGTCTGATCATCCGTCGCCGGTGGTAGGTTGTCGAAGCGTCGAGTCTTCTTCGGGCAGCCTCGGCGGAAAAATCCCGTCCGAGGCTGCTCATGGGTGGCAGTTTCATCGGGGAACAGAATTATTCGGAATCAATAGATGAACACGAATCGATTTTGCATTTTGCTGGGGGCCTGTGTTTGGGGTATGTCGAGCGCGGCTTGCACGGCCCAGCATGTTGACGTGCTACTTCAGTTGTCCGCCGGTAAGATTGTGGTTGGTGCCGCCAATTACGACGATGGAACGTGGATGATCGGCCAGCGGGTGTTTTCCCGTCAGTTCTTGTCGAACTTTCGAGCGAACGATCCGGGATTCACCGGACTTGAAACGGGAAATGCTCTGCTCGAACCGGGGGTGATGGGCTTTCCCTCGAACCGCAACGTTTATTTCGACCTGTTGCCGATGTGGATTGATGCGGAGGTCTCGAATCTATTCTTTTGGGACGGAGCGGACCCTGGCGGTGACGGACTGGCTCTGGCGGACGTGAGCTTTGTCGTTCCATCCTCCGGCATTACCTGGAATATCCTCGACGATGGTTTTAATCTTTTCACTGCAGATAGCTCCGAGGAATTTGTGTCGGGCGGATTGATCCAGCAAACTTCATCCGATACCGATCCCTTAGACGGCATTGATACCGGCACCATTCATCAGCATTTGCTGTTGCGTGTGGATGACGGCGACGGAAACACGCAGACCACTCCGCCGGAGGGAGTTTACATGGTCGCGCTTCAGGCCCGCGCCGAGGGGTTTGAGACATCCGACCCGTTTCTGTTCGTGCATCGCACGTTCAACGTCTCCAACGAAGTCCGCGATTTAGCCGCTCAATGGGCCGTCGCCCATTATAATTCCCTATTCGGTCCTCCGGTGGTTCCCGGCGATTACAACGGCGATGGTGACATCGATGCCGCGGACTATTCCGTGTGGCGCGACACGCTCAACTCCACGACGAACCTGGCCGCGGATGGCGACGGCAGCTTGCAGATCGGAGCGGGCGATTACCAAGTGTGGCGCGAGAATTTCGGCAATTCGTTTCCGATTGGTGCGGCAAACGTCACGACGGTTCCAGAACCGTGCAACATCGCACTGTGGATCGTCGCGATTATTGCCGTGTCGCACGTGGTGCGACGGCCGTCGCTTGCGGTTTAGAGATTAATCCATCCGATCAACCGCTTCGGCCACCAACGTATGCGAGTTATGCATCCGCAGATCGTCCGCGAGGCGGGGATGGACGAAAATCCGAACGCGCTTCACGTAGTCGTCGAACTGCTCGCGCGCGAGCGTGCGGACAACGGGCGAGACATCGCCCAGCCGGCGGTAGGTTTGTTCTTTCGCATAGTAAACGTCGATATTGAATTCGACTTCGAGCTTCACGGGCGGAGCATCGAACAAGATTTCGTGGGGCGCGACGACGCGAGAAAGCGCGGTGCTGGCGACCGACGCGAATTGCTCCGCACAGTGAACCAGCCAAGTATAGGGTCGCCGGGTAAGTCGGGCGTACAGCGCCGGCTCCTCGAACAGGCTGTACTGAGCCAGGCGTTTGTAGAGCCGTCGCGACGATCCGAACAGTCCGTCGAGCAAGTCCCGGGCGGGTCCATCGCCGGCCGCGATGAACAGCGTGTCAATAAATGGCCGCTCGGTCATGCGGAAGAGACCGTCCATATCGAGCGCGTGGTGCAGCAGATAGAACGCCCGCTGAAGCATCGCTGTAGCCGACCGCACGGCGTGGTGCCAGTAGACTTCGCTAAACATCACGTAGCGGGCGAAGACCATCATCTCGGCGGCGGTCTTGCCTTTGTCGGTAATCGCCAGCCCGTCGCCGGCTTCGTTGAGGCAGAGGCTATGCACCAAACGAGCTTGATCGAAATTGCGACCGTAGGGCACGCCCGCATGGAGGCTGTCGCGCATGAGGTAATCGACCTTGTCGACGTCGATCGGTCCCGAGAGGAGCGAGTGGAGAATCCGCGTTTTTCGCTCGCGCGGTTTACTATTGAGCAAAGCGGCCACATCGCGGGGATTGATACCCCATTCCTCGCGCAGCACATCGGCGATTTCGCCTTCGAGCAGGAAGCTGTTGGCCAGCAACTCGTGATCGGGCACCCGCTGCAAGCGGATGTCTTCAATCGGATGGCAAAAGGGCCAGTGGCCGATGTCGTGCAGCAGGGCCGCGACCAGAAACAACTCCGCGTCGGCTGGAGTAATCACCGAAGCAAAACGCTCGTCGGACGCAAGCCGATCGAGGAACTCAATTGCCACGCGGTAGACGCCGAGCGAGTGTTCCTGCCGGGTGTGATTGGCCGCCGGGTAGACAAGGCTCACCAGTCCCAACTGGCTGATCTGCGCGAGCCGGCGGAACTCGGCGGTGTCGATAAGCTGCCGCACCCGCTGCGACAGCGGCACGTCGATCCCCGGCGGCAACCGCACGAGGCCATTAGATGCGTGCAGGCTTGCGAGTTCGGGAATTTTGCGCAAGTCACTCATGTTGCTTGTTGCTCCTTCAGATTCGCCCATTGCAGTTTACCCCAAGCGGAAACAGAATCGAAGGATGCCGGATGTCACCTACATTCTGTCGCGAATCGAACGAGGGGATCCTTCTGCGCCCGAGCAGCTACTTCTGTTGGTGTATCAGGAGCTTCGCAAATTGGCGTCTTTTAAGCTGGCTCAGGAGAAGCCGGGACAGACGCTGCAAGCGACTGCGCTGGTACATGAGGCGTACTTGCGATTAGTAGGTAACACCAGCCCGCCAGGAGCGGTTTCAGGCAGCGACGCGCACGAACGATCGCGAGAGGCATTCGGAAGCCATTGGAATTCTCGCGGCCACTTCTTCGCAGCCGCTGCCGAGGCGATGCGGCGCATCCTCGTCGATCACGCGCGAAAGAAACACGCGGAAAAGCGCGGCGGCCCTCGCCGGCGTATGTCGCTCACTGATGCCGTTGCTCCGGAATCGCTACCACCGCTGGAGCTTCTGGCATTGGATGAAGCTATTGACCGGCTAAGTCAGGAGCACCCGCAACACGCTGAGCTCGTTAAGTTGCGGTTTTTCGCGGGACTTACGATGGATGACGCTGCATCAAGTCTGGGGATTTCGCTCGCAACTGCGAAGCGTCACTGGGTATTCGCGCGCTCCTGGTTGTTTGGGCAGCTCGATGAGCAGGCCCGACCAGTCAAAAAATCTTGATGTTTTTCTTTGAGCCATGAGCCGCTGCCCTGTCCGATTGCGCACTTAGGAATAGTCACCGGTTCAAAGTCTGCCAGACCCAGGCAAGTGGGATTCAACAATGTCGGTCGAACTGTTTCGCTGCATGGAAACCATTCTCTGTGCTGCCGTGGAAATCTCCGATGTCGACGAGCGGGCAGCTTATCTGGACCGCGCCTGCGATGACGATGCGGTATTACGGCAGGAAGTCGAGCGGATGGTAGACAACCACTTCCGCGCAGGCCTTTTCCTTGAACGGCCGGACGGGGCCCCGATGGCAGTTGTTGATCCGCCGGTGTTCGAACGTCCGGGTACGCTGATTGGGCGCTACAAACTGCTGGAGCAAATCGGCGAAGGTGGAATGGGCACCGTCTACATGGCCGAACAAATCGCCCCGGTCCGGCGGAAGGTGGCCCTCAAGATCATCAAGCCTGGCATGGACAGCCGCCAGATCATCGGCCGCTTCGAAGCGGAGCGCCAGGCGCTGGCCATGATGGACCATTCGAATATTGCCCGAGTGCTCGATGGCGGTGAGACCGACAGCGGCCGACCCTATTTCGTCATGGAGCTTGTCCGTGGCATGCCCATCACCGACTACTGCGATCGCAAAAAATTGTCACTATCACGTCGCCTGGAGTGCTTTCTCGACGTGTGCCGCGCAATTCAGCACGCGCATTTGAAAGGAATTATTCACCGGGATCTCAAGCCAACGAACGTCATGGTCACGGAGTGCGACGGCAAGTCCGTGATCAAAGTCATCGACTTTGGGATTGCGAAGGCGATCGGACAAGAGCAACTCACCGAAAGGACGTTATTTACAGGCCTCACTCAGCTTATTGGAACGCCGGCCTATATGAGTCCTGAACAGGCAGCGTTAAGCGCCGTCGACGTCGATACGCGAAGCGATGTGTACTCGCTTGGAGTGCTGCTGTACGAAATCTTAACGGGCGCCCCTCTTTTCGAAAGCGATCACTTGCGCGACGCCGGCTACGACGGAATGCGCCGCATAATTCAGGAGCTTGATCCACTTCGGCCGAGTGCTCGGATCAGCACTCTCAAAGCAGATGCATTGACGAGCCTGTCGGAGAATCGACAGGTCGAACCGGAATTGATGCGACGGCAGATGAAACGAGACCTCGATTGGATCGTCATGAAGGCGCTCGAAAAGGATCGGGGGCGGCGATTTCAATCGGCAACTGCGTTGATCGAGGACATTGAAGCTTTCTTGCGTAATGATCCCGTGACCGCTCGTCCCCCGACGAGAAGGCATCTTCTCGCCAAGTTTGCACGTCGGCACAAATTGGTTCTAGCCGCGACTTGCGCTGTGATTGTAACGCTGGTTGGCGGCATATCGGTCAGCCTGTGGCAAGCGAACCGCGCTTTCCGTGCGCAGCGCACGGCAGATAGCAGTTTGATCAAGGAGAAACAGGCCCGAGCGGCCGTTGTCACTCGCGAAGCAAGTTTACGGAGAGAACTCTACGCGGGCGATATGGCCGATGCCTGGCAAGCTTGGAACGACGGGGAAATTGACCGTGCGAAGGCGGTCCTCGATCGATATCGGCCGACGCCAGGTCAAAGCGATTTGCGAGAGTTTTCTCGGCATTTTTTAAGCCGTCACTGCAGTTACACGCCTACCGCGCTCGGAACCCACGACGCCCCCATTCTGACCGCGAGCCTAGCTCCGGATGGTCGCCTACTAGCGAGTGGAGATCGCGACGGGAACGTTACGGTTTGGGACATCAAGATGCGTCGAAAGGTAGCTAGTTGGAACTACTCCGATAAGGAAGTCACGACGACGGCTTTTTCGCCCGATGGCAGCATCCTCGCCACCGCGGGGCAAGATGCAACCATTAGGCTTTGGAACGTGAATGACTGGACCGAGATGGCTTGCCTGCGAGGGCACGAAAGTACCGTTTGTGCGGTGAGCTGGTCCTCCAACGGCGATCGTCTAGCATCGGGCGCGCGTGACAATTCGATACGCATTTGGAATGTCGCTTCTCAACGGGAGGAGACGCGCTCGCCCGATAATGGGGATGTGGTTCGCTCTGTTGTGTGGTTCCCCGACAATATGCGAGTGGCTGCGGCAGTGGGGAAGGCCGTGCTAACATGGCGCGTGGAGAACTGGACGTCCGAGGGCGAACTGGCCGTCCATGAAAAAGGCGTCTTGAGTCTGGCAGTCAGTCCCGATGGCCGGTATTTGGCCTCGAGCGGGTACGGCGGCGACGTTCTGGTTTCCGACCTCGATGCCGGCGAAGTGATGATGCGTGCCACGGCAATGTCGGCGGTGTGGGCATTGTCGTTTTCCCCCGATGGTCGGTTTTTGCTCGGGGGAACGGAAACCGGCGGCCCGAGCATTTGGCAAGTGCGCGCGGCTGAAAATCGATTGGAACCGATTCGCACCGGCATGGAACGTAGCGAGACCCAGCGCGCCGCACTGCTCGATCCGACCAGTACAACGCTCGTGACGGTCTCGGAAGGTGATCGCCAGATCCGCCTGTGGGATGCCAGCGAGATCTTCGGTTACTCGTTTGTGTCCTTTCCCGAAGACTGCCTGGCTGTCGCCTATGAAAAAGACTGGGCGATTTGCGCCGCATCGGATGGGACCGTCATCCTCCGCCAATTGTCGGGTGGCCAGGCACTCGCCGAACTCCGTGGCCACAAGGCGCCGGCGGCGGAAGCCGCGTTATCATCGACCCGCGGCTCGCTTGCGACGCTCGCCGACGACGGCCATGTGCTGCTGTGGGATCTGGACTCGTTTCAATTGCGCCACCGATTGAGTTTGGGTCGTTCGGCAGAAGGAGATTCGGTCCGACTGGCGTTCTCGCCGGACGAAAGTAGATTGGGGGCCGGAAGCTATGTAGCCGGTATCCGAATTTGGAGTGTTGCCCAAGGCGATCTGGTGCGCGATCTGCACACCGACGCCGCGGGCGGGACTCCGCTCGCCTTCGCTCCGAATAACCGAATGTTTGCCACGACGGTGCGTGGAGGCGGAGGAACGGTGTGGAATGCTGAGACCGGGGCCAAAATGGGTTCGTTCGGGCCCGGACTAAGGATGTGGGATATTTGCTTTGCTCCCAATAATTCACAACTCTACGCGGCTGCAGGTATCGATGGCGCCATCGGATGGGAGATCCCTTCCGGGCGAGAAATATTCCGGCTGTCGAGGCACCGCGGACCATTGAGTCATGTGGCAGTTTCGCCCGATGGCCAAACGCTGGCCACGCTCGCCTATGACAATTCGGTCAGACTCTGGCATATCCCCACAGGACGCGCGCTCTTTACGCTTTTACAGCACACTGGGCGCTTGGACTGGCTCCAGTTCACCTCGCCCACGCAGCTCCTGGTGGGCGCCCGTTTAACGGACGGGGCGCCAACAGGAGTCTTCGTTTTCGACGCCGGCATACCGGTCGCCTTTTAAGCCGCCGCTTCGATCCAGACTGATGTAAGCGATCGAAGCCCTTGCGATGGAAGAAGTGCCTTTGCAGTCGAGAAGGCACTTCGCCAACCCGGCCTACGGCCACGCCTACAGTCCGACCGGACCAAAGGGCGACTGTAGTCCCATGCAATGTGCATCAATATGGCACACTCCGAAAAAATCGAGATTTCGCCTTCGATTTCCTGAGCCGTTGTGGCGTTCGATGACGCACTGTTTGTGACAGTCCTGCAAGAAAGCAAATGCTGCCCCAGACCCGATAAGCTAATACGAGTCGGACTTTATGCCGCTAAGTACCATCGCGAGATGCCGTTAGGAACCCAGCAGTGTCTGCAGGGTGGTAAATTGAAGCAGCCTTCTGGATTCCACACCATTGCTTGGCCCAGGGCTGCCGGAGAAAAAGCGGAATTTTTGGAGATTCTCTGAGCCGTTTTGACCTTCGATTACGCACTGTTGATAACGGCCCTAAACCGCTACTAAGAATCCTTTCCCCGAAAGGTAGTTCGAATGTCACCGGGAAAATTCAACTTAGCCCCAGTCCGCAAGTTAGCGACGACAGTCCTGCTCAAAAGGCACTACTGCGTATTGCTATCGCTGTTAATGGCATCAAACGCCCAGGCTATAGTCGTCGATTGGCTGAACGTGGACGCGTCAGTACGACTATCTAATCAAATTAACTACATTGGACATGGAGCCTTATTAGACGAGCACGATCCAGGCTTTCGGGCCAGGCTAAACACCTACGCACTCTTCGGCCCAGTCTTCCCTGATGGTGAGTTGCTCACAGCACAATCCCTCGGAATTTGGGGCGGATATTCGAGTAGCAGTGCGAATATCCGTTACAAGGTGTGGGCCGATGGAAGCGGCACTGCGATGTTCGGAAACTCATCGTATGCCCGTAGTACTTGGATTCCTCATCCCGTGCTACATGATCCATACAGAGGAGAACGGACCCGAGTGATTGCTTCTCACAACGCCCCGGATAATTCGGGTTTTGGCTCATCGCTATTAATCGACTTCACCGTTCCAGAAATAACGATCTTGGAATTCTACACTGGCGCGTATGCTAAGCCGCCCCAAGGCGACACAATATCTGACGATCCTCTTTGGTATGACCCTGATAACTCTGCTGGAGCTGGCAGTTGGGAGGACGATCCCGAATTGGGGGTGATTGTAATTAGAAAAGTTGCAGCGATCCCTGCTGAGTGGACGGGCGACGGCTACCGGCTTTATCCAGGACAGGTTTACACATTCCGAATGCATAATCTCGTCACCTTTGCCCATGCTAAGTCATTGACTGGCAGTAAAGTCTTTGACGCCTTTGTTGGGGGCTCAGTATCTTGGAGATTTTCCGGCGGAGAATTTCCTGGCAAAACGCCAGATAAGCCGTTCGTCGCCCATTTGTCTGAGATCGTCGACATTGACGATCAACCGCCTCCCGCAACCGATCCGGATACCATCGCCGGAGTCAATCTCACCTTCCCGGTCCGTGAAGAGATTGGCCACACCGGAAACGTATTTGTCGGCCTCTCGACGAAGGTGAACGGAGGGCCATCCGTCGGGGCATTGATTACTGGTTATGAGATTGACAGCGAGCACTCGCCGCTCACGTCGTTCGTCGTGCCGGATTTGCCGCTGGGTGCTGAAGACCTCACGATCGACACAGGCGCCGGCCCGCAAAGCGTCGTTGCCGGACAAACGATCGACTTCGGCGCCGAGGGCCTGGAGTCGTTTAAACTCGCCGGCTTCGACCCGATGCAGGCCAGCGCCGAGCCGGACGCCTTCGTGATGGGTCTGCAATTCGCCGAGGAGGGCCTCGCTTCGCTCACCGCGATTCCAACGCTCTACATTCCGCCGGGAGACTACAACGAAAACGGTCTCGTCGACGCCGCCGACTACACGATCTGGCGCGACGACGCGACGCGCACACCCGAGGGCTACGACCTGTGGCGGAGCAAGTTCGGCCCACCTGGCCTGGTCAGCGGCGCAGGACAGGCAGTGCCGGAGCCGCGGGCAGTGGCGCTGCTCGCTCTCTGTGCTAGTGGAATACTATGGCTGTCGCGACGAAGGGTAGCCCGAAGCCGAGCACAGCGCTGCAGGCTCGACCGGCGCCGCACCAGTCGTTGACTTCGATCGGGCCGCCAAAGGCCGCAGCGGCCGGCATTACGAAGTCACCAACCCCGGCAGCGCGTCCAGACCCAATATCAGCCGCAGCAGCACGGTCAGCGCGAGGTACATCGCAAAATGGAAAAACCCGTTGAGCGGTTCCAGGTCGAGCGATACGTAGGCGGCAAACGTACCGATGCCCAATGGGATGGCGCTGCACACCAGCAACTGCCACGTTTCCATACCGCCGGTGGCGTAGTCGGGCGCAATTCGTCCCGCGATGAACCAGTAGACCAGCCACGTCAGGGCATATACCAAGCCACATGCCGTTGCCCGTAGCCACAATTCTCTGCCGCGATAGGGCTCTAATTCGGAATCACGGAGGAACGAGTAGCCACCCCAGGCGACGAGTGGCCCCAGCAGAATGGCACCCGCAATAATCACCGGAGTCAGATCTTCTGCCGACTTTCCGCGCATCAAAAATGCCACAAGCAGAGTCGCCAGCACGATGACCGCGACGGCCGTCGCGATGATCGGTTGAAACTTGGTGTCTTTCGTTTTTTCGGTCTTAAGGACCGGCCGGCCCTTGGCGTCTTTCGGCCCTTCGACCGGGGCGTGAATGACGACCTGTTCGTCCGCCTTGGGAACGTTGATCAGCGTCTTGCACTTGGGGCACGGGCCTTGCTTCCCCGCGAACTGGTCCCCCACGGAGAACCGCTTGAGACATCCAGGGCATGTTACTGGAATTGGCATGGCAGGCGTGAATGGGGCTGGGTGGCTGGGGTCGTAGGCGCCAGCCGAAGCCCCCAGCGGAATCGCGAAAAGACTTCAACTCGGAGCTCGCTGGGGGCTACGCCTGCTGGCTCCGACCCCAGCCACCCATTATTCGAAATGCTTAAGCTCGTCTTCGGTAATCGTGTGGAAGCCCTTCTCATTGAGGGTTTCCATTGCCATTTCGATGTTGTCGACCATCAACGCGACGGCCGGCCGGCCGGTCGGCCGCACGAGGAGCGGATAAACTTGCGAGATGTTTACTTCGGCCGCCAGCAGCGCGGTGCAAATCTGCAATAGCGGCTGCTGCCCGGCGGGCAACTCGACGCCGATCAAATCGGACTCGACGATCGCCAGCCCGGCACGCTCCAGAATTTCGCGGCCAGCCTCGGGGTCGCTCACCAAGAACCGAACCAGCGCACACTCGGTGGAATCGGAAATGGTGAGGGCCATGATGCGAACGTTGCTGCCCTCGAACCGGCGGACCACCTCCATCAGTTGGCCGACGCGGTTTTCGAGGAAAACCGTGAACTGCCGGATCGCGGGGTAGTCACGGCCGCGCATCGTGCCGAATTCGGTCGTCGCTCCTCCACTTTCACCAATGCTCATGATGGCCCTGCCCGCGCGTGTCGATTCCAAGGTGTTGACGGTCAGCGGCCACGCCGCTGATGACCGTAACTATAGGCTGCGTCGTTGGTTATTGCAACACGTTCTGGCTCGGAGGCCCCATTGGACCCGCAGTGCTACAGCGATAGGATGCGTCTTCCGCGCTAGTTCCTCTGGCCGACTGCCGACAGCCGATAGCCTTCCTGCCATGCCCCTCCTTGAGCACCAGTTCGACGTTCAAGTGCGTTACTACGAAACGGACGCCCAGGGCTTTGTCCACCACGCGAACTATTTCAAATATCTCGAACTGGCGCGGGTCGAGCAGCTTCGGGCGATGGGGCACGACTACGCCGATTTGGAGCGGCAGGGCGTCATGCTGGTGGTGAGCAAGATCGGCTGCCGATTCCACCGCCCTAGCCGATTTGGCGACACGCTGCGGATTCACATTCGCACGACCCGCGCACGTGGGGCGCGGATCGATCACGTGTATCAGGTTTTTCGGGGGAACGAACTGTTGGCCGAGGCCGAGAGTACGATTGCGTGTATCGACCGCCACGGGCAAGTTCAGAGGTTGCCCGATTATCTATGCGCTGGCGAATAAGTTTTCATCGCGGGCTTGCGCGCTCCGCTACGAGGACGAAGCCTGCCCGCCGCGGTGGGCGTCGTGGCTAACTTTGTTGCGCCCCAAGGCGAATGCCGCGGCCACGCCGCTGAGCGCGAGCAGGCCGATCATGTTGGGGAAGATTTGCAAGCCATTAAGCACGTCGCCCCAGGCCCAAACGAGGTCGACTTTCGCCATCGCGCCGAACGGTATCAGTGCGCAATAGAGCCAGCGAAAGGGCCCGACGACGCGGGGGCCGAAGATGTATTCGAGGAACTGTTCGCCGTAGTACGCCCAACCGATCAGTGCGGAATAGCCGAACAGAAACATCGAGATGGCAACCATCCACCCGCCGACAGTCGGCATCGCGGCGTTGAATGCAACTGCCACGGCGGCGGAGCTTTGGGCGTCGCTCTTCCAGGCCTCCGTCACGAGCAGGCAAAGCGCAGTGAGGGTGCAGGTGACGAACGAAATAATGAACACCTCCATCATCGCCTGCAGGCCTTGTTGCGACGGGTTTTCGGTTTTGGCCGTGCCGTACATGACGGCGGCCGTGCCGTAGCCGGCTTCGTTCGCGTAGACCCCGCGGGCAAGTCCGTACCGAAGTGCGACGTAAACCGCGGCACCCTTGGCCGTGCCCATTCCCGCTTCGCGCGAGAACGCCTGCTCAAAAACCAGTTGCAACACTTCCGGCAAGCGGGATGCGTGCATCAAGAGAACAATCAGTCCGCCAATCACGAAGAATCCCACTTTGAGCGGCGACAAGAATTCCGCCGCGCGGCCGATCGACTTGATGCCGAATACGATGACAAGCAGGGTCAGGACTGCGAGAACAACCCCCGTTAGCCCGGTATTGACGCCAAACTCGCTCTCGACAACGACCGCGACCGAGTTGGGTTGTGTGAACGGCGTGGTAAAGAGGACGGCGATCCCGGCGACGAATGCGTAAATCCAGGCGAGGGCCGGCGAACCCAGGCCATCGCGGAGGTAGTACATCGGTCCAGAATAAACATACTCGCCGCGGACGATGCGGTAGTGAACGCCGAGCACCGCTTCGGCGAACTTGACTGCCATCGCGAGCACGCCGTAACACCAAATCCAGAAGAGCGCGCCGGGTCCGCCTTCGATGATCGCCGTCGCCACGCCGGCGATATTGCCGGTGCCGATGGTGGCCGCAAGGGCTGCCATGAACGTCTGAAACGGCGCGAGCGCGCCGCGGGCCCCGCTCTGCTGGCGGGCAAACATGGCCCGGGCAGCTTCGGGAAAGCGGCGAAACTGAACGAATCCAAACCGGATGGTCAGGAACGCGCCAGCGAGAAACAGAACCCCGAAAATCCAGGGCACGAATAGCGCATTGGCGAACGACTCGACGGCATTGGAGATTCGTTCCATGCGCGGTCCATATGCGATTGGAGAAGGTGGACGACTGACCTTTCGGCCAAGCAACTTACCGCAGCTTGCGGAATTCGTCCACGGTCAATCCAGCGTCCCGCACGATTCCTCCCATCGTAAACGCCTTGATGGGGTTGTGACGGGGGAGGGTAACTTGCCGATTCCCATCGCTCATGACGATATGCTTACCCTGTCGGACAATATCAAATCCCGCCTTCTCAAGCGCGCGGACCGCATCGAGATGGTTCACGCCCGGAACTCGCGGCACCGCTAAACCCCTACTTCAACTTCATGGACTTCCGCGCCTTGAAAGCGGTCGTCGAGGGCAGCCAAGTACTCGCGAATGGCATCTTGAATGTTGTTGAGTGCTTCCTCCTCCGTATCGCCCTCCGACCAGCAACCGGGAAGGGCCGGCACGGAGACGCTAATTCCTTCGTCGGTGCGATGCATCGCAACTTTGTATTTCATTCTCGGCCTCGGTTTCCTTCAGAATAACATCGCGCGAGCCCCCGGTGCAATCTCAACTGATCTAGCGCTATTTTTTTGACGCGGCCTTTTTCTTCACGCCCTTCTTGGCGGGAGCTTTTTTTGTCGCCGCTTTGCGGGGGCTTTTCTTGGTCGGGGGTCCGAGCGCCGCCCGCGTGGCCAGCAAGTTCAGTGCTGCGTTAAGTGTTAGCTCATCGGGCGGCTCGCCCTTGGGGAGCGAGGCGTTGGTAACGCCGTCGCTGACGTACGGCCCGTAGCGGCCATCGAGCAACTGCACAGGATTGCCGGTGACCGGCGAGTTGTCGAAGACCTTGAGCGGCTCCTTCTTTGCGGCACCTTGCCGGCCGCGGGCCTTGGGCTGCGCGAGTAGGGCGATTGCTTCGTTCAGCGTGACTTCGATCGGCGAGACACCCCCAGGAAGCGAACGCGTTTCTTCCCCCCACTTTACATACGGCCCGAACCGGCCGTTGTGGGCGACGATTGGCTCGCCGTTTTGTGGGTGACTGCCAAGCGTGCGCGGCAGTGTCAACAGCTTGAGCGCCGTTTCCAAATCCACGTTCTCGGGTGTCATGCCCTTCAGGAGCGAGGCATTCTGTGGCTTCTCTTCGTCCTCGGGTGTGCCGCGCTGCACGTAGGGGCCGAATCGGCCGACCTTCAAATAAACCGGCTTGCCGGTTTCGGGGCAGGTGCCCAAAGGCTCGTCGCCCTGGGCGGCTTGCTCCAAGAGTTCGAGCGCCTTGGCGAGCGTGACTTCGTCGGGAGGCAGGTCTTCCGGCAACGACGCGGTCCGCTCGCCGAGTTCCACGAACGGCGAGTAACGACCGACGCGGACGAACACTTCCTGCCCATCGGGCGCTTTGCCAATCAGGATTCGGCTGACTCCGCGAGCGTCAATTTCATCGACCTTGTGTTCGAGTTGCTTCTTTAGGCCCGGCTTGCCGTTGCCGAAATAAAATGTTTCCAGATACTCGAGCGACTGCCGTTCGCCGCGGCTGATGGCGTCGAGGTCGTCTTCCATCTGGGCGGTGAACTCGTAGTCCACGAGGCTTTTAAGATGATCCTCCATGAGCTTCACGACGGCAAACGCAACCCAAGTGGGAACGAGCGCACCCCCTTTCTTGAAGACGTAGTTGCGGGCTTGAATGGTGTCGATGATCGAGGCATAGGTGCTCGGCCGACCGATGCCCCGCTCTTCGAGCGCCTTGGTGAGCGCGGCTTCGCTGTAACGGGAAGGGGCCTGCGTTGCATGTTCCTTTGGCAGCAGTTCCAGGCACTTGAGTTGCTCGCCGACCTCGACGGATGGCAGCACTCGTTCTTGGTCGGCCAACTCGGCCTGCGGATCGTCGGAGCCTTCCACGTAAGCCCGCAGGTAGCCGGCGAAGTCAATCGTCTTGCCACTCACCTGGAACACGCAGCCGCTCCCTTCGATGGTGATGATGATCCGCCGGCCGTGCGAGTCGGCCATCTGGCTGGCGATGGTGCGTTTCCAAATAAGTTGGAATAGCTTGAATTCATCGTCGTTGAGTTGTGAACGAACCGCTTCGGGCAGTTCAAACGGATGGCCTGCCGGGCGGATCGCCTCGTGCGCCTCCTGGGCGTTCTTGACCTTCGAGCGGTAGAGTCGCGGCTCCGCGGGCAGATATTTGTCCCCGTACTCCGCCGCCACCAGTCGCCGAGCGTCTTCGATCGCCACATTGGCCAGATTCGTCGAGTCGGTACGCATGTAGGTAATGTGGCCGTTCTCGTACAAGCTTTGGGCCACCTGCATCGTCCGCCGGGCGGTGAAGCCCATCTTGCGGTTGGCCTCCTGTTGCAGCGTGCTGGTGGTAAACGGCGGGTAGGGCCGGGTAGAGTAGGGCTTGTCTTCGATGTTCGTCACGCGGAACTCGCCGCTGGCGACCCGCTGGACGAGTGCCTGCGCTTGGTCGCCATCGAGTAATAGATATTCGTCGTTCTTGAGCTTGCCCGTGCGCGGATCGAAATCCTTGCCGACGGGGATGCGCCGGCCATCGACCGACATCAGCGTCGCTTCGAGTTGCTTGCCGTCGGACTTGGCGAACTTCCCGAGCACGTCCCACCAAATTGCGGAGACAAACGCCATTCTTTCGCGTTCGCGATCGACGATCAGTCGCACGGCGACGCTTTGTACACGACCGGCGGAGAGCTTGGGCCGGACCTTACGCCACAGCAGGGGTGAGACCTCGTAGCCGTAGAGCCGGTCGAGAATGCGGCGCGTTTCTTGGGCCCGCACCAGCCCATTGTCCACGTCGCGCGGCGACTCGAGTGCCGCGTGGATCGCATCTTTGGTGATCTCGTGGAACACGAGCCGATGGACGGGCACTTTCGGTTGCAGCACCTCCATCAAATGCCAGCTAATTGCCTCGCCCTCGCGGTCCTCGTCCGTCGCCAGATAGAGCCGGTCGGCTAGCTTTAGCTTGTCTTTAAGCAATTTGATCTGCTTGCTCTTGCCGGGCGGCACAATGTAGATCGGCGTGAAGTTGTCGTCGACATTGACGCCCAAGTTGGCCCACGGGAGGCCTTTGTACTTGGCCGGAATCTGCGCCGCCCCCTGCGGCAGATCGCGGACGTGGCCAATGGACGCTTCGACCGTATAGCCTGGCCCGAGATACTTGCTGATGGTCCGCGCTTTGGCGGGCGATTCGACGATCACCAACGCATGACCAGGTTTCTTGCCCGACGAGGCTTTCTTAGCCATTACAAATCCTAAAACAGAGCGGTCGATGTACAGAGAATAATGAGTAACAGTAGTTCCAAGTTTGGCGTTTTCCTCGGGGCTTCGACGCCCCCGAAAGTCTTGCCGCGAAGGCCGTCACCTATCAGCTTTCAGCCAGATAAAACTGAATTGGCTGAGGGCTGACGGCTGATCGCTGACAGCTATTATTTCAACGTGAAGTTCTCCAAACCTCGGGAATACCACGAACTTGGAATACGCAGTAACTAGCGACTGGTGACTGTGCGAATCTTATCTTGCGCCGGCTGCCGGCGGCGTGAACGCTGATCTACCGCACGCCAGGACCGGCAAAACCGGAGAGCGGCGACTGGGTCTGATCGTTACGATCGTTTCGGACGGAATGTTTTGCGGTAGGCGGCATCACTGGTTGGCGCGCTCATCCCAATTTCCAAACCACCGAAAATACTACCCATGCCCGACGCGAGGGCGAATCACAAAACGTGGTTTTCGGGTCATGGGAATTGACGGGAGTCCTGACTGGGATTGCATTTACGTCGATTGCTCGTACAATTCGCGGATTCCCTCCAAACCCTAGCTAGTCCAATCAGATAGGACCGCTTTGATTGTCTGTCAAGGGGCAGCCAACGAGTGGGTGCCGATTTTTCGCTCGCAAGGAAAGAACCGAGATGGCCAGTCCATTTAGTCTGTTCCGCAAGTACATGAAGCCCATGATGGTGGTGCTTTGTGGCATGGCCATGCTGGCATTCGTGGTGGTCGATCCGCTGATGCAGTACCTCGGCTCTAGCCCGCAGAGCGGGCCGGTGGGCCGCGACGGATCAAAAGTTGCCGTCACTTGGAACGACGGTAAATTGACCGAGGACGAGCTTGGCGCTCTCGTCTATCGGCGGCGAATCCTCGATGCATTTGTGCGTAGTGTCGCTCAAGCCGGGTACGACGCCGCGTACTTGGAGGGCGCCGAGGATCTGCAGCTCGCGGTGGACCCGCTCATGCTGCCAATTGAGCCGTCGCAGGGAGTCGAACGCGACGTGGTCCGAACGCAAATCATCGCCGACAAGGCGCGGCAATTGGGAATGTCCGTCAGCGACGAGGTGGCGCTCGGCTACCTCGACAAGCTCGGCCGCAATCGCGTCACGTTTCAAGAGATGAACATCCTCCTGAACGAAATGTTTTCCCAGCAACGGATCAACAGCCAATTTGTCATCGACGCCCTGCGGGACGAACTGCTGAAGCAGAACTTCTTAGCGAGCTATAAGTTCACCTTGGCCACCCAGTTGCCGCAGCAACGGTGGGAAGACTGGCTACAGGTGAACGATCGGGTTATTGTCGAAGCGGCAGGACTTAAGCCCAGCAATTTCATTGCGGAGATCAAAGATCCGACCGACGCGGAAGTACTCGCGTTCTACGACAAATACAAGGGCGACGAGGTGACTCCTGACTTCCCGGAGAGCACCGAGCTTCCGTCCGCCGCGCCAGGTTTTCGCGTTCCTCGACACCTGCGACTGCAGTATTTGGAAGCGAATTACGACGCCGTCCTTCAACAAGTAATGACGACGGTTACAGACGCTGAAATCGCCAAATTTTACGATGAAAACAAAGAGTTATTTATAAAGGCCGATATCGGAGCGGCGGCGGATCCGAGTCCCGCACCAGGAGCCGAACCGGCTCCGCCGGCGGAACCAACCGACGAAGCCACTCCGGCAGACGACGCGGCGGAAGAATTGTTTGGCACGCCGCAAAACCCCACCCCCGCGGAAGCTCCGCCGGACGCTACCCCAGAAGCTGCCGATGAAAATCCGCCGACAGAGGAGCCGCCGACGGAGGAGCCGATGGCACCAGCCGAAGAGCCGGCGGCAGAAGAACCGATGACTCCAGCCGAAGAACCGATGGCCCCTGGTGGCGAGCAATCGCGCGGCGCCGCGCTGGCGGGGCGTTTCCGGCTCGTCGCTTTTCAACAAGAACAAGCTCCTGAGGCGGATGCGGAAGAACCAGCGCAAGAACCAGTGGCGGAACCCGCCGCTCAAACGGAACCTGCTGAACAGCCGGCCGACCCACCGCAGACTGAGTCGGCTGAGTCGGCGTCAGCAAGCGATCCACCGTCTGCAGATCAGCCCGCAGCGTTGCCGGCAGAGACAACTCCGCCGATTACGGAGGGTGAAGCGACCGCCGAAGCAACCGAAGAGAAACCGGTCGAATACCAGCCGCTTGAAGAAGTCCGCGATGAAATTCGGCGTCGGCTGGCAGGGGACAAGGTGCATGAGCAGCTTCGTGAGAAGATGGATTCCCTGCTCAGCAAGTTGAATGCGGCGTATTTGCCCTACTTCGACAAACAACTTTCGGCGCGAGCGGAGAAGCAGCCAGAGCCGGAACCACCCGCCGAACTCAAAGATTTGCAAGCGTTGGCCGAACCGAATGGTTTGAAGTACCACGACACCGGCGACGTATCGGTTTGGGAGCTTCGCAAGCTTCCAGTGATCCAAACGGTTGACGCCAATAACGAAGCCGATCCGCGGCTCTCGTTGCTGGAGTTGGTCCTCTTACGCTTAAAGAACTATGAACCGGTGGTAACGCGCGACCTCGACGGGAACTACTATTTGGCGATGAAGACGCTGGACACGCCTGGGTACATTCCAGAGCTAGACGAAGTTCACGATCAAGTGGTGCAGGCCTGGAAGCAGCAGAAAGCCAGCGAGTTGGCGCTCGCCAAGGCCAAAGAGTTAGCGGCTCAGATCGAAAAAGATGGCGTGACGCTGGGCGATAAATTTGCCAACGACCCACAAGTTCCGGTGGTCGTTACCGATCCGTTTAGTTGGCTGACCTACGGGGAGATATCTCCCACCACGGGAGTTGTACCTTTTCGATTGAGCGACCCGAAGCCGGTCGTCGCGGCGGGTCCGGAGTTCATGCGGGCGGTGTTCCAGCTCGAAGAGGGAAACGTCGGCGCGGTGTTGAACCACGATCACTCGATCGCGTACATCGTCCGCGTTCAACAGCATCTGGACGATCGCGACACACTGCGCCGCGATTTTCTTGAGGAGATGTCAAACGGCTGGATTGGAGCCAACACCATGGCGCGACGGCACGGCCAGATCGCGGGGACGTTTCTGCTGAACGGCCTGACGGAAGATGCCGACGTCGACTGGAAACGCACGCCGGACCAAACTGTTTCGGAGCAAACGGACGAGCCTTGATCGCTCATCGCTCATCGCTCCTCGCTTCTTCCCCTCCCTCCGCCACGGCGTAAGCAATCGCGTGGCTTCGGCAGTGCGAGATGGATACATGAATCCGCTCGATGCCGGCTCGTTCGAGGACTTCCTTTGCCCCTCCTCTCAAGGCCACGGTCGGCGCGCCCGATGGTTGGTTGCGGACTTCGATGTCGCGCCAACTGATACCGCGTCGCCAGCCGGTGCCGAGCGCCTTGAGCACCGCTTCTTTAGCAGCCCAGCGACCGGCATAGTGCTGAGTCGCCGCCTTGCGGGCGGCGCAATAGCCGATCTCATGCTCGGTGAAGACGCGGGTGATGAACAGTTCGCCGTGGCGCTCGATCATCTGGGCGATCCGTAGGCATTCGATGATATCGGTGCCGATGCCGACGATTTGCATGAGAGTGTTCTTGGTGTTTCCTACGCCGAAGGCGTTTCACTCCAAAGCCCAGGGTCGCCCGCGCAGCGGCGCACCCTGGGTTGAAGGGAAGTGAAAATTCTACCCCGAAGGGGTTGCACCATGCGCTCAAGGCATCGTCAACAGGTGTAACGCCTACGGCGTAAGCGGCGCGTTAGCCTCGATTACCCAGGGTGCGCCGCGGACGGCGACCCTGGGCTTTGGAGTTTAACACCTTCGGTGTAAACGAGAAGCTCGATAGGTAATTCGAAATGCGGAAGTAATTTTTGCACTATTCCTCACTCCATGTTACCTTCACCGCGACGACTTCGCAGCGCTACCGCGACTCCCGCGGCGGCGCCGGTCACGATCGCCCCGTCGAGCAGCCACAGCCAACCGCGGCCTTGGGCCGCCTCTTGGCGCAGATAAACCCACAGGCTTTCTGGCGGTGGCTCACGAAACAGGCTCAATTCAGGCTTTTCGCTGGTAACTTGGTCCCAGTCATTTAAATGGAATCGGTACAGCGCGAAATGCTGCATGGTCACTAACAAGATTGGAGCCATCACGGTGCCGGCAATCAGCAGCCGGCCGTTTTTAACATCGAACACCCAGGCGATGCCGATAGCCACTGCCCCCAGAGCCGCACCGGTCAGCAGCGACGAGAGCAACAGCGGCGCCAAACCGGCTCGCTGCAGCGCAGCGGAAGCGAAGGCGATGGCAACGCTCGCGCTCGCGACCGCGCCCAGCCAGCCTACGCTGCGAAGCCACTGCATGAGATTATCCTCCGGCGCGCCGGGTGCCACTGGCTCCGCCAGTGCAATTTGTTCGTTCCAAATGCACTGGCGGAGCCAGTGGCACACGAGTTTAATGATTCGATCAAAGTGGAATTTAAGCTTCCAATGCCTGCGCCAAGTCGGCGATCAGATCTTCCGAATTCTCAATGCCGCAGGCGAGGCGAATCATGTTGTCGGGAATTCCATACCTGCGGCGTTCCTCCGCGGTAAGCTTGTAGTAGCTCATAATCAGCGGCTGCTCGATAAGCGATTCGACGCCGCCTAAGCTCGGCGCAATTCGCGGAATCTTCACGGCGTCAACCACGTCGGCCGTCTGCCGCCAGTCGGCGTCTTTCACTAGGAACGTCACCAAACCGCCGAAGCCGCGCATAGTCTTCTTGGCGATGAGGTGGTCTCGGTGCGACTTGAGGCCAGGATAGTAAACCTTCTCCACACGCGGATGATTCTCGAGAAACTCCGCCACCCGCTGGCCATTTTCGTTGTGCCGCTGCATCCGCAGTTCAAATGTCTTAAGGCCCCGCAGCAGCAAATAGATGTTCTGCGGTCCGTTAATGGCGCCCATGATGCCGCGCAAGTTTCGGACCGGTTCGAGCTTTTCATTCGATCCGGCCACGACGCCGGCGAGCAAATCGTTGTGCCCGCCCAGATACTTGGTAGCGGAATGCAGCACGTAGTCGATGCCCGCCTCGATCGGCCGCAGGTTGTACGGCGTGGCAAGCGTCGCGTCGATCAGCGTATCGACCTCGTATTTATGACCGATCTCCGCGAAGCGTTCTAAATCGACGCAGCTTAAATGAGGATTGGTCGGCGACTCGCTCACGAGCAACTTCGTGTGCTCGTTGACGGCCGCTTCCATCGCGTCGTAGTCGCACGCCCGGACCTGGACCGTCTTCACGCCGAAGCGCGAGAGGTGCTTACTGCAGAATTCGCGGCTGCGGTGGTAACACTCGTCGAAGAAGATGACTTCGTCGCTGGCGTTGAGCTTGGCCATCAGCAGCCCGACAATGGCCGCCATGCCGCTGGAATAGACGATTGCCGTTTCCGCCCCCTCGAGTGCTGCGAGCTTTCGCTCGGCGATGCGCTCGCCCGGGTTGCCGTACCGGCCATACTCTTCGCGAGGTTGTTCTTCTTCGATGAAGTCGATTACCGCTTGGGTATCGGTAAAGGTGTAAGTCGAGGCACAAAAGATGGGGTCGGTGATCGAGTCCCCAGGCTTCTGCCGCGCCTCGCCGGCATGAACGGCCAACGTCGATATCCGCGCCTCGTTTGGAACGCCGGGGTGTTCGATCACGGGAATGTCCAGTTCGCTAAGGTCTGCAATGCTCATGGCAAGCGCCGCGCAATTCGAGATGGCAATAAAAAAACCGCACGCTCCGAAATGGCTCGGAACTGCGGCTCGCTTGTGGTGTGCTGTTGGTCACGCTCACTCCACCCATCGGGCGGACTCGCGCGGGCACTTTAGCAGTCACGGCTGCAAGCGGCCACAAATCCCAAGACGCTTTAAGTCTACTCTACGCCCATGCAGCCCGCAAGCATGCCTCGACACCGTCGAGTAGCTGTCGGGCACCCTGCGGGGTACACTTTCGGAAACATTTCACCTTTTAGGGAGATACCTATGAAAAAGTTTTGGCTGCTGATCGCGGTCGCCGTTCTTTCGACGCCAGCTCGGGCGCAGGACTTCGAGACCGAGCGTTTGAAGAACTGGCACCATTGGCGGGGGCCTGACGCGAACGGCATCGCCATCGACGCGAATCCGCCGGTGAAGTGGAGCGAACAAGAAAACGTCCGGTGGAAGGTGCCAATTCCCGGCCGGGGTAGCGCGACGCCGATCGTGTGGAATGACCGAATCTTCCTGCTGACGGCGGTGCCCGCGGACGAATCTGACGACGAAACCGCGTACCAGTTCACGGTCATTTGCCTCGACCGGGCGACCGGCGAGACGATTTGGAGCAAAATCGCCACGGAACAAGTACCCCACGAGCCGGGACACGATACCAATTCACTCGCCTCTGCCTCGGCAACTACGGACGGCCGATTCTTGTATGCCTCTTTCGGTTCCCGCGGCATTTTTTGCTACGACCTGGATGGCAATCTGAAATGGGAACGCGATCTAGGTGACATGCAGACCCGCAACGAATTCGGCGAGGGGGCTTCGCCCACGCTCCACGGCGACACGCTTGTCGTGCCATGGGACCATGAAGAGGGGTCGTTTGTCGTGGCGCTCGACGCCAACACCGGCGAGACGCGGTGGAAGCAAGACCGCGACGAGCCGACCACTTGGGCCACGCCGCTGATTACCAAGTTCGAAGGCCGCACGCAAGTAATTTTGCACGGCACGAACCGAGTGCGCAGCTACGACCTTAAGTCAGGCGATCTAATCTGGGAGTGCGGTGGCCAATCGACCAACCCAATTGCCGCGCCCATTCGCGACGGCGACCTCGTTTACGCCACCACGGGCCATCGTGGGTACGGGCTGTTCTGCATTCCGCTCAGTGCGACGGGCGACATCACGGACTCCGATCAAATCACTTGGAGCCGCACCGACGTAGGTTCCTACATTGCGACGCCGGTGCTGTATGACGGGCTGCTATACGTCACAAAGGGCCGCGAAGCAATTCTCGAATGTCTCGATTCAGCGACCGGGCAGACGGTGTACGGGCCCGAGCGGTTGCCGCAAATGCAGACGCTTTATGCTTCGCCGGTGATTGCCGGCGGACGAATCTATTATGTAGACCGCGACGGGACGGCCACGATTATCAAGCCCGGGCGGGAGCTTGAGATTTTGGCCACGAATCAGCTTGATGAAGGGTTTGATGCTTCGCCCGTCGCGCTGGGAGATCAATTACTGCTGCGTGGGGACCGGCATTTGTATTGCATCGGTGCGTCAAATTAGTCGGTGTCGACGCCGACACCTAGGGCGCGGCGCTCTCAGCAGCAAGAAAAAAGCCGCGCCGAACCGCGGCGCGGCTCACGTCATTGGCAAGTTGACTATCGGCGGGCACTATATCGTGCGTCGTCGGCACATCAAAGCAACTGCTCCAATTCCGACGAGTGCTAACAGGGCGCTGGTTGGCTCGGGGATTAGATCTGCAAAGCCACGGATCTCCCCGCCGGGATATAGGTTGGAATGTATGTTGAAATAGGCTTGACCACTATCAAGCCCACCCAGCAGGGCATTGAAGGCCTGGGGTATCATGCCGCCGCTGGCAGTGATGAAACCGGCTCGGTAGCTGCTCGCCAGATTCATGTCAAAGGTGTTGTCGTAAGTCCCCGACGTAACCCCTGCCGGAAAACCGGTAAAGGTTGGGGTCGTGGTCGCAACACCTGCGTTCATGGTAGTGGGGTTGAAGTCGCAACAGTGGATATGCGCTGCCGTGACATTTCCCAATAAATCTGAGAACGCGGCCTCCACCCTCATGGTCACTAACGTCGTGTCGATGGTTACCAATGCCGAGCCGGTGCCAGTAGTAACAACAGGAGGCGACTCGGAGAGTCCATCGAGAGCAAAGGAATACTTTAGCACCTCGGCGAAAGCAGGTTGGAGGGTAAGACAAAGGATGACTGCAACAGCCGATAAGTAAGTTCGAATCTTCATGAGCTAACTCCTCGTGGGTTCAGAGTGTCAGATTCGGGCAATTAGAACGCGATCCTCGACAAGAGAGAATCCTTTACTAACATGTCCTGACAAAGGTCGATCCTTGCAAATTTATTTGAAATCCACGTGCAATCATGAGCGCAACCCTCCCCAAAGAAAAACCCAGCTACAGCCACCGCCGCGTATTCTACCGCTGGAAGGAATCCATTCAAGGTTTTTTGTTGTCTTTTTCCGGATTAAAGGGGAAAAAAAGACCGTCGCCGCTGCCGCCCCGCGGTCTCCGCCGCTCGGAAATCCGCGGCAACCGCCCCGGGGAAGCCGCCGTCCCGGAGTGAATTAGTGGCTGTCCGGAAAGTGTCCGTTCGTAGCGACAGGCGGCTCGCCTGTCGTCAGTTTTCCTGAGAAAACGACAGGCGGGCCGCCTGTCGCTACGGCTAATCGGACTTTTCGGATGGCTTTTTAGTGGAGCCAGTCTTCGACCCGCAGTCAGCTATTGAGGCGACGAGACGCTGGTACTGGGGACTCTCTGGATGCTCGAGAATCGACAGATGATCGCGGCCTTGTTGACTAACTCCACTCGAACTTTGGCAGGCCAAGATGGGTAAAACGG
>JBBDYG010000014.1:0-48863 GCA_040901765.1 Pirellulales bacterium
CGTCCCAAGTCAAGGCAAAACTACCTCGTTATCAAGGAGAAAACCGCGTGAATACTTCGATCCGTCCGCTCGACGCCACCAAGATTCTGACCCGCCGGGAACTGTTCGCCGTACTTGCCGACCTGGCCCGCAAAGCGCCGCGGTCGAAGAATACCCGGCTCAACCTCGTGATCTTCCGCCTTGCCGCGTGTTGTGGCCTGAGGGCTAGCGAGATCGCCCAACTGCGCGTTGGCGACGTCCATACGCAACTTCCCCGACCCCATATCAAGATTCGCGCCGGGGCCGCAAAGGGTGGCCGTACGCGGATGGTGCCGCTGTGGTGGGACGCGGGAACGCTAGCCGATATCTCGGCGTGCAAAGCCGATCGCCAGGAACGGGGCTCTACGGCCGATTCTCCGTTTATTGCTTCGTTACGGCCTGGGCGCGAGGGAACGCAACTGTCGCGGCATACGCTCCGCAAGCGGTTCCGGACGGCGTGCAAAGTGGTCGGCGCGGAGCGGCTGGCGTCGCTAACGATCCACCACGGGCGGCATACATTCATTAGCCATGCGCTGGCTGGAGGAAGAACGCTGGCCGAGGTGCGGGACGCGGCGGGGCACGCGAACGTGAGCATTACGTCGCGATACTTGCATATCGCGGTCGACGACCAGACGGTGGGACAGCTTTTTGCAGCTTCTCCAACTTGCCCAAGTTGAGTGACACATAATCGCGCCTAATGACATATAATTTTGGATGCGATTTGGGGGCGACAAAACCCGGTCAATGGCCCTCGATTCTCTCGGCCGTTGTTAGCGGATATAACGGCCAGTTCTCGTATTTTTCGAAGGCGGCTCAATGATGCTCAATGGCTAGAAAGGGGCGACCCTGGACAGGAATGGTCGCGGCCAGCTGAGAAATTCAACCACCTGCGTCGGTGCCTCAGGTGGTTCGTCCTTACGCTCTAAGGCAATTGTATTCGGCCAATGTGTATGGCTCACGATATTGAGATGACGAAAGTCTCATCGATCCGGTATGCATCGGCGTTTACGACCGACGCAGGCTACGGAGTTCCGTCGAACGACGTGACCGAAGCTCCTAACTTGCTCCGACACGGATCTGGTTCACGGTTCCCGAACTGAGTGACTTTCACATCGACCCCACACAATTAGCGCCTGAAACGTCCGTTCATGCAAATGGAGTTTTGCCGGTTCGCCGGCAGACTGAACTGGTGTAGAATTCAGCTGTTTTCTACTGCTCCCAAGAAGTTGTAACCCACTCCACTCCATTGAACGGGCGGAAATCGACGAAGAACGAGAGTCTTGAAGTATTAGCTGCGAGCGGTCAGCAAACGTAAGTGCCCGCCCCATGGCACACAATCGGGCGGTGATGCGTCCCCAGTATCCTTGATTAACCCTGGCCAACAACAATGCCTAGAGCTGGCGGCGAGTCTGACAAGCTGGGCAACCGCTACGAGGCCACTTGGACCGTTGGGCAACTCCTCCATCTGCTGACGAGTAAGTTGCAAAGCCTTGTTGTCGAGCCATTCGGGGACGACAGCCGCGGAGTCGAGTTTGTGGTTGTGGCGCGTTCTGGACGACGCGAATTTCATTCGGTCAAGCGACAGCGAGCCGCCGGCGACTGGACGCTTTCTGAGCTTTGCCGGGCAGAAGGCGGAGGCCGCAGCGTCCTGTCCGACCTCTCCGAAAAGCTGGCCGCCGATCCAGCCGCCGGCGTGTGTTTTGTCTCGTCGACGGGAGCTAATCAACTTCGTGAGTTGGCCGAGCGCGCGAAGCGACGCGCCAGTCCGAGCGAGTTCCAAAGCGACCTTGCATCCAGCGACGCGCTCCGTGGACCCCTTGAGCAACGGCTGCTGCCGCTCGCGGGCGACTGGGACACCCTGCACGGTTGGCTCCGGCGGCTCCGGGTCGTCCTCATGGACGAGGATTCTCTGACATTGGAAGTCGAGCGGCAAATCGACGTCTTGCTTTATCGGCCTGACGCTCAAACCCGGGAGCCGCAGGATGTGCGGCTGCTCTTAGCCGACTACGTGCTCAGCAATCTCGGCGTGCAGTTAACCGGAAGCGCCGTCTGGGACTTCTTGAATTCCAAAGGCTACGTCCATCGGAGTTGGGCCGCCGACACCCCGGTCTATAAGCAATTGGCCGAGGTGAACCGGATGTACATTCGCAATGTTGAGCTGGAGCTGATTAACAACGCGCGCATTGAGCGAAACGCAACGTCGACGGTGCTTGAGAAACTGCAAGACCCCGAGGGTGCCCGTCACGTGGTCCTGGCGGCCGCGGCAGGCGTAGGGAAGAGCTGTGTGGTCGCGCAGCTCATCGACCTGCTTGCCGTCCGCGAGATTCCGTGCGCCGTCGTCCGCGTCGATCAGCATGGCGACGCCCGCACCACGCGCGAAATCGGGCGCCAATTGGACTTGCCGAGTTCCCCAGCGGTGGTCCTGGCCGGGATAGCCGAGGGGAAACCTTGTGTGCTGCTTGTCGATCAAATGGATGCGCTGAGCCAAGTGTCGGGCCGTTACCCGCATTTGTGGGACGTTTTCGCGGTATTATTGAAGGAGGCAGGAGAGTGCGAAAACATGCGCCTGGTCGTCGCCTGCCGCGAATTTGACCTGCAGCACGATCCGCGGCTGCGAGCATTTGCCCGCGATCGAGAAGGCTTATGCAAAATCCCGCTGGAACTTCTAACCGTCGACGAAGTTCAGGCGGTCCTGCAGACTGCTGGCGTTGCGCGTCAGCTTTCCAGTCGTGAGTTGGAAATCCTGCGGACGCCGCTCCACCTCTTGCTGTTCTTGGACCCGGGTAGCGAAGGACCTGCATTCGGCAGCGCCTCGGAATTGTACGATCGGTTCTGGGAGCGTAAGCAGGGAGCTGTGACCGCGCAAGTGGGCGGCCCATCGGAGTGGGCGGAAGCGCTGGAGCGCCTATGCGACTGCATGAGCGATCGGCAAGTCCTGGCTGTTCCGGAAGCGGTGTTGGACAAGTGGCCGCAAACCGTGGCCGCCATGAAATCGCAGCACGTCTTGATTGCGGAACGGGGCTTGGTTCGCTTCTTTCACGAAAGCTTTTTTGATTACGCATTTGCTCGTCGATTCTGCGCTGACGGCCGGCACCTCGTGGACCTGCTGCGGAGTGGCGAACAGCATCTATTCCGCCGCGGCCAAGTTCGGCAAGTGCTGCATTACCGGCGGGGTCACGACAGAGCAGAATACCTTCGTGAAATTCCAACGCTACTGCGTGACGACGCCATCCGATTTCACGTGAAGAAACTGATGTTCCAATGGATGGGATCGCTCGAAGATCCCACTGAGATCGAGTGGCGACTCCTGGAGGCCTTGCTCGAAGACGTCGCCCTCCAGAGCCACGTTCTCGTCCCGATACGAAACAGCCTGCCATGGTTTGACCTCCTCGTGCGACTAGGCATCTTCGACAGGTGGTTGGCGAGCGATGACGACCGGACTGTCAATCGCGCTTTATGGATGATCTATCTTCCGCAAGTCCAAGAACATCGCTCCGCGCAGGCTGCAGCGATGTTGGCGCCGTACTGCGGAAAAAGCGCGGACTGGAATCGTCGGTTACGTCACCTCTTCCGACGCCAGGATGCTTACCGCAGCCCAGAAATGCAGGATTTGTTTCTGCAGCTGTTGGATCTCGACGTCTGGGAGGCCGACGGCGACGAACGGCACGGAGAAGATTGGTGGGACTGCCTGCATGAAGCGGCCGATGCGTCACCTGCGTTCGTGGTTGAGGCCATTGCTCATTGGTTGGACCTGGAGATTGCCAAGGCGCGGGAGGTCGGTTCTGAAGAGGTGCTGGATCTGGGCAATCACAGTCATTCAGGCGAGCAGGCCATTCTCGCGGCGGCCAATGGCGCGCCCCTCGAATTCGCACGATCGCTGCTACCGCGATACCGAGAGATAGTGCAGATGACGGTGCTTCCCGAGACGGACAAATTGCAGGCCGATCGCACGTGGTTGTGGCGTTCGTTTGGGTCCGTCATGGGCACGACGGAAGCGCTACAAGTGGGACTCGTGAGTGCGTTATCTGCGTTGGCGCTCACCGCAGCGGCAGACTTTGAGAGACTGACCAATCCACTCCACGATACTGTCTCGGAGTCCGAGACCTACGTTCTCCTCAAAAGCTGGAGTGCGAATCCAGCGGTCTACGGCGAGGTGTGCATCGACTTTCTTGCTGAAAACCCGCATCGGTTAGGTGTCGGGTATGCGTCGTGGAGCGGCGAAGGCACTGGCCAGGCGGCGGTGTCCCGCGACGCCATTGAAAAATGTCGTTCGTACGCGTCCGAAGACATATGCCGACGCCTTGAGCACGCGGTTTTGGCCTTTGCCGGACTCGATGACGCTGATAGCGAGGACGACGGGCGTCGGGTCTGGATTCAGCGTTTACTCTTGGAAGCGGTTGGGGAAGGTAATCTCTCGGACGAGGGGCGCGCCAGATTGAGCGCCTTACGAGAAAAGTTTCCCGAGCAAGACACAGCGATACCCACGAGGCGAGAGCTGGCTAGTTTTGTCGGAAGTCCCGTGTCCGCCGCCGAACTGGAGACGTATTCCGACGATCAATGGCTCGCGGCGATGAGGAAGTACGACTATGGCTGGGAAGAGCGCAGGGGGCGAATCGATCAAGGGTCCGCGGTCGAGCTCAGTCGGATGCTTGATCCGCAGGCGGGCAGGAATCGCCCGCGTTTTGCTGCGCTGGTCGACAAGATGGAAGATTCGATTCGTACGGAATACTTTGACGCGATCCTTGAAGGCATTTGCGGTCGGATGAACATTCCGGCGGAGGAACGCGAAGCCGACCAGAAAGGTTTTGAGGCGTTCGATACAGCAATCATTCTCGCGGTCATCAGGCGTCTGCATCGCCTGCCGAATTGCCCGTGTGGACGGTCGATTTGCCACGCCTTTGAAGCAATCGCCGACCGGCCAATACCTGAGGCCGATCTGGACCTCCTCGCCTACTACGCGGTCGATGATCCCGACCCGAAGGACGACTGGTGGATGCAGCAATACGTCGACCGGGGCGCGGACAGTTTCGGTGAAAACGGACATTTCCACGGATACAATTCGGTCCGGGGAACGGCGGCATGTGCAATCTCGGCACAGCTGTTTGCCGACTATACGCGGTCAGAAAAACTACTGCCCGTGATCGAGCAAATGACGGCGGACAAGTCGTTGGCGGTCCGCAGTTGCGTCTTCGAGACGCTGCTTCCGATACTCAATCACGACCGCGACCGAGCGGTGGCCCTGTTTGTGCGAGCCTGCGAAGGTGCCGATGCGGTCTTGGACTGCCGGCCATTCGAGGACTTCATCCGGTACGCCTCAAGCACGCACTACGCACAGCTACGTCCTGTCTTGCAGCAAGCGCTGCACGCGACATCTTCGGCGTCGGCTACCGCTGCTGCCCGACAAATCTGCCTGGCGGCGTTTGGCAGCGAGGAGGCTGAAAAAGACGCGGTAAAAGTCAGGCACGGGTCTACGGCGATGCGGAAAGGTGCCGCCGACATTTATTCACACAATCTCGCCGTGCTGTCCGTCGCAGATCAATGTGCAAAATTCCTGCCCGAACTTTTCCAGGACGAATCACTGGAAGTGCGTGACCAAGCCGGCTCGTGTTTCTTTAATTTCGCGGACGCCGACTTTGAGAATTATCGAGATTTGCTGCAAGCCTACATCGAAAGTCCGGCCTTTCCGTCGCAGCATGATGACGTGCTGCGGAGACTTGAGGAGTCAACGTGGCAGTTGCCTGACGTGATCATCAGATTGGCGGAGCGTTTTCTCGACGTCTGTGGAGCTGAGGCGGGCGATCTCTCTAAGGCGGCGGCAGGCGATGCCCCCACGGTCACCAAACTTGTGATGCGTCTCTACAGCCAGTCACGGGACGACGCAGTCCGGTCACACTGCCTTGATTTGATTGACGAGATGGAACGGCTCAACTTCCTGGGCATCGATCGTGAGTTGATGGAACACGACCGGTGAAGCTGTTGTCACGCTCCGTATCGTTCCTTTTCAGTTGGCGATTGTGGCAACCGCGAACGGCGCGTGCTGAGATCGCCGATACGGCGCGAGCAATAGTAACCGTCGCGAGCGTGTAGAGGTCGCCCTGACCGATGCGATTTTTTAGCCGCATACGAATCTGCACCGGTCCGACACGCCTGAGGCGGTTGCCATTGTCGCCGAACCAGCTGCGGCGAGGCAATCGGATGCGAGTTCGGTAGGTTCTATTTCTCCGTCCCGTTTTCGCTGCGATCCGCCATAAATGCGCCCGCGTTCGCCACCAATAACGGTTAAAGCAGCGGATCCGTTGAACGCCAGCCTGTTCCGAGCGGTGGCAAAGTGCTGGCGCGAAGCGTTCTCCGCAACCGGTTTATCAATCTAGAGGACTTAGGTTACGTTTGTTGCCACTGCGGGGGCTCACCGGTAAGCTAATGCCATTGCGTGTCCCTCTGCGGGGACGAGTACGGCACGTAAGTCGCTGCGGAACGTTTGCCAACCCCCGTATCGAACGTCACCTTCGATTCGCACTGCTTTTTGAAGAAGCTTCTTTCCAATAGCAAGTTATGTTGCCCAACTAATCGCGACGTCGTATGGATGCAATTCTTGACTGGCGTGTGATCTCAGAGGATCCAACTCGCTTTGGGTTGCCCTGGGATCAATCCTCATTCGCACGACTTCGATGTTTCCACTTGTGCCGCACAGAGGAGGTCGATTCGTACTATAAGTACGGCATCCGTTTAGTATCTCGCGACACTCTACGTCAACAGTTTCGCGATCTGTTCTCAGAACTGCCTAAAGAAACGATCGAATCTGCAAACCCTAAATCGGGGCATCACGCCAGCCCGCAGCAAGTCTTTGTCGGCGTCGATTGTCGCTTCCTGCTTCAATACTGCGCGCACTATTGCATCTATGGCAGCGAGTACCTCACGAGTTTGGCCGCGAACATCACTACGCCTGACGGAGAAGACTACCGCCAAAGACTGAAGAATATAGGTCGCCCAACAGTCATCGTATTGGACATCCCATTTGAGTGTCTTCCTCCATCCGACGCGACCGGCGTAATCGATGAACTAGCTCGGGTTGCTAGCGGTGACCTCGATAACGTCGTTATGCCCAACATGCTGATTGATTACGGCATTTCATTTGACCACCCTCTTCCTTGCGAATGGGTGGTCGATCACTGTCATCCTGAGGCAGTTTGGGATCCGCTAATCAAGGAAGACTACAAGTATTCGGCCTGAATCGCGCAAGACTGCAACTACCATCGCATGTACGAATGCTGCCGGCTGGGTCGAAATTGATATCGCCGTCACTGGCAGCAACTCGGTTTTGCTGGACTTGAGCTGCGTCGGCTTCTTCACCCAATGAGGTGCGAGGAACTGCGTCGGCCCGACACTCCTGCGCGGCAAAGCCGTAGGTCGCGAAGTGCAAAAGGTGGGCGTGTCATATGCACGCAAGCGGTAGTAGCGCAACTTGCGTCGGCCCGACACGCCGACGACACGTGGATGAAGTCCGAAGCACTCAGAAATGGGGACGTGTGTCCTGCGTCATAGCTCCGATTGACTTCGGTGCGAAACGGCACTCTGATTTCGGTCAAAGGGGGTGAGTCCCCAGCACGTTCGAGCCTGTAGTTTCCTGCCGCGGCGAAATCGACCGACACCGGAAGAACACTGAGTGGTTGAAAAACCGTCAAACCAGCGGGAATCCGAGTCTCGGCCCCGTCCGCCACCGTTGGCCCACGTCGCGTAGGTTGGGGAACATTGGCCAACGAAGCGTCCCACAAGAAAACGCCCAACGACGGGGCGTCGTGGGCGTTTGAGTGGCAAGTTGGGCCGCCACCGCTATGCGCTAATCTTGAACTTGCCGCGTTCGCTCTTGGCGAAGCGGGATTCGCGGCCCTTCGCGCCAATCTCGCGAGTGATCGCCGAATACAAAGTCGCGTGGGGCGTCTTCCCGCCGGGCGATTTCCAATAGCCCTTCGCCGCCATCGCCGCGACCATCTCTTTGGTCGTCATCGGTTCCTCCGTCTCGCCGAGCACCTTTGCCGCGGCATCGATCGCGCTGAGCTTGTCGCTCTTGGTCTTGGCGCCCTTTGCGGACGTAGCCTGGGCCTTCTTCTTCTTTGCCGGCGCTGCCTTGGCGCTCTTGGCATTTGCGGTCTTGGTGCCGGCGGCTTTCGATGCGCGCTTCTTGGTGGTCGTAGCCATGTTCGTTCTCCCATTCAAAAAACTTCTCGATGGAACGGCTGCCATCGTCAGGCGGCGGGAACCACCCGCCGCGAGTCGCCGCGGCGACTTTCGGCTCAGATCGAGAATATTCCGGACAGCAAGTTCGGGCAGCGTTCAATCTCCTGGCGGCATCCGCAGACGAGGCAATGCGCCACGATATTTTGGCAATCGTACTTGCGGTCGTCAGGATGCCGCGGGTCGGGACGGAGCGGGCCGATCTATTCGCGGTGCTTCGTGCTGCGTTTGCAATTGGGGCAGCGCCGGGTATCGGTTCGCGTTTTCATTGCAGGGGTCTCCGTTGGTGGTTCAGTTCGCCAATTCCCAGGCCCGTTTCGAGCCGTAGCAAAGCTGCTCGCCTTCGACGAGGTACAGCACGTCGTCATGCTCGACGTCGTCTTCCTGGTCCTCTTCGTCTTCGATGTCGTTGATCTCTTCGCCGGAGACGACCCCCGCGAGCGAGTTCTCAAACGGGTAGTTGGATTGGGTCATCAAGCGGACTTCGGCGTCGCCGCCCAGAGCGTCCCGGTACTCTTCGAGGCGTACGATCAATTCGTCGATTGTCATCGTTCGTTCTTCTATGGTTCGGAATGGAAATTACAGGCCAAGTTCGTTCATCAAGCGGTTGAGCTCGCCCGGCTCGAACAGGCCGGTGAGCGTCTGGTAGAGCCAATCGATCTCCCGCGCCGCCCGGCGGGCCTTGTCGGTCGTCGGTCGATACGAGTCGGCCGGCTGCAGAAAGGCGATCAGGATGGCGATCGTCTCCGGCCCGAAGTGCTCGCGGAACATTTCAGAAACGGTTGTCGGCACGTTGTTGGTGGTCGGCTTTGGCATCGTTCGTGTTCCTTCTGGTTAGTGGTTGCCGCTTTCGAGAAAGCGGACGATGTCCGACAGTTGGCTGTTGACCGCGCTCAGCGTGCCGACGTGCGCCCAATTGATCGGGTATTCGTCGTTGCCCGGGGCGGGGAGATCGAACAACAGCTCTTCGATCCGTTTCAATTGGTCGCGGGCGATTAGATGGGCGTTCTCGTAGGCGGGTTCGGCTTGGAGGCGGGGATTGTTGCGTTTGGCGGTCATCGTTCGGTGCTCCGTTGGTGGGGGAATTCGCATCGCACAGTCACACAGGAGCCACATGAACGAAAGAACATCAAGCGGATTCTGGCCCGATCGGCAAGAATTCTGGAAAAAGATTACGCCTCTGCATTTAGTAGTCTCCGCATTAGGCCGCCACCCGTTCCGCCCCGTCGTACTTCCGGGCGAGTTCCAGCAGCTTCGTCTTGACCGCCCGCATGTCGGGCGTTCCGATCTGCCCGAAGGTCTTGTTGTGCAGCGCGCCCTTGTACCAGCCCTTGGTCCAACCAAGTCGGTAGAAGAGGCGGTTGAGTTCCGTCTCGCCGCGGCCCCGCGCCGGGTCGGTCCCAGCAGCTTTTGGTCCCTTCCCGCTTCGTGTAATCCCAATCCGAGCAGCGGGTCGTGTTGAGCGCGAGTTCTACCAGCCCCAGGCAAAGCATCAGGTAGCCGAGACCTTTGGTCTTGTTGAGCGTGCCGGCAAAAGCCCGGAATTCGATGCGATTCTTCCCGCGGGCGAGGTGCGTGAGATTGAGAAGATCGTAGCGATCCGATTCGCAGCGCTCCTTGGCTTGGACTTTGTTGCCGTATTGTTTGATCTGCTTCGTGTAGGTCGTCTGCTCGCGGCGCCTGGTTCCGGTGCTGGCGAAGATGGCCCGTTCGTGATTGCCGACCAGCGAAATGAGTCGCGCCAAGGCGGCCGCGTCGCCGTTCCATTCGATTGTTACGTGGAGACCGCAGGAAGAATTTACTTTCGCGCCGCGGCTATTGATCGCGTCGAGCGCCGCTTCAACCTCCGCGACTCCGGCTTCGCCTTTGAGTTTGGGGCTTACGAATTCGCATCCCTTGCGAGAAGGCGTGGTCGGTTTGATGCTGGTGTCCTTCTCCGCTTTCCATCGGGTCGGCAGCCAGGGGACTTGGTATCCGTTGTGGTACGGTCCGATCGGCGTCGTATCGCGCTGGGGAAGGTGGTCTCAAATTCGATCCCGAAAGAAATCTCGCTGGCGTTCATCGTTTGGCTCCCGTTTGTGTTGTTGGCGGGGCGATCGTCGCCCCGCGTGTGGCACATGAGCCATTGATTCGCCAGAAGCTCAAGCCAGAAAACGCATCAATTCGCTCAGATTCAGCAGCTTTTTTCCGAGGCCCCGTGGGCCACACAGTTGGCCCGTGTCGCGGCCATGCGGGGAGCGTACAAGCTGGCGGAGGTCGCGACCGGCCGCGACTTAGCGCGTCGTGAGCGAATGTTGGCGGAAGGGGGCCAAGCTGTGGCAACTAACGATATGTCCACACTGCGATGCCGCGCGCCACCGCTGCCGGTTATGCGGCTGCTGCAGCGGGCCGAGCCAGAAGAAGTGGCTCAATAAGCTGGCGCTGGCCAGTGAGACGTGCCCCGACAATCCGCCACGGTGGGGTAGGTATGAGGCGGCGTTGCGAAGGTGGATGCGTGACAATCTGGAAAGGGGTTAAATTCGCAAACCTTTTCGAGGCAAGCAATTAGCCCTTTGGCCAATTAGAGAATTGTTACAAAGAGAGTCCCTTACGGGGAGGCCGAACTCCACCTTTGATCGGGACGCTCATACGCGCGATCGGTTCTGGAGGTATTTCTCGTAACGAAATCGTCGGGACGGGTAATACTACTAGGATATCAAGCCATGTCGTTCCGGGGGAACGCGACTTTTTCCCGCACGGTTGGCGAGGAGTCGGCTGGGGTGCGACGAGGGAGATCTCCTTTGGTTTTTCCTGCCATTTCATGGATCAGCGGGCATCAGAACAACTCGCTCGACTTTGGACGGAATCTCAGCCGGTAGTGGCCTCGTTCGTGCTGTCGGTCATTCCAGATTTTCATCAGGCGGAGGACGTGTTGCAGCAAGTGGCCGTCGTGCTGGTCCGTGAATTCGACCGGTTCGATGCATCGAAGCCGTTTCTCCCTTGGGCGCTGGGCATCGCGCGAAATTTGGCGTTGAAATCGCGGCGGGACGTCGCTCGGCACTCGAAGCTCCTGTTCAGCGACGTCGTGCTCGATCAGGTTCAGTCCGCGTTTGAAGAAAACGACGATACATTGCTGGCCATGCGCAAGCTGCTTCGGCACTGCCTGGGCCAGCAACCGCAGAAGGTGCTCGAGCTGTTGCAATGGCGATATGCCCATGATTTGAAGCCAAACGAAGCCGCGCAGCGGATGGGGATCACGTCGGGCGCAGTCCGCGCGATGTTGCATCGGGCGCGCGAAGCGCTGCGGAAGTGCATTCGCCGCAACGCACAGGTGGTAGTGGAATGGAAGTGAATACATCGCAATTGATCGACGACTATCTCGACGGAGCGCTCGACGAATCGGGAGCGGAGCGACTGCGCGCCTGGATGGAAGCCGATCCGAAACACGTTCGATTGTTCGTGCGCCACGTTTATCTTCATCGGCAATTGCGGGAATGGTCGCTGGCCGAAAATGTCGGCAAATGCTTGGAGGTCGGCGAATTGCGCGAGGAATCTGTGCTCGCCGTGTCGCCCGACGAGCGCCGACCGGCGCGTCGCGGCTCCTGGTCCTATGGGGCTGTGGCCTGTGCGCTTCTTGGGGCGGTGGCCGGAAGCTGGGTGACCTGGCAAATTGCCGCCCAGAGACCGGTCGCTGAACGGGGCGGCATGGTCGCCCCTCCGGCTGGAGCTGCTCCCTACGTGGCAACGCTCGTCAGCGTTACGAATTGCCGGTGGGATCAGGCTCGCAGTACGGCCGCTCTGGCAAGTGGCAGCAGCGTTCGCTCGGGCGAGTCGTTGCACCTGCTCGAGGGCGTCGCGGAAATGTCGTGCGCCTTGCAGAACGGTGGCATGGCAAGCTTGCAGCTCGAAGGCCCTTTGGCGATGACACTTAGTAGCCATGGGATGCCCAGTTTGCTGTACGGTCAATTGACAGGCTCCTTTACCTGCGACTACGACGAGTTCACGCTCGACACGCCGCTCGGTCGAGTGGTCGTTTCCGGCGATGCTTCCCTCGGCATCATCGCAGCCGCCCACAAAGTGGATCTGCACGTCTTTTCCGGCACGGCGACGCTCGAGCTTTGGGCAACCGGTGTTCGCGGCGGTTCTAATCAACTGACCGCTGCCGGGGGTACGTCCCTCAACGTTCACATCGATACCGAGGGCAATGTCTCCGTGAATCACGGCGAATCGCAGGAAAGTGGGTTCATGACCCCCGCGGCCCTCACGGCCAGTCGGCTCCCTATTTCGGACGAGTACGTGGCAACAATTCTCGACGCCAAACCCGTTGCCTACTGGAGATTTGAACGCGATGTCGATGGCCTGATGCGCAACGAAATGAGCGATCGATTCCATTGTCGCATGAATGGAAACGCGGTCCGGTGGCATCCGGGACAGGACGGAGGCTCGGTTGAGTTTGGCACCACGGGCGGACCCGGCTATCTGATCTCCGACGATACGCTCGATATTCTCACCGACAGTTACACAGTGGAACTGTGGGCGAAGCCCTCGTACTTTCATCACGGAACCCTGTTCTCTCTTCTTCAATGGCACGCACCGCAGTCACCGATTGGCTCGCATCGCATGGTCCTTGAAATCTGTGGCCCGATTTCGGGATTGACGAGTCCCTTCCGAACCACCGACTTCCATCCCGGCCGGCTACGATTCATTCACGAGTGCCGAACTCGTTTTGACGTCGATTGCTTCTCACCTGATCCGTATTCGGTGCGCCACTGGCAGCATTTTGTCGCAGTGAAAGCACTCTCGCAAATGCACTTGTACTTGAATGGACGTCTCGTCGATTCCAAAGAGGCAACGGGACCATTACCCAGCGGACTGCGAGTCCTCATGGGTCAGCTCTTGCCAGTTAGCCCGCAAATCGAGGATGAAGTCACCTCGCGGCTTTACAGCGGCGAGCTTGACGAAGTCGCGGTATACGATCGCGCATTAGCCGACGACGAAATCCGGCATCACGTTAAGCTCGTGCGGCCGAATATCAAAGCGACAGAGGAGCAGGTAATTGGAGACCCGAGGTGAGTGGTCCCTTGATCGTGCGACAAACATTCCTGGGCACGCCCCAAAAACCTGAAAAGGAGATTCCGCCATGTCATAACTCGTAAGGACAACATTTCGCGAAAGCGTTTTGCGACTTATCAATGGTTCGTTGTCAAACGCTTGTAGAACGTGGGGCAATCACTTTAGTTGGCTTACAACATTGGGGGAGAAAGCTCATGAGACAGTCAATTATTATTGTCGCGCTGGCGATGCTGCAGTTGTTTTCGGCGACGGCCACGGAGGTTCGCGCACAACTGCTGCTGGCGGTTGATTTTGGCGAAGGCGTGGAAGACCCAGTTCAACCCGGGTTCCTCGAATTGACGGGGGCGGGCAGCCAAGCCACGGCCAACGCCGTGTTCGGGACTTACACTGTCGATCTGGCCGGTCAGGGCTTTGCGGACTCGAACAACGGGTCAGGCCTCGACGCCAGCGTGCGACCGCTTTATCGCGACTATTACTACCACAACTCCGACGTGAACGGAGTGGGCGTAACGCTTGCGATTGGCGGAGTGACCCCCAACCAATCCTACAATTTGACACTTTGGTCTTACGACGCCGACCAATTCTTCAGTTCGACGCCGACGGCCTGGGAACCGACCGGGGGCTCAACCGGGACAAGTGGCTCCATCACCAACTTTGCGACTCCTAAGCCGACCACATTGAGTGACTACAGCACCACGATTCAGGTCATGTCCGCCACGAACACGCTCGAAGTTTTTGGTACTACCACGTCGGGATTTGGCGGCACGCGACTCAACGCCTTTCGATTAAACGACGGGGCGTCCGATGTCCTGTCGGTCGATTTTGGAACGCCCTCGCTACCACCCAGTGCTACGCAGGCTGGATATGTCGGTATATCGGGCTTGCAGATCCAAAGTTCGGCAGCTCAGGCGATTGGCGCATACGTCGTTACGGTTGAAGGACAGGGCTTTGAGAATACTTCGGACGGTAACGCCAATGACATCGACCCCAGCATCCGCGACCTTCACCGCGACACCTACTACAACAACAGCGATGTTAATGGAGTGGGCGTAACGCTAAAGATTGAAGGTGTCACACCGAATACTGATTACGATGTGAAGCTTTGGTCCTACGACCCCGCGCAGTTCTTCAGTTCTACAGAAACCGTTTGGGGGCCGGACGCGGACACAACGGGAAGCACGGGAACGATCACCAACTTCGCATCACCCCGCCCCATGACGCTCGAGGATCGGAGTACGATTATTCGCGTGCATTCGACGTCGGACACGTTGACGATTTTTGGAACAACGACCTCAGGCTTTGGGGGAACTCGACTCAACGCATTCGAGCTTCATGCCGTCGTCCCAGAGCCCTCCCTTGTCGCGTTTATCGCATGCGGATTGCTCATCGGCGTCGCCTGCCTTGGGAAGACTCGTCCACGCACCAAACTTGCGATACATGTACTTTCCTAAATCAATACCGGCTCAGCCGGCGACGCGTCGCCGACCGACCGGCTTCGGCAAAACAACTTAACGCGTTTGAGGATGAAGCGATGAGAACCTATACACTTCCAGCAGTGCTCGCGGCGTTCCTATTGGCACCCCAATTGCAAGATGAAATGTTTGCGGTGCCCTTATTGGCCGTAGATTTCGGCGAAAGCTATGAAGACCCGGTCATGCCCGACTTTCTGGAAATGATCGGCGAGTCGAGCCAGTTGTCGGCCAGCGCCGTGTTTGGCAGTTACAGCGTCGACCTTACCGGGCAAGGCTTCGCGGACTCAAACAATGGAACGGCCGTCGACGCAAGCGTGCGCCCGTTGTACCGCGATTACTATTACAACAATTCAGAGCTTTTCGGGGAGGGAATCACTTTGGCAATCGGAGGCCTAAGTGCAGGTATAAACTATGACTTAACGCTGTGGTCCTACGACGCCGATCAGGTTTTCAGTTCCACTGAAACACAATGGTCGCCATTCGGAGATTCCACTGGAGCCACGGGCAATATAACGAACTTCGCCACGCCACGCCCCACCACGCTCGCGGACCGTAGCACGACGATTCAGGTCAGCACCACCACGGGCATTCTCGATATATTTGGCACGACGACTTCCGGGTTCGGCGGCACCCGGCTAAACGCATTTCGTCTCAAGGACGGAGCCACCGATGTGCTATCGGTCGATTTCGGTCGGCCTGGACAGCAGCCTGAGCCTGTGCAAGCAGGCTACGAACCGATCCGCGGATTGCAGGTCCAAGGCTCCGCCTCTGAAACGATTGGCCCTTATACCGTAACTGTTGAAGGGCAAGGCTTTGAAGACACGTCTCCGGGAAATGCCAACGAGATCGATGAGAGCCTCCGCAACCTGTATCGCGGTACTTACTACAACAACAGTAATATCAATGGGGAAGGCGTGACGCTCACGATTGAAGGCGTCACACCAAATACAGATTACGATGTCAAAGTTTGGTCGTATGACCCCGCCCAGTTCTTCAGTTCGACGCCGACGGTCTGGACTGGCGTTGGTAACACGTCGGGTACTACCGGCAACATCACCAACTTTGCGGAACCGCGCCCGATGACGCTGGACGACTACAGCGCCACGATTCGAGTTAGCTCCACCACCAGTACGCTCGAAATCTTTGGCACAACGACCTCCGGGTTCGGTGGCACGCGTCTCAACGCATTCGAACTCCACTCTGTCAGTGCTGCGGCGCTGGCAGGCGATTACAACGGCAACGGCACAGTCGATGCCGCCGACTACACGGTCTGGCGCGACACGCTCGATTCGACAACCAACCTGGCAGCCGATGGAAGTGGGAACAACGTCGTCGATCAAGCCGATTACGACGTCTGGAAGCAGCACTTCGGCGAGAGCGGCGCCGGAAGCTCGCTCGGCGGTTCGGCCGTGCCGGAACCGGCGTCATTGGTCCTCTTGTTGTCGATCGCGCTCCTGGCGACTCGACAAGTGTTCCGGCGGAAATGGTAATCGGTGTGATCGAGGAGAGTTCGATGACAGGCTGTCGAAACAGAGCAAAAATCCTCCACCGGAAAGCAAATGGTGGACAGTTCCATCGTCTACGCTTGCATCCGGCGGCGTTTACACTGGTCGAGCTGCTCGTGGTGATCGCCATCATTGGTATCTTAGTCGCCCTGTTGCTGCCCGCCGTTCAAGCGGCACGGGCGGCGGCGCGGCGGACCCAGTGCATCAATAACATGCGGCAGGTCGGCCTGGGCCTCATGAACCATCACGATTCGCGCGGTCGCTTTCCCCACGGGACTTACAACTGGATCGATTACCACCTGACGGCCGCCGAACCGTACACCGTCAAAGAGAACCGCCGCTGTTGGCTCCACGACACGATGCCCTACTTCGAAGAGTCCGAGCTGTTTCGCCAATTCGCCGAACACCAGAGAAAAGGGGGCATTGCCTACGATTTCCCGCTGTGCAGCACGCCCGTCCCGATCTTGATGTGCCCCGACGATCCGACCGGCCCGAAGACACAGACCTGGACGTTCTCGACGCGCGGCGTGGTCGGCCCGCCGCCGTCACTTGATGGAATCGGCGCCAGCCAGGGCTTCTCGGGCAATTATGTCACCTGCTCGGGAGATGGTTTTTTCAATCCGGGGCCGCCCGCGGCGCGGCCTCCGGCCTACAAGAACAGCGCGAAGCTGAACGGGATTTTTTTCGCCGTATCGAAAATTAGCTCGAAAGATATCACGGATGGAACCAGTCACACCGCGATGCTGAGCGAGCTGATCCTCTCGCCCGATGTCGTCGACGACGATATGCGCGGTCGGTACTATAACCCCTGCGGCGGCGGAGCAAATTTTACTACCAAGTATCCGCCCAACACGTCGGTGCCCGACAAGATCAATTGGCTCTCGCGACAACCGGTTCCCGAAGCGCCTGCGCTGACGGGCGGCGCCGGCAGATGGCTGGCTCAAGATGGCTACTTGTCGGCACGCAGTTATCACGCGGGCGGGGTGAACATGCTGGCGGCCGATGGCAGCCTCCATTTTGTCGCCAACGACATCGATCCCCTGGTGTATATGGGATTCGGCAGTCGCAATGGCAATGAAGCGGGGGCGATGCCGTGACTAAACTGCATGGCTTGTTAGCGCTCATCGTTCTAGCGGGATGCTCCCAGCCGAGCGATTTCGTGGAGGCGACGGGGACCGTTCACTGGAACGGCGCACCAATGCCCAGCGGAATGATCGTGCTACAGCCAATCGATCCAAGCCAGACGCCGGCCGGTGGAATAATTGAGGAGGGCCAGTTTCAGCTTCGCACCAAGCCGGGCAAGATGCGAGTTCAAATCGAGGCGGTGCGGGCTACAACGGAGCGTGATCCAGAAACAGGCACGCCCATGGGCGAAATGTACGTCCCCGCCAGATACAACACGCAAACGGAGCTGGAAGCCGACGTGACCCGCGAAGGTGACAATCGCTTCGAGTTCTCGCTCACCGATCAACGCGAGCCTTAGACTGCGCCGTTCGGCATGTGTAAACGATCATGCCGCTCTTCGTACTTGAATACAATCTACGAAGGTTGAGATTTAATCTATGCAACTACACCACTTGATTTTATTCCTCTTGCTGACTCTTCTGCCGTTTGGATCGGCTCATGCCGCAGATGAAGAATTGGTCGGTTACTGGAAGCTTCAGGGAGATTGCCAAGACTATTCCGGACACAACAATCACGGACGCAATCAAGGGGTCGATCTCAATTCGAGCAAATTCAACGGTCGCGACGCCTCCATCGAAGTAGCGGATGCGGAGAGTCTTCATTTCGCGGACGGCGACTTTTCCGTCTCCGCGGAGTTGTGTGCGCAGGCCGATTTGACCGATGCCTTTGGCGATCTTCTGAGCAAATTCGATCCCGTTCACCGCCGCGGGTTTAATCTAACTCTGAGCAGCAACTCATCCGGCTACAATGCACAGAGCAACCTTCGACAGTTGTTCTTCGGGGTCGACAACGCCACCAGCGGAGAATGGACCGACTGCGGCCGGCCTGGCGATCAAGCTAATATTAGCGATGCGCTGACCGTCTACAACGGCGATCTGTATGCCGGCACCACGGATGGCGCGGACGAGGCAGATTGGGCACACGTCTACCGCTATCGCGGGGGCCAACAATGGGAAGACTGTGGTCGCCTAGGCGCCGATCGCACTCGCGGCGTGTACGCGATGGTGGTGCATGACGGCGAACTCTATGCCGCCACGTCCTCCAGCCACGGACCGCAGCCGCCGGACATGAGCTATGGCCGCGTGTACCGTTACCTGGGCGGCCAGACGTGGGAAGATGTCGGCCAGCCCGGCGAAAATTATCGCCTGAATAGCTTGGCATCCTACGACGGCAAGTTATACGTAGCCGGGTTCAACATCGGCCCCGAACCGGGGCACGTTTATGTGTACCAAGGCGACCGGAAGTGGAACGAGTGTGGCGAATTCAACGGTTGGCCCCACGCGCTGGCAGTGCATGACGGCAAATTGTTCGCGGCCTATCCGCAAGGCGAAGTCTATGCCTTCGACGGACAGGCTTGGCAAAACCTTGGCAATCCGCTCGGATCGTTTGCCGAATGCAACCAGATTCACTCGATGGGCATTTACCAAGGCGAGCTGTACATCGGTAGTTGGCCGAAGGGCAAGGTAGCGGTTCTCCGTGACGGAAAGTGGGCCGACCTGGGCCGGCTTGGCGACGCCACCGAGGTGATCGGTTTGGCGGTGTACAATGGCTGCTTTTACGCCGGCACAATTCCCCGCGCGGAGCTCTTCCGCTACGATGGTCCAGACGACTGGTCATCGATGCGCCGGCTTTTCGATCCACCCAACTTCGAGCCGGTGCCGGTCGGATCGGGTGCGAAGGAGGTGCAAGATTGGTCGCGGGCTTCGAGCCTCGCGATCTATCAGGGCAAGCTCATTGTGAGCACCGCCACCTGTTACCGCACCAAGATCGATCCGCCGCTTCCCGAGGACATCCGCGGAAAGGTGTATGCCTTCGAAACAGGGTTGTGCCTGACTTTCGACCGTGATCTGGGGGCAGGCTGGAAGCACGTGGCGGCGGTTCGCAAGGGAAAGCGGCTCGAGTTGTACGTCGATGGCGAGTTGGTGGCGAGTTCGACATCAAGTCATGCTGCGTTCGACCTATCGACGGGCGTTCCACTGCGAATTGGCCTCGGTCCGCATGGCCATTTTCAGGGCCAGCTCCGGGAAGTGCGGCTTTATAATCGGGCACTCGTTCCGCATGATGTGAAGCAGCTTTACAGCAATTCGGTCGTAGGGACCGCATCGCAAAAGAGAAATCAGTGATTCGGCCTAAATTTGAATGAAAGCGACCGATGCACCCTGGTTCATATACTCGCCGCGAAATCTTGCAGGCTTCCATGGCTGGCGGCATAGCGCTGGCTGGGCTTCGCCGATTCGCACACGCGGCCAACGTGGAGCTGCCGCCCGTACGGACGATCACGCGAGGCCCTAAATTTCACTGGTTTGGCTACTACGACAAGCTTCAGTTCGACGCCGCGAATCGATACTTGCTCGGCATGGAAGTCGAATTCGAGCATCGATCGCCGACACCTCAAGACTCGATTGCGGTGGGCATGGTCGATCTTCATGACAATGATCGTTGGATCGAACTGGGACGCAGCTCGGCCTGGTGTTGGCAGCAAGGCAGCATGCTGCAATGGATTCCCGGCTCAAACAGCGAAATCTTGTGGAACGATCGCGATGGCGATCACTTCTGCTGCCGCATCCTTGACGTCAATTCAGGCAAGTTACGCACCATTCCACATCCGGTCTACGCCTTGAGCCCCGATGGCAAGACCGCGGTGTCACTTGATTTCGGTCGGCTGAACGACGTGCGTCCGGGTTACGGATACGTCGGCATTGCCGACCCGTATGCCGACGAGCTCGCGCCAGAGCATTCCGGCATCTCTCGGATCGATCTCGAGACCGGCTCTCAGGAAATGATCCTGTCGCTTGCGGAAATCGCCGCGTTCGGTCCGCGCATGGCCACGATGGAAGGTGCCAAACATAAGTTCAATCATCTGTTGTTTAGTCCCGATGGCTCACGCTTTATCTTTCTTCATCGTTGGACCGGCCCGAAGGGCCGGCAAACGCGGATGTTCACTGCCACGCCCGACGGGAAGGATTTGCGAATCGTCGACGACAACGGGCTGACGTCTCACTTCATCTGGCGCGACCCGCGGCAGATCCTGGCGTTTTCCAACCAGCGGCCGCACGGGATGGGATTCTACTTATTTGAAGATGGCGGAAACCGAACGGTCGAAGTCGTCGGCAAAAACGCGATGACCAGCGACGGCCATTGCACCTACTTGCCGAACACCGAGTGGATTCTCAACGACACCTATCCGCAAAGTGGCTTTCAACATGTCTATCTGTATCACGTGCCGACCGATCGCGAGATTCCGCTGGGGCACTTTCGCGCTCCGCCTCAATACACCGGAGAGTGGCGATGTGATACCCATCCCCGGCACAGTCGTGATGGACGATCGGTCGTCATTGACGCGCCCGAAGCAGCCAGCGGGCGGCAGCTCCACTTGATCGATATCAGCGCGATCGTCAGTTGACGCTTGCGGCAGCTGTCTCCCGGTTCAGGGCTTGGACTTCATTCTCTTCCAGCGCGCGGTTGTAGAGACGTACTTCGCGAATCTTACCGCACCAGTGCGATTGAGGGCCGAAGCCGATTTCCAGCGGCGCATCGTTCGAAACATCGAGCGGATCGATCTCCGATTCATTGCTGGCAACCAGTTGCCCGTCGACGTAAAGCTTCATGGTCCGTCCATCACGGACGGCAGCGACGTGCTTCCAGCCAGCGCCCAAGTCACGGTCCAGCGAGAGTCCCATCCCGGTCGCAAACGAATAGACGCGGCCGCGATTCTCGTCTTCACGCGGCTCGGTGATCATCGCTCGATAGCAGGTGGCCGTGCTGCTAAACAGCTTGCCTTGATAGACCGTCAGGCTGGAGGCCCGCGTCCAATCCTCCACTGCCCTGTCGAAGTTGCCGACGGGCAACGGTTCGACACCTCGAAAGTCGAACAGCCGGCCGACCGAGGTCCATCGCTCGGGGCCGTCGAAGCGAAACACTTCGGCCCGCGGAATCGAACCACCGTAGAAACTGCCGTTGTAGACGGTCAGCCCGACAATTTCGGTGGCGTCTCCCAAGCGGCCCACGTCGAGCCATTGATCGTCTCGCCACAGCGCGACTTTGCCCATCGGCCAGGTGCCGACGTAGAGCTCGCCGCGGTACACTCCGTGCGAATGGAGTTGGTTGCATTGTTCGAACGTGCCAAACGGGTTGCCGAGATTTTCCCAGGTGATGCCGTCGTAGGCGAAGACTTCACCTTGGGGAAAGGCGGCATAGAGGCGACCATTGTGTACGCCGCTGGTATGGGGTCGGCCAAAGTCGCCGCATTGCGTCCACGTTTGTCCTCCCTCGTGAACGTAGACTCCTCCATGGGTGCCGCCCGTGTTGATCGCCAGGGCGTAAAGCTTGCCCCGGAACGACGCCAGCGAATTGATGCGGTAGTGTTCCCCCGGCTGGCCAATGTCTTCCCATTCCTGGCTGCCGCGATAGCGATAGACGCGGCCGAAATCTTCCACATTCACATTGGGCCCGCCGTGAGAGCTGGCCGTGGCGGCGTACAGCGCGCCGTTGTGCGCAATCATGGCGTAAACGCCGCGGATTGTGCCTCGTCCCACGCGGCCGCAATCTTCCCACTCGTGACCTCCTCGATACCGGTACACGCGAGCCCAGTCGGCTGGGTCGGGAGCGTCGGTTGTCCCCACATACAGGTCGCCGTCGAAGACGGTCAGCGCATCGCTGCAGTGCGATTTCCCACCAGGATGGCCGCAATCGATCCATTCTCCAGTGGTGCCGTCGTCCACTCCGAAGAAAAGCTGTCGCAGATCGCTTGGCGAATTGTATCCCGAGGTATTGTTGACAAACGTGAGATTGAATCCTTGGCGGCGCTGGCGGTCGAATTTGCTCAGAATATCGCCATAGACGTCGTCAGTTTCAGCTTGCGTATGAATTAGTGCAGAGAGAGAGAAATTTCCGCTGCCGAACCCGAGGGACGGCGAATCGGGCACTTCGACATGATCGCCGTAGCCGTCAAACCGGCCGTCGACGGCCCCCGCTCCGTGGCTGACGCCATGATTCTTGTTGCCGGAATAATCTTGACAGTCGCCCTGGAGCTTCCAGTAGCCGACGAGCCCCGCATCGGCCGCCAGCGCGGACCCGGAACCAATTCCGGTGCAGCTCACGCTAACGACCAGGCAGCAAATGATTAAATGATGCATATTCGTCCTCTTCGTCGCGGTTCATTAAAGATCGAGGATTTGAAAGGGCCTCTCGCGTAAACGAACGGTATCCATTGGCTTACTTTTTCTTCGGCACGTCAAGCGCCACTTCGACTCGTTCCGCAGTAGGTGCAACGACGATCTCGCTCGGTTCGTAGCCACGGGGGATATAGTTGAGTCGCTCAAAGGAGCTGGGGTCAGCGTTGCTCGACTTCCCTTCCAACAACTGACGATTGCTCGATAGCGGCCCGGCAGAAGGCCGTCTCCTTCTTGGAACGAAGTGGCCCAGAGCAGCCCGTCCTGCTTGGGCAGTTCCCGGGTGCCGCGGTACACCCTCTTCCGTGGCGATCGGCGAAAACACGATGATCCTCTCCGCCCTGTACAACTAATCGAACAACGATAAGTTCTTTGGTACTCGAGCATTGAAGGCGGTTCGGGATTTGAAGAATCGCAACTGCTGGATTGGCAAGCGGCAACCTGCGAAGCTTTCCTAGGCCGGCGCGAAGCTCATTCACACCAGCGCGCAGCACCGGCCGGCATATCACACACAATATTGCATGCTCAAGCCCCGGCGCGATGATAACTCTTGAGCACGCCACCGGGCCGCTTGAGCGTTCGATGTGTCCGAGCCCCACAGTTGGAACCGATTCATCCGGCGGCAACCGCTCGATCAGCAGTCGATTTTCGGATTTTAGGAGCGGTCACTCGTCTTTCAGAGTGCGATATGTTGATTCTGGAAAAGGACACTTACGCCATAACCCCATCATCCCCATTTCGAACACCGTCCGCCCCGCCTACCAGGCCGGAACGACACATTCCGGCCCACTATAGCGGGCCGAACACCCTGATAACCCGAATGCTGGTGAGACAGAGACAACCGAGAGTTTGGCCGGTTTGGCATCCGAAACTGGAATTCACTCGGCACGAGAAAAGTCGCGCGCAATTGAGGCGAGACAAAGCGCCAGAGAGGCGCAAACCCCCAAGTCCTTCCGAGCACTGGCGTTATAACGAAAAACCCGGACAAACTGTCCGGACTGATTCCGTTAACCCGCGGGGAGCGGATCGTTCGAAGAGAAGCGTTTCAAGTGGCGGGGACAGGATTCGGACCTGCAATCCGCGCGTTATGAGCGAGCCTGCCGAAACGCCCTCGCGCACAAACTCGGACCCAACATGGGCGAACTGGGTCCGAACTCGCTTGCCAGGTTGCATAAGTCGAGGTACTCACTGGTCACGTGGCCCCGTTTGAGGCCGTGCTAAGGGAAACTGCCCAAATTGACCGGGAGAAGACGGTGAACGCCCACTATGCGGCGCGACTGGCCGATCCAACCAAGATTCTCGCCCGCCGCGAACTTACGGCCGTGCTCGCGGACCTTACGCGCAAAGCACCGCGGTCGAAGAACACGCGGCTCAACCTCGTGATCTTCCGCCTCGCCGCGTGCTGCGGCCTCAGGGCGAGCGAGGTGGCCAAACTGCGGGTAGCGGACATTCATGCGCAACTGCCGCGGCTGCATCTGAAGATACGAGCTGGAACGGCCAAAGGGGGCGGCCGCGAACGGTGCCGTTGTGGTGGGACGCCGGCACACTCAAAGACATCTCGGCTTGGAAGATCGATCGCGTCGAACGCGGCGCCGCGTGCGAGTCGTTGTTCATTGGTTTGCTGCAGCCAGGACGAGAAGGCACTCCGCTATCGCGGCATACGCTGCAAAAGCGATTTCGGACGGCTTGCAAGGTGCTTGGCCAGGAGCGGTTGCGGACGCTCCCGATTCACCACGGGCGGCCCACTTTCATTAGCCACGCGCTGGCTGGCGGGCGAACCTTGGCCGAGGTGCGGGACGCGGCGGGGCACGCGAACGTGAGCATTACGTCGCGTTACCTCCACATAGCGGTCGACGATCAGACGGTGGGACAGCTTTTCGCAGCTTCTCCAACTTGCCCAAGTTGAGTGACATACTAATGGCCCCTAATGACATATTAGTTTCGGGCGCGTTTGGAGGCGAAACCCGGTCAATAAACCTAGGTTCCCCCGGCCGTTGTTAGCCGAACTGACGGGAAGTTTTCATTATTCCAAAAGCCGCTCGGATATACCGGATGCCTAGGACGGGACGACCCCGCGCGGGAATGGTCGCGATCAGCTTACCCTGCAAGCGGCGTGACAAAATCATCTCGCATGCGGTAAGCAGCGCTTGAACCCGATTCTACCAATGCGTCCAGAAGCTTTAACACTGCTTCGCGAAGGGGCGCATTTTGCTTTAACATGCGTGGCGATCCATAAACGTACTGCTGCAACATGCGGTCAAGGCAGAAAACAGTATTTGACTGGGATAGAAGTGCTTTAGGATCTCCTCGTTCGACGATCGCAGCGATACTTATGAATGCATTCGGCAGCGACTTTTCTCCCAAGTAGTAGAGAAACAATACGTACTCATTGAGAACCCGATGGTGGGCTGGCAGTGCCAGGGCAAGTTCGTCGACGGTTTGAGCATGACCATCCAGCGGTAACCAGTGAAATCTTTTTCTGCTGCTTGGTGGGCCAAAAAAGATGGCGCTTATTAAGCTGTCATACCCTGGATAGTCAGAATCCAGGTGCACTAGCCACTCAGCATCCTTAAGACGATTTGCAAACTCCTGCCAGAGAGCCCAAAACTTCTCGCCTGTGCGCATCTGGTCTTCCGAGGTATTCAAGTACTGAACAAACTTTGCGACTTCTTGGTAGTTGTCGTCTACCGATGAAAGAATCGGCTCGCAAAGCTTAAGAGCTTCCTCCGTTGTAAGCTGCAGCGCATAGCGTGCGGTTCTTTCGATAATTGTTGAAAGCTGCTCATGTGGCACGCGATCTGTCTGGCGGCGGGTGCGTCTGTCTAGTTTCCACCAGTGAATTAGAGCGACAATTGCCTTCTTAAAGATTTGGCGAGGTATGGGATCATCGCCTGGATTTCGCAGGAGTGATAACAGTACATCAATGTCAAATCGCGTTTGCTCACCACGAATGTTGAGATTTGCGATCTCGTCTTCAGATATGTCTCCTCGCTCTTCAATGAGCTTTCTGATCAGGCCGTTTATCTCAAGTACAATTGGAAAATAGCCCGAACGTCCTATGAATTGGATCTTTCTGTCCTCTCGAAGGAGTCTGTCAATCTCATTGGCCCGGCGTGCCATAGCGGCAGTAAGGAACATCGCAAGATCGCGGTCATCGGTCCAGAGATGATGACCAATTCCTTCGGCAGCGCAGGCGATCACTTCTTTGTTTGAATGCGTTAGTGCTATCGCAAGCCCTTTCATGGCAACGGCTGAAAGCTCAGGCGAAAGTTTCTTTCCAAGGAGTAGCGGCATACAAAACGCGGCTGCCCGTGACGGATCCATCATGTTCTTTGACAGGAGCACGTAATCGCCAGAATCATCCGCACCCCTTTCGAGGGCCTCAACCAGAAGGTTCATGCACCAATTGCGGTCCTCTGGCGACAAAGCATCCCAATGATCGCGAACGACTGCGGCGGCTGCGTACCGTGGAGCTATGAACGTCAGCGGCGACTCAACATCCGCCTCCAATTTATTCTCAACGTAGACTTTGGCCTGACAAAGGCGTTTCTCCCAGGTGTTGTCGCCTGGTTCTTCCATTATCTGGCGTCGAGACTTTCCAAACGCCCAATTGAAAAGTTCTACTTCTTCATTGAATCGCTGGTGAGCAGGCGCTCCCTCGTCGATCATTTCCTGAATATCTTCCTCGATCCCTTGAGGCTCAAGGGCGAAAGCTGTCTTGGACGGCTCTCCACTTTCACCCTGCCCCTCAATCGTGATTTCTCGCGCCGCAAGTCCTCTGAGATCCATCCTGTGCAGCGCAAGTCGCCATTGGCGGTCTACCGTTGTCTGCTCGCTTAAGTCTGGCAGTGCTTTCTTGTGGTCGTCGATGATTTCCTGAACGCGTTCGGCAAATCCACCAAGCTGCAAGTTTATCGCCATGATCTCAAGTTCTGACTTGCGATGCGGCATGGCGTTCGCCGCCCTTCGTTCGTCGTCGTACACTAGGTGGTCAGAGCGCCCAAGCAAGCCGCCGATGACGACTGCATCGTGCTCCGCAATCACTCTCTCTTTATCAAGGATGACGAACTCCTGGCACGAAAGAAGTGACGCACCAGTAAGCCCTGCAAGCCTTGAATGAGCGATTGCAGCGCTTGCGACCACTGCTGAGATAGATGCGTTTCGACTCCCGCGAAGAAGCGAGTCTAGGAGCGGTTCAAAGCTTTCAGACTCGCCCTCGGCAATCTCTAGGATATACTGCTCTAATGCCATAAGAGCGGATTGAAGCACGTAGGGGCCGACCGACGTTCCTCGGTAAAGCCGCCAAAATCGACCGTTGCACCACTGCTGTACCTTGGAGCCGTCCGCAAGCGTAAGTTCGACTTCGTAGGCTGGCTCTAGCGTGTTTTGGTATCGTGGGTTCGTGTACCAATCAGCAACGTGATTGAATAAGCGAAGTAGGAACGCGACCCCCTTTTCTGTTTGATTCCTAAGGAGCGGAAGAAATATCCCGCGATAAGCACTTGCCGGAAGAAAGTCGCTATGCAGCCTGTGGCTAATGCCAAACGACGTGTCAACTCCAAGGGCGTCGCTAAATTGACGACTGGTGCGAAGTTCGCTTTCACTAAGGAGCATCCGTGCCTCAGCCAGTTCGATAATTTCATCTGGGAAGTCTCTGGCCGCGGGTAGGCTAGTTGTTCCTTCAAGAACGATCTCAACAAACTCCTCTGATGACCGGCGTTCTTCTCTCGTTCCCTTAGCTAACTGGACAAGCTCAAGGAACTTTTTCGGGGCTGCGAGAGGAATCTTGGCGATCAGTTCAAGCGTTGTTTTGTTTTGCTCCTCTGAGTCATAGTCCTCAAAGAACGGCAGCAGCTTATGGGCAATGTCCGCTGCCTCAATGGACCCTTTTGGATAAGGATCCCACCACGCAACGCCCTTTCCAAAGTCATCAATCAAACCAAGGACTAGGAGCCGCGATTCTGGCAGTAGCTTATCGATGTGCTTTTGCACAACCTGTAGCATTGCTTGCCAAGACCTTCCGCTAGGAACAAAGAAGGACGATTGAGCCGAGTCCTTTATCCACGAAGGTATCTTCACGCAAGCGATGCGAAGCAAGTGAATCATCCGAATGAGAATCTCACTGTCACTGGCAAGGAGCAGTTCCTCATTGCGAGAAAGAAACTCGGGAGCGGAAGTTGAAATAAGCGTTGAAACACAGGTGTCGTCCCTCAATTGAGGCGACACACTCTGTGATCTAAGGACATGCTCGATGAAGGGATCTGAGTCCGCAGGTTCGCATTCAAGCATTTCCTGAAGCCACCGGCGGTAAGCTCGACGGATGGCAGGGCATGCATCAAGTGCTGAAAGGAATCGGTCGCAGTCGCCTTGTGAAGCGTAAAACTGTTCATCGATCCAGCCAATAAGCGCCCAGTCTTCAAGTACGTCATGGGCTGTTGAAGCAAGGCTCTTAGTTTCTTCAGGGTGGACAACCATGTCATCTCGTCTGAGGATATCTACGACTGCACTGTCGAGATCTCCGCATGCTGCATAGGGCGTAAGAGCGCGGGCCCGGCGAAGTGCAATCTCTTGCAGTGCCCGCCCGCGGCGTTGCGGGAGTCCGCCCGCAGTTTCTGAATCCTTTCTAACTACCTCAGACCAAAACTTCTTTCTAAACGAACGCTCGTCACCTGGAAGTGTGCCGCCCTCAGGCCAGTCCATCATTGCTGCTTTATCGAATAGGAACGCATTCCGAAAAAGCCTTCTGAGAGCAGGACTTCCTAACGGCCGTTTAAGGGCAGCAATTCTTTCTGCCACTTCATCTAGTTCTGAATCCTCAAGCTCTGGGACGACTACTACCTCGCACGGAAATCTAAGCGGTGCGATGAGCGATGTTCTGACGATTTCAAGCGAATAGCTTCGGCAGGTCAGGATGAGGCTGAGGGCGTTGTCTTCAAGCAGTTCCAGGAAGTCTTTAAAAGCCTCGCGAGTTGCATGTTCAAGAAGTCGCTCAACACTCTCGACAAGGATGAGCTTTCGTCCTTGGGCGGCGAGTAGGCCCATAAGCTCCTCGGCCGGGATGCTCACTCCCGCGTTCCGAAGCGTAGTGTCAAAATGGGCTGTTGCGAACTCTTCAGCTCGGAACGCAAAGACAAACTGTTCCTGCGAGTGCCTTTCGACGACCCTCTTTGCGACCACTGACTTCCCCACGCCCGCAGGACCAGAAACAATCACAACGCGATTTTGGGCAAGCGCGCTTGTAACTTGAGTCTCAATCTTCTTTCGATCAAGACTTACTTCCTTTGCGATGGAATCCTTTATTCCCCGAAGAACGGTTTTTCCGTGGGCAGTAAGCGTGGAAAGTGCTTCATGCTGTGCCGAATTAACGGGCGTATGGGCGCTAAGGAGATCTTTTGGAAGATCGTCCCGACAAAAGGACTTTGCAACGCCCATCGATTCGACGGCAAGCTTGACAAGATGATGCCAAGTCGCTGCCGAAGCGGACCTTTTATCATGTCCGACGGCAGTGGCAGAAAGCATCGTGATGATAAGTGCTTCTGCTTGAGCAGTCGACGTAGCAAGATCATAGACCAAGATATGGAGAGACTTTAGGAACTCCCATAAGTCTTGATCTGTGACAGGCGAGCCATTTGCGGCGGCGCAAATGGCTCGGATTGAATCGCAGTTAGTCTGTGCTTTCTTGCTGAGATAGCCACGCCCTTGAAAATCAGCGGCGTCACGACTTGCTCTGGCACAATCAAGAAGAGGTACAAAGTTTTGCATCAGGATTTGCGTCCCATGCAATACGACGACCGACAATCGGTCTCGTTCCTTATTGAAACGAGAGGCGTCATGAAAGTCCATCCAGAATCCTGAAAACGTTTTAACGCACTCGCTGTCCGTGGAGCTGATAGTGAGGGATCGCTTCACCTGAAGGGCAAGCTTTGAGATTTGGCCATCGCCGCTTCGACCATGTACCAATATGTCGTCCGTGAGCCATCCTGCATGGGCAGTTTGAAGATGCACTTCTTCAACTACTGCGTCCTTTAAAATGGGCGGAACGCCATGAACGAGCAGAAGCGAAAGAAATAACGCGTCGACGTGCTGCTCAAACGCTCCGCCTGCCTGTCCAGTAGATGCCGGGCTTGTAACATTGGCGGGCGCAATTCGTTCTTTGGACATCATGGCAGTAGTGTATCAATTCTTGTCGGGAAAGCCACTTTCGGATTTTGGTAAGCATACCGATGTGTTTTGCTAAATAATCGGCGATAATCGCTAGGGTCATCTGCGCCCGAAAAAGTGAGATCTGCTGACGCGGCGTTGCAGACCATATGCGTTGCGAAGTTTTTGAATCAAAAACGTACGAGGGGGCGACGGAGCGGATTCGTCACCTTGCCACCTCTGTCTACCGAGTCGCCCAATCGGTGCTGAGAAAGAACTCCGATTCCTTCAGGATCTTCTGGGTGGCCAAGTTCGCGATCGTCAAGAGATGATCGTGGTGTGTGAAGAAAATAATCTGCGTCTGCTTGGCAAGTTTCGCCAGCGCCGCCAAGGCGGCGTTTGCACGTTCGTTGTCGAAACTAAGCAGTACGTCGTCGACGATGAATGGGACCGGCTCGTGATGTTCAAACCAATGTTCGAGGGTGGCGATCCGAAGGGCCAGATAGAGCTGGTCGCAGGCGCCTTCGCTCATGCAGCCTACCCGAACGGCCTCATCTCCTGGACGGACCCCCAGCAGCACGGGATGTCCCGCTTCGTCGAAGTCTGTGCGCAGGCCGCTGAACGATCCGCACGTAATAGTCGCAAAGACTTCGCTGGCCCGGGTCACGATTGGACCTTCGGCTTTCTTCCTGTAGCGCTCGATGGCCTTGCTAAGGAACGACGCAGCGACGCGTGTGGCGGCGTACTCGCGAACGTCCAATTCGAGCTGAGCGACGAGGAACTCACATTCCGCGGCCTGCTCGGCGGCTGCCGCATTGCCGTCCATTTTCTTGAGCTCGTCCGTTTCATGTTGCTCCGTTTGGAGGAGCTCGTCTCGTTCCTGCTCGAGCTTCTGAATCGTTCGATCGAATTCCTCCACGCGCGGCTGGAGTTGATCAGGGTCCTCCACACCAGCCTCGGCGGAAAACTCGACAATGGTGTGACCGCCGCTGAGTAAACGGAGCTGCTTTTCATGACCCGCTACGCGCGCTTGGAGATCACGCTTTCGAACGGATTTCTCGCTCACGGCGGCCAAGCCTTCCACGATCTCACAACCGGCCTCAGCGCATAGGGCGGACAGTTCGGCGTTCGTTTCCGCGATCGCTGCCCGAGCGTCAGTGAGCTTCTGCTGTTGTTCGTCCAGCTGCGCCGTCAGCGCATCAACGCGCTGCCGAATATCGCGGGCCTGAAGCAGACGTGAATGCAACTGAGCGGCCGCCTGCTCAACGGGCTGTCCAGTCAAGTCCGGTGCGATCCGTTCCGCCAGGGCGCCGACGTCCTCTGTAAACCGGCGCGCGTCGCCATCGATCCCGTCGATCCGAACGCGGAAGCCCTTCGCCTCGTGATGCGCTTGGAATAACTCAGTCAGGTTTGCCAGAACGCTATTTGCCTGCTCGACAGTCGCCTCCTCGGGCAGCCCCAACTGCTGCATGCAGGGTCCCCAGTTCGATTTCCAAGCAGCCATCGACCCCATAGCGTCCTGAAAGTCGTCATGCGCGACCGCTAGTTCCTGACGAAGGCGGACAAGACTATCGGTGTGTCGCTGGTGACGGGCGGCGAGTGATTGCAAGGCTTGGAGTCGTTGTTGGGCAAGGTCGACGAGCTCCACGAGAGGTGTGGCATCGAGTGGTAGCTCGGGGTTCACGGCGAGCAGCGCGGTACCGAGTTGTAGGCGTGCCGCGCTACAGCGAGATTGCAAACCCTCGACCCAAGCGCGTTCATGTCGCAATTCATTGTCTAGCTCCACGCTTGAGTCGTACTGGCGGAGCCAGCCTCGCATTTCGCGGGGCGATAGCGGCAAGAGGCCTGTACTGCGCCAACGGCTCGTCCAATCGACTTGCCCTGACTCGCGTCGTTGCGCTAGCGACTCGCGCTGCCGGCTGAAGTCGTCCAGATGTTCCTGAAGCGACGCAATACGAGCTTCCAATTGGAGCTTGGCGGCGACGCGATCTGCTTCACGACGTAATTGGTCGGCGATCTCGTCGGCGCGTCGGACACTGACAGGAAAAGCGGCGGCCAGATCACCCGCTGGCTGGAATCGCTCGACAAACTGCCGAACCTCCTCAGGCTCCCGCGGCAGCTGCTGCCAAGCAGCGAATACGAGTGACCAGCCATGGTCGCGCTCTTCTCGTACCAGGAGCAGGTCGCCGTCGCTTGGAAGTTCCTCCCCTTTCTCAATGTCGGCTTGCTCCCGCCTCAACTGGTCGAGTTCGTTCGTGACCTCGCGAACACGCGCTTCAAGCGCCGCTTCTTCGGTTTGAAAAGTCCGCCACAACTCTTCAAAGTGTTCAATGGTCTCGGACGACGGCACGGTAAGGTGCTGGAGCTCATCCGCCGTGCCGGTCCAAAGCGGAAGTTTGTGGAGTGCGAGTTCTACGTCGGCCGTACGTTGTTGTAGGAGCAACTGCCCTTCATTGGACTCCTCTTCAATACGACTGTCGGATTGCGTGGCGGCAACCACCTGCCGCAATCCTTGAAAGTCGACCGGAGTCGGGCATTCGCTCAATTGGGCTTGCTCCTCCTGCAGATTGCGCTGCAGGCGATCATGGACCCGCTTGGCGCTACGATGCTTCTCCAAAATGCCCTGATAGTGATTTCCCAAAGCTTGGATGTGCGCCTGTTTATCCTCCGAGACGCGATGTTGCTCGATGTTCTCCAGGGCGCCGGAGCGGCCCATCTTCCGCAGAATATTTCGCGCCGTGTGCTCGGAGCTCTGAAATAGCCCTAACACCTTGACGCGGTCGGCCATCGCCTTGCGATGGACGGCTAATTTGGCAAACACGCCTTGTATCGTTTCCTCTTCCGCGAGCAGCTCCAGGGGGACGGTCTCCGCTGCAAGTTTTTCGCTTAACCTGGCGAGGTTACTCTTCGCCTCCACGTCGCGTTCTTGCGACAAATGGAGGCGCCGCAGGGCAACATGCAATGTCGCGGCAAATGTTGCGGGCAGTGAAGGAACCTGTTGGAGGGTTGAGAGCTCATCGAACTCGCTTCTCCATTGGGAGAGCGTTGGGAGTGCCGACTGAATGCGAGCCAGGCGGTCGCGGATCGCCCGAGTCTGTCGAAGCGAATCATCGAGCTCGGCCCGGCGAGCAACGACGCGCGACAGCTCTAGCTGGTGCGCGCTCCAGACGTCAGCAGATGCTTGAAGCCGTTTGACTTCGGTGCGAAGTCGATGGAGTTCGGCGACGCCGCTGTTGATCTTGGGCTTCTGGCCTCCGGGTTTGAACAGACCGTTGAGTTGGTCCTCGATTTCCTGCTGGCGGGTGCGCAGATCAGCGACGCCTCCCGCCGAGAACAGCAACTCGCCGATCTTGCCGTCGCCCCGAACGATTTCTTCGCCACCCTGGCGAAGCCGTTGGTGGTCGATACCGAATACCGACAGAAAAAAGTTCTCGTTTACGGCGCCCAAGTAGCCGTCGAGAATGCCCTCGTCGAGCGGCTGATCGTCGGCTCCATCGCGGAGCGTATTTTTCTGCCCTTTGCGGCGGCAACATTCGAGCGTCTGGCCGTCGCGTCGCGATAATCTCGCGGCGAGTCGCAGCTTTTCATAAGGATGCAAAAAATTGTCGGCGGAGCGAGTATGAATGCCGTACAGCAAACTTCGGATAGCGCGCAGCGCCGAGCTTTTGCCGGCTTCATTCGGTCCGTAGAGAATGTTCATGCCCGGACAAAGCGTCACGGTGCAGTCCGTGAACGGTCCAAAGGCTCGCAATTCGAGCGTTTCAATTCGCATGGCCAGCCCCCAGGCGCAACATCAATCGCGATTCGGCCTCATCGAGAACGGCCGACCACCATTCGTGGTCGGTCAGCGGGAGGGCGTGGGCGAGTTCAGGGGGTAGTTTTCGCGTCAGGTCACTTAATTCCTCGCCCAACTCCGCGAGCTTCTCCGGGGATGAGCGAGCCTCGCTGAAGAGAGTGGCGATTTCTTGAAGGGGCCCCTCCAACGAATCGGCCGGGGACGATTTCGTAGCGGGCGCCGTGACGGCCAGGCGAACTTTCTCCAGCCAGATGCTTCCGGATCCCACATCGGCGATTAGTGCCCGGATCTCATTTGTCATCTGTCGTGGGTCCGCCTGCAAAGCGCGATGAATAGGCGATTGGCCGGTCAGCGTCAGCCGGAGCGCCAGCGGCAGCCCCTCGGCGGCCGCACGTGCCTCGCGAGCCCGCGTTGCGACGGCATTCATGATGTCGTTCACCTCGTGAGCTTCCGAAACGTCGAGCTCAATCGACTCCCAGCGGAAGACGTCGAGGGCCTTGAATCTGACTTGGGCCCTGTGATCGTTCGCCACGTTAACGAGCAGGCATCCTTTGGCGCCTGGTTCGCGAATGTGCCGGCCTTGGAGATTCCCGGCAAAGGCGATTGTTGGCGCGGTGCCGATGAGTTCGCGGTTGTGGACGTGACCGAGCGCCCAGTAATCGTAACCCTTGACGCGCAGGCACTCGACAGAGCAGGGAGCGTAACTGCCATGACCCTCACGTCCTGACAGGCTGGTATGGAGGACGCCAATATTGAAACAGCCGGCGACGGGTGCCGGATAGTCCTTGGCGAGATCGCTGGTCGTGCATTGATTCTCGAAGCTTTGCCCATGGAGGGCGACGTCGAGTTCTTCAAGCCGAAAGGTCTGCGCGGCGGCGGTCGAAAAGACGTTGACATTGGCGGGCAGCGGCAACGAGCGGCTCATTCGGCTCGCCGCGTCATGATTTCCCGCCACGAGATATACAGGAATCCCTGCGTCCTTGAGACGAACCATCTGTGAAACAAAGAAGAGCCCGGTGTTGCAATCTCGCCAATCGCCGTCGTAGAGGTCGCCGGCAAGGACCACAAAGGAGACCTTTTCTTGGATGGCGGCAACGACGAGATTTTCCAGCGCACGTCGGGTGGCGTTTCGAATCTCGTCGATCGGCGCTCCTTCATACTTGTCCAGCCCGCTAAGCGGGCTGTCCAAATGGATGTCAGCTGCGTGTAGAAAGGTAAACATGGCGCCTCGTAGAATTCAGGACAAGCGTTCGCCATTATGCCGCATTGGTCGCTGCCGTGGTAGCATGTAACGGTGATCATTACGATGACGGCCGGTGCGGCATCACCGGCGGCCGTAACAATTGACGCCGCGGTAGGCGTTCGCCCGTGCTCCTCGCGAAGCATGGCGAAGGGCGCATGAGTTCATGCCGCGATCGGCTCTTTGTCATTTTCAATAGTCATACAACATCCTCCAAAATAAAGGTTATGGGGAATCGTGCAACGGAATCGATCCTTACTCAAATTTATTTGCGACGATGTCCAGGGCCATCTAAGGCGGTTGGCGCACGGCAGGGTGGGGGCAAGACGAGCGGCCCCAGCTCTCGCCCCCACCCCCCACTCTCTTCCCTCATCTCTGTTCCACGGGCGAACCTAATTAAAGAGACCCGACTTTTGCCGCGGCGTCCGCAGCGACCGAGACGATGTATTTCCGCGTAGTCACTCTGCCCGCGAAGCGTTCAGCGCGCTCGCACCAATCGGCATGGGCGCGTCTACTTAGAAACGCGTGGGACTGAATATCGTGAACCGCTGAAACAGCTTTATTCGCGCAGTTTCTAGGGGATGTGAATCTGGCCAGTCGGGCTAGCTATGAGCCGGAACCTTACTCAATTCGGTTTTTAGTCGCTCTGAGTAACGATGTCGGCGCTTCTACATGGCCAGCGTGCCCTCTATATTGGACCGCGACCACTCGCACATTCCCTCGGCGGATTTTCAACTCCATGGACGACGACCAAATTGCGAAGTTCATTCATCGCTGGGGGAAATCGGAGGGAGCCGAACGCGCCAACTACGTCTCCTTCCTCAAGGAGCTGTGCGATGTGCTCGGCGTGGACCATCCCGAGCCGACGGTGGGCGAGGAAGACGCGAACGCGTACGTGTTCGAAAAGAACGTCGTCTTCGATAACGGCGACGGGACGCACAGCACGCGGCGCATCGATCTCTACCGCCGCGGGGCGTTCATCTGCGAGACGAAGCAAGGCGTCGAGAAGCACGATGCCGAGGAGCTGCTTTCGGAAAGGGCGATTGCGGCCCGCAAGAAGCGCAAAGGCGGGCACGGCGAGCGGGGCACCAAGGCCTATGACGATACGATGCTGCGGGCCCGCGGGCAGGCCGAACAATACGCGCGCAATCTCCCGGTGAGTGAAGGGCGGCCGCCGTTCTTAATGGTGATCGACGTTGGGCACTCGATCGAGCTGTACGCCGAGTTCTCGCAAACGGGAGGCGTCTACACGGCCTTTCCCGATCCGTCTACGCATCGAATTAAGCTCGCCGATCTGACGAAAGCCGACATTCGCGAGCAACTGCGGCTAGTGTGGGAAGACTCGGCAAGCCTCGACCCCGCGCGACGCACGGCTAAGGTGACGCGGAAGATCGCTGCCAAGCTCGCGCAACTCGCGAAATCACTTGAGATCGCAGGTCACGACCCGGAAGACGTGGCCCAGTTCCTCATGCGGTGTTTGTTCACGATGTTTGCGGAAGACATTCAGCTGCTCGGGGAGGAGAAAGATCAGTTCCTCAACGTGTTGCGCGCGATCAAGGATCCGGCGCATTTCGTGCCTGAAATGGAAGCATTGTGGCGCACGATGAATACGGGCGGCTACAGCACGCAATTGAAGAAGCACTTGCTGCAATTCAATGGCGGGCTCTTCGCGGAGAGCCATGCGATCCCGCTCAATCGTGATCAACTCGATTTGCTAATCGACGCGGCGAAGCAGAGTTGGAGCGACGTCGAACCGGCGATCTTTGGCACGCTGCTGGAGCGTGCGCTTGACCCAGCGGAGCGCCATAAGCTGGGAGCACACTATACGCCGCGGTCGTACGTCGAGCGGTTGGTGATCCCGACGGTGGTCGAACCGCTGCGCGAGGAGTGGGACGCCGCGCGGGCAGCGGCGGTGACGTTGGCCAAAGAGGGCGATGTAAAAGGGGCAACCGCTGAGCTCGAGAAGTTTCATGACCGGCTCTGCGATGTGAAGGTGCTCGACCCGGCCTGCGGCTCGGGGAATTTTTTGTACGTCGTGCTGGAGCACCTTAAGCGGTTGGAAGGCGAGGTGTTCGCGGTGTACGAGTCTATCGCGCACCGGCAGATGACGTTTGAGACGAACCACACGGTTGATCCGCATCAGTTGTTGGGGATTGAGATCAACCCGCGCGCGGCGGCGATTGCCGAGCTGGTGCTGTGGATTGGGTATTTGCAGTGGCACTTTCGCACGCGCGGGAAGGCGACGCCGCCCGAACCGGTCATCAAGGATTTTAAGAATATTGAACGGCGGGATGCGGTGTTGTCGTGGAGTGAGAGGCAAATTGTCTTGGACGTGAACGGAGAGCCAACCACGCGGTGGGATGGAAAAACGACCAAGCCGCATCCGGTCACGAAGAAGGAGGTTCCGGACGAGTCAGCACGGTTACCAGTCTATGTTTACCTGAATCCTCAAGCATCGAAGTGGCCGACTGCTGACTTCATAGTCGGAAATCCACCTTACATCGGCAACAAGAAAATGCGCGCCGATCTGGGAACGGGCTACGTCGATGCACTATACAAAGCTTATGACGACATACCGAATTCCGTGGACTTCGTGATGTATTGGTGGCATAAGGCCGCCGAAGGTGTCACGGCAAAGAGTGCACAGCATTTTGGTTTCATCACTACGAACAGCATTCATCAGTACTACAACCGTCGACTGACCAAGCAATGGATTTCCCCGGAATCACTAGAGCTCAACTTCGCGGTTCCAGATCATCCTTGGGTCGACACCCAATTCTGTGCTGCAGTTCGAATCGCGATGACTGTGGGTAGGAAGGCTCGGGGAACCAACTCTAAGCATGGAGCGCTGTCAACTTTGATCTCTGAGATTGCCAAAGTGGATGACGGCGAAGCGACGCTAGTTTTTCAGGAGAAGGTTGGCTACATCACGCCCTCCCTGCGTGTTGGCGTTGACCCCCGTTCGGTTGGTGCCCTCAATGCCAACGACGGATTGTGTTGGCAGGGATGCAAATTGGTAGGGGAAGGGTTCCAGATTGACCGAAGTACTTCGATTGATTTTCAGGCCAAAGATCAACGTGCTCACAAGTATTTAAGAAACTACTGGGCAGGAAAGGACATAACGCAGACGAGAAAAGATCGAGACGTCATCGACTTTTTTGGACTTACCGAAGAGGAAGCTAGGTCCGCGTCGTCGATTCTGATGCAACATATCATTGACAATGTGCTTCCATTTCGTGCCCAGAATTCGGACGCGGGGTTTCGTACAAAGTGGTGGCTATTCGGAAGACCTCGTCCCGCAATGCGCGAAGCGCTTAATGCCGTAAAAAGTTACTTCGCCATAAGCGAAGTCTCAGAGCATTGCATATTTCGTCGGTTGGAATGGCCCCGCGACCTTGTTGACGGGGGGATTGTTGCAATCGCGTCGGACGACCCTTTGTTGTTTGCGATTCTTCATTCTCGCATTCATGTCGAATGGGCAGTCGCCGCGGGGGGAAGAATGGGAAAGGGCAATACGCCTCGATACCAGAACACATTTTGCTTTGACCCATTTCCATTTCCTCTGGTAAACAAGGAGCAGGCAATCCGAATTCGCCGACTGGGCGAGCAGCTTGACGAGCACCGCAAGCGCCAGCAAAAACTGCATCCGACGCTGACGATGACCTCCATGTACAACGTACTGGAAAAGCTGCGTAGCGGCGAGGCGCTAACGGCCAAAGAGAAGAAATGTCACGAGCAAGGGCTGGTGAGCGTACTGCTGCAGATTCATGACGACCTGGACGCGGCCGTGGCCGAGGGGTATGGGTGGCCCGTCGATCTGAGCGACGAGGAGATTTTGGAGCGATTGGTGGCACTCAACCATGAGCGGGCCGAGGAAGAGAATCGCGGGATTATTCGCTGGCTCCGGCCGGAGTTTCAGAATCCACAGGGGAAGACACAGCGGAGTGTTGTCGAGGATGACGACGCAGAAGGAGGGAAGACGGAAAGCGGGAAGGGGAAGGTCGAAAAGCGAGGGAAGGCGAAGAAGTTGGTTTGGCCAAAGTCGCTGGCCGAGCAGGCGGCGGCGGTGCAGGGGGCGCTGGTTGCGCTTGGCGGCCCAGCTTCAGACGCGGAGGTCGCGGGGAAGTTTCAGCGATCCGAGAAGAACATGGAGCTCATCAGCAATCTACTGGAGACGCTCGGTTCGTTGGGCCGCGCACGGGAGCTTGCTGACGGACGGTGGGTGGCAACATAACTACGGCACTCAGCCAAATAATTCCTCAAGCGTCGCCTCTTTCTCTTCCCGCGATGGCATCGTGTAGCGGCGGATGTACTTTTCGGAGACGTGCCCCGCGTATCCCTGCAGTCAGAGAGTCAGTCATGGCCGACAGTAAAGATAATCGTCCTCGGTATACACTTGCCATTCCGAACCTGCCGAAACCAGCGATGAAAGACCAGTTTATCGCCGCAAAGCAATCAGCGAGTGTTATCTTCGGAGACATTCCACAGGGGAATGCAATCGATGCATACACAGCTGTGAGTCTTGTCAAGACATCTGGTCACACATTGCGCTGCTCTGTATGGGCTATCTGGGAACTAGTCGAGTGTGGCGGGCTGATTGTTCATCCTCGCTCCAATATTGACGTTGTCAGCGAAGAATTGGGAAGCACCACGAGTTATATCGATGATCCCCGTCCACGCTTCGACGATGGGCGCCTGATACCGGATGGACCAGTAAAGATCGCTGAAGGCGAACCTGCCAATTGGCGCTTGGTGCGACTTGAACCAAATCACGCAATACTGGATAAAGTCATCGAAGAGATCCGTGGACTACCTCTGCTCATTGCCGCTACGGTCGGAAACAGCAAACAACTTTCTTCTAACTCAAAGAGATCATCTACCAAAATAGAAGTCGTCGGTGTGAGCGCGGTCGAACGGACCATACCAGCTTTAGACGCTTCCCACGACGACTGGCTAACTCCAGCTCAAGTCAAGGAACTCGACAGCGTTGAAGTGGATAGCCTTCGAACGTTGCGGAATGCCGGTGAGAAAAATGCCGACGGTACATTTGGGATCGACAAATCTGGTCGCAAGTGGCGGAAACCAAGTGGACAATCGGTCAAAGTATTCTATTGGCGACCTTCCTTGTTGTCGTCGTGACTAATCTTTTCCAATTGTCACCAACGACTGGCAATTCAAGCGTCAACTAATTGCGTCAATATCCGTCAACATCCGTCAATTTACCGAAGTTGACGCTGGCGTTTACACGCGATGTCGCCATCATGTCGGAAGAAGGTTAGGAAAATCCTGACTATGTTTCTCACGTACATGGCTTGGGCTGGATTTCAGAACATGCACCGAAGTGCAAAGGGTTCTGATAAGCCCGAGCAATCGCGCAAAGGTCTAGGCGATGGTCAGAAATCAGAATCAAGATGTTTCCGCATTAGTGATAAAGCCAAGTTGTGCAACTTCAAAACTACTAATTTCAGCTAGGGAATCTGCTTTGCTTTGTGGTAAGTCGCTTCGCACTTGGCGAAGCTGGGATTCCGCCGGCCTAGTCCCCCAGCCCGTTCGAATCGGGCGGTCCACCCTGTGGCGGCTCGATGAGCTGCGAAATTGGATTGAAGCCGGTTGCCCGCGCCGTGCGGAATGGGAGGCACGGACATGCTGATCGTATCTAATCCAGAAAGTGAAACGGGCGTCATGCTTGCTGAACGCTTAGGACTAGCACTTTGCAAACGCGAAGGACATGACCTCGCGGGACCGTGCATCGTGTGCCAGTCGAGCGACGCGTTTCGGCTGCACACGCAAAAGGGTGTGGCTCAATGCTACTCGTGCTGCGGGAAGTGGTCGCCATTTCAGCTGGCTGAGGTTGTAACGGGTGATCGCCGCCAGGCGACTGCCCTGCTCGTCGAACTGGGACTTTTCAAACCGAGCGCCGACGAAAATGGCCAGGCATCGCCGCTCGATCCCATCGCTTCCATTGCGCGGCAAAAAGGAGTGACTGCTGAATCGTTGCGGGCGTTTGGTGCAAAGGGTGTCACCACAACGGCAATTGAGATTCCGTGCTACGGTCCAGACGGCAAGCAATGCACAACCTTCTCCATATCTACAAAGACCGGTACTCGCCAGAGCAAGGGTATATTCGCAAAAGGCAAACGGGCAGGGCTTTTCCTTCCACACGTCGATGCCCAGGTTCGACTACCACAGACCGGAGATGTGTGGCATCTCGTCGAAGGCGTCAAAGATGCGGCAGCGCTGCACGGCTTGGGCAACCTCGCGTGTGGATTGAACACCTGTCGGCTGGCAGCCAAATTCGTTCGGCTGTTCGCTGGAGTGGACATTGTGCTGATTCCCGACCGCGATTGTGCCGGCGAAGAAGGCGCCAAATATTCGGCGCGCGTTCTGCGGGGGGTCGTGAAATCGGTAAGAATTGCTGTTTTGCCAGCAGAATTGAAAGACAGCGATGGTGAAGATGTACGTGACATCCTACGACGTCCCGAAGGCAAAGAATTGGTCTTGCAAGCCATCGACGACGCGCAACTTTGGGAACCGGAAGGAAACTCCGGCTGCTCAGTCGAAAGCCGCCCCGAGATCGAGATCACGCCTAACGAGCACGTCGTAAACGACCACACGATTCAGGCGCTTGCCGAAGATCCCTTGATATTTCAGCGCGGCGGCGCACTCGTCCAGATTCTCCACGATCACAGCCCAAGAACGCTCAAGGGAATCAAGCGACCAGCCAACGCTCCACGCGTCGTCATTATTAAGGAAGCAAGTTTGCGAGAGCGTCTGACAGCAGTCGCTCGATTTGTAAAACGGAAAGACACCGAGGGAGGCGAAGAGCTATTACACGTGCATCCCCCGGCGTTCTGCATCAGCGCTGTGGCGGCACGCGGTTATTGGCCTGGCTTGAGACATCTTGAGGGTGTCATCAGCAGCCCCATTCTTCGGCCGAATGGAACCGTGTTGCAATTGCCGGGCTATGATAGTGAGACGGGCCTCTTCTACGAGCCGACTGGGCCAATTATTCGTGTCCCCAATGCCCCGTCAATCGATGATGCCCGAGCCGCTTGCGATGCCTTGCTCGAAGTTGTCTGCGATTTTCCTTTCGTCAAGCAGGCACATCGTGCCGCTTGGCTGGCGCTGGTGTTGACCCCGTTGGCACGACACGCATTTGCGGGGCCAAACCCACTTTTCTTGATCGATGCCAATACTCGGGCAAGTGGCAAATCGTTGTTGGCAGATGCGGCGTCGTTAATTGTCACCGGTCGCCTGATCGCTCGTATGTCGTGTCCCAAAGAGGACGACGAAATGCGCAAACGGATCACCGCGATCGCGCTCGGGGGCGACCAGATAGTCTTGATCGACAACATTGCGGGCGAGCTTGGAAGCGCATCGCTTGATGCTGCCCTAACCGGCACCGTCTGGAAGGATCGCATCCTTGGTCGCTCCGAAATCGTGGAAATGCCGCTGGTGACGACCTGGGCAGCGACTGGGAACAATGTCGTGCTGCTGGCGGACACCAGCCGTCGCGTGTGTCATATTCGGTTGGAATCCAAACTCGAGAATCCTGAAGAACGTATAGGCTTCAAGCACGCAAACCTTCTCGGCTGGGTCCGCGACGAGCGTCCCCGTCTGCTAGCAGCCGCGTTGACGATTCTATATGCCTACTGCCGGGCTGGCAGTCCAAGCCAAAACCTAAAGGCGTGGGGATCGTTTGAAGAGTGGTCGGAACTTGTTCGCCAGGCACTGGTTTGGATTGGGATGCCTGATCCCGGCGAGACGCGTGAGGAATTGGCGCGTTCGTCGGACCGGGAGGCAGCTGCGCTTCGAGCAATCGTACAGGGATGGTCGGAAATTGATTCTGGTAAGACGGGTCTCACTGCAGCGACGTTGCTAAAGCGTTTGGAACAGTCGCCGGAAGGGTACGAGCCTTTCCGTAGCGCGATCCTTGACCTATGTCCGGCACCGGCAGGAAAGCTTCCCGGGCCGCGGTCGCTGGGAAATAAGCTGCGAAATCTGCGCGGTCGAGTAGTGGGTGGAAAGGCCATCGACAGTCGAGATCAGCATGGAACATCGGTGTGGTTTGTAGCTGATGTGATGCAATCCAATGAAGGCTATCGCCCGGATTTGGTCGACGGTGGTGGCTCTAGTGGCTCTGGTTGGTCTGAACCATCTCAACTGCCTTCCATGCCTGAGAACGTGTTGGAGCAAAGCAACAGCGCACCACGAAGACCGAACGCAGAGCCACCAGATCAACCAGACCAACTCGAGCAGCATCTGAATGCAGAGTACGGCGGTCCCGCAACGCACGAGTGCATCGAGTCAGACTGGGTCGAGTCCTCGGCGGATGACGGCCGAATTCGCACGTCGTGCGGAAAATGTGGGCGGTTTATCGGATTTCGGAAAGTTGCGACGAAGATAGCTTGATGGCGGTGCGAAAACGAGCAAACTGTGACGTGAGCCGCCCACATCGGGCTGCCTGAATTTGGAGATCGAGATGGCAAACCTTTACAAGAAACCAATCGTTCGTAAGGATTCACAGAGCGGGGAGAGGATCCGTACTAAGTCGAGAAAGTGGTGGGGTCGCTACCGTGACGCAACTGGTTGCGAGCGGCGCGTTCCACTGGCAGCCGATAAGACAGCAGCCCAAACTATGCTCAATGAGATCGTTCGAAAACAAGAGCGTGAAAAAGCAGGGTTGATCGATCCTACTGAGGAACAACGGAAGCGACCGTTGTGCGAACACGCCGAAGATTTCAGGCGCTACCTTAAGAATAAAGAGGTGTCAGTTAAGCAGGTTCAAACTGCCACAAAGCAGCTCCAGCGCATGATTGAATCCAATAAGTGGAAACTAGTTGGCGATATCTCAGCCAGTGAGGCGCTTGATTTTCTTGGCGGAATTCGTGAAAGGGGACGAAGCGCCCAGACGTATAATCACTATCTGAAGTCAGCGAAGCAGTTCACACGTTGGCTAGTGCGCGAACGCCGTTCCCTCGTGGACCCGCTGGCCCACGTGTCAAAATTGAATGTTAGCACGGATAGGAGACACGACCGGCGTGCATTGTCGATTGAGGAATTCTTTCTGCTGATTGAAGCAGCCCGTACGGGAAGGGTCATTGAGACGATTCCTGGTCCGGATCGAGCGATGATGTATGTGCTAGCAGCATGGACTGGTTTTCGTAAGGGTGAGATCGGCAGTCTCACCCTGAAGTCATTTCAATTTGACGATGATCCAGCGAAAGTGACCGTGGCAGCGTGCTACAGCAAGCGAAAACGCCAGGACACGCAAATATTACATACCGCGGTGGTCCACCGATTCAATGCTTGGGTGGCGACAAGGCCCTCGCGAAATGCGAACAATCTACTATTCCCGATTTCGGGGCGAGTTCCCGGCGGAAAAGAGAGGAAGACCCATAAGATGATGCGATTGGATCTCGAAGCTGCTCGCTCTAAATGGATCAAGGATGGAAAGACGGTTCAGGCACAACAGGAACGAGCTGAATCTGACTTTCTAGCGTACCGAAGCGAAGACGGTCTCTTCGCCGATTTTCATTCAAACCGCCACATGTTTATCACAAGCTTGGAACGAGCCGGCTTATCGCCGAAGATGGCCCAGACTCTCGCGCGTCATAGTGACGTGCGGCTCACTCTTGGCGTATATACGCATGTAGGTTTGCACGACCAAACGGCAGCCATTGAGTCGCTTCCCTCTCCTCCGGCATCAAGAACTGGCGATGACAAGGAGTTAAATCGCCTACTTGCTACCGGCACCGATGGCCCGATTTCAGGGGGCAATGATACGAATACCTCGCTAAGTGAGGTGCCGACTATGGTGCCAAGAGGTGCCGAAAATGGTGCCGTACGGCCCGCTCCTCAAATGTTGCCAATGGCACCACCTCGCATTGACGGGAGGCCCATTCGTAGTGCCGGCGTTGGGGCCGAAATCGCACCAAGGTCTAGAGTTATTGGGACAGTTCGCCACAGCCGGGCAAGTTCTGCATCGACTTGCATCAATCGAGTAAAGAAGAGCGGTGGAGTATCCCGGAGTGGAGTCGAACCACTAACCTTCGGCTTCGGAGGCCGACACTCTATCCAATTGAGCTACCGGGACGTAAGCGCAATTCAAGGTACTCAGTAAAGCCGGAAATCGCAACGGGGTAGGGTTGACCACGACGACACGAAGGGCACGAAGCAGAAGTCGATCCGTTCTTCGTCGTGATCTTCGTGCCGTTGTGGTAGAGAATCTTGATCCTTGGCGATTAGCCCGGGGGCCAGCTGAGCGGGCGGCCGCCGAGCAGATGAAAGTGCAAATGATCGACCGACTGGCCGCCGTCGCGACCGCAGTTGACGACCACGCGGTAGCCGTCGGTCAATGCAAACTTGGCCGCCAGTTGGCGGATCACCATGTAAAGATGGCCGACCAGTTCGCGATCTTCGTCCACGAGCGCGTCGAGCGACGGAATAGGCTTTCGCGGCACCACGAGCACATGCGTCGGCGCCTGCGGCGAGACGTCGCGAAACGCCAGGCAGACGTCGTCCTCGAAAACGATGTCGGCCGGAATCTCGCGATCGGCGATGCGCTGGAAGAGGGTTTTGTCGGGCATGGGAACGTCCCCTCCTTTGTCAGCTTGGAAAAGCTGAACTACGTAAGCCAATTCACGTGAGCTGGTCGAGTGGGATTGCGTCGTCCTTAAGTAGCACCGGTATTTGATCGTGCAGCGGGTAGACGAAATCGCCGGCTTGCCGCATCAACCCGCCGTCGAGCGGTTGTTCAACGGTTCGGCCCGCGCGGTTGCGAAGCGCTCCCGCCGCGACCCTCTGATTCAGCCGCGATAGCAAGCCATCGTCGATTGGCGACAGCGGCGAACGGTCGTCGGGACACCGCAGAATTGCCAATAGTTCAAGATTCAACATGATCGCTCCGCCGAGGATGCCTTTAAATTCATGTATTTGGGCTGGTTTGGCAAGTGTCTCGCGGCGTTGGATGAGTCGGTTGCGAATGATAGCACTAGCGCCGGACTGATGATGCAGTCAGTAACGCGCCGATAGGTAGTAAATGAGTGCGTCTCGACGGCACGGACGAGGGAAGTTGACAGGCAGTCGGATGTGGCGACGGCGCCAGCCGGCCAGAGAGGGAATTTGGGCCATGAAACAACGACCAGGATTTAGAATTTTCGCCAGCGGGATTGCCCTGCTTACGGGTAGCGCCGTGCTGATTGCTGGCAGCGCCAGTGGACAAGTGACAACGGAGACCGAGGTGGTGGATGGCGTGACCTACCAGGTTACGCGGCGAGTCGTGGAGCGCTCCATGCCGACGACCGAGTACCAAACTCGCGAAGAAAAATATTACCGTCCGCAAGTGAGCACGCAGTACCAAACGCACCAGCAGACCTATCTCACGCCGGTAACGCAGTACCAACTGGTTCCGCGAATGGCTGGACGATGGAACCCGTTCGTTCAGCCGTATTGGACTTACGAGTATGCCCCGGTCACGCGGTGGGAAGCTCGTCCGACCACGGTGCAAGTTCCGCTTGCCAAAACCGATTGGGTGGAAGAGAAGCGGACCCTGCAAGTGCCGGTCACGACTTACAAGACCGTGAAAGAAGAGTACATCAGTAAAGTGGCCCAGAGCGTCACGCCCTCAACGGCACCGCGCGCGTTCGCGGCAACTCAACCGGCGGCGAGCCTTGCCAGTCAGCCGACAACTAGCGGTTGGCAACGTAGTGACTTTGGCGGCCAGCAGTTGTCGAACGACCCGCCGGCGACGCCGCCGTACGGCAATCCAGCGCCAGTCTCCGAACGCTACAAGCGCTAACGCCGCTCAAGCGGGCGAAGCCAGAGCATCCGCGACGGCTGGTTTACGACGGCGGGACCGACCAATCACTGCCGAACCCCATTCTTTCGTAAGCGTCTCAAACACCTCGGGCGTTTCGTAACGGACGATTGTCTTTCCTTCCGGCATTGGCCCAATCAGGCCGCGGAAGATCGGCATCCCGCGCAGTCCCAAGTCGGTGCTGCAGTCGTCGATGCCAATCTGCGAATGCATTTTGAGGATCGAATCGGTATGCTTGTAGTCTTTGCTGCGGATTTCGCCGTTGGTGCCGCGGGTGACAATGCGAATGGTGCGTTCCATGCGTTGCGAGTCCTTCGAGTACGATTGTTGTCGGGGGGGCGGGCTATGTCAGCTATCGTCGCGCGAGGCGAGTGGTGGCAAAGGTTTTGTTGCTTCGGCTTACAAGGCATTTAGTGCGGCGAACCCATAAATTCGCCTTTGACCCGCTCTTCTGCACGATCGGATCGAACCGTGCCGGTGGCGCGGGTTGTATCGAGCTTTTGCCGCGCGACTTGCCGCCGCCATCGCGGCCGGGTAAATTTGGACAACCATCCGGAGGGTAAGCGAATGGTTAGCGGTCTGACTCGAAATCAGATGCCGGGCAACCGGTTGAGGGTTCGAATCCCTTGCCCTCCGCTCGCAAACGCCTTGTTTTCAGGCTACTTCGCATTTTTTTGCGGCGTGGTTTAGCCGCTTCCTGACCAGTGTTACCTGAAGTGTTACCTGCCGCGTTCCAAAGCGCGTCGGCCGTCGATTCAGCGTTCTGGCCCACGTAGTATTTCATCGTGGTGCCGATTTCTTCGTGCCGCATTAGCTCCCGAAGGATAGTCGGCATGACTCGCCGCGACCAGCGTTGACCGAACGCTCTACGCAGGTCGTGAGCGCTGGCGTACTTCCTGATCGTCTTGCCGTTCCGCTCGCGTTCATCAACCACGACGCCCGCCGTCTCGCCGATATTGGATATCATTGTGCCGACGACCTTGGTGCTTGCTTGGCGTGCCGTGCCGTCGTTCGCCAGCAACCTGAACACTCGCCCGCGGCGATCGTGCTCGGGAACGGTTTGCAAAAGCGCGGCGAACTCTGGAGTCATGGGCAGTAGCGTGTCGCGGTTCCCCTTTTGAGCTTCGCACGGAATGCGCAGAATCGGCCGGCGCCCGGTGAAGTCCACCACGATAGCCCCAGGTGCGTCATCCCATCGCAGCGTCAGGCTCTCAGACAGCCGCAGGCCGCTTTCCCACAACCCGCGAAGGTAGAATCGCCAAGAGTCAGCGGCAGCGTTCTCCGTGACTTTAGGGACGGCTGCGAGAATCCTATCGAATTCTTCACCGGTGATGGGTCTGCCGCGCATCACCTTCGCCCCACTCGTCCGCTTGGGCATATCGAACTTGGGCAGTACCGGCAACAATCCTTGGGAGTTGGCCCACCGCATTGCCGACTTCAAGTGCCGTAGCCGACAGGCTACCGTGGCTTCGCTCCGGTGGAGCTTGCGTAGCTCGGACACAAAACCCGTTACCCGTTGAGTTGTCACGTCGCTGAGCCTCTGCGGATTGCAAAGGCGCTCGAACGCGTTGAGGGTCGACTCGTAGGCTTCAGCGCCCCGCAGCGATACCGCCGGTAAGGCGTGCAGCGTGTAGTATTCCCGGAATGCCTCCCAGGTCATCTTCGATGGCTTTTGGTACCGCCCCTCGCGCAGCTCAGCTTCCCACTTGCCAGCAACGGACAATGCCGTCTTTTTGCTGGCAGTCCCTGCCGACTTCGTTACATGCTTGCCGGTGAGCGGGCAGAGAAATCGCAATACTAGATTAGCACGGTCGGGATACTTGCAAACGTGAACTTTGATCTCTTCCATATGACACCTCATTTATTTAGAGATTCGGGCTCGGCTTGTAAACCTGTCGACAAGCCGATGCTCGGCGTAGAAGTGCGTGACTCGACCTTCTTTCACATATCAGAGCCTCATCGAGACGTCGCAGAGCGAAGCCGACGCCTCTGAGTTCCCTCCGACGCGCTTTGCTGTTACTTCGCGACATCGCTTCGTATCTGACGCATATATGTGCTAAGTAAAAATCTTACGCCTGCCCTCAGCTAGTCGGACGTCCATATGGCGACTGCCCACAGCGAAGTCTCTCAGGGCAATCGACTTGCACGAAGTTTTTGAAATCCGATGGCCGAACGGTCCTAACAGCCCGTTGAACAAGTGTCGTTTTCTAGGCGACGAGCGTGAGGGCTGGTTC